>JALEMG010000044.1 GCA_022768375.1 Lentisphaeria bacterium
AAAATGTCGGCTTTTTCAGTCGAGGATCCTTGAAGAAGAGAAGTCAAAGCGTTAACGTAAAACACAGAAAAATCTCATTCGGAGATTTTCAAACAGAAACAATCGGAATTTCTGTCAAAAAGATATTGATAGAGGTTCCCAAAAAAAGGAGAAAAAATATGAGCGAAGCAAAGGTTCATCTTGGCGAAAACCGTTACTATGCCGAACTTCCGCGGATCGGCATCCGCCCGGTCATTGACGGACGGCGCAAAGGGATACGTGAGTCGCTGGAAGTGCAGACCATGAGTATGGCGAAATCCGCGGCGGAACTGATTTCCCGAAATCTCCGCTATTCCAACGGCCAATCGGTGGAGTGCGTCATTGCCGACACCACCATAGGAGGATTTTCCGAAGCGGCCGACTGTCAGAGGAAATTTCAGGCGAACAATGTAATGGCGACCCTGACTGTGACCCCCTGCTGGTGCTACGGATCGGAAACCATGGACATGGATCCGCTTACCCAGAAAGCGGTGTGGGGGTTCAACGGTACGGAACGTCCGGGAGCGGTGTATTTGGCGGCGGTACTGGCCGCTCATGCCCAAAAGGGTCTGCCGGCGTTCGGCATCTACGGCAGGGACGTTAAGAACTGCGATGACACCGCGATCCCGGATGATGTCGCCGAAAAGATTCTCCGCTTCGTCCGGGCAGCGGTTGCCGCCTCGTCCATGCGAGGCAAAGCGTATCTCTCCATGGGAAGCGTCGCCATGGGCATCGCCGGTTCCATCGTCGACCCCGACTTCTTCGAGGAATACCTCAATATGCGCTGTGAACAGGTGGATATGTGCGAAATAACCCGCCGTATTCAGGAAAACATCTACGATCCTGAGGAATACGAGCGTGCCTATGCGTGGATCCGCAAGAACTGTCGTCAGGGCGAAGACGTCTACAACGGCAGGAATGGCAATGATCAGTCGAAGCAGGACGAAATCTGGCAGTTCGTCACCAAAATGACCATTATCGGCCGCGACCTGATGGTCGGCAACCGCAAACTTGTCGAAATGGGTTTCATTGAGGAAGCGCAGGGACACAATGCCATTGCCGGCGGGTTCCAGGGGCAGCGCCAGTGGACCGATTATCTTCCCAATGGCGACGTGATGGAAACGCTGCTCAATACTTCATTTGACTGGAACGGCATCCGCGAGGCGTTCGTGCTTGCTACCGAAAACGACGCCTGCAACGGCGTGGCGATGCTCTTCAGCCATTTGCTGAGCAATTGCGCCGTCGGATTTTCCGACGTACGCACCTATTGGAGTCCGGCGGCGGTGAAGGAGGCCACCGGCTGCGATCTGGAAGTCCCCGGCATGATCCACCTCATCAACTCCGGGGCGACTTCGCTGGATGCCACCGGACGGCAGAGTCGGAACGGCAGTCCGGCGATGAAGCCTTTCTGGGAGATCACTCCGGAGGAGGCTCAGGCATGTTGCGACGCCACCAGTTGGGTCCCGGCGAGTTTGAGTTATTTCCGGGGCGGCGGATTTTCCAGTCACTTCCTCACCAGGGGCGGCATGCCGATTACCATCAGCCGTCTCAATATGATCAAAGATCTCGGCCCGGTGCTGCAGATCGCTGAAGGGTATACCTACGAACCTCCGGCTGAAGTCCATGCGATTCTGGACAAGCGGACCGATCCCGGCTGGCCGAGTACGTGGTTCGTGCCGAACCTCACCGGCAAAGGAGCATTCAGGGATGTATACAGTGTCATGGCCAACTGGGGCGCCAATCACGGGGCGTTCACTTTCGGCCACATCGGGGCGGACCTGATCACGCTGGCTTCCATGCTCCGCATCCCGGTGTGCATGCATAACGTTGCGGAAGACAAAATTTTCCGACCGAATATGTGGAATGCTTTCGGTATGGACAAGGAAGGAGCGGACTACCGCGCCTGTCAGTCCCTCGGTCCGCTGTACCGCTGATGCCGTGCCGACTGCGAATCCACCATCGGCAAATTCGCGTAAAGGGACGATACGATGAAGACAGACCGCGGGACTTTCGCTCCCCGGCGGCGACGGCGAAGCCGATTCCGGGACCGACGATCCGTAAGTCGTCTATTCTGACAATCCGCCCCGCCGATTTACTCCGACGGGGCGTTTTTGATACAAGGCGGAGGCGGCAACGTGTAACGATGTCACAGTTCAGTTGAATTGCCGCGAGGTTCCATATCGCAACATTTGCGACAATTTTGAGGGTAGGAGAGTGCTTGCGGATTTTTCCGCAAGGCCCACCATCGTAAAATTCTCCGGGATTCGGTCAACCGAGGTAGAGTCCCGTTTTTCTTTTGCAAGCGGCGCGGAGCGGTTTGTTTGTCAGCGGGCTGCCCGCCCTCGACGCCCCTTCGACGGGATTTTTGGCCCCGTCCCCCCGAGGTCTTTTTCGGCGGTCTGCGGATGACGGTCTCGAAAAAATACGCGTTGACGCTCTTGATTCATCGGCAAAGTCGGTGTATAGTAGGCGAGATGAGCCCGATACAGGAGATAAGGATAACGGGATGGCAGGAATTTTTCCGACGGAAGACAAAAACGCGACTGACAGGGGCAAGCAGAATTCCCGGCCCGATTTTGGCAACCGGTCGGCTTTGGGACCGATTTCGCGTTTCATTGAGGATATGCCTGGCATTCGGGAGATCGACGCGCCGAATAAGCGGGTCTGCCTGGCCTTTTACCCTTTCTTCGGATGCGGAGACGATTCGTCGCAAACGGGGAATAATGTCATTCCCGATTCTTTCAAGGCGTAAAGGAAGCAAACCATGTCTTATCCGTGCCCAGCATCGGAGAAACCGGTCATCAAGGCCGGGATTATCGGCGATATTCAGGGTCTGCCGAGCCGGAACAATCTTTATATGCGCAATCTCGGGCTTGCATTGGATTTGCTCCGGGAGCGGCAGATCGACACGATCCTCAATCTCGGCGACCTCGCCGAAAGCGCCGTTCCGGAGACCTACCGGCTGTACTGGGAGATGATCGAAGAACGATTCGGGAAAAACACGCCGGACCATGTCGCCTGCGAGGGGAACCACGATTGCAACCGCCCGCGCGGAGTTTCCTTTGCCGACGCGTTTGCCAATGCCTGCCGCGGGCTGCGCCGTCCCCCCGGGGAAATGCTGTGCGTCAATCTCCGGGGGTATGACTTTTTCGCATTTTCCTCCGCCGACGGACAGAATTATTCGGACGCGGGGCTGGAACGGCTGGATGCGGCGCTGAAAGAATCGGAACTCCGCACCGCCGGGAAGCCGATCTTTCTCCTGACCCATTACCCCCCGGCGGAAACGGTTGCCGGCAGCAGCGGAAACTGGCGCAATCTGCGTTTGGTCCTCAATCGACATCCGCGGGTGATTTCCCTCTCGGGACATACGCACTATCCGCTGGAGGACGAACGCGGCATCTGGCAGGGCGAATTCACCGCAGTGACGTGTTCCACGCTCGCCTACGGCTGTCTGGGCGGCACACCCGCGTTCAACGTCGTCAACGGGATCCTTCCGTTTGCCCGGGAGTGTGTCCAGATGCTCATCATGGAAGTGTACGGGGACCGGATTGAATTCCGGCGCTATCATGTGCTGGACAAACGGGAAATCGCTCCCGAAAGGCGCTGGATCGTGAACCTGCCTTTCCGTCGGGAAGACTCCGTCGATGCGGCAAGGCGGAGCGAAACGCGGCGCGCACCCGAATTTGCCGACGACGCCCGACTGATGACCCGCTATGATTACGGCTATATATTCGTGATTTTTCCCCGCCCGGTGAAAGGGGATTTCGCCCTCCTGTACCGGGTGGAGATCGCGGAGAAACGGGAGGACGGTTCCTTCGCAGATCCGGTCACGATCCCCTATGCCGGCGACTTCTACCGCCGGGAAAAGAATCAGACGGACTTCATTCAGTTGAAACTTCCCGGCAAAGGGATGAAACACAGCACGTGGTACAGAATCCGCGTCTATCCGGTCGAGTCGTTCGGCAAGTGCGGAAAGCCTCTGGAATTGATGGAATACACCTGGCCCGGCTATTCCTTCCGCGACGGAACGCCGTTGTACCCCCAGGAGTAAGCGTTCTTCGGGGAGGACCCTGTTCCTCTCTCATGCCCGGCCGCATCAAATCAGTCGGAACACCCGCCCGGATGCTTGACAAAAAATCGCGGGCAGGATGTATGACGCCTCCGGACAAGGGGGTGAAAAGATTTTGATATGTGAAAATCCCGCCGCGCCGCTTGAAACGGCAATCGGGAGCATGTATTTTATGCGGCGGCGGCAAAGCGGAACGCCGCTGTGACGACCGGGTCCTTCCTCGGAATGCGGCTCGCAGAGTCCGCTCCCGCTCTTACGAACCGGACCTTTCGAGGTCGGGCATGGGAAGGAAAAACAACCGTGAGAAAAAAATTGAAATCCCCCTGCACCTTTATCAGCGGACACCGCAATCCGGATATTGATTCTCTGGCCGCCGCGTCCGCGCTGGCCGCGTTGCGGAGCAGACATTGCGACGGTCGCTTCATTCCGCTTTGTCCGGGCGTACTTCCCGACCGCGCGCGTTATCTTTTTGATAAGTTCCACATCAAACCTCCTCTGCGCCGCAACGATGTCTACATTCAAATCGGCGATCTGCTCAGCGACGTTCCGGCGGTACGGGGCGATTTGCCGCTTTTCACCGCCGTCGCCCGGCTGCGGGAAACACGGCTTCCCCGGCTGCCGGTCGTCGACGGGGATGGACACTTCCTCGGCATGTTGAGCGGCATGGCTTTGCTGAGCACTCTTTTGAGCATCGGCGGCGGAGACGGCGGCAGCGGTCTTACCGGCCGGCGGGTTTACTCCTCGCCGGAATTGATCCGTCAGGTGCTGGATGCCGAACTGCTGACCGACGGGGCGGCATCCTTTGAACAGGATTTCGAAGTCTATGTCGCCGCCATGAGTTGCGAAACCTTTGAAAAACACCTTCCGGCGGACAGTTCCAAACTGGCGGTGATCGTCGGTGACCGTCCCGATGTCCAGAAGCAGTTGGCGGAACGGGGCATCAAACTGATGATCGTCACCGGCAACTGGCCCGTGCGCAGGGAAATCATTGCCTCCGCCGGACGCGGCGGAGTGATGATCCTCTCCACCGGACTGGATTCCGCGGCAGCCATCCGGCGGCTGAAATTCAGCGTCCCGGTCCGTTATGCTTTGGACGCAAACATCGAAGAACTGGTCATCTCCCCCTCCGACCGGCTGCGGGACGTGCGGAAAAAAATCATCGACCATTATGAAGATGTCATCCCGGCGGTGGACGGCAGCGGCAAATTGGCCGGCGCCGTACTTAAGCAGACCCTGCATGAGCCGCCGCCTTACCGGATGATTCTGGTGGATCACAACGAATTGGAGCAGAGCCCTCCGGGAACGGAGGAGATCCCGGTGGTGGAGGTGGTGGACCATCATCGCATCGGCATGATGCCCACGGCGGTCCCCATCCGCTTCACCGGCGATGTGGTGGGAAGCACCTGCACGCTGGTGGCCTCCATGTACCGCAGCGCGGGGGAACGGCTCTCTCCGGAAATGGCCGGTCTGCTGCTGGGGGGAATCATTTCCGACACCCTGATGCTGAAATCCCCCACCACCGCGGAACTGGATCTGCGGATGTGCGAATGGCTGGAGAAACTCTCCGGCGTGGGACGGGAGGATTTGATGCGTGAACTGATGCGCATCGATTCTCCGTTGGCGGTCAAGCCCGCGGCGGAAGTGATTGCGGCCGACCGCAAGGACTATACCGATCGGGCCATTCGCTTTGCCCTGTCCCAAGTGGAGGAGAGCAATCTGGAACTGCTTCACCAGCGGCGGAAAGAACTGGCGGCGGAGATGCGCCGGATCGTGGAAAACGAGAAACTGGATTTTTTCGGTTTGCTGGTGACGGACGCGGTTCGCGGAAATTCCGAACTGCTGGCGCTGGGGGATCGGGCGCTCATCCGAAATCTGCCCTACCGGAGCGGGGACGGAGAACTCTTTCTGCTCCCCGGGGTGCTCAGCCGAAAGAAACAACTTTTACCGCAGATGCTCTCCATCACCTCCACGCTTCAGGAGCGTTAGTCCGGCCCGCGTTGGTCCGGTGCGGACGGGAGCGGCGTATCGGGGAGCAACGGACCGTCGCCGGCAAATGCGGCGCGATTTTTTTCTCTTTATCGTGAACATCCTCCCGCGTTTCCGAGACACGGGCTCCGGACCGGCCTTCCTTTTTACCGCAATCCGTCCGTCTTGGAAGAAAACATGCGGAAGTTTGGCGGACTTGTGACTTACGGCATACCGGCGCTATGCGGAACTGCGCGGGATCGGGGAGGGAGGGAACGTTAAGGGACTTCCTGGAATTTCAGGCGGATTTGCCCGAAACATCCCGGTTGCACCATAATTCTTTTTTTTAATTTTTCAACCGGCGACGAAGAATAAAATTTCAAAATTGTTTTCCAATGTTAAATTATGAAGTTTTATCGCCGGACATGAAATTTTCTGATTTGGAATCCCGTCAAATTGCAATATATTGAAGCCGAGGAGAGAAAAATAGATCGGGCTTCCGAACCGGGATTTTTTCTGCCGCGTATTGGGCAAGGTCCGTGAATTGCTCCGGTGGAAAACGGCAGGGAAGGTCTATTTGACAAGAGGAGAAATGATTGATGAAGATGACACTCTCTGACTGGCCGGTACTGATCGTTTCCGGAGAATTTTCGGCGGGAAACAATGAAGGACACAGGTTGCGGGAATTGCTTGAGGAGTTTGGAAAAACTTCCGATTGCAGCGTCATCGCCTCGCCCGACTACGAGGATGCGCTGGAAATATTCACCAGCCGCGCCGATATCGGATGCGTGATCATAGACTGGGATCTGGAGTTTGAAAAGGACGGTGAGAAAATGACCCCGGAAACCCTGCTTGCCCGTGTCCGGGCGCGGAATTCCCGAATTCCGGTCATATTGCTGACCGACCACTGGGAAACGGAAAATCTTTCCGGGGACGTGCTGAGTCAGATCAACGACTGTCTGTGGAAAACGGCGGATACCGTCGAATTTATCGCCGGCCGTATCGCCAACTGGGTCAAGAGTTATTCCGCCGATGTCCTGCCGGAATTTTTCGGAAAACTGGTGGAATATTCCGAACGTTACAAATACGCGTGGCATACTCCGGGACACCTGGGAGGACAGGGGTTTCTCCGCGCCCCCGCCGGCGTCGCAATGTTCAAATTCTTCGGCGAAAACACCTTCCGCAGCGACCTCTCCATTTCCGTCCCGGAATTGGGTTCGCTGCTTGACCATGAGGGCGCCGCGGGAGACGCCGAACGCAATTCCGCCCGGGTTTTCGGCGCCGATCACACCTATTATGTCCTGAACGGCACCAGCACGGTCAATCAGATCATCTGGCGCAGTCAGGTTTTGGCGGGCGATATTGCGCTGGTCGACCGCAACTGCCACAAATCGCTCAATTATGCAATGGTGATCACCGGAGCCACACCCGTTTACATGATCCCGCGCCGCAACGCAAGGGGGATCATCGGTCCGGTCCGGCTGTCGGAGTTTTCGGCCGATTCGATCGCAAAGCGGATCGATGCGCACCCTCTGCTCAAAGACCGCAAGGCAAAATCCCATGTCCGGATGAGCGCCCTGACCAATTCGACATACGACGGCGTCTGCTACAACACCGGAGCGATCTTTGCGGAAAACGCCGAAAGCGGAATGATCGAAAATTTTCACTTCGATGAAGCATGGTACGCTTACGCGCATTTCCACCCGGTCTACGCCGGACATTACGGGATGGCGGCAAAAGGGTGCCGACATCCGGTCTTCTGTTCCCAGTCGACGCACAAACTGCTGACCGCCTTTTCTCAGGCATCCATGCTCCATATCCGCAACGGCGTGGAGCGCGGGATCGATCCGGTGCTGTTCAATGAGTCCTACATGATGCACGGCTCCACGTCGCCCCAGTACAGCATGATCGCTTCATTGGATGTTGCGACCAAGATGATGGATGACAACGGGGAAACGATCCTCGGGGATATCATCCGCGAGGCGATCCAACTGCGCCGCAAGATCGCCGACCTGCATCGGGAACTGCACCGGGACGGCGATTGGTTCTTCGGCATGTGGCAGCCGCATACCGTGAAATATAAGGGGACCAAGGTCGATTTTGCCGATTGTCCGACGGATTATCTGGTGAAAAATCAGGAGCCGTGGGTCCTCGATTCCCATGACAACTGGCACGGATTTGAGGATATTGAAAAAAATTACGTGATGCTTGACCCCATCAAACTCACCATTCTTACTCCGGGCATGGACGACAATGGGGAAATGTCCGCAAACGGCGGCATCCCCGCGGCGATCGTCAGCAATTTCCTCATCAGGCATAATATCGTTTGCGAAAAAACGGATTATTACTCGTTTTTGCTGCTGAACTCCCTCGGAACGACCCGCGCGAAACAGGGGTCGCTGCTGGCGGCATTGTTCGAGTTCAAGAAGTTGTATGACGCCGAAACTCCGCTGGAAGCCGTTTTCCCGGACCTGGTGAAAAATAATCCGGACCGCTACAAGGGAGAGACATTGAAATCCCATTGCGAGTCCATGCACAACTATCTGCGCGAGCACAAGATAATGGAATTGATGCACCGCGCCTTTGAGGTCATCCCCCGACCTTCCATGCTTCCGGCGGAAGCGGCGGCCCATGTGGTACGCGGCAGTGTGGAAATGGCGGATGTTTCCGAACTGAACGGTCGTACCGTTGCCGTGATGCTGGTTCCTTATCCCCCCGGCATTCCGGTGATGATGGGCGGAGAAACCGTATCCGGAGACGCGGATTCGATCGCGGAATATCTGCTTGCCCGGGAAAAATTTGAAAACGCGTTCCCCGGTTACGAGGGAGACATTCACGGCATCACCCGGGAACGGCGCGGAGGACGGATCGTCTTTCGCACGCTGTGCATCAAAAAGTAAGTACAGGAGATGACAATATGAAAAAAAGTTATATGAGCGTTGCGACCATGTCGCTGTTGACGGTGGCTGCGGTATTGTCACTGCGTAATCTTCCGTCGGGATCGGAATACGGTTACAGCGTGATATTTTACCTCATCATGGCCGCGATATGCTTCTTTGTGCCGTCGGCGCTGGTTTCGGCGGAACTTGCATCCAGTTGGCCGAAAGACGGCGGTGTTTATCTCTGGGTGAAAGAGGCGTTCGGCCCGAAATGGGGTTTTGTGGCGGTTTTCATGCAATGGGTCGAAAATCTGCCGTGGTTTCCTGCCGTGCTGACCTTTGTCGCCTCGTCGATCGCCTATGTATTCAACCCGGAATGGGCGCAGAACCGCTGGTTCGTGCTGATCACGATATGGGTCATGCTGTGGCTGGCCACATTCCTCAACTTTCGGGGGATGCGGCTGTCGGCATGGTTAAGCAGTTCAGGCGCGTTGGCCGGGACGCTGATTCCCGGAGCGGTGATCATCCTGATGGCGGTCGGCTACATCGTTGCCGGCAAGACCCCTCAAATCGCTTTCAGCGGCGAAGCCCTGATCCCCGATCTGGGCAACTGGAATCAGTTGATGCTGCTGTCCGGCATGATGGTCGCGCTGGCCGGGATGGAAATGTCGGCGATCCACGTTACCGAGATGAAAAATCCCGGGCGGGATTTTCCCAAGGCGATCTTCACCGCGTGCTTTCTGGTGATTCTGCTGAATGTCCTCGGCGCACTGGCGATCGCTCTGGTGATCCCTCCGAGTGAAATAAGCCTCGCCGCCGGCGCGGATCAGGCATTTGCCGCGATGTTCAAAATATTCCGCATCCCGTGGATGACTCCCATCATGTGCTTCCTGCTCTCCTACGGAGCATTGACCATGGTGGTGACGTGGGTGCTGGGGCCGTCGAAAGGCGTTCTGGAGGTCGCCAAAGAAGGTTACCTGCCCGCATGCTGGCAGCATCGCAACCGTGCGGGAATGCCGACGACCATTCTGATCATTCAGGCCGTGATCTCCTCGTTGCTGGCTCTGGTGATCCTTTTCATGCCGACGATCAGCGGGGCATTCTGGCTGATGTCCGCCCTGACGGCGCAATTGTACATGGTGATGTATCTGCTGATGTTTGCCGCGGCGATCAAACTGCGTTACAACAGACCGGATATCCCCCGTGCGTATAAGATACCGTGCGGCAAGATCGGGATGTGGATCATTTCCGGCATAGCATTTCTCACTTCGCTTTTTGCCATCATTACCGGATTCATTCCGACGCCGGGGGTCCGTGAAAAAGGTACGCTTTATGTACTCGGTTATATTGCCTTTCTGCTGATCGGGACGCTGGTGTTCATCCTGATCCCGCTATGGCTTTACAAACGCAGCCAAAAAATCAGGGATGAAAGCGTAAATCGGAACTGACCGGCAGGAACGATCCCATTCCGTTTCCATCCGTTTTTTGCCCCCTGCGCGCGGACTGCCGGGAAACACTTCGTTTCCGCTTACAGTCCAGCGCCCAGGTCGGAGGTCTCGCCGTCCTCCTCCGGGCCGGGGGCCATCCCTCCGGATGCGCCGCTGGCGAACTTGCCGAAGTCGACTTCGGCAAGTTCCGGGTGTTCATAGTCGAATTTCATGATGGAGTCTCCTCTCAACTGATCTTGCTCAGGGTGATGCCGAGACCGCTCTTGTCCAGGCGGTAGGAATCGCCGCCGATATCCACGGAACCGCCCATCGCGCACGCGGTGTTGTTGACGAAGAACTGCGCCGTGGAAAGCAAATCGAG
>JALEMG010000049.1 GCA_022768375.1 Lentisphaeria bacterium
TCGGGCAACGAGAACGTCATTCTGTGCGAACGGGGCATCCGCACCTTTGAGACCTACACCCGGAACACGCTGGACATCTCCGCCGTTCCGGTGCTGAAAAAACTTTCCCATCTGCCGGTGATCGTCGATCCCAGCCACGCCATCGGCATGGCGGAATTCATCCCGCCGCTGTCGCTGGCGGCGGTGGCCGCCGGCGCGGACGGACTGATGATCGAGGTCCACAACAATCCCGCCGCCGCCAAATGCGACGGATTGCAGTCGATCACGCCGGAGCAGTTTTCCGGGCTGATGAAGCGGATATCCCAACTCCGCGCCGCGCTGGTGTGACGATGGATTATCGGATCACCCCCGGCGCGGCGCTGGCCGGAGAGATCAGCGTTCCGGGCTCCAAGAGCCACACCATCCGGGCGGTGGTCGCCGGACTGCTGGGCCGGAATTGGAGCGAGATTCACGCGCCGCTGCTCTCCGGCGATACCCGTTCCGCGCTGAATGCGGCCCGGGCGCTGGGCGCGGAAGCGGAGATATCCGACGCATTGTGGCGGATCCGGGGATGCGGCGGCGACTTCTCCGCGGCGGCGAAGCGTATCGACATGGGCAACTCCGGGACCTCCCTGCGGATCATGACCGCGGCGGCGGCGCTGGGCGCGGCGGAAGTGACGTTCGACGGCGACGCTTCGCTGCGGACGCGGATCATGCGGGGCGAATTGGACGCGCTGGCCGCCCTCGGCGCCCGGACGCGCGATACCGGCGGCTTCGCGCCGCTGACCGTTTCCGGTCCGCTGACCGGCGGGCGGGCGCGGGTGGACGGCACCACCAGTCAGTATCTTTCGGCGCTGCTGATGGCGCTGCCGTTGGCGCGGCGGGATTCGGTGCTGGAACTGGATTTTCTCAATGAAGCGGATTACGTGCGGATCACGCTGGACTGGCTGGCGCGGTGCGGCGTCACGGTGCACGCCCGGGAAGATTTATTGCGGTTCGAGATTCCCGGCGGCCAGCGCTATCAGGCGTTTTCCCGGGTGATCCCGGCGGATTTCTCCACGGCGGCGTTCCCGCTGGGCGCGGGGGTGATCGCCGGGAGGGAAGTGCGGATCGCCAATTTGGATTTCACCGATCTTCAGGGGGACAAGCGGGTGTTCGACTTTGTCCGGGAGATGGGCGGGGACCTCCGGGACGAGGCGGGATACGTGGCGGTGCGGCGTTCGGAACTGCGCGGCGGCACGTTCGACCTCAACGCCACGCCGGACGCGCTCCCGCTCATGGCGGTGCTGGGATGCTGCGCAGCCGGGGAGACCCGGCTGGTCAACGTGCCGCAGGCCCGGCTCAAGGAGACCGACCGCATCGCCTGCATGACCGCCGAACTGCGGAAAATGGGCGCGGAGATCGAAGAACTGGCCGACGGCATGGTCATTCGCGGCGCCGGGCGTCTGCACGGCGCGGAGGTGCAAAGTCACGCCGACCACCGCATCGCCATGGCGCTGGCGGTGGCGGCGCTGGGCGCGGACGGCGAGACCGTGATCCGGGACGGCGGGGCGTGCGGCGTCACCTACCCGGGATTCGCGGCGGACTTCCGGCGGCTCGGCGCGCGGATCGCGGAATTTTGACCGGAGGGATTCGACCATGACGGACGCAGGAGACAAGGTGCGGGTTGAACTTGCCAGCCGCAGTTACGATATTCTTTTCACCGCTCTGACCGGCAAGGCGGCGGAAGCCGCGTTCGCCGCACTGCCGCAGAAGCGGGTGCTGGTGACGGCGGACAGCAACACCGCGCGATTTCTGCCCGAGGTGACGGCGGCGTTGCGGCGCGGCGGCAAGCGGACGGAGCATTTCGTCTTTCCCGCCGGGGAACATTCCAAAACCATCGACACCGCCATGGCGATCTGCGCCCGGGCCGGCGAACTGGGCATGGGGCGGCGGGACACGCTTTTTGCCGCGCTGGGCGGCGGGGTCGTCGGAGACCTGACCGGATTCGCGGCGGCGATCTTCATGCGCGGGGTCCCTTTCATCCAACTGCCGACCTCCCTGCTGGCGATGGTGGATTCCTCGGTGGGGGGCAAGACGGCGGTGGACACCGCGTTCGGCAAGAATCTGGTGGGCGCGTTCCACCAGCCGCAACTGGTGGTCATCGACTGCGGGATGCTGGCCACGCTCCCGGAACGGGAACTGGGATGCGGACTGGCCGAGATCGTCAAAACTGCGATGATCCGGGACGCGGCGCTGGCGGAACGGCTGCTGCGCACGGACGCGGCGGCGATCCGGCGCGATCCGGTGCAACTCAAATTCGCCATCCGCCGTTCCTGCGAGATCAAGGCGGCGGTGGTGGCCGCCGACGAGCGGGAGAGCGGCGACGCCGGGCGGATTTTTCTCAACTACGGACACACCTTCGGGCACGCGCTGGAACATTTGAGCCGATTTCAACTCTCCCACGGCGAAGCGGTGGCCGTCGGCATGGATATGGCGGCATTCACTGCGGCGAAACTGGGTGTATGCCCCCCGGAGGTGCCGGAGTATCAGCACCGGCTGCTGGAACACTTCGGCATTGCGCCGGAGCAGTTGGCGGACCGGCCGCTGGAACGGCGGACCGACCGCATCGTCGAGTTGATGAAAGGCGACAAAAAAAACGGCGACGGGCGGTTCAGGGCGGTGCTGCCCCTGGCCGTCGGCGAAGTTCGGACCGTGCCGCTGGACGCCGCCGCCACGGAGACCATGCTGGCGGAGTATTACGCATTCCGGTTCGGCACCGCGCCCGTTTCGGAGGAAAACCGGAAAACCGTGGTCATCCTCGGACTGGGACTGCTGGGCGCTTCGCTGGCGCTGGCGCTGGACCGCAAACAGTACCGGGTGGGCGTCTGGAACCGTTCTCCCGAAGCCGGGCAGTGGGCTTTGACCCGTCAGGCGGCGGAAGAAGTTTATCCCGACCCGGAGACCGCACTGGCCGCCGCGGACCTTGCCGTGCTCTGTCTTCCCGTCCCGGTGACGATCGACTTCATCCGCCGTTATCACGACCGGCTCAAACCCGGCGCGGTGCTGACCGACATCGCCAGCATCAAGGGCGGGGTCATGGCGGCGGCCGCCGCGTTTCCGAATTTGCGCTTCGTGGGCAGTCACCCGATGGCGGGAACGGAGAAAAGCGGGTATCTTTCCGCCGTCGGGCAGTTGTACCGCAACGCGGATGTTTTCATCGTGCCCGGCGCGAACTCCGCCCCCGGAGACGTGGAGCAGGTGGAGAATTTCTGGCGTTTCCTCTCGACCCATCCCCGGCGCATCGCCGCCGCCGATCACGACCGGCTCGTCGCCCACACCAGCCACATGCTGCACATCATTGCCTCGGCGCTGACCCGGAGCATTCTGGACCGGGAGGACCCGCGGGAACAGCGGCGGCACTACTTCGGGTGCGCCACGGGGTTCCGGGATACCAGCCGGATCGCCTCCAGCACCCCGGAGATGTGGCGGGATATCTGTCTGGCCAACACCGAGGCGATCCTGCCCGCGCTGGATGAATTTTCCGAACGCCTGACCGAAATGCGCGCCGCGCTGACGGCGGGCGACGGCGCGACGTTCGAGGAGTTGTTCCGGCTGGGCCGGGACCTGCGCGACTCGTGGCTGTGCTACAAAAACGTCGGCGCACTGCCCCGGAACATCGTGCTTTGCGGGGTCAAGCACTGCGGCAAGACTTCCGTCGGCGCCGAGATCGCCGCGATCCTCGATCTGGACCTCACCGACACCGACGCGGAGATCGTCAATACCGATCCGGCGCACCGCGGCGTCCGGGAGATTTTCGCCGCCGACGGCGAGGAAGCGTTCCGTCGCCGGGAAGCGGCGGTGCTGGCGCGTCTGGCCGCCGATCCCGTTCGCCGGGTCATCGCGCTGGGCGGCGGCGCACTGAGCAATCCCTTCGTGCCGGAGGAGATTCGCGCCGGACTGGGATTCCTCGTCTGGCTGGATGTGGACGACCGCGTCGCCTACGACCGCATCGCCCGCGCCGGATTGCCGCCGTTTCTCGCCGCCGCCGCCGATCCGCGGGCGGAATTTGCCGCGATGAACCGTGGACGGCGGGAGGTTTTCGCCCGCTTCGCCGACGCCCGGGTCGATGCCGACATCCCCTGCCGCCGCATTGCTCTGCGCATCCTGTCGCTCTACAAAGACCGCTTTTTCAATTGTTGACGGCGGGATGCAATGCGGGGCGGTTTTTTTGTCAGGGGGCTGCTCGCCTCCCGACACCCCCGGCTTCTTTCTGCGGACCGCTGACGGCGGGGCGCAGTGCGGGGCGGTTTTTTTGTCAGGGGCGGGGCTGCTCGCCCCTCCCCCGACACCCCCGCCCTCGGCAGGGCTTAAGGCCCTGCACCCCGAGGTCTCTTTCGGTAGCCTGCGGATGACGGTTCCGGACGACTCCGCGGCCAAATCTGTGAAAACTTTTTCCGCTTTTCTGCGGAAAAGAGTTTTCACGCTTTGACCGCACTTGCCGCACCGGGGGAACACGCCCCCGGACCCCCTGGCGCGTCGGCTCCGCCTCCGCGCATCTCGCGCTCCCGTTGGTCGCGCGGCGGTCTGCGGTCGTTTGGGGTACATACGGCGTCCGCGATCCGCTTGCGGCGGCGGAGGGTCCGCAGTCCGCAAACGGCGTGATTGCGGGCGGAAGTGGAATCTCTGTCCTTTTCGGCATGTTTAATATTGTAAAATAAAATTTTCATGTTATATTATTTCGGACTTGAATGACAAACACGCAGGGAGGACAAAATGCTGGAACGATGCGGGACTTGCGCCGCGATCTGGGTCGGAGCGGCGCTGGCGGCGGCGGAACCGGTCTATGTGGCGGAGGGCCCGGAACTGGAGGTTTCCGGGCGCAACGCGCCGCTGGTGATCACCGCCGCGAATCGGGACCATCGGGGCAAGTGCGGAGAAACGGTCCGTTTCCGGGTGGACCCGGTCGCACCCCCGCCGGGAACGGCGGCGGTCCGCATTTTTCGCTGGGTCAATCTTTTCACCCGGACGGTCGAGGATCACGGGGCGGACCGGCCGTTCACCGTGACCATGAGTTCGTCGCATCCGGCGCATCTTGCCGTGACCGGCGTGTATGTGGACGCTTCCGGCAAGGAGATCGCTCCTCCGTCGCGGCTTTGTCCCTACGGCGACGGCGTGCTGATCGAACCGGACCGGCTGGGTCCGGTCCGTCCGATTCCCGGGGATTTCGACGCGTTCTGGGCGCGGGAACTGCGGAAACTCGCGGCAATTCCCCTGACGGCGACGCGGCGGACCATCGCCCGGACCGACAAGTGGCGCGGCGAGGATGTGGAGATCCCCGCCGTGGACGGTATCCCGGTCAAAGGATACCTGGTCATGCCGCCGGAGAGTGCGGAGCGGAGTCTGCCGGCGGTGGTGTATTTTCACGGCGCTGGGTTCAAGAGCGCGCAACTGCGGACGGAACTCGGAGATCGGGCCATCGTTTTCGACGTCAACGCCCACGGGGTCCCCAACGGTATGCCGTCGGAGTTCTACAAGGAACTCAACCGCAATCCGCCGCCCGATCGGAGAACACGTTCCGGGCGGGACGACCGGGAAAAAAGTTACTTCAAAAACATGTTCCTGCGCACGGCGCGGGCGCTGGATTTCGTCAAGTCCCTGCCGGAATGGGACGGCCGGACGCTGATCGTCGCCGGCCGCAGTCAGGGCGGCGCCCAGGCGCTGGCGGCCGCGGCGCTGGTCCCGGAAGTGACCCTCTGCATCGCCAACGTTCCGGCGCTGGCCGATCACGGCGGCGCGGCGGCGAACCGGCGGCCGGGCTGGCCGCAACTCGTTCCCGAGTCGGACCCGAAGATCGCCGCCGCTTCGGATTACGTCGACGTCATCCATCTGGCTTCGCGCATCCGCTGTGAAGTGCTCATGAGCGCCGGATTGGTCGATACCATCTGTCCGCCCGCTTCGGTCTATCTGGTCTATCGGAATATCCGAACGAAAAAGCATCTTACTCTGTTCCCCCGCATGGGGCATAACGCGCCGCCGCCGGCAGCCGACGGCCGGAAACGCATCGCCAAAGAGGTGAAACCATGAAAATCTCCGTATCCGAACTCACTTCCCGGTGCCGCGAACCGCTGCTGCGGTTCGGAGTCCCGGAACCGGCGGCATCGCGGATCGCCGCCGTTTTGGTCAGCGCCGACGCCCGGGGCATCCATTCCCACGGCGTCATCCGGTTGGCCCGTTATCTCGACTGCATCGCTTCCTGCGGCATCATTCCCGACGCCGAAGTCAGGATCATCGCCGAAGGTCCGGCATTCATCCGGGCCAGCGCCAACGGCGGTCTGGGCATTCCCGCCTCCTGCGAGGTCGTGGAACGGATGATCGCCAAAGCCGCCGCCATGCCGCTGGTCGCCGCCACGGTCAATCACAGCGATCACTACGGCGCGGCGGGATATTATGCCATGATGTGCGCCGACGCGGGACTGATCGGTTTCTCCATGAGCAATACCTGTCCGCTCATCGCCGTGACCGGCGCCGCCGCCGCCGGGATCGGCAACAATCCCTTCGCCTACGCCGCGCCCGCCGGGAAATACCGGGCCGTCCTTTTCGACATCTGCATGAGCGTGGTCGCCAGCGGCAAGATCATTCTCGCCGCCGCCGACAACCGCCCCATCCCCGAAGGATGGATCTTGGACAAGCACGGCAATCCCACCACCGATCCGCAGGCCATTTACGACGGCGCCATCATGCTGCCGCTGGCCGGACACAAAGGTTACGGACTGGCGGTGATGGTGGAGATGCTGGCCGGAGTGCTGGCCGGAGCCGGAACGCTCTCCGGCGTGAATTCGTGGAATTCGGTTCCCGGCCGCGACGCCGACACCGGCCACTTTTTCATGGCGATCAACCCCGCCTTTTTCGGCGGACTTGACGCATTTACCGCCCGCATGGAGAACGTCATCACCGAACTGGTCTCCGCGCCGAAGGCCAAAGGCGTTTCCAAGATCTATTACCCCGGCGAATTGGAGTTCCTCTCCGAAGCCCGCGCCATGAGCGAAGGCGTCGAACTTGCCGACGGTTCCGTCGCCGAACTGGAACGGGCCGAGCGCATGGCGGGCAAAAAGAACTGAAAAAATAAAAAAAGAAATCTGCCCCCGGGCGCTGCCCGGACGTGGTCCGGCGGCGGAAGCGGGAGACGGTCGAGCGCGTGTCGGGCGGTCAGGCGCATGACGGGCGGATCGGGAAAACCCTTGTAACAATCGTTTTTTGTTTTGTATTTTTGCTGTTTTCCGCAGCCGCGAACCCGCGGAGGGATTGTATTTTTCCGGCTCGGCACCTATATTAAGCGAATCGTAAACAATCCCAAAAATACCGGTGCGGCACCGGGGAAGGACGGAATTTCATGGACAGGATCAAGTTTCTGGTTTTCGCGGACATCCATCATTATCCGGGGGTGTTCTGCACCGATGCGCCCAAGCGGTTTGCGGCGATCCGGGAACGGGCGGAACGGGAAAAGGTGGATTTTATGGTGAGTTTGGGCGATTACTGCCATTCGCCCACAACTTTCACCGACTTCGTGGAAGAATCGTTCCGAAGTTCCGTCCCGCTCTACCACGTCATGGGCAACCACGACACCGACGGCGCCGCCGTGGAGGATACCCTGCGGCTTTACCGGATGCCGAAGGAGTACTACTGGTTCGAGCGGGGACCTTTCCGCTTTATCGCCATCGACACCAATTATTATACCAGTTCCGCCGGTTTCACTCACTACCAGTATCGGAACTACTTCGACTTCCCGAAGACCCGGGAGACGCTGCCGCCGGAGCAGCTCGAATTCATCGAGACCGCGATCATGGAGAGCGAAAAGCCCTGTGTCCTGCTCAGCCACGCGTCGCTGGACCGGGTCAGCGGCGGCGAGATCCGAAACCGGGACGAGTTGTGGGCCATCATCAACCGGGCCAATTCCGACCGCCGCCGGGTGCTGATGTCGCTCAACGGGCATCATCACCGCGACGGGCTGGCCGTTATCGACAACGTGGCCTGCTTCGACGTGAATTCCGCTTCGTTCGACTGGCTGAGCCATCCGCACGATTTCTTCCCGGAAGAACTGACACGGCAGTACGAACTTGTCGATCATCAGATCATTTTCAGTGAACCGCTGAGCGCGATCGTCACCCTTTCCACCGACGGGACGATTGAGATCGACGGGATGAAAGGCTCGTTCCTGTACGGAGTCAGCCGCGAAATGACCGATAACGTCCGGGTGGACGGCGCCGGCCGCCCCTGCACCGGGAACATCCTTTCCGCCAAACTCCGGCTCATGTGACGGAACCGGCGCGACGGCGGACCGCGAACGGCGCGAATACTTTGCGGAGCGTTTTTCGGCGGACCGCGGGCGGCGGGAGGCAGAGCAGGACGTTTTTTCGTCAGGGGCGGGGCTGCTCGCCCCTCCCCCGACACCCCCGCCCCCGGCAGGGCTTAAGGCCCTGCACCCCGAGGTCTTTTTCGGCGGTTTGCGGATGACGGCTTCGGACGACTCCGCGATCAAATCTGTGAAAACTTTTCCCGCTTTTCTGCGGAAAAGAGTTTTCACGCTTTGACCGCACTTGCCGCTCCGGGGGAGAACACCCCCGGACCCCCCGGCGCGTCGGCTCCGCCTCCGCGCGTCTCTCGCGCTCCCGCCGGTCGCGCGGCGGTCTTCCGCCGTTGGGAACACATCCCGCGTTCGCAGTCCGCAAGCGGTGAGAACTCGGAAAAAATACGCTCCGCGGTTGAGACTGCGAGGCAGAGTTTTCTTTGGTTGCTTTCTCTTGTTGTCAAAAGGAAGTGACGCAGTTGCCTTTTCTTGTCTTACTTCTTTTCCCGCAGGAAAAGAGCGGCAAACGTGCCGCCGCGAAACAGCGGCCCGGCTCCGTTGTCGCCGGTCCGGCTGCAGTCACGCGTTTTCTTTGGTTGCTTTCTCTTGTTGTCAAAAGGAAGTGACGCAGTTGCCTTTTCTTGTCTTACTTCTTTTTCCCGCGAGAAAAGAGCGGCAACGTGCCGCCGCGAAACTGAGGCCCGGCTCCGTTGTCGCCGGTCCGGTTTGCATCCCCGCGTTTTCTTTGGTTACTTTCTTTTGTCGTCAAAAGAAAGTAACGTATTCGCCTTTTCTTGTCTTACTTCTTTTCCCGCGAGAAAAGAAGTAAGGAGGGAGACGGCGGAGCGGGCTTCGGGGATGGAGCGGGGGGAGACTTCGCGTTCGATGACGGCGGGAAAGCGGTCGAGGCGGAGGCGGTGCAGTGTGGCGAGATAGCGGGGCCAGTCCACGGAACCGGAACCGATGGGTTTTTCCATGAACGCGGTACCGTGTTCGGCAAAAAGTTGTTTGATGCCGCCGGAAGCGAAGGCGGCGTAGACCTGTTCCGGTTCGCAGTCACGGTAGTGGCATCCGTCCTTGAGGTGGGTATGGCGGATGTAGGGGGCGAGGATCTCGGCGGTGACGCAGGGGTCTTCGCCGGTGATCATGGCCATATTGCCGGGGTCGAGGTTGACGGCGATCCCGGGCTGAGCGAGTTCATCCAAAAACTCCCGGAGTACCGCGCCGCGTTCGGGGCCGGTTTCGATGGCGAGGAGGGCGCCGCATGCGGCGGCATAGTCTCCGATTTTGCGCAGGGAATCCTGCTGGGCCGCCCGCTTGGGGGAAGGGGCGGGCTGAATGACGCCGATGTGACTGGTGACGATGTTGCATCCCAGCGCCAGGGCGAGGTCCATGCTGCGGCGGATTTTGTCGATGTTGCGGGGATTGGCGTCGGGTTCACGAAATCCGAATCCGCCGACTTCGCCGCAGACGGAAAAGATCTCCAACCCGAGATCGGCGCAGCGGCGGACGAGTTCGCGCCGCTCGGCGGGGGAGGACTCCAAAAGATTTTCCCGGGGGGAAACGGCGTACAACTGCACGCCGTCCACCCCGGTGGAGGCCGCGATGGCCAGTGCTTCGTCCAGCGGTTTGGCGAACCGCTGGGCGATGATTCCGATCTTCATTTTCCGAAAAGGGCGAGCATTTTGTCGGCAGTGGCAACGGCAAGCGGTTCGTCCGGGAGCACGAGATCGGGCAGCCGGGAGAAGGGGATCATCTCCGCCGTCAGCGGACCGGAGTAGTTGACGGCCTTGAGAGCGGCTTTGAGTGCATCGAAGTCGACTTCGCCGGAGAGGATGTCATCGCCGAAGCCGTGCAGTCCGCCGGCGCAGTCGGTTTCGGTGAAGTTCTTGATGTGAACGGCTTTGACGTAGCCTTTCAGGATCTCGACGTAATCCTGCGGGCGGCCGTAGATGCAGCAGTTGGCCACATCGAAGTAGATGCCGACTTTGTCGCTGTGGAACTGATCGAGGAAGAACTTCCACTCCATCGGGGAGAGGAGGAAGCGATTCCAAACATTCTCCAGCGCGAGGTTGACGTTGAGTTTCTCCGCCGTGACCAGGAGTTCGCGGACGGATCGGGTCGCGTTGTCCCACGCCTGCTGATAACTGATGACGGGGCGGGACGGTTCCCACGCCACGCGGGTGGCGCCGGGGATGACGAGGATGGTTTCCGCGCCGATCCAGTTGGCGATCTGCAAGTACTTTTTACCGAACGCGAGCGCCTGCTGCCGTTCGGATTCGTCGGCGGCGCTGAGGGAGCAGCCCCAGAAAAATCCGCTGGCCAGCGTCCGCAGTCCGATTTTTTTCTCCGCGGCGTAAGCGGCGATTTTGCGGCATTCCGCCTCGGTGATGTCGATGCTGAGCGCGTCGCCGACGGTGAGTTCGATCCCGTCGAGTTTCCGTGCCGCGGCGAAGTCGATGAATTCATACGGGGTCTTTTCCCCGGTGAATCCGCCGAACACCCAGTAATTGAGAGCCTTATACATATTGCACCTCCACAGGCTGTTTGCTGTCGACCGAGGCGATCTCCGCCATGACGACCGCCAGCGACTGGAACACCGATTCCGGCGTCTGATACCGGTCCGGGGTGACGTTGTCCCGGACGCAATCGGTAAAGTATTTGAGTTCCCGATGCCAGCCGGTGGGCAGCGTCGCGTCGCCGGTGTCCGGGGTTTCCACGCGGCCGTCATTCCAGTAGAGATGGTAGCCGGCGGCGTCGAGTTTCAGCGCGCCTTTTTCGCAGACGATCTGGAAACTCATCTCGAACGGCACGTTTTTCGGCGCGCACCAGCCGCCCTCGGCGGTGATGAATTTCCCGTCGGGGTAGTCGTAGGAAGTGATGATGTGATCAATGCCGTTGTCGCTGACCACGCCCCGGACGCCCGCGCTGCGCACCGCAGTCGGATTGCCGAAAAGATAGCAGACCATGTCGGTGTCGTGGGTGTGCAGATCCAGCGCGGCGCCGCCGGCCATCGCGTCATTCATGAACCAGTTCCGCCACGCGTTGCCGTCCACGGAGGGCGAAAGCCGCCGAAAGAGCGCGGACCGCACCTTGCCGAGTTTGCCGGAAGCGAGGATGTTTTTGGCGCTGTCGTACTCCGGCCAGGCCCGTACGCACATGCCGACATTGAAGAACTTGCCCGCGGCTTTGACCGCGTCCCGGATCGCGGAAATCTCGTCCCGCGTCCGGCAGAGGGGTTTCTCGGAAAACACATGCCGCCCCGCTTTCAGCGCGGCCAGAATGTATTCTTTGTGCTTCGGCGTCGGCACACAGATGTCGATCATGTCCACGTCCGCTTTGGCGATCAACTCCAACGCGTCCTCGTAGACCGCCACGCCGGTCATATTCAGCGGCGCGGAATTGTCGCCGCCGCCGATATTGCCCACGACTTTGCTGACGTCGCCCCGCCGTTTTGCGGCGTCCACATCCGCCAGCGCCGTGACCTTCACCCCCGGAAGCGCTTCATAGATGCGCCAGTGGGTGCTGCCCATGAAGCCCAACCCGATCAGACCGACTTTCACTTCTTTCATCGTTTTCACCCTTTCCCTTGTGAATGGAGTTGCCGGTTGCGTCCACCGTATATTATATACGAAGACCGACGAAAAAGCAATGGATTTTTTTGCTTTATGGTGGATATTTCGGCAAATCATGCTATTTTATGCAACAAACCCGATCATAAATAAAAGAAATCTGCCCCCCGGGTGCTACCCGGACGTGGTCCAGCGGCTTACTTCTTTTCCCGCGGGAAAAGAAGTAAGACAAGAAAAGGCGACAGCGTTACTTTCTTTCCGCGGAAAGAAAGTAACCGAAGAAAAGTGAAGGGTTGCTTGTCCGCCATAGCCTTGGCGACGGCGGAAGCGGGAGGCGGACGAATAGGCAATGTTTGATGCATGGGCTTCGAGGGAAGCGGGATTTTGGCCGGCTGTGCAGCCGGGAGGAACGGGGCAAAGATGGCGGAAACGATCTCACTGGATGTGCTGTTGAGCGATGAAGTGTGCCGGCTGCTGGACAGTTGCGCGGCGGCGATGAAAATTCAGGTGGTGTTCTATTCTCGGAGCGGCCGGATCCTGCGGCGGGGGCGTTCGTTCGGGAACAGCCGGTACTGCGACTGTATGCAGAAGACGTTTTTCGGCGGCGGGCGCTGCGTGGAACTGGATCTGGCGATGCAGAAGCGGTGTCTGGAAACGGGGGCGGTCTGCCGCTACCGGTGTCACGCCGGACTGAACGAACTGATCGCGCCGGTGCGGATTTTCGGCAAAGTGGCGGGCTTCATCATGTTCGGTCAGTTCCGCACCGACGCGGAGCCGCCGGAATTCACGGCGGGCCGGCCGGAGGTCCGGGAGTATTTCTACGAACTGCCGTTTTTCGCGCCGGAGGAGGCCGGCAGTCTGGAGGATATGGCGAAAGTCCTGCTGGACTACATCGCCGCGCGGGAACTGGTGTCCGCGCCGGGGGGATTCCGCTACCAGCAGTTGCTGGGATTCATCGAACGGCATCTGACGGAGAAGCCGACGCTGCGTCAGGCGGCGCGATTTCTCCGGATCAGCGAATCGGGGCTCACCCATTTCCTGCGAGGGGAGTATCGAACGTCGTTCAAGGAACTGCTGATCGCGCGCCGTCTGGACGCCGCCGACCAACTGATGAAATCCGATCCGGCACTCACGATCGCGGAAGCCGCCCGGCAATCCGGGTTCGACGATCCCCACTACTTTTCCCGGATCTATCGGAAAAAGCGGGGGATCACGCCCGGCGCGGCGCGAAAGGGCGCCGGGGGCATCCGGGAAAAAGTTGCCGCCGACGCATAAAAAAGAGGAGGGCGGGTTTCCGCCCGCCCCCGTTTTCTTCGGTTACTTTCTTCCGTCGGCAAACGAAAGTAACGTTGTCCGCTTTTTCTTGTTTTACTTCTTTTCCCGCGAAAAGAAGCAAATGGCAGTCCCGCAAGGATTCGAACCTCGACAAAGTGAACCAGAATCACTTGTGCTACCATTACACCACGGGACTGCAATCTCCCATAATATACGCCGCGTCCGGGGAAAAATCAAATGACTTCCGAAAAGTTTTACGTAAAAATCACTTGCTTTCGGGCGCCGGTCACTGTATAGTATGTGAAATCATCAAGAGGAAACCATTCCCGGAGGTCGGCAGATATGGACAAGGTCAAGACCGCGTTGGTCATTTTCGCGGACGGGTTCGAGGAGATCGAGGCCGTCGGCACGGTGGATGTACTGCGGCGGCTGAATGTGGAGGTCACCACCGCCGCGCTGAACTGGAAACGGGCCGTCGGCGCCCACGGCATGGAATTGTCCGTCGACGCTTCGCTGGGCGAAGCCTGCATGGGCGATTACGACGCGGTGATCCTGCCCGGCGGGATGCCCGGCGCGGCCAATCTTGCGGCGGACGAACAGGTCGCCGACGTGCTGAAACGGGCCGCCGAACGCGGCGCGGTGATCGCCGCCGTCTGCGCCGCACCTTTTGTGTTGGCGCAGCAGGGCCTGCTGGACGGGAAAAAATTCACCATGTATCCGGGATTCGAGGATCGGCTCAACGGCCTGAAGCCGCATACCGACCAGGCGGTGCGCGACGGCAATGTCGTGACCGGCAGGGGACCGGGGGCGGTGTTCGATTTCGTCCGGGAGATCGCGGCCGCGCTCGGGCTGAAACGCGAGTGCGAAGAATTGTACAAGGGCATGTTCGTCAAGTAGGATTGCGGCATGGGCGTTTTTGAAGTGAAACACCGCTGCGGCGCGGCGCGGCGGGGGGTGCTGCACACCCGGCGGGGGGATATCCAGACCCCGGTATTCATGCCGGTGGGCACCCGGGGCAGCGTCAAAGCGGTCAGCCCGGCGGAGTTGACGGAACTGCAAACGCAGATCATTCTCGGCAACACCTACCACCTGTTTCTGCGTCCGGGGCTGGAAATCATTGCCGCCGCCGGAGGTCTGCACCGGTTCATCGCATGGGATCGGCCGATCCTGACGGATTCCGGGGGGTTTCAGGTCTTCAGTCTGGCGAATCTGCGCAAAATCACCGCGGACGGAGTGAAGTTCGCTTCGCACATCGACGGGACGCGGTTCTTTCTGGGACCGGTGGAGTCGATGCACATTCAGCGGACGCTGGATTCGGATATCGTCATGGCGTTCGACGAATGCACGCCGTACCCGGCGACTTTCGCTCAGGCGCTGAATTCGCTGGAGATCACCACCCGCTGGGAAAGAATGTCCCGGGAACAGCCGCTGAATGACGGGCAGTTGCGGTTCGGCATCGTGCAGGGTTCGGTCTACCCGGAATTGCGGCGCCGGTCGGCGGAGAGCATCGTCGGGATCGGATTCGACGGCTACGCGATCGGCGGGGTTTCCGTGGGCGAAAGCGAGTCGGAAATGATGCTGGCCGTGGATGCCGCCGTCCCCTGTCTGCCGGAGGATTCGCCCCGTTACCTCATGGGGGTGGGCACGCCCCGGCAGATCGTGGAAAGCGTGGCCCGGGGCGTGGACATGTTCGACTGCGTGCTTCCGACCCGGCTGGGCCGCCACGGGGGGGCGTATGTCGGCAGCGGCGAGACTATTTCGCTGAAAGCGGCGAAGTTCGCGCAGGATTTCACCCCGATCGAGGAGGGTTGTTCCTGTTACGCCTGCCGCAACTTCACCAAAGCGTACATCCGGCATCTGCTCAATGTGGGCGAGATCCTCGGACTGCGGCTGCTGACGCTGCACAATCTGCACTATTATCTCAATTTGGCGTCCCGCATCCGCACCGCGCTTGAGGACGGCACGTTCCCGCTCCTCCGGGAACAATTTCAGAACTGACCGCCCACTCCGACGACGGCGGAATTTTTTCTCCGGAAGATTTGACTTTTTCCATTCGACGGCGTATATTGACTGCGAGGTAAACATCGAGGTAAACAAATCGTCGGAGGACGGAACCATGTATGATGTCGGAGAACTGATTTTGCGCCTGGTGGTCGCCGGGATCTGCGGGATCCTGATCGGCCTGGAGCGGGAACTGCGGGCCAAAGAAGCCGGAGTGCGGACCCACTTTCTGGTCTGTCTGGGCAGCGCGCTGCTCATGATCGTTTCCGTATTCGGCTTCATCGAAACCGCGGGCGTCCCGGGCATCCGGGGCGCGGACACCGCCCGGATCGCCGCCCAGATCGTTTCCGGCATCGGCTTCATCGGCGCCGGAACGATCATGGTCAACCGGCAGAGCATCACCGGACTGACGACCGCCGCGGGACTGTGGGTGGTGGCCGGCATCGGAATGGCCGTCGGCGGCGGATTGTATAAAGTCGGCATCTGCGCGACGCTTTTCGTACTGCTCGGGCTGGAGTTGCTTCAGATGATCTTCCGTCGGGCGCGTTACCACCATTCCACCGTGGTTTACAGCACCGCCAATTGGCAGGCCGTCGGCGAACTCGAACTCGGTCTGAAACAGCATGGGTGGCATATCATCTCCCACAACATGTCCGTCAACATTCATCGCGGCGTCAACACTTACCGGGTGACGCTCATGATCCAGAAACACTCCGCGCTGGACGACCGCGACCTGCTGAATTTCGTCCAGCAGTTCCCGGATATCACGATGGAGAAAATCGATTCTCCGAAGTGACCGGGGCAGGAAACGGAGGAGAGACCGCAGTCTGCGGACGGCGGGATGGCATGCGGGAAAAGGCGGCAACCGCCTCGCATCCGTGTGCAAGCAAGGCGTTGGCAGACCGCCGCGCGACCAACGGGAGCGCGAAACGCGCGGAGGCGGAGCCGACGCGCCGGGGGGTCCGGGGGTATTCTCCCCCGGAGCGGCAAGTGCGGTCAAAGCGTGAAAACTCTTTTCCGCAAAAAAGCGGGAAAAGTTTTCACAGATTGGGCCGCGAGTTTCCCGGAGCCGACATCCGCAGACCGCCGAAAGAGACCTCGGGGTGCAGGGCCTTAAGCCCTGCCGGGGGACGGGGGTGTCGGGGGAGGGGCGAGCAGCCCCGCCCCTGACAAAAGCAACCAAACGCCCTGCCTTGCCTCCCTCCGTTCGCAGTTCCCCGCGAGACGAGGCCCGGCTCCGTTGCCGTCGGACCGGTTGCCGTCACCCGTTTTCTCTAATTACTTCCCTTCGCGGCCGAAGGGAAGCAACGCATTCGCCTTTTCCGGTTTTACTTCTTTCCCTGCGAGAAAAGAAGCAAATCGCTGACGAGAAGGCGGTAAGGGGGTTCGTCCTCCTCGATGACGGGGAAACGCAGTTGCGGTTCGTGGAAGACATTGTCGTTGTGGTCGTCGTTGACGGCGGAGACTTCGCCGATCATGACGTCGCTGCCGGCCTCGGCGTAAAATTTATGGAAAAGGTTGGGTTTGAGGGTGATGCTCTGTCCCGGTTCGAGGTAGAGTTTTTCCCCGGCGGCGATGGTGACGGATTCGCCGTCGCGGGAGACGGTGACGGGAGTGTCGTCCAGTTCCACGGCGGAGCCTTTGCGGTTGAAAAGTTCAAAGACGAGGCGTCCGCCGCCGCGGTTGATGATGTCTTCGGTTTTGGACTCGTGGCAGTGCATCAGCGTGACCTGTTCGGAGCGGGAGATCATGATTTTTTCGGCGTAGGGCTTGGTGTAGACGGGGGAATTGATCTTGCCGTTGCGGATGGTGAAAAGCAGCAGACCGATCCGGCGGAAGTCGCCCCGGCCGAAGTCGGTGAGGTCCCAGCCGAGTTCGCAGTCGAAAATCTCCCGGATCTCGGAACCGTGTTTGCGCCAGTCTTCGGGTTTGTACGCCGCGAACGGGGGCAGTTTGAACTGGAACGAGGCGAAGAACTCCTCCGCCAGACGGATCTCACGATTGATTTCAGAGCGCTTCATTGTGGTTTCCTCCTGTTTGGAATTATGCGTTTGCGAGACGGGGATCATCGGCGAAAAGCCGGATCATTTCGATGGTTTTTGCGGTCATCCGGGCGACGGCGGGACGATAGAATTTCCCGGGGACGCTGGGAGTGAGACCGGCGATCGCCTCCTGAATGCCGGCGATGAAGGCCTTGTGGATGTCGGTGCAGATGTTGATCTTGGCGATGCCGAGCCGGATGGCGGCGTGAAGTTGATCGACCGGGGTGCCGGAGCCGCCGTGGAGGACGAGGGGAATGTCCACGAGCGAGGCGATTTCCCGGAGCAGGTCCAGACGCAGACGGGGTTCGCCTTTGTAGTCGCCGTGGACGGTGCCGATGGAAACGGCGAGGCAGTCCACGCTGGTCCGGCGGACGAATTCCGCCACCTCGGAGGGGACGGTGAGGGCGGATTCCGCGCCGTCGCCGCCGTCGCCGCCGATGACGTGTCCCAATTCGGCTTCAAAGGAGAGGTTTCCGGCGTGGGCGATTTCCGCCGCCGCCGCCGAGAGGCGGACATTTTCCTCGAATTCGCATCCGGAGGCGTCCAGCATCACCGAGGTGAATCCGCTGCGCACACAGTCGGCGACCTGTTCCAGTGTGCCGCCGTGGTCCAGATGGAGCGCCGCCGTGATGTCGAATTTGCGGACGTAAAAGCGCACCATGTCCGCCAGCGCCCCGGCGCCGCCCATCGGCTCGTATTCCGCGGGGGTCGCCTGAAAGATCACCGGCAGACCCGTTTCCGCCGCGGCCCGGGCGATGCCCAGAATATTGAGATTGTCCCAGCACTCGAATGCGCCGATGGCGATTTGCTTTTCCCGCGCCCGCCGCAGCAGGAAATCCATGCGCCGCAGTCCCATAGTCGTCCGTCCTCCGATCGTTTGCAAGCCGTGTCGAAAAATGCCTTCCTTATAATATAACTCCCACTTCCGTTGCATTCCCAATCCGGAATGCATAAAAAAAAGATAATTTTTTAATGAAATGTTGCCTTTTTCGTTTTTGCGGCATATATTCTCCTCGGCAAAGGCATTAAACGATTTATGCTAAACGGTGCAGAAATGAAGTCATATCCGACCCTGAAGGAAGTCAGTGCCGAGGCGGGCGTCTCCATGGCGCTGGCGTCGGTGGTGCTGAACGGAAAGAAAAGCCGGATCATGGCGTCGCCGACCACGCGGGAGAGGATTTTCAAGGCGGCGGCGGCGCTGGGCTACGAGCCGGACCGGAACGCGCAGGGATTGCGGATGGCCCGGAGTTTTCTGGTGGGGGTGCTGGCCTACGACATCAGCAGTTCGTTCGTGCCGGAGATCGTCACGGGGATCGAGCACACGTTTCTGCATACGAAGTACAACATTCTGCTGGGTTCGTATCACAACCGGACGGAATTGGACGAGCGTCTGGAGATGTTCCGCAAGCGCAAGATCGACGCGCTGATCGTGATCTGTCCGAGCATGGACGACATGGCGGACGCGCTGAACGGCTTCCGTCAGACGGTCAAAGTGCTGGTGGGGCGGACGGCGCCGCTGCCGCTCAGCGCCGGGGTGGAGACCGACCGCGACGCGATCGGCCGTCTGGCGGCGCGGACATTTCACGGGCTCGGGCACCGGCACGCCGGATATCTGGTCAATCCCCACTGCGATCACTCCGGCTGGGACGGCGAATGGACGCGGCTCGGAGTGCCGGAGGCGCAGCGGGTCGTGATGGAGAGCAGGAACTTTTTCGCCGAGGGCGAAGCGGTGGCGCGGCGGATGCTGACGGAGCATCCGGAGATCACCGCGATCTTTGCCGACAGCGATATCCTGGCGGCGGCGACGGTCAAAGGCGCCGCCGTGCTGGGGCGGCGCGTCCCGGCGGATCTGTCGGTGCTGGGCACCGATGACAGCGAACTGTGCCGCATGACGTCTCCGACGCTGAGTTCCATCGGGCAGTTGAAACGGGGGCGCGGCGAGATCGCGGCCAAAATGGTGCTGGACATGCTGGAGCACCGGGAAGTGAAAAATATCACGCTGTCGGGGAAACTGGTGGTCCGGGAGAGTCTCGGCCCGGCGCCGCGGCGTCAGGAGGAAGGACGATGAGGGACGGGGAGAAACGGATCAGTCTCGCCGGAAACGACTGGGAAGCGGATTATTTCCTTTCGGAAGCGCAGTACAACGCGTGGCGGAGCCGTTCGCGCAATCTGCAGGACATGCTGCGGAGCGACGCCGGGAATTCCGGTTTCGTGCGGGGCGCGGAGGCGCCGTGGGCGATGCGGGGGACGATCCCGGGATGCGACCGGACGATCCTGCTGGAGAACGGGGTGTGCGCCGATCCGTTCTACGCCCGGAATCTGGAGCATACGCGCTTTGCGGAGAAGTATTCGTGGGCCTTCCGCAAGCGCTTTTCCGTGCCGGAAACCTGGCGGGGCGACCGGGTGTGCATCGACTTCCGGGGGATCGACTATCAGGCGGTGTTTTTCCTGAACGGCGAATGGTTCGGACAGAGCGTCGGGATGTTCATGCCGGCGCGGTACGACGTGACCGGACTGGTGAAATTCGGCGCGGAGAATTTGCTGGCGGTGGTGTTCGCTCCCGCGCCGCAGGGCACGCCCAACCACCGGGATCACGAACCGGCGGACTTCGCCGGATTTCACCGCACGCAGATCGGCTTCGGCTGGGACTGGTCGCGGGGGATCGTCCCCACCGGGATCTGGGACGAGGTGAGCGTATTCGCGTACTCGGAGATCATGCCGGGGGTGTGGCGCTGGTGCTGGGACGGCCGTGAGGCGGCGCTGGAACTGGAGTTCGACGCCCGGCGCGGCGGCGGCGCGGCGGCGCACATCCGGCTGACCCCGGCCGATTTCAGCGGTTCGGGCAGCGAAGCGTCCGACGTCGTGACCGCGGTCCCGGGGCGGAACCGGTGCCGCATCGCCGTGCCGGTGCCGGAGGACGTGCGGTTCTGGTATCCCAACGGGATGGGACTGCCCGCGCTGTACACGCTGGAGGTCGAACTGGGAGAGTGGCACTTCACCGCGCAGGTGGGGTTCCGCACCGTGACCATGACCCGCAACCCGGATTCGCCGGCGGGGGCGTACGATCTTACGTTCAACCTCAACGGCGAAGCGGTCTTCGCCCGGGGAGTGAACTATGTGCCCGCCGATCTGCTGCCGAGCCGGGTGACGGCGGCGGATTACGAGCATCTGGTCGCCGAAGCGGCGGCGGCGGGGATCAATCTGTTCCGTATCTGGGGCGGCGGCATGGTGGAGAAGGACGCGTTCTACGCCGCGTGCGACCGACACGGGATCATGGTGTGGCAGGAATTCATGCACGCGTGCAGCAACTATCCCAAAGATGCGGAGTATCTCGCATTCAAGGAGCGCGAAGGCGCGGCGATCCTGCGCAAACTGCGCAACCATCCCTGTCTCGCCATGCTGTGCGGAGGCAACGAGATGCAGTATTACGGCGAAATCCCCGACAGCCCCCTGCTGCAAAATTACCGACGTCTGGCCGCCGAACTGGTCCCGGAACTGCCGTTTCACACCTCCTGTCCCGACCTCTCCCGTCCCGGGGAGCGCAACCACGGACCGTGGAATTACCGGGATCACGATTTCTGGAACGGCCACTTCCGGCAACTGGCCAGCGAGGTCGGGTGCAATGCCATGCCGGAACTCGATTCGCTGCGCAAGTTCATCCCGGAGTCGGAGATCGCGGTGCTGAACGGTCCCGCGCTGGAATACCACTTCTACAACCGGGTCAACGTCTACGATCTGGGCAGGCCGCTGGAAATTTTCGACGTGCGGACGCCCGGGGAGTTCTGTCAGGCCAGCATGTTCGCCCAGAGCGACGCACTGCAGTACGTCATGGAACACTACCGGCGGCTCTTTCCCCGGGCGTCGGGATGCTTTTTCTGGCAGTACAACGAACCGTGGCCGACCTGCGCATTCAGCATCATCGACTACTACGGGACGCCGAAAATGGCGCTGTACGGCATGAAGCGGGCCTGCGCGCCCGTACTGCTGTCGCTGGAGGACGATTCGTGGTGCCGCCGGGACGGAAAACTGTCGGGAACGTGGTACATCACATGCGACCGGCCGTTCGCCGGGACCGCGGGGGTGCGGGGCGTGGCGGCGGACGGGACGGAACTTTTCCGGTACGAGTGTTCCGGCGAGTGGGGATGCGGCACGGTCAGGCTCCGGGAACTGGACGAACCGCTCCCGGAGGGGTTGACGGCGGTGTTTTTCACCCTCGACGGCGCGTACGCGGGGGTGCGGGTCTACGGCGCGCCGGATTTCCGACGCGCCTTTGCCGGGGCGAAACCCGCCGTGACCGCCGCCGTCGGCGACGGGACGATCCTCGTGCGCAATCCGGGTCCGGCGGTCGCATTCCACGTGCGGCTGAACTTCCCGGAACTGGACCCGAAGCGTTATGTGCTGGCGGACAACTACCTCGTCCTCGCCCCCGGCGAGACCCGCGAAGTCGGGTTCTCCGGCGGTCTGCGGGGCAGGAAAGCGGAGATTTCCATGTGGTGAATCTAATTTCGGAGGGAGGCAATATGAGTGTCATGAAGCGATCGTTTTTCGGAAAAGGTCCGCGTTTCACGCTGATCGAACTGCTGGTGGTCATCGCCATCATCGCGATTCTGGCGGCGATGCTGCTGCCGGCATTGCAGAGCGCCCGGGAACGGGCGAGGTCCGCGTCCTGCATCAACAATCTCAAGCAGGCGTCGCTGGCCAACACGCAGTACATGGATTCGTATGACGGGTTCTATCCCACCGACGGGACGTGTTACTGGGACAACACCGCGGACAAGCACTGGAGTTGGGGCCAGAATCTGGGCGAACTGGGTTTTCTGCCGAAAAACTACCACGCGGTCATCCGCTGCATGTCCATTCCCGTCAGCCCCCACGCCGTCGATGCCAGCAACGTCGGCATCTACGGCGTCAATCTGGAGTACCGGAGAAAGGAGAACAACGTGGAGATTCCCGTCTACTGGTATGCCAGTCATTCCGGCGCGCCGTACAAGGGCTTCGCCAAGTTGAGCGACGTCAGGGCCCCGGCTTCGTATCCCACGCACATGGACAGCATCTGCGGAACCGGCGACAGCAAATACACCGGGTACGCCTATTATGCGCTGAAGCACGGGACCAGCGAAGCGGGCCTGCCGTACCGGGTCCATGCCGACCGGGGCAACGCGGCGTGGGGTGACGGACACGTGAGCCAGTTCGAGAAATCGACGCTGTGGAACAAGGCCGTGATGAGCCACGACGTGGATGCCAGACTTCAGATGTGGGTCTACCGCAACGTGACGAATCCGTATGTGGTGAAGACCATTCCCCGCAATTGAGCGGTCAACCCCGGCAAAAAAAGGCTCTGCACAGGAAAGGGACTGAAAAATAAAAAATGATCTGCCGCCGGGGGCTTCCCCGGACGTGGTCCAGCGGCGGAACGCTGGTCGCCGTTTCTCGGCGAAACTTCAGCGAAGCGTTTAAGTCGCCGGGAGGCGACACCTCCCGCCGGGAGCGATGTTGCGGAAAATCCTGATTGTCCGCAACGGTTGAGCGGGAGGCGGCTGCACGATTGGAAAATCAGGCGATGTTTGGTGCAGCGCCTAAAAAGAAAAGGAGTTCAATCATGAAGATCGGGACATGGATCCTCGGCGCCGTACTGTGCTGCGGCGCGGCGCAGGCGGCGGACAATCTGCTGCAAAACGGCGATTTCGCCTCCGGCCAAATCGCACCGTGGCGGTGCCCGCAAGCCGGGAAAAAGAAAGTCCACACCGTGGTGGAGGGCAAGTTGAACATCACCGGCGACAAGGCCAACAAGTATCAGGCCTTCTCCCTGATCCAGGCGCTGCCGAAACTGGAACCGGGCAAGACCTACCTTCTCGGCGCGAAAGTGTGTTCCGGGATCAGGAATCCCGCTGGCAAGCAGATGAAACTCATGCTCCGGCAGTCCGATTCCGCCAACAAGACTATCGTCTACAACGACGTGTTCGTGGACCTCGGCAAGCGGACGTGGCAGAACTGCGCCGTCAAGGTCGTTCCCCTGCCCGATGCGGCCAAATGCGAAGTCTACCTCTGGACCTCGGATCTGGAGGACGACGACGTGATCTTCGTGGATGATGTGGTCTTCCGTCCCGCGCCGGAGTTGAAAGCGGCCCCGGGCAACGCGGTGGTCAACGGCGACTTCGAGTACTTCGACCTCTCGCCGTGGCAGATCCCGGACCAGTGGAAAAAGGACAACTTCTTCACGCTGGGCACCGAAACGAAGTTCGGCGGACAGTGCCTGATGATCTCCGGCGACCCCGCCCACCGCTACAATCAGGGCCTCCGCATCGTGCAGGACCTGCCGGAGTTGAAGCAAGGTCAGGAGTACGTCCTCTCCGCCCGCGTTCGCGCCGGGCTCAAGAACCCCGCCGGTAAAAAGGTCACGATCCAGGTGCGCCAGATCAATGCCAAAGGCGCCACCAATACCTACACCGGCTTCGAGGCGAATCTCGCCGACGACACCTGGAAATATTACGAAAAAGGGTTCAAGCCGAACAATCAGTCGGTGAAGTTCCAACTCTACATCGTCGCCGGCGGTCTGGACAAGGACGACATCGTGGCCGTGGACGAGATCAAACTCGGGCAGAAGGGGGACGCCGGTTCCCCTTTTGACCCCGGCGCCGCCGTCACCGTCCCGGTGCGCACGCTGAAACAGGACGGGATCGCGGCGGAGGTCGCTTCCGACACCGGTCTGCTGCACAAACTCACTCTTGACGGCGTGACCGTCCAGCCCGGAGCGAAATTTGCCACCGTCGCCGCGGTGGAGCAGGACGGCGGCGAAACCCTGTTGGACGGCAAGGGCACTCCGGCGGCGGGGTTCAAGGCCGTCGCGCGGTACGATTTCGCCGACGGCATGTTCCGTGAAGTGGTGGAATTCGAGGCCCTGGAGGACCGTACCGACCCGGTGAAACTCTCCATCCGCCACGGGTTCGACCCCAAAGCGTGGCGGAACCACCTCGGCGCGCTGCGGCCGATCCGGGTGACGCCCGCGGATCAGGCCACCATTTTCAGTTTCCGGGGCGATCCCAACGACCTCAATCCCGGCGTGCTGGAACTTTACCAGCATACCGCCTACCCGCTGGTGATCCTGGAGGGCGACGAATTCTATCTGCTGGCCGGGTCCCGCAATCTGGACGACTTCGTCACCCTTTCTCCCAACCACCCCGCCGGGTACATTCCGTCGCTCCAGCGCAATCCCCGAACGGTGAAAAAGGGCGACAAATTCCGGTTTGAGACCAACTGGAAACTTTTTTCCCGCAAGGATTTCATGCTCCGGGACGTGTGGAGGTTCTATCAGGACCATCTGCGCTCCTCCCATCCGAATCTGAAGCCTTTCCTACCGCCCAAATACACGGAGAAGCGGCACTTCTACCCCGGCGTTTTCGGCAGTCACACCTATCTGATGAAGGAACGCGAGGAGCGGCTGCCCGACGGCGCCAACGTCTGGTTCGACGTGCACGACACCATTCACGAGCGCTACCCCGTGAGCGGCTCGTGGTGGAGCGCGGGCAACGCGTGGCGTTTCAAGATTGAGGCCACGAAACTCAAGACGTATATGGAGAGACTCCAGACTCAGCGCAAGTTCAACCTCATCTTCTATCTGCGGCAGTTGGCCAATCTCCACGAGCGCGACCGGGGCGCTTTCCCCGACGACTGGTATCTCCGGGAGCCCGGCGGCGCGCTCCATCTCTACGGCGGCGGCTACCGGAGCCAGTTGCCCAAAAATGTGGCCGAGGATGTGGGATACGACTACATCCCGTGGGGGCATCACAACTTCGGACATCCGGGTTACCGGGCGTTCTATCTGAAAGAGATCTTCACCGCCATGAACTACTACCATCCCCGGGCCATCGGCTGGGATATGGGCAGCAATCTGGAGGAGTTCTCCGTCATGGCCGAGACCTATGATCGGCTCCGCAAGGACGGGGGAAAAATCAAGGTCGTCGCCAACGAGAGCGCCGGGCCCACGCAGGCCTACGCCGACATGGTCCTGCTGGAAAACGGTCTGCTGGGCGGCAAGAGCGCCTACGATTTCGAGATCAACCGGGCCTACACCACCAGCGTGGTCTGTCTGGAACGCTTCAATCTCTTCGATCTGGCTTACGAAGCCAACATCAACGGCCGCCGCACGTGGCTTTATCCCCGGGGGCTGGCCGAAAACAAGCGGTACATCGACGATCTGTACGCCCGCCGTCCGGAACTGAAGGGCGACAAGAAGACCACCTCCCGGCTCTGCCAACTGCGCGCCAGCATCTACGATCTGGCCATGGGCGCCAGCCCCGGATATCTTGAGGAGGCCCGGCCCCAGCCGGCCGCACTGCCGCAAATGGCCGGAGAGGTCAACGGACTTTTCAGCGTCAACAAAAGTTTCGCGGTGATGTTCCCCAACCGTTCCAACGTGGACGGACACAAGATCGTCAGCGCGTGGAACAACGCGGAAAAATTCCGGCTCGTCGCCTTCAACGATCAGAGCGAGGCGGCGGAATTCACCATTCTGCTGGACAAGGATTTCTTCGCTCGGGAAAAATGGACTCCCGCGGATCTGCGCAGGCACACCGCGAAGGCCGTTTCTCCCGAGAGTGAAAAGGATCTGAGCGTCACGCTCTCCGAAGACGGCGGCTTCATCAGACTTTCCTGCCGGCTTGACGGGTTCACCGCGCTGTTGTTCAGCGCCGACAAATAACCATTGAGGATGAGAGAAAACATGAGAATCACCGCGACCTTTATCGACGAAATCAGCCACGACATTCCCCACCAGAACTGGGGACCCAAAGAGTGGGAAGCCGACTTTCAGGCCATGAAAGCCGTCGGCATCGACACCGTGGTGGTCATCCGGTGCGGCTGGAAACGCTGGATGACCTTTCCCTGCGAAGTGCTTCGCCGGGAAAAACACGCCTTCGAACCCACGCAGGACCTGATCCGGCTCTTTTTGGATCTGGCGGAAAAGTACGGCATGAAGTTCTTCTGCGGCACCTACGATTCCGGCAATCCGTGGTGGCATGACGACTACAAGGTGGAGGAGGAAACCGCCCTCATGACCGCCGTCAACGAGGAATTGTACGCGAAGTACGGCAGTTCTCCCGCATTCGCCGGATGGTATCTTTCGCAGGAGATCGGCGGCAAGGACAGCAACGCCTCGCAGTGCTACCGCAAAATGGCCCGTCACCTCAAGGCGATGTCCGGCAATCTGCCCATCCTCATCTCCCCCGCCATTCAGGGAGCGAAGGCCTACAACGAGAATATGGTGAAACTGGGCAAGACCATCGACCCAGCCGAGCACGAGGCCGACTGGGACCGGGTCATGCAGCGGCTTCAGGGCGTGGTCGATATCATCGCGTTTCAGGACGGGCACGTGGAAATCGAACTGCTGCCCACTTTCCTCAGGATCAACAAGAAATTGTGCGACAAGTACGGGATCGAGTGCTGGACCAATACGGAAACATTCGACCGGGATATGCCCATCGACTTCCTGCCGATCAAATGGGATAAACTTTACCTGAAGTTGAAGGCCGCCGAGGAAGCGGGACTCTCCCGGGCCATGACCTTCGAGTTCTCCCATTTTCTCAGCCCGAACTCCAGTTATACTTCGGCCCACCACCTCTATAACCGCTACCGCGAGTACGTTGACGCCGTCGCGCGGAAGTAGTACTTCCCGCCTTATCGTTCCGCTCCGCCCCGCCCTCCCGCGGGGCGTTTTTTTGTCGGCGGCGGGCAGCGGGATGCAAGGCGGGGCGTTTTTTTTGTCAGGGGGCTGCTCGCCCCCCGACTCCCCCCCGGCAGGGCTTAAGGCCCTGCATCCCGAGGCCTCGTTCGGCGGTCTGCGGACGGCGGCTCCGGGAAAAACGCGATCAAATCTGTGAAAACTTTTCCCGCTTTTCTGCGGAAAAGAGTTTTCACGCTTTGACCGCACTTGCCGCTCCGGGGGAGAACACCCCCGGACCCCCCGGCGCGTCGGCTCCGCCTCCGCGCGTTTCGCGCGCTCCCGTCGGTCGCGCGGCGGTCTGCCGCCGTTGGGAACCCGCACCGCGTCCGCAGTCCGCTTTTCTCGTCTTACTTCTTTTCGCGGGAAAAGAAGTAAGACGAGAGGGTGTTGCGGAGGAGCATGGCGATGGTCATGGGACCGACGCCGCCGGGGACGGGCGTGATAAGGGAAGCGACTTCGGAGGCTTCGGCGAAGTTGACATCGCCGACGAGTCGATTTTTGCCCAGTTCGGGGTCGAAGACGCGGTTGATGCCGACGTCGATGACGACGGCGCCGGGTTTGATCATGTCGCCCCGGACGAACCGGGGTTTGCCGATGGCGGCGATGAGGATGTCGGCGTCCCGGGTGAAGCGGGCGATGTCGGGGGTGCCGGAGTGAACGACGGTGACGGTGGCGTTGGCGCCGGCGGCTTTCTGGAGCAGCAGCGCGGCCATGGGTTTGCCGACGATATTGCTGCGGCCGATGATGACGGCGTGTTTGCCCGCCGGGTCGACGTGGGAGCGGCGGAGAAGTTCCATGACGCCCCAGGGCGTGCAGGGTTTGAAACCGGGTTTTTCGCCGATGAGTACGCGGCCGACGTTGCGCTCGGAGAAGCAGTCCACGTCCTTGTCGGGGCTGATGGCGAGGATCACCGCCGCTTCGTCGATCTGCGGCGGCGGAGGAGATTGGACGAGGATGCCGTGAATGGCGGGATCGGCGTTGAGTTCGCCGATGACCCGGAGCACGTCGGCGGTGGCGCAGGTCTCCGGAAGCGTGATCTGCCGGGAAACGATGCCGACTTCGGCGCAGGCCCGGACTTTGTTGCGGACGTAGACGCAACTGGCGGGGTCGGAGCCGACCAGCACGACGGCGAGTCCGATCTTGTCGCCGTCGGCGGCGGCGCGGGCGACGAGTTCCGCGGTTTCCCGGTTGATCTGGTTGGCGATTGCTTTGCCGTCGATGATTTGCGCCTTCATAAGCAGGATCCCTGTGGTTTTGCCGGTGATGGAATATTTCTGAGCAGAATATACTGCCGAAACGGGACGAAAACAAGTCCCGCGCCTTGAAAAATCGCCCGGAAAGGGTTATTCTATACGGACGACACGGACAAGGAAAGGGTGACAGATGGCGGTATTTTTGGATTACCTCGGCATTGCCGGCGCGGTGGTGTTCGTATTTTTCGCGCTGGGATTCTGCATATTTTCCCACGAACTGGGGCATTTCCTGGCCGGACGGCTGATGGGACTGCACATCGACGCGTTTTCCCTCGGGTTCCGTCCGTTCTGGCGGAGAAAGTACAAAGGGGTGGAGTACCGGCTGGGGTGGCTGCCGTTCGGAGGTTACGTGGAACTGCCGCAGATCGACGCCAGCGACGGAGTTCCCAAGAGCGCCGACGGGAAGCCGTTGCCCCGGGCCACGCCGCTGACGCGGATCGTGACGGCGGCGGCGGGACCGCTGTTCAATATTCTGTCGGGTCTGCTGATCGGGTGCATCGTCTGGGCGGTGGGGATTCCTCAGGCGACGCCGAAAATGCGGGAGATCACGGTGCTGGAGGTGCCGGAGAACTCCCCGGAGCATCGGGCCGGTCTGCGTAAGGGCGACGTGATCGTGAAATTGAACGGAGAGGAATTTTTCTGCGGCTGGCCGCAGTTCGTGCAGAAGATTTTGTATACCATCGACCAGGTGACGCTGGAGGTCCGGCGGGGGAACGAAACCTGCCGGATCGTCTACCAGCCCGAGGAGAATCCCGACGCGCCGGGGCAGGTGGGGTTCGAGCAGTTGGCGTATCCGTTTTTTGAACCGTTCATTCCGCTCAAGGTCCGTCCCGCGCCGGGTTCGGCGGCGGAGCGGGCCGGGTTCCGGGCCGGAGATATGGTGAGCCGGATCGACGGCCGTTCGGTGACGGGACCGGAGGATTTCGCGTCGCAGCTGGGATTCCGCGAGGGCAGGGAAGTGACGGTGGAACTGCGCCGGGACGGGGAACCCGCCGTCGTGCGGTGTGTGCCGACCGTAATCCCCGGGATGGAAGGGGAGGAGAGATTTCTGGTGGGCGTGGTTTTCGCGGGGGCGGACTCCCTGCGTCTGCGCCATATCATGAAAGGCGGCAGCGCCGAGGAAGCGGGTCTTGCGTCCGGTGACGAGATCGTCGCGGCCGACGGCAAGGCGATAGGTTCCGGGGAGGATTTCCGGCAATTGGTGGCCGCCGGAAAGGGCGCCCCGGTCACGGTGACGGTGAAGCGGGACGGGAAGGAGATGGAGTTCCGACTGACGCCCCGCCGGTCCGCGGCCTGCGAGATCGCCGGTCTGATGCTGATGCCGTATTACGATCATCCGACGCCGTGGGCGCAGTTCGTTTCGGTGCTGGAGATGAGTTGGCAGAGCCTCCGGGGGATCGCGACTTCGGTGGGAAATCAACTGGAACTCACGCGGAGCCGCAGTTCGCTCAAGCCGAGCCACATGTCCGGTCCGCTGGGGATCGGGATGGTGCTGTTCAATTCCATCCGGACCTCGGTGGCGAGCGGGATCCAGTTCATGGTGATTATATCGTTTGCGCTGGCGATTTTCAATCTGCTGCCGCTGCCGGTGCTGGACGGTGGGCATATTCTGTTCGGGCTGGTGGAGTTGATCTGCCGCCGTCCGGTGCCCGCGCCGGTGCTGAAAGTGCTCTCGTACGTTTTCATCGCGCTGCTGGTGTCGCTGATGCTTTTCGTCACATTTTCCGATGTGCGGCGGGCGGCGTGGCAGGTTTCCAATTCCATGAGAAAATAGCCGGGGAGGCCGCGTCATGCGTCGAATTACCCGTAACTTCCGTCTCGGCGGCGTGGGGATCGGTTCGGATCATCCGATTTCGGTGCAGACCATGTGCAATACCCGCACCGCCGACGCCGGGGCGACGCTGTCGCAGATCGCCGCCGTCGCCGCGCACGGCTGCGACATTATCCGGGTCTCCGTCGACACGGAAGCCGATGTCGGCGCCCTGCGGACCATCTGCGGAGAATCGCCGCTGCCGGTGGTGGCGGACATCCAGTTTTCCGGAGAAACGGCGCTGGCGGCGGTCGCCGCCGGAGTTGCCGGGGTCCGGCTCAATCCCGGGATCATTCACGATCGGGGTCTGCTGAAGCGGATCGCCGAAGCGGCGGTCGCCGCCGGGACCGTGATCCGGGTGGGCGCCAACGCGGGCAGTCTCAAGCCCCGGAGCGTGGAGGCGGGAATGGCGCGGGGACTGTCCCGGAACGAAGCGGTGGCGGCGGCGCTGGTGGCGGCGGTGGAAGAACAGTGCGCGGTGCTGGAGAAATTCGGCGTCACGAAGATCAAGGCCGCGCTGAAAAGTTCGGAGATCCCGGTGACGCTGGAAGCGTACCGGCGCTTCGCCGCCCGTAACGACTATCCGCTGCATTTGGGGCTGACCGAGGCCGGCACGCCGGACCGGGGGGAGATCAACTCGGCGGTCTGCATCGGCACGCTGCTCAATGCCGGGATCGGGGACACCATCCGGGTCAGTCTCACCGCCGATCCGGTGCGGGAAGTGGAGGCGGCGGTGAAGATTCTGGAAGCGTGCGGACTGCGCGGCGGCGGCGTGAAACTGGTTTCCTGCCCCACCTGCGGCCGCACCGAGGTCGATCTGATCGGTCTGGCGGAGAAGGTGGACCAACTCCTCCGGTCGGCGCGGCGGGACGGAAAGCCCGTCCGCTGGCGCAAGATCGCGGTGATGGGGTGTCCCGTGAATGGTCCCGGCGAAGCCCGGGACGCGGACCTCGGGATCGCGGGAAGCCGGAACGGTCAACTGGTGATTTTCCGCAAAGGCGAGGTCGTCGGGGCCTACCCGGAGACGGAAGGTTTCGCCGTCTTCGCGACAATGATCACCGCGGGAGATTCCGTCGGTGAATAAGTTCCGAACGCTGTGGCTGCTGTTTTTTTCCTTCGCCAAAATCGCAGCGCTGGTCGTGGGCGGCGGTCTGGCGATGCTTCCGGTGATCGAGGAGACGTTTGTCCGCAAAAAGAAACTGCTGCCGCAGGAGGAACTGCTGGATGTCGTCGCGCTGACCCAGACCGTGCCGGGGATCATCGCCGCCAACGCCGCGGTGGCCGTGGGGATGAAAGTCGCGGGGCTGGCCGGGGCGGCGGCGGCGCTGGCCGGGGCGATCCTGCCGTCGTTTCTGGTGATCCTCCTCATCGCGTGGAAGTTTCCGGACCTCGAACCGGGCAATCTTTACTGGCAGGGGACGTTCGCGGGCATCCGGGCGGGGGTGACCGGGCTGATCGCGGTGACGGCGTGCAAAATGGTGAAAAAGACCGTTCGCAACTGGCCGGAAGCGGCGGCGCTGGCCGGGTTTCTGGCGGCGGCGCTGGCCGGAGTCTCCCCGGCATTCATCATCCTCGCCGGTATCGCGGTCGGCGGCGGGTATTTTCAACTGGTCCGGCGGCGGAACGACCGGGCGGAGGAGGAGCGGAAATGAGCGTACCGGGGCTGTTTTTCACGTTCTGCAAGTTCAGTCTGCTCTGCTTCGGCGGCGGCTACATGCTCATTCCGCTGCTGACGGCGGAATTCGTCGGGGAAGGCCGGCTGCTCACGCCGGAGCGGTTCGGCAATCTGGTTTCCATCTCCCAACTCACCCCCGGGCCGGTCGGCATCAACACCGCCACGTTCGCCGGGTTCCTGCAAGGGGGGGCCGTCGGGTCGCTGGCGGCGACGCTGGGGCTGGTCTTTCCCACATTCATCCTCGCGGCGGCGGCGGTGTCGCTGATCCGGGACGGTCAGGATCGTCCGGCGGTGCGGGCGGTGCTGTACGGGGCGCGGCTGGCGGCGGCGGCGCTGGTGGTTTTCGCGGTGGTGATTTTTGCGGGCATGTCGATTTTTACCGGTCCGGCGGTCGATTTTTTCCGTCCCGGCGCGGCGGCCCCGGGAATCTCGTGCGGCGGGGTGATCATCACTTCGGCGGCATTCGTCCTGACGCTGAAGTGCCGGTGCCGGACCACCGTCGTGATCCTGCTTTCCGGTCTGCTGGGCGCGATCCTGATCCCGCTGATCGGGTAATCGGCGGGGAAAAAATTGCATTCCCCGGGCGGGTGTGCTATATTAAGACGGTGTGCAGTTGTTTTTTCCCTTACGATGGAGGGGTTTTCGTAATGTCCGAATATATGTTCAGCGGAGTTGACGCCTACGACACCCCGGCGGGGCGGCGGCGGGCGGCGGGGGTCCATCTGATGCTCCGGAGCCGCTGGTATTTCTATCTGCGCAATTTCGGGATATTCATTCGGAGCGGGCGCTGCGCCGCCCGGGGCGAACTGGACGGCGAACGGCAGATCCATTACTCCAACGGCAACGTCCGTCTGGTGGAGGATTGCGGCGGGACCGTCCATCTGCGCGGGCTGAACAATCTGCGGGCGCTGAACGGCAAGCCCGCGGTGATCATCGGCAACCACATGAGTCTGCTGGAGACCGCGATGCTTCACGCCGTCATCCGGGAGTATGTGGATTTTTCCTTCGTCATCAAGGAATCGCTGCTCAAAGTGCCGTATCTCCGGGATATCCTGCGCACGCTGGGGGCGATCCCCGTCACCCGCACCAACCCCCGGGAAGACCTGAAAACCGTTTTGACCGAGGGGAAGAAAGTGCTGGAGTCCGGGCGGTCGATGATCGTGTTTCCGCAGTCGACCCGGACGCGGGATTTCGACGAGTCGCAGTTCAACAGCATCGGCGTCAAACTGGCGAAGTCGGCCGGGGTGCCGGTGGTGCCCATGGCGCTGAAAACCGACTTTCTGGAGTGCGGCCGGCTGGTGCGGGATCTGGGGCCGATCCATCCGGAGCGTCCGGTACGGTTTGAATTCGGTCCGGCGCTGACGGTGGAGAACGGCGGACAGGAACAGCAGCGTCAGGTGGTGGAGTTCATCCGCGGCGCATTCGCCAGATGGGAAAGGGAGAACCGATCGGCATGAACCGCACAGGCTGGTTCCGCAACATCGCATTTCTGCTGACGGGCGCGCTGTGCTGTCTGGCGTTCCGGGCGTCCGCGTTCAGCGGTCTCAAGAAGATCACCACGGACGATTTCAAGAAACTGCGGGCCGATTCGTGGCGCGCCGTCGGCAAGAATATCATCATCGAGGGCAATGTGTTTCTGCCCATCGGTCCCTACGAGGTCTACGCCGATCAGGTGGTGCTCAATCTGGAGAGCAAGGACTTCGAGGCCACCGGCAACGTCCGGTTCTACCGCTGGCAGCGGGGCAAACTGGCGGTGACGCTGGACGATCTGAGCAAGTTGGAGAACCGTCCCAACACGCTGGTCCACGAAGTCACCGGCAGTGTTTCGCCGTGGGGGGACCGGATCTACACCGCGGACGTGTCGTATCAGTCCGACCGGATCACCGCCGACAAGGTGGCGGGCAATCTGTCCACGGGGTTTTTCCGGTTCGACAATCCGTCGATCCGCTACACCACGTTCGTCTGTCGGGCGGAGTCGGCGGAACGGCGGTCCAACGGGGTCATCACGCTGAAAAACGGCGAGATCTCCGCGTGCGGCTATCTGGAATCCAACAACGCCCACTACTCCGTCGGCGCTTCCGAGATCCGCCTGACCCCGCACGAGGCGAAGTTCTACGAACTCAAGTACGCCGACTTCGATCCCGGCGATCGGTCGATCCTGATGCTTAACGGCATCGTCAAGGTTTACGGCATTCCGGTCCTGTGGCTTCCGGCATTCTACAAGCCGAAGGACGAATCGCCGGGCATCTGCGGCTTCCAGTACGGCAGCAGCAGTTCCTTCGGGTACTACGTCAATCTGTACAAGCGGATCACATTCTCCGACGCTCCGGCGCTGCGGGTGAAACTGCGTGCCGACTGGTTTGAAAAGCGGGGCTTCGGCTACGGCGTGGAGGGACGGATCGACACCCCGGAGAGCCGGACCGATTTCTTCGCCTACGGCATCTACGATAAAAAACCCTACGGTACCGACGACTACAACAAATACCGGCTGCGGGTGCCGAACAACCGCTACGACTTCCGGATCAGCAACATCACCCATATCACGCCGCGGCTGGATTTCCGGGGGGTGTTCGAGTACCAGAGCGACTTCTACTTCCGGCGGGACTTTTTCGGCGCCCGGTACACGACCGACCCGCAGCCGGCGACGTTCGCCGCGCTGGAACAGCAGTTCGACCGCTTCAGCGTGGCCGCGTATGCGAGATTCCGGGTCAACGACTTCTACACCACAGTGGAGAAACTGCCCGAGATCCGGATCGACGTGCCGCGGCAGGAGATCCTCAACACCGGGCTGTACTATCAGGGCGACCTGTCTGCCGCGTACATGCGGATGAAGTGGATCGACTTCGACGTCAAACCCCGGGGCTCCGGGTGGTCCCAACTTCGTGATTATCGGACGTTCCGGCTGGATACGACCCATTTCCTGTACTATCCCATCGCCAACCGGTATTTCACGCTGGTGCCCCGCGCGGGATTCAAGGTGACCGCGTATTCCCAGTCCAGCAAGCGCAAGGTCTCGTCGGATGAGTTGATCACCATGTTCGTCGCCGCCGATCCGCAGGGGTCGGGCAAGCAGATTTTCAACGGGTACGACCACAAGGGCGGTTCCCGGGTGCGTCTGGCGGCGGAACTGGGGTTCGAGTTGTCCACCAAAATCCACAACACTTGGCAGAACGTCCGGAGCAATTTCTTCCAGATCGACGGTCTGCGTCACGTCATGCAGCCTTATTTGAACTACACGTTCATCCCGGAACCGACGGTGAGCCGGGACAAACTTTTTTACTTCGACGACACCGACCGGATCACCCGGCAGAACTTTGTCCGGCTCGGCTTGATCAACCGGTTGCAGACCCGGTCCGGCAACGGGATCGAAACCTTTTTCCGCATGGAGAACTACTGGGACATCCACATGCAGCGGCAGGAGGGGATGAGCCAGTTCGGCAACCTCGGGACGACCATCTCCATGCGCATTCTCAAGAATCTGACGATCAACACCAAGTTCCTCATCGACGTCGCCAACGAGGGCGAGGTCCCGGACACCTACCGGCACGGCCGCAACGTGGGCAAGACCGGACTGGCGTGGAGTTGGCTGAATCTGCTGAACTTCAACATCAACTACTCCCCGGCGCAGGACTGGAACTTCACGTTCGGCTATAACTACATCCGCCCCTACAACGTCCGCAGCACCTACTCCATGGGCTCGACGCTGACCCAGATCAACTCCTCCAGCAGTTTTGAACGGTACTACCGGAGCACGGAGGAATCGTTCTATCTGGGGGCCTCCATGCCGCTGACCCCCGACCACCGGACCCTCGGGGTATTCAAACTGACCTACGACATTCCGTGGGGCAGCATCGACGAAGTCGGGTTCATGGTGATCCGGCAGTTCCACTGCTGGCAGTTGATCGCCCAGGTGGGGTTCGATCGCAACCACGAGCGGAACAAGTCGAAGTGGGACGTGAACTATTCCATCACCGCCAACCTGACCGGGCTCAGCCCGTCGGGCGACGCGGTGCAGAACGAGGTGCTGCGCGGTGTGCCGTCACTGACCAGCGGAGTCAGATTCTGAACAATCGAAAGGGCGGACGGGAGTATGATTATCGTGACCGGCGGAGCCGGGCTGATCGGCAGCGCCATGATCTGGCAGTTGAACCGGAGCGGCGTCAGTGACATTCTGGCGGTGGACCATCTGGGGAACCGGACGGACAAGTGGAAAAATCTTGCGCCGCTGGCCTTTGCCGACTACCTGGAGAAGGACGATTTCCGCGCCCGGCTGCGGGCCGGGGATTTCAGCAGGGCCAGAATCGACGGGGTGATCCATCTCGGGGCCTGCTCCGCCACCACGGAGAAGGATGCGTCGTATCTGGTGGACAACAACTTCCGCTATACCGCGGAACTGGCGCAGTTCTGCGTGGACCGGCGCATCCGGATGGTGTACGCCTCCAGTTGCGCCACCTACGGCGACGGGGCGCAGGGGTACGCCGACGACGAGGACACCCTCGAAAAACTCCGGCCGCTGAATATGTACGGGTACAGCAAGCAGATGTTCGACCTCTGGGCGAAGCGCCGGGGGATGCTCAAGATCATCACCGGGTGCAAGTTCTCCAACATCTTCGGTCCCAACGAGGCCCACAAGGGCGAGATGCGCAGCGTGGCCATGCGGGGCTGGGAACAGATCCGGGCCGGGGGGGGGATGCGGCTGTTCCGCTCCTACAAACCGGAGTACACCGACGGCGAGCAGTTGCGGGACTTCCTCTACGTCAAGGACGCGGTGAAGATGGTGGAGTATCTGTTTCACCGGGGCGCGGGCGGCATCTACAACATCGGCAGCGGCGTGCCGGACAGTTGGAACCATCTGGCGCAGGCCGCGTTTTCGGCGCTGGGAAAGCCGGTGAAAATCGAGTACATCGACATGCCGGAGACCCTGCGCGACCGCTATCAGTACTACACCTGCGCGGAGATCGGCAAACTGCGCGCGCTCGGATACGACGCGCCGGTGACGCCGCTGGCGGACGCGGTGACGGATTATCTGTGCAACTACCTTGAGCCCGGGAAACATCTGGGCGATGAGTGATCCCGGCATCCTGTCCGCGGTCCTGCGGGAAGCCGTGGGGATCATCCTCGCGGTGCAATCGGGCCGGGTCAGTCTGGACGACGCGCTGGATCGGACCGATCCCCGGTGCCGGAGGATTCTGGAACACCTGCTGTTGAATTTTTTCCGTTTTCGCCGCGCGCTCCGCGACCGGTGGCGGAAGTTCTGCGTCCGGGAGCCCGCGCCGGAGATCGCCGCGCTGCTGGATGCGGCGTCGGCGCAGATCCGGTTTCAGTCCGCCGTGCCGCCGCAGTCGGCGGTCAATGTGGCGGTGACGCTGGCGAAACCGCGCCATGCCGACAAATTCGTCAATGCGGTCCTGCGCCGGGTCATGGCCGAACCGTGGCGGCCGCCGGAAACGGCGCGGGACATTCTCCCGCCTCCGGTCCTGACGCGCTGGCGGAAAAACTTCCCGGAAGCGGAAGTGGAACGTCTGGCCGCGCTGTTTCTCCGGCCCGCGCCGTTCACTTTCCGCTTGTGCCGCGGCGCGGCTTTGCCCGCCGGCAGTGAAATTCTGCCGGTCCCGGGGCCGTTTCGTTTCGCTTCCGGCTCCGCCGCGGCGGTGCTGAATTCACCGGAATTTTCCTCGGGGGCATATTATGTGCAGGACCCGGCGGCGGCGCTGGCGGTCTCGCTGGCCGCCGTCGAACTGCCCCGGTGCCGCCGGGTGTTGGACCTCTGCGCCGCCCCGGGCGGCAAAAGTCTGATGCTGGCCGAATTGCTCCCCCCGGAGGCGGAACTGACCGCCGCCGACCGTTCCGCCCGCCGCCAGCGGCGCACGGAGGAGAATTTCCGGCGCCATCGTGTCGCGGCGCGGACCGTCACCGCCGAACCCGAGGAATTGACCGGCTCCTTCGATCTGGTGCTGGCGGATGTGCCGTGTTCCAACACCGGGGTTTTCCGCCGCCGCCCGGACGCGCTGTGGCGCTTCTCCGAATCCGCGCTGGCCGAGATCATGAGCCTTCAGCGCGACATCATCCGGCAGGCGGCCCGGCTGGTCGCTCCCGGCGGTGTGCTGATCGCGGCCTCATGCAGCATTGAGCGCGACGAAAACGCGGCGCTGACCGAGGTCCCCGGATTTCGGGTCGCGGCGGAGAAAACCCTGCTCCCCGCGCCGGAGCACGACGGGGCGTTCGCCGCGAAACTTATCCGGGAAAATGACTTGTAAAAAAGATATTTTCGGTGTATATTAACGGGGTACTCGGCGATATGTCAGCAACCATCAACTGTGAAGGATAGAAAGACGATGAAGATCTACAATTTCTCCGCCGGTCCGGCGATGCTTCCGGAAGCCGTCATGCGCAAGGCGCAAGCCGAATTTCTCGATTATCAGGGCAGCGGCAGCGGCATGCTGGAACTCTCCCACCGGGGAAAATTCTTTCAGCCGGTGATCGACCGCGCCGAGGCCAACACCCGGGAACTTCTGGGCATTTCCGACGACTACGCGGTGATCTTCGTGCAGGGCGGCGCGAGCATGCAGTTCGCCATGCTCGCCATGAATCTGCTCAACGGCGGCACCGCCGACTACGTCGATACCGGCGTCTGGAGCAGCAAGGCCGCCAAAGAAGCCAAAATGTTCGGCAGTGTCAACATCGTCGCCTCCAGCAAGGAGACCAAGTACGACCACATCCCCGCCGCTTCCGAGTGGAAGCAGACCCCCGGCGCGGCCTACCTCCATATCACCACCAACAACACCATCGCGGGCACCCAGTACATGAACATGCCGACCGCTCCGGCGGGAGTTCCGCTCATCGCGGACATGTCCAGCGACATCATGTCCCGCGCCTTCGACGTCAGCAAGTTCGGCATGTTCTATGCCGGCGCGCAGAAGAACCTCGGTCCCTCCGGTGTGGCGCTCGTGGTCATCCGCAAGGATCTCGCCGCCCGCACCGACGACAGCAAGGTGCCCACGATGCTCCGCTACTCCACCTACATCGACGAGGGCAGCATGTTCAACACCCCTCCGACTTTTGCCATCTACATCCTCGCGCTCATCACCGACTGGCTCAAGGAACACGGCGGCATCGCGGCGATGGAGCAGGTCAACGACGCCAAGGCCAAACTGCTGTACGACTTCCTTGACGAGAGCAAATTCTACTCCAGTCCGGTGGCCCGGGCCGACCGCTCCCGTATGAACGTCGTTTTCCGTACCCCCGACGCCGATCTGGACGCGAAGTTCGTTTCCGAGGCGACCGCCGCCGGACTGACCCAGTTGAAGGGCCATCGGCTGGTGGGCGGCTGCCGCGCCAGCATCTACAACGCCATGCCCGTCGAGGGCGTGCAGGCGCTGATCGACTTCATGAAAAAATTCGAGTGCGCCAACAAGTGACCCCGTGCTCCGGGCGGCGGAAAATTTCGCCGCCCGGGGGGAGATTGTGCCATGTTTGAGATCGAGATCGACCGCGGTTTCTCCGCCGCCCACCAACTCAAGGGCTACGACGGCGACTGCCGCAATCTCCACGGACACAACTACGAAGTGACCGTGACCGTCCATGCGGATTCGCTCAACGAGATCGGCATCGCGCTGGATTTCAAGAGACTGAAAGCCGCGCTGGACGAGGTGATTTCCCCCTACGACCACCGGAATCTCTCCGAACTGCCCGATTTTCAGGACGTCAACCCCACCAGCGAAGTGCTGGCGCGGACGATTTTCCGCAAAATGAGCGCGATTATCAACGACGGCCGGGTACGCGTCGCCAAAGTGCGGATCGGGGAATCCGCTTCGTCCCGGCTCACTTACAGCGAATGAGCCGCCTGCCGGTCATCGAGTGCTTCTCCAGTATTCAGGGTGAGTCCACTCACGCCGGACGGCGCTGTTTTTTCATCCGGCTGGCCGGGTGCAATCTCCGCTGTTCCTACTGCGATTCCGCGTACGCATGGGAGGGCGGAACGGCGCATGAGGTGGACGAATTGGTCGCCGCCGCCGCCGCTTCCGGCATGGATTGCGTGGAGATCACCGGCGGCGAACCCCTCATCCACCCCGAAACTCCGGAGTTGGCCGCCCGGCTCATTGCTTCCGGCATGGAGGTGCTGGTGGAGACCAACGGGTCGCTGGATATCGGCGTTTTGCCGCCGGAGTGCCGGAGGATCATGGACTGCAAACTGCCGGGTTCCGGGATGGCGGAGTGCAATCTTCCGGGCAATTTCCCGCTGCTGACCCCCCGGGACGAAGTCAAGTTCGTCGTTTCCTCCTATGACGATTTCGCGTGGGCGCTGAAGGTGATCGACGATTGGGAACTTCCCCGCCGGACCCCGAACCTCATCTTTTCTCCGGTCTGGGGCAAGGTGAAATTCGACGAACTGGCCCGCTGGGTGATGGGTGCCCGGCGGCCGATCCGCATGCAACTTCAACTGCACAAACTCGTCTGGGGCGACCGCCGGGGCGTATGACCATGACGACGCGTCAAGGAGGCAGAAGCAAAATGCGTAAAAAAGCCATCGTTCTGTTGAGCGGCGGATTGGATTCCGCCACCTGTCTCGCCGTGGCCCGGCGGGACGGGTTCGAGTGCCACACTCTGAGTTTCGACTATGGACAGCGGCACCGCTGCGAGTTGACCGCCTCGGAACACGTCGCCGCCGCCGGCGGTTCCGTCGAACACCGGGTCTTCAAACTCGATCTCAACCAGTGGGGCGGTTCGGCACTGACCGACCCCGCCATCCCCGTGCCCAAAACCGGCGTCACCGGAGAAATTCCCGTCACCTACGTTCCCGCCCGCAACCTCGTCTTCCTCTCCATCGCCGCCGCATGGGGCGAAGTCCTCGACGCCCACGACATTTTCATCGGCGTCAACAGCGTGGATTACTCCGGTTATCCCGACTGCCGCGCCCCCTTCATCCGCGCTTTCGCCGAAGCCGCCCGCCTCGGCACCTGCGCCGCGGATGAAAACTGGCAGTGGCAGATCCATACCCCCCTGCAGCACCTCTCCAAAGCCGAGATCATCACCCTCGGCAACCGCCTCGGCGTCGACTACAGTCTCACCACCAGTTGTTACGATCCCGACACCCTGGGACGCAGTTGCGGCCGCTGCGACAGTTGCCGTCTCCGTCACGCCGGCTTCGTGGAAGCCGGCCTCCCCGACCCCACGCTTTACTTCTTTTCACAGGAAAAGAAGTAAAACAAGAAAAGCGGACCGCATTCTCACCGTTTGCGGACTGCGGGCGCGGTGCGGGTTCCCAACGGTGGCGGACCGCCGCGCGACCAACGGGAGCGCGAGACGCGCGGAGGCGGAGCCGACGCGCCGGGGGGACCGGGGGGGCTTCCCCGGAGCCGTCCTCCGCAGTCCGCCGAAAACCGCCCCCCGTTTGCGCTTCGCCGCCCCTTTCCGGTATTCGGCTTACGGCATCCCCGGATCGTCAGTCTCGCCGTATTCCAACCGGCGCACGCCTTTTGTACACAAAATTACACATCCGCTGACAACGTCACCGTTCAAACCGATTTTCGCCGATCGTGTAAACCGCCGCGGACAATATACCATGTGCTGAAGTCCCGGAACATCGGGGTCTCGGAGGACCTCTCGCTGATCACGTTTGAAGCGGCGGACTATTCCCGGTTCCTGTTTCCGGAACACACCACGGTTTTTCAGGACTTCCGGAGTCTGGGGCGGGCGGCGGCGGAGACGCTGCTGGATCTGACCATCCGAGCCCGCCTCCGCAAAACGCCGCCGACGCCGCGGGTGTTTCACAACCATCTGATCGAACGCGACAGTTGCCGTACGCTTCCCAGAAATCAGACGAAATCGCTGTCGTCGATCCGCCGGACCAAGTCCCGGACCCGCTGCTCCTCGGAGAGTGCGCAGACGAGAATCCCGTCGCCGGACTTGATGATCGCCGCATCCCGGATGCCGATGACGCCGATCAGGGTCTTCTCGTCATCGTTGATAAGGATGTTGTCGGCGGAGGAGAGGGGCAGTACCCGTCCCCGGATCACGTTGCCGTCGGCGTCGGCGGGGAGAATTGAGCGCAGGGAACTCCAACTGCCGAGGTCGTTCCAGTAAAAAGGCGCTTCGCCGACGATCACTTTGCGACTTTTTTCCATCACCGCGCGGTCGATGGAAACGGGTTCGCATGTTGCGAAATCCTCTGTGTAGTCGCCGCCGTCCGCCCAGTTTTGCATGCGGCGGGCGAGTTCCGGGGCGTATCGCTCCAATTCTCCGGCGATGGTGTCGCCGCGCCAGACGAAAATCCCGCTGTTCCACCGATATTTGCCGCTGAGGAAGAATTTTCGGGCCGTTTCCGCGTCGGGTTTTTCCCGGAACGAGAGCGCCCGGCGGAAATCTCCCTCCACCGGTTCGCCCAGTTCGATGTAGCCGTATCCGGTGGCCGGGTCGCGGGGCGTGATGCCCAGCGTTACCAACGCGTCATGCTGTGCCGCCCGGGCGGCGGCGAGCAAAGTTTCCTGAAAAATTTTCGCGGGGCGGATGACGTGATCCGCCGGAAGCAGGATCATCGTGGCGTTCCGGTCGCGGCGGCGGATCAGCGCTGTCGCCAGCGCGACGCAAGGGGCGGTGTTGCGGCCTTCCGGCTCCCCGATCACGTTCTCTCCGGGAATCGGCAGCAATTGCCGGATCTGTTCCACATAGTCCCGGTTGGTGATGACCAGCAGCCGTTCCGGGGCGATCAGAGGAAACAGCCGCTGGCAGGTTTCTTCGATCATGGTATGCTGTCCGAGCAGCCGCAGCATCTGCTTCGGGCGGCGGCGGCGTCCGGCGGGCCAGAAGCGTTCGCCCCGTCCCCCGGCCATGATGACCGCATAAAGATGTTCCGGAGAATCCATCACGGAGTGTCCTTTCCTTGCTTTCCCCTCGAATGGTCTGTCGTTAATATAGATCGCCCCGGGCGGAATGTCAATCGTCCGACGCGGCGCGGATCGCCGTTAAAAGCGAACGGACTTTGGCGGCGATATCCGGCGCGGTGGTGATCTCCGTCACCATGGCGATGTGTTTCGCTCCGCACCGGCACAACTCCGCGATGTGACGGCTCTTGATGCCGCCCATCACCGAGAAGGGACACTGGACCATGGGAGAAAGTTCCTTGAGCATGTCGATCCCCAGCGCTCCGCAGGAGACGCTCTTGGTCTGCGTGGGATAGATGGGGCCGATGTTGAGGTAACTGGTGCCGGCGGCCTGCGCCGCCGCGATCTCCGCGGCGTTGTGGGTGGAGGAGCCCAGCAGCAGTTCCGGCGCGAGTTTCCGCGCCTCGGCCACTGGGAGATCCTCCTGCCCCAGATGCACCCCGTCCGCGCCGCACGAGAGCGCGATGTCGAGCCGGTCGTCGATGATGAGCAGCATGCCCGCGGCGGCGGTGATCCCGCGGCACTCCCGCGCCAGTGCGAAAAGATCGGCGTCCGAGCGGTGTTTCTCCCGGAGTTGGACGATTTTCGCGCCGCCCGCGGCGATGGCGGAAATCACCTCCGGCACGCTCCGTCCGGCGCAGAATTCACTGCTGACCACCGGATAGAGCGGACACGCGGCGAATGCCGCCAGTCTCTCCGCATGGGAATCCATCTTATCTGCCGCACCGTTTGGCGATGAGACCGGCGATCTTGCGCCCGGAGAGGAGCATGCCGCCGAAAATCGGTCCCATCCGGTAGCCGCCCATCACGTTGTTGGCGCTCATGCCGCAGGCGAACAGGCCGGGGAAGTACTCTTTGGTGTTCTCGATGGTGGAGGCTTCGCCGTTGTCCACCCACATGGGTTTTTCGCCCATCACCGCGCCGGTGGGGGTATCCAGTTTGACTTTGGCCTTGTCGGTGGCCAGATGCATGATCTCGCTGGGGTGTCCGGTGCCGTCCAGCACGCATTCGGCGATGACGGTGAGCGGGTCGACGTGCATGCCGAGACGTTCGACCGGGGTCCAGTTGATGACGAGCCCGTTGACCTTGCCGTCCTTGAAGACGATATCCTCGACGCTCACGGAATTGAATATCTTCGTTCCGGCTTTCAGCGCGCCGAAAATGAGGCCGCTGGCCATCTCCACCGAATCCAGCGTGTGATAGCCGGGGGCGCCGTCCACCGGTTCGTGACGGATGCCGAAGTCGTCCAGCACGGCCAGCGCCGCGTCCTGCACCACCACTTCGTTGAAAAGCATCCCGCCGCCCCAGGTGCCGCCGCCGGGCGCGAGTTTGCGTTCGAAAATGCCGACTTTGAGGCCCTTGACGGCGAGGTCGCGGGCGGCGACCAGCGCGCTGGGACCGCCGCCGACGATGGCGACGTCGAGTTGGAGACCCTCGAGCAGTTTATCCGCGAATTTGCGGACGATGGCGGACGAGATGAGATTTTCCGAAGACATTTGCGCTTTCCTTTCCGGAGGATTCGCCTCCGCTTGTGAATGAAGTTGTACCGCGCCGGTCCGGAAACGGGGAGGAGGAAATCGTTCAGCCGCTGGGCATCGCCTTTCCCCACGCCGGTATTGTCCGGATCGGGTCCGCGGGTATGTTCTCAGCCGGGTCCATGCGGACCGGACACCCCGGACGACGACGTAGAATATACCACATTCCGGCGATTTTTGCAAGGCTTTTTTCACTTGCGGCTTGCAAAAACCGGAAAGAAATGATATCTTATCCGGCGTAAGCAAGGTGGAAGGAGCATTCCCGTTATGCAGAAATATTTCGACTCCCTGATCGCCCGGTATCCGGTGCTGGCGGCCGTGCGTCCCGAAGTGGAGCGGACCGCGGCGGAACTGGTCGCGCTGTTCCGGCGCGGCGGCACCCTTTTCGTCGGCGGCAACGGTGGCAGCGCGGCGGATGCCGAACACATCTGCAGCGAACTGCTCAAGGGCTTCAAGTCCATACGGGAACTCTCGTCGGAGGACAAGGCGAAACTCGCCGCCGCCGACGCGGAGACGGGGCCGGCGCTGGGCGAGTCTCTCCAGTACGGACTGCACGCGGTGTCTCTGCTCTCCCATCCGGCATTCGCCAGCGCGTTCGGCAACGACGTGGACCCGGAACTGGCCTTCGCCCAGCAGTTGTGGGCATTGGGACGGCGGGGGGACATGGTCATGGGGATCTCCACCGGGGGCGGCGCGGCCAACATCCGCAAGACTTTCGCCGCGGCCCGGGCCAAAGGGATCATGACCGTCCTGCTCACCGGCAACCGGCACGGCCGGTGCGAGGAACTGGCCGATATCGTCATCGCCGTTCCGGAAAGCGAGACCTACAAAATTCAGGAACTGCACCTGCCGATCTACCATACGCTCTGTCTGGCGGTGGAGTCGCGGTTCTTCACGATGATGGAGTGAAACGATGTTCAAGTTCAGAGTGATCGGATTCATCCTGCTCATCGCGCTGCTGGGCGGCATTTTCTTCTGGAAAGCGGGCGGCTTCTGGCTTTTCCTCGCCGCCGCCCCTGCCATGTGCGCCGCCGCCGTCGGAGAGTGCTGTCTCATGCTCAGGCGTTCCGGGCGGCCCGCGTTTCCCCTGCCCGGAGCGATCCTGTCGTGGGCTTTCCCGATCCTCCTGATCGTTGCCCTGCGCTTCGATTGGTTGTGGTCGTCCCCGGCGGCCCTGCTGATTTTACCCGTTGCGGTGTTCTTCGCCGGACTGATCGGCATCCTGCTCATGCGTCCCCGGCTGATGGAGGGGATCTTCACCACGCTGGGCGTCACGGGGATGCTCACATGGTCGCTGGGAGCGCTGCTGATGACCTATACGCTTCCGCCGTACGGGTACTGGCTGTTTTTCCTCTGTCTTGCGACCAAGGCCACCGACACCGGCGGCTACATCGTCGGCACGCTCACGGCGAAACTTCCCGGCGGCAATCACAAGATCGCCCCATCCGTCAGCCCCAAGAAGTCGTGGGAGGGACTCGTCGGCGGATTTCTGCTCAGCCTCGCCGTCGCGTGGGCGTTTTACCGGTTCGGCAACGCGCACGTCGACCTCTATATCGCTCCGCCGTCCCTGTGGTGGTATCTGACCGCGGGCGCGGTGTTGAGCATCGGCAGTTTCTTCGGTGACCTGACCGAGTCCGCGATCAAACGGATGTGCGGCGTCAAGGATTCCGGCGGCTTCGTCCCCGGCATGGGCGGCGCTTTCGACGTGTTGGACAGTTTTCTTTACAACGGAATGCTGTTTTGGATTTTGGTAATTTTCGCCTGACAGGAAAACAAATGCAAGTTGAACTCATTTCTCTGCTCCGGGCCAACGCCCGCATGAGCGTCGCGGAACTCGCTTCCCGGCTCGGCGCGGCGGAAGCCGACGTCGCCGCCGCGCTCGCGGACATGGAAAAATCCGGCATCATCCGCGGCTACACCGCCATCGTCTCCGACGAGGCCCCCGGCTCGGAACAGCGGGTCAAGGCGCTGATCGAAGTGAAGGTCACCCCGAACCGCGACGGGGGGTTCGACCGGGTGGCGCGGCGGATCGCCAAATTCCCGGAAGTGACCGATCTCTGTCTGCTCTCCGGCGGATACGACCTGCAGTTGACCGTGGAAGGTGATTCGCTGCAGCAGGTGGCCAACTTCGTGGCGGCGAAACTGGCCACCATCGACGGTGTGATCTCCACTTCCACCGGATTTCAGTTGAAAAAATACAAGGAATCCGGCATCATCATGCAAAGTGACGAAGAATATGAACGGCTCAAAGTCTGTCTCTGAGCGGTTCATCGCTCCCCATATCGCCGATCTGCCGCCCAGCGGCATCAGAAAATTTTTCGATCTGGTCAACGCCATGGATGACGTGATCTCCCTCGGCGTGGGCGAACCGGACTTCACCACGCCGTGGACCATCCGGGAGAGCGGGATCTATTCGCTGGAACACGGGCACACCAGTTACACCTCCAATCTGGGCACTCCGGCACTGCGGCGGGCGATCTGCGATTACGTGGCGCGGAATTACCGCTGCCAATACGATCCCCGCGGCGAGTGCATCGTTACCGTCGGCGTCAGCGAAGCGGTGGACCTCGCTCTGCGCATGGCGATCTCTCCCGGCGACGAGGTGATCTACACCGCGCCGTCCTATGTCTCCTATCCGGCGGAGATCCGCATGGCCCACGGAGTGCCGGTGCCGGTCGTCACCCGGGCGGAGAACGGCTTCGCGGTCGAACCGGAGGACATCGCCCGGGCGGTCACGCCCCGGACCCGGGCGATCCTGCTCAACTTTCCCTGCAACCCCACCGGCGCGGTCATGCCGGAGGCGAAACTCCGGGAAGTTGCGGCGCTGGCCGAGAAACACGATCTGCTGGTACTTACCGACGAAATCTATTCGGAACTCAACTACGACGGCGATCATGTTTCCATCGCCGCGTTTCCCGGCATGAAGGAGCGGACGATCTTTCTGCATGGTTTTTCCAAGGCTTTCGCCATGACCGGCTGGCGCATCGGCTACGCCTGCGCTCCCGCTCCCATGATCCGGGCGATGAACAAGATCCATCAATACGCCATCATGTGCGCACCGACCGCCGCGCAGGAAGGGGCGCTGGAGGCGCTGCGCAACGGACACGCTTCCATGGTGGACATGCGGGAGAGTTACCGGATGCGGCGGGACTTTTTCGTCGGAGCGCTGAATGAGATCGGCATGGAGTGCCTGATGCCCCACGGGGCGTTTTACGCATTTCCGTCCGTGGCGAAGTTCGGCCTGAGTTCGGAGGATTTCGCGGAGAAACTGCTGCAGGCGGAGAAAGTCGCCGTGGTCCCCGGCAACGCGTTCGGGCCGGGGGGAGAAGGATTCGTCCGCTGCTGTTACGCCACCGGCCTTGACGACCTCAAGGAGGCCGTCGTCCGCATAGGCCGCTTCGTCAAAAGCCTGAAAAAATAAAATAATCTGCCACCGGGGGCGCGGGGATTGTCTTCCTGGGGTGGTGTTTTTGAGGGGGCTCCTCGCCCCTCAAACTCCCCCGGCAAGGTTTCACAACCTTGCAACCCCGAGGAAAAAACTTTCGTTTTTTCCCGTACTTTTTTTATCCGGTTGCGGGAACGGGTTGACGCCGCGTCTTTGTTTTTCATCCGAAAAGCAAAGACTTGGACGTCCCCTTCCGAGGGCGGTCGTGTGTGATAATGCCAATGACCGTTTTGTTGATCGAACACCGCAAATCCCGCGCCCCTGCCCCGCCTTTTTCGGCGAATCAGGGGACTTGTCTTTGCTATGGCCTCCGTTACCCGTATTGCAACGGTTGTGGCCCCCTCCGACCGTACGCCCTTGATCGCCGACGAACCGCCGCTTGCGACGGCTGCGGGGGGGGAGAGGAGAGGCCTCGGACGCACCCTTTCTTTCGGGAAAGAAAGGAACGCAGTTCGCTTTTCTTGTCAAACTTCTTTTCCGGGGATTGGCCTCGCACGCACCCTTTCTTTGGTTCCTTTCTTTCGGGAAAGAAAGGAACGTAATCCGCTTTTCTTGTCAAACTTCTTTTCTCGGGAAAAGAAGTTTGCGGAAGCGGAGGAAGTAGCCGAGGCCGGAGAGGAGGGTGACGAGGACAATGCCGATCATGAAGGCGAGCCAGACGTACCAGATGCGGACGCCGAACCACTTGGCGGTCCGGAGATATTCGGTGCCGCCGTCCAGCGCCCAGGCGATGCCGGCGATGCCGAGCATGGTCATTTGCAGCGCGGTTTTGAGTTTTCCCCATCGGTCGGCGGAAATGACGATCTGTTTTTTGGCGGCGAGGGTCCGCAGACCGGTCACCATGAACTCCCGAAAGAGCACGGCGATGGCGATCCAGGCGGGGATGATGCGGTATTCGACGGCCATGAGCATGGTGCCGGTGACGAAGATCTTATCCGCCAGCGGGTCCATCAGCGCGCCGAAATCGCTGATCCAGTGGTAGCGCCGGGCGAGGTATCCGTCCAGCAGGTCGGTAAGTCCGGCGAGCAGCGCCAGCACCACGGCGATGAAGCGCAGGATCAGCACTGTCCGCGGATCGGCGATGGCATCGGTATGAGCCACGGATGCGATGACGACAAACACCAGAACCGCAAAGATTCGGCTCATCGTCAATACGTTCGGAAGATTTTTCCCCGCCAGCATCTGTCCCGTCCCCCATCCAATTCAAAGTTCCAACCACGTTTCGGCCCCGCGCCGAAAACAAAACGTCCATCTCCGACGGGATGTCGGAAACGGACGCCGCAAATACCGATGGCGCCGTCGATCCGGTTTCCCCGTCCCCGGTCGCCACTCCGCCGCGCCGGGGATATCCCGGGCGGACGGGGGAACATCACTTATTCTTGTGGCGGAGCAGTTTCAACTGCTTTTTGCGTTTGTGTTTGGCGATTTTTTTCCGCCGTTTCTTTTTCAGGTTGCCCATATTCAGCCTCAAGTTTGAACTGTTTCAATGCTCAAAAACCATTCTCCACCTAACATACCACCGCTTCGGCCAAAAAGCAACCGGAAACGGCGTTTTTTTCGGGAAAAACCCGAAAAAATCCGTATCGGATGGCACCGGCGCCGCCGGTCACTCTCCCGCCACGAGGCAGTTGTACCCGCGTTCGTCCAGTTCCGCGCTGCGCCGGTCGGTGACCAGACAGTCGATCTGCTCGGGAGCAAAGACGAGGAACGCACCGCTCTGTCCGATTTTTTTGCTGTCGCACAGCAGCACCCGTTTGGAAGCGCAGGCGATGAGCGCCTGACTGATGGCGGCGGATTCCTGATCGTGGGAAAACGCGCCGAATTCGGGCAGGAGTCCGTCGCAACTCATGAAGGCGATGTCGGCGTGAAACTGCTTGAACGTGTTGATGGAGACCGTCCCGTAAAAGTCCAGATTCGCCACTCGGAACTGGCCTCCGACCAGATTGATCTCGATCCCGGGAACGCCGCCGAGGGTCTCGATCACCGCCAGCGCCGCGGTGATGATCCGCAGCGGGGCTTTGTTTTTGAGCATGGCGGCGAGGTTCATGCAGGTGGTGCCGCTGTCGATGGCGATGGTCATGCCGGGTTTGACGAGTTTGGCGGCGGCCACGGCGATGCGGTGCTTTTCGGCGGCCTGACAGTTGGCGCGCTGTTCAAAGGTCCGGTCCACGAGGCTTTTCTGATCCATGGCCCGAACGCCGCCGAAGGTCCGGACGATCAGTTTCTGGCGTTCGAGTTCCAGCAGGTCCCGGCGGACGGTGGCCACTGCCGCGCCGGTGAGTTCCATCAGTTCCGGAACCCGAATCTCGGGATTGTCCTGAAGATAATCAAGGATGATCCGTTTGCGTTTTTCAAACCCGCGCCCCATCTGCACTCTCCTGAAATCGTTTTGCCACATGCCCCCGGTGGCAGGCTCCTTATTTTTTCGGTAATAATATAACACTTTTTCCCCGGAAATGCAAACCGCCCTCCTTCCCGGCGCGGAATCGCCGGAAGGGAGGGCGCGGGTACGCGGAGCATTATTTGCAGAAGGTCCGGCCTCCGTCCACGTACAGACTTTGCGCGGTGATGTAACTTGCCGCGTCGGAAAGCAGGAAAAGCGCGGCGGCGGCGATGTCCTCCGGCTGCCCGAGACGGCGCAGGGGCACTTCCTTCTCGCCCAGTTCTTTCCGCTTCGCCGGATCGGGATGCCGCTGTTTCAGCAAATCGGTCTCGATGAGCGAGGGATGGACGATGTTGCAGCGGATGCCCTCCGGAGCGAAGTTCTTGGTCACGGCCCGGTTGAGACCTTCCAGACCGGCTTTGGCGGAGGCGTAGTCCGCTCGGCCGCCGCCGCCGGCGACGATGGCCGCCGAACCGATGATGACGATGGCGCCTTTGCCGGCTTTGCGCATGAGCGGAATCGCCTCCTTGATGGCGAGAAACGCACCGTTGAGATTGATGTCCACGACTTTGCGCCAGTCGGAAAAGTTGATGTCGCAGAAATTCACCGGACTGGTGAATCCGGCGCTGTAAACCAGTCCGTCGAGGCCGCCCCACTTGGCGGCGATCCGGCCGTAGAGCGCGACGGTGTCGGCTTCACTGGTGCAGTCGGCGGGAACGGCCATGGCGGTCGCGCCTTCGGCCCGCAACTCCTCCAGCAGCGCGGCGGAGGCTTTGCGGTCGGCCTCGCAATCGAGATAACTCCAGGCCACGGCGCTGCCGGCTTCGGCGCAGTACCGGACGATGGCGGCGCCGATGCCCCTGGCGCCGCCGATGACGAGGGTCTTTCTGCCGGTGAGGTCGAGTTTCATCCCAACACCTCTTTGACGGACTGCTCAAATTTGTCCAGCACCTCGTCGCACTCCGCCCGGCTGATGATCAGAGGCGGTTTGACTTTCAGGACGTTTTTGCGGACGCCGCCGGTGCCGAGGATGAGGCCGTGCCTGAATCCTGCCGTGCGGATCCTGGTCGCTTCATCGGTCAGCGGATTGAGTTTTTCGTCCGCGAACTCCACGCCGATGTGCATGCCCAGTTGCCGGACATCGCCGATCTGGGGGTATTTCTCCTGAAGTTTTTTCAGTCCGGCGCCGAGGTAGTCGCCCATGGCGCGGCCGTTGGCCAGTACGCCGTTGTCGAACAACTCCAACTGCTTGGCGGCGCACGCCATGGAGAGCGTCGGATTGGCGAAAGCGTGCAGTTCTTCACTGTCCGGCGCGAAGCCCTCCAGCCGATCATGGATGATGATCGCCGCCAGTGGCAGTCCCGCGCCCACGGACTTGCCGAGGCAGATGATGTCGGGCGTGACACCGAAGTAATTGGCCGCGAAAGTTTCTCCGATCCGGCCGTAGGTCTGAATCTCGTCGAAGATCAGCACGGTCTCGAATTCGTCGCAGAGTTTGCGCAGTTCCTCGAGGTAGTGCTTCGGCAGGATCAACTGCCCGGCGCTGGCCTGGATCGGTTCCACGATGACCCCGGCGGGCTTGCCGGAGACGCCGCGCTGGAAAATTTCCCGGGTCATTTTGAGACAGATCTCCACGTAATCCTCGGTGCTGACGCCCAGCGGATTGCGGTAGGTCACCGGGTTCGGGATGCGGATGAACGTCCGGGTGAGCGGCAGGAACCGGCTCCCGCCGAAAAACTTGCCGACGCTCTTGGTCGAGATCCACGACGCCCCCATGGACCCGAGCGTCGAACCGTGATAACTGTCGAAAAGCGTCACGAATTCCCGGCTGGGCTGGACGTTCTTGAACGCGATCTTCATCGCCGCTTCGATTGCCGGACCGCCGCCCACGGTGAAAGAGACGCGATTCATCCCCTCGGGCGCGTGCCGCGCCAGTTCCCGGGCCAGATAGAAGCGGACCTTGTTGTCGAAGCCCTGATGGATATGGGTCATTCGGGTCGAATGCTCGCAGATGACCCGGTTGATGTCGTCGTTGCAGTACCCCAGCAGCAGCGCCCAACTCTGGCTGGTGCAGTCGATGTAGTCCCTGCCGTTCACGTCCCAGACCCGCACGCCTTTGCCGTGGTCCAGCACCGGACCGCCCCGGGTGCCGCCGCCCAGCGAAAGATGCGCCGCGCACTCCTCAAGTTCGCGGTTGGTCATCGAGTAGATTTTTTCCAGCATTTTGTCCATGACGTCCTCCTTCGTGCGTCCCACGGCGCTTTTTGAACATATCCGATGTCCCGAGCCGCCGCGGTTTGATCTTCCTTTGGCATGGAACGTAATATAATGCGGCAAAAATGATATTTCAAATCAAAAAAATATATTTTTTGATACTTTTGTTTCAAAAATTGCTTTCCCCCGCGATTCGAGAGGTTGTTTTCCCCGCGCACCGGTGCTATATTCAATACGGGACGAACGACATCGGCGGAAAACGTCACGGGAGGATATTGTGGACGGCGAATGGAAACCGCCTTTCTGCGCGGCGATCGATCTTGGGGCCACCAGCGGCAGGGTGATTTTGGGCAATCGGGGCGGGGCAATGCGGGAGATCCACCGGTTTCCGACTCCGATGAAGCGGACGGAAGAGGGGATCTTCTGGGATTTCGCCGCACTGAGCGCCGGGGTGCTGGCGGGACTGGCCGAACTGGACGCGGAGCGGGACGGCGTCGCGGCCGTGAGTTGCGATTCGTGGGCGCAGGATTTCGGACTGCTGAACGCCCGGGGGGAACTGATCCACGATCCGTTCTCCTACCGGGACGAACACAGTGCGATCTTCACCCGGGACCGGCTGGAGTACATCCGCCGCCGCTTCCCGGAGATCCTCGCTCCGGCGGTGCGGATGCTGCACATCGCCGACCTGATCCACCACCTGCTCTGCGGCGAAATGCGGAGCAATTACACGCTGACGGCGGTCTCCAAATTGCCGACGGATTTTGAACTTTTCGCTCCGGAAGCCGACGGCGAGATCATCGGGCGCATCAACCATCCGGCGCTGCCGGCGCTGGCGGGCGTCCCGGTGGTCTCCGGCGTCGGGCACGACACGGCGGCGACCTTCGTCGGCGGCGAAGTGCGCCCCGGCGAACTGCTGATCTCGCTGGGAACGTGGTTCATGGCGGCGGAACCGTGGGATGCCGACCGGCCGATCCCCGCCGGATTCGGTCCGCTGCCCCTGCCGGGGAAACAACTGGCCCGCACCGTCGGCGGCATGGGCATGTGGCCGTTTCAGCAGTGCGTGAAACAGTGGAAGGCCCGGGGGGAATTTCCCGGATATCCGGCGCTGGACGCGGCGGCGGCCGTCTCCGCCGTCCCCGGGGAGATCGATCCCGACGATTCGACGCTTTTCTCTCCGGACGACATGGAGGAAGCGGTGTTCCGTCTGGCCGGGCGGCGGCTCCCTCCCGGTGACGTCACCGCGCTGCTGCTGCGCGGGGTCGCGGCGAAACTGGGGCGGCGGGCGGCGGAATTCGGCCGGAAGTTTTCCCGCGTCGTGCTGGTGGGCGGAGCCTGCGGCAGTCCGCTTATTCGGGAACTGCTGGCCGCGCGTCTGCCCGCGCCGACGGTCTGCCGCGGCACCGAGGCGGCCGCGCGCGGCAATATTCTCACCGCGCTCCGCGCGTGCGCGCCGGAATCGGCGCAGCCGTAGGAGATCAGTTCCGCTCCGAAAGGCGCGGGACGGTGCTCTGCCGGACCCGCAGTTCGCCCGGCAGCCGTACTTCGGGGCCGGCGGAGGTCCGGGGGGTCCCGAGATATCGGACCACCCACGCCGCCAGTTCCGCGTAATCCAGCGCGATCGTGGTCAGTCCGGGATAGAGTTGCGCGCCGATGGGCAGGTCGTCGCAGCCGCAGACCGACACGTCGTCCGGGATGCGGAGGCGCAGTTCATGCAGTGCCCGGTACACTCCGGCGGCCATCTCGTCGTTGGTGAACACCGCGTCGAAATCCAGCCCGCCGCCGCGCGCTTCCCGCACTGCCGCCGCCGCCGCCGCCGCGGAGAAGTCGGTGTGGATCACGTACCGGGAATCGAAAGGCACTCCGCCGCCGCTCAGGGATTCGCGGTAGCCGGAGAGCAGTTCCCGGCTGAAAAAATGTTCCGGCGGACCGCAGATCAGCAGAATCCTGCGCCGCCCGACGGAGAGCAGATGATCCACCGCGGCAATGGCCGCGCCCCGGTTGTCGAAGGAGAACATGCTCACGCCGCGCTGAAGCGGCGGCGGCACGGCGTTGTCGATCAGCACCGCTCCCGGCAGGGCGTTCACCAACTCCGCCAGTTGTTCCGGAACGAACGAACCGAGAATGACGGTTTCCGCGCTTCGGTCGTTCCGCACCCGGTCCAGCAGGCGGACAAAGATCGGGTATTCGTCGCCGCAGGTACGGATGACGCACTCGAACCCGGCCTGCGCGAATTGCTGTTCCAGCGCGGTCAGCAGCCGCATGTGAAAGTAGTACATCCGATGGGCCGCGTTGCCGAGGATCAACTGGATCTGCCGGGGCTGATCCGAATTGCCCGCCGGGGGACGCCCCGTCCGGCGGACGTGGGAATACCCCAGTCTTTCCGCCGCGCGCAGGACCATGGCCCGGGTCTCCGGGCGGATCACCGCCGTTTCCCGAAAGGCCCGGCTCGCGGTCATGACGCTGATCCCGCACGCCGCCGCGACATCTTTCAAACTGACATTTCCGTGCATAAAAACTCCGATGACAAACACATCGTCTTTAACATACTTTGCCGGGAAGGAAATTGCAACCCGCCGCCGGGCATTCCCCGGGGATTTTTTGCGGATCGAACCGAAATCCGCGCCCGTTTCACCCAAAAACCGGAGCGGGAACGGTCCCGCAAAAGACCGCGCCGTTTGACAAACGGCAAAGGCGGTGTTATATTTAACATTGTAAAGTTAAATATGCCGCAAACCTCAATCGGAAAGGGAACAGAAATGGGATTCATGCCAACGGAAGTCAGCCGGACCCACATCGACCGGGTCCGGGAGATCATGGAACGGAAAAACTACGACGCCGTTCTGGTCTACTACGACGAATTCAACATCGGCAACGGCTGGTATCTGACCGGCTGGTGTCCGCAGTTCGAGTCCGGCGCGGTGCTGGTGCCGCGTCACGGCGAGTCGATGCTGCTCGGCGGGCCGGAGAGCGAACCGTTCGCCAAACAGGACAGCGCCGTCAAGAAGACTCGGAACTTCAAGCCCTTCATGGTCCCGGACGAGGAGTATCCGGCGTCGACCGTCATCGGCTTCCCGGAACTTTTCGCGGAACTGCGCCGGAACATCGGCGCGCTGAAAAAAATCGGCGTCGTCGGCGCGGACCGGATGCCGACCGGATGCTACAACGCCATCGCCGCCGGATTCTCCGGGGTGGAACTGGCCGACGCCACGGACGATTACCTGCGTCTGCGCTATATCAAGGACGACTGGGAACGCGGCTGCATCCGGAAGGCATTCGCGCTGGCCGATGTTTCGTACGACGCGATGAAAGCCGCCATCCGACCCGGCGCGCAGGAGATCCAGGTCGCCGCCGCCGGAGAATACGCCGCCCGCAGCCGGGGGGCCAGCGGCTTCGGCTTCACGGCCATCGTCGGCTCGGGGACGCGGGCCAACGCCGTGGTGCCCACCGCGAGTTCCAAAATCCTGACCGCCGGGGAGACGGTGATGATCGGTCTGGCGCCCAAAGTCAACGGCTACGCGGGCGTCATGGGGGACTACCTGCCGGTCTCCGGGGAGTACACGTCCGATCAGAAAGAGTGCCTCAAAGTCCTGCGCGAAGCCTTCCGGCTGACCCGGGCGATGCTCAAGCCCGGCGCCGTCGGACGCGACATCGACGCTCCGGCCCGGAGATTCTGCGAAAAGCACGGACTGGACGGTTATCTGATCTGTCCTTTCGCCCACACGATCGGCATTCACGAGGCCGAATCGCCCTTCTTCGGCCCCAACAGCGGCGACGTGCTGCAGCCGGGCATGACGGTCTGCGTCGACGTGAGTTTCTTCGGTCATCCGAAGTGGCACGGTTCGCGGATCGAGACCGGGTTCGAGATCACCGAGACCGGCGCGAAGCCGCTGAGCGCGAAAATGGACGCGCTGCACACCTCCGAGGTGGAGTAAGACCATGGCGAACTTCAACGTGATCTTCGGCGTCGATATGGAAACCGACGTCGGCAGTTACACCGACCGTTACACCGGCATCCGGGAGGGAATGCCGAAACTGCTGGACCTTTTCGCCGCACACGGCGTCCGGGCCACCTGCTTCTGGACCGCTCACGCGGCGGTCCACAACCCCGACATGGTGAAGCGGACCGCCGCCGCCGGACATGAGATCGGCTGTCACTCGCTGGAACACGAGACGCTGGGCGATCCGCTGTTCCCCCTGCCCAACAACTGGCCGGTCCGCCCGTATGAGGTCGAAGCGCGCATCGCGGAAGCGACTCAACTGGTGGAGGAGACCGCCGGGGTCCGCCCCGCGAGTTTCCGCTGTCCCCGGCTCTGGGGCAGCACCACGGTGGTGAACGTACTGGAGAAACTGGGCTACAAGGCCGACGCCTCGCTGCCGCTGTTTTTCTACCGCACGATGTTCCGGCCCTACCATCCCGATCCCCGGGACTGGACGAAAGAGGGCGACATGAAACTGGTGGAGATCCCGAACTTCTGCGATCCGGTCATGGAAAGCCGCGATCCGTGGCAGCGGGACCGGGACCAGTGGCCGCTGTTCCGCACCAAAGGCGCGGAGTTTCTGCTGGACAAGGTTGACGGATTCGTCTCCTGGGTCCGGGCACGCGGGGTGAATACGCCGACGCTGTGCTTCTACATCCACCCGTGGGAGTTCGCGCCCATGCCGCAGGGCCCGATCGACCTGGGCGAGGCGGAGGTGCTCCCGAAGCATTTCATCGTCCAAAACTGCGGCGAAATCGCACTGCGCGAACTGGACAAGGTGCTGACCGGACTGACCGCCCGGGGCGCGGCTTACCGGACCGCGGGGGAGACCGAAGCGGAGTGACACCGGTCCCTCCGCCGGAGGTCACTTCTCGGAGTAGTTGCCCAGAAACGTGAATTTGCCGTCCTCGGCGACCAGTTCGCAGAGCAGCGCGCGGACGTCGCGGTCGGCCATGGAAGCCTCGAAGTCCAGATAGAAGTTGTATTCGAAGTCCTCGCCGCGTTTCGGCCGGCTTTCGATCTTGGTCAGATTGACCCCCAGCACCGCGAAACGGGACAGCAAACTGTACAGCGCTCCGGGACGGTGCGGGATCGGCCCCATGATGCTGATCCGGTCGGCGCCGGGGTAAATCTCCATTTTGCGCGAAATGCAGATGAACCGGGTGTAGTTGGAGTCGCGGTTCTGAATGTTTTCCCGCAGGACCTCCAGCCCGTAAATGGCGGCGCATTCCGGGCTGGCGATGGCGGCCAGATCGCGGCGGCCGGATTCGGCGAGAATTTTGGCGGCCATGGCGGTGGAACCGGCGGCGGCGGTCCCGACGCCCTTCAGTCCGGCCAGGAATTTGCCGCACTGCTTCAGCCCCTGTTCGTGGGAAATGACCTCCCGCACCTCCTCCAGACGGGTGCCGGGGCGGACCAGCAGACAGTGGCGGATCCTGAGCCGGTGACTGCGGACGATGAAAAAGTTGTGATCCATCATGAGATCGCAGACCTGATCGATGGTGCCGGAGGTGGAGTTCTCGATGGGCAGGACCCCGTACCGGCAGAGGTTCTGCTCCACCGCCTTGAACACGCCGGAGAAGTCGTTGAAATAGGTCAGGTCGGCCAGTTCGAAGATCTGGTCCGCGGCGATCTGGGCATAGGCCCCGGGTACGCCGCAGCAGGCGACTTTGGCGGTTTTCGGAAATGTCTCCGGGGTATCCGCGCCGGCGGCGGCCACGGCGCGGGCGAAGTCGGAATCCAGCACCATGTCTCTCCGCTGCAGTGATTTGCTCAATTCGAACATGGTGGAGAAAAGGATCCTGGCGCTGCTGCTCAGTTCGGCGCCGGCGGAACGGGCGATGTGGAGCAGGATCTCCCGTTCCCGTTCCGGGTTGCAGACCGGCAGATGCCGGGCGGCCTTCACTTTGCCGATGGTCTTGCCCAGAGCCATCCTCCGGGCGAAAAGGTTCAGGATTTCCGCGTCGATCCGGTCGATTTCCGCCCGGGCGCCGGCAAGGTCGTTATTCATCCGTCGTCTCCTCATTGACAGTGGTTGCGGGCCTCTTTCATCAGGGCGAGATTGCCCATGAGCGTGTGGAACTGCGCGGGGGTGACGGACTGCATGCCGTCGCACTTGGCGCACGGGGGATTGTTGTGGACCTCGATGATCAGTCCGTCCGCGCCGGCGGCCACCGCCGCCAGCGACAGCGGCGGGATGAATTCCGCCATGCCGACGGCGTGGCTGGGATCGACGATCACCGGCAGATGGGAAAGTTTTTTCAGCACCGGAACGGCGGAGATGTCCAGCGTGTTCCGGGTGTAGGTCTCAAAGGTGCGGATGCCCCGTTCGCACAGAATGACGTTCTCGTTGCCCGA
>JALEMG010000055.1 GCA_022768375.1 Lentisphaeria bacterium
TCAGCCCGCTGAGACTGTTGGTCCCGCCCGTCAGGGCCAGCGCCGCGCCGTTGGTGGTCCCGTCGCTTACCGCGTTGCCGGAAATGATCGCGCCGCCCACACCGGCGACCGTTCTGCCGGAAACCGCGATCCGCCCCTCGGTGTACACTCCGTCGGAGAGCATGACCTGCGTTTCTGCCGTCGCCGCGTCCCTCAGCGTCGCATAGACGGTGCCGAAATAGTAGGTGCCGCCCGCGAGAATGTATCCGCTGTCTCCGACGGGGAACACATCCGTGACGATGCCGCCGACCATCACAACGGGCGTGTCTTCCCGCGCCACGTACAGGTCGTTGGCCGCGCGGAAGGTGGTGAAGCCCGCCAAATCCACGGTGAACGAGCCGCCTTTCAACCACTCCGAGGCGAACTGGGCGTCCACGACCTTGGCGACGTCACCCGATTCTCCCAGAAACGCCTCCGTATCAACGATCAGCGCGGCCGTGGTGCTGATCGTGTCGGTCACGGTTTTCAGCGTGATCAGTCCATCGATGGTGATGTCCCAGCGGCCCAGGATCGCCGCGCTATTGCCGTCGAAAAGCAGGTTGCCGATCGTCAGTGAGCGGGTGGACGGATCAGCCGTGGAGGAGCCTTGAAAGTAGAGCGTTCCCTTGCTGGAGGTGGTTTCCCGATTGTCGTAGAACTCCACGTTGCGGATGGAATGGTGCCCCACCGCGGAACTGACGATCTGGATCGCACTGCCGTATGTACTTTCATTGTTGGAGAAAGTTGCCCCGTCAATGGTCACGGTGCCGGTATTGAAGTATATCGCGCAGCCGGTATTGCCGTCAAAAAAGGTTCCGTCGTCGATCTTCAGCGTGGAACTGTTGAAATAAATGGCTCCGCCGGTGCCCAGATTCCCGGCAAAGGTCGAACCGCTGACCGTCACCTCGGCGGGATTGGCGAGCAGCGCGCCGCCGACCCGGGCGGTGTTGCCGCTGAACAACGTGTTGACGATCGTGAGTTTCACCTCGTTGGCGGCCCAAACCGCGCCGCCGTAGTTGGAACTGCTGTTGCCGCTGAAAACCGAATCGCGGATGACGGCGGTGCTGTTGGTGATGAACACCGCTCCGCCGCCGCCTTTATTGGTGGTATTGTAGAAGGCGTTGCTGCTGAAGGTCAGTCCGCTGAGACTGTTGGTGCCGCCGTTCAAAGCCATCGCCGCGCCGTTGGCGGAGCCGCCGAGAACCGTATTGCCGGAGATGATCGCCCCCTCTTCCCCGACGATCGTCCCGCCGGAAAAATCGATCTGACCCTCGCCGTCGTAAGTGTCGGCGGCAACGGCGATCACCGTTTCGGAAGCCACCGCACTTTTCACGGTTTGATAGTTCGTCCCCGTATAAGTCACATCCCCGATGGTCAGCGTGGTTTCACCGCTTACCGAAACGATCCCCGCACTCTGTTCAGGCATACTTCACCTCGATTTTGTGTTGATGTTTCATGACAGTTTTACACGATTTCGGAGTAACTATACCCGAACATGCAATAACTTGCAAGACAAAAAGTTGCGGATTTCCGACGTTTTAAAGAATTGATTTAAAGTGATCTAAAAATTTGGCCCGAAGGGGGAAAGTTTGATGCCGGGGGGGGGCGTTGTCCCGCGGACTGCGTGGCGGCGGGATGCGAGGCGGGCGTTGTCCGGCGGACTGCGCAGCGGCGGGATGGAATGCGGAGTGTTTGGCCGCTTGAGAGAGACAACCGCTGGCGGTTTTCTCTCTCAAACTCTCACTTTTCCCGGCATGGAGCAAATGGGGGTCACGAGAGTTCTTGAGAGAGGCGTGCGGACGCGGGCGGATGTGGTTTCGTGAGTTCCCGTTCATTTTACTGCGCCTGCGCTTGACGGCCTTGAAAGGCCGTCTGCGCTCGCGGCTTACATGCTCGCCTCCGTTCACCGGCTTCGGATATTTCCTCGCCGCTGCGCTAACGCTGTCGCGTTGCGCAGTACGTTCACATGCGGCTCCGCGCTCGGCGGCAACCGCCTCGCATCCGTGTGCAAACAAAACGTTGGCAGACCGCCGCGCGACCAACGGGAGCGCGAGACGCGCGGGGGCGGAGCCGGCGCGCAGGGGGTCCGGGGGCTACCCCCGGGTGGCAACTCGTGGCGCAAGACAAGAGCCGCTTTCGCCAAAAAAGGCGGAAGCGGATCGCAGCATTGCGCCGCAAGCGTCCAACCACCGCCGCCGCCAAGAATCCAACCACACCCAGTACCAAATGCGGCCCTGGCCGCCGCCGGGGTGCAGGGGGCGGCCAGGGCCCCCTGCAAAAAACAACGCTCGGTTTTGCATCCCGCCGTCCGCAGACCGCCGAAAAAGACCTCGGGGAGCGGGGCCATTCCCTGCCGGGGGCGGGCGGCGCGGGGGGTCAGCGTTTCTGCAGTTGGCGCTCGAGTTGGGTGACTGCCCGCCGCAGCAGGTCGTCTTCCGTACAGCGTTCGGCCACGGTCTTGGCGGCGTGCAGGACGTTCGCGTGCGTGCGTCCGAATACTTCTCCGATCTCCGTGCTGGAGAGCCGGGTCAGTTTACGGCAGAGGTACATGGCCACCATCCGGGGGGCCGCCATGCTCCGGGAGCGGCATTTGCCGATGATATCGGTCAGCGTCACACCGAAGTGGTTGGCCACCGCGCGCTGGATGGTTTCCGGCGAAAGGTCCCGGCTGGCGCTTTCCTGCGCCAGTTGCGCGTGGAGCAGATTCTCCGCTTCGGCGATGGACAGATCCTCGCACCCGCTCATGGAAGCGTAGGCGGACAGCCGGAGAAAGCATCCTTTCAGCCGCCGCACCGTGCTGGAAATATGTTCGGCCAGATACTCCAGGATCGTGTCGGACAGTTGCGGGCGGGTCAGCATCGTATCCCGCCACATCCGCAGGATCACCACCCGTTCCTCGTACTCCGGCATGCCGATCTGACAGGTCATTCCCTGCTCGAAGCGACTGCTTAAGCGCTTGTCGATGTCGGACAATTCGCAGGGCTGGCGGTCGCTGGTGAGCACGATCTGCTTGTTTCGGCGGCAGAGGATGTTGAAGATGTTGAAAAACTCCTCCTGCAGCACGACTTTCTTGGCCAGACGATGCACGTCGTCGATCAACAGCACATCGACGTCGCAGAGCGAAGTCCGGAAGTCGGAGAAGCTGCGCCGCTGCCGGAGCAGTTCGTAAAATTCGTTCAGCATCTCGTCGCAGGTGACGTAGCGGACCACCAACTGCGGCCGGCGTTCTCCGATGTCGTGCGCGATGGCCTGCAGCAGGTGCGTTTTGCCGACTCCGTTGGAGCCGTAGAGGAACAGCGGATTGTAAATGTCCCCGGGCGCCTGCGCGACCGCCCGGGCCGCGGCGCAGGCATGGCGGTTGTTGTATCCGGTGACGAAGTTGTCGAACGTGTGCGCGGAGGCCTTCAGCCGGGGCGAACGGACTTCCGCGGCGGCACGCGGCGGCACGGAGGTCTTTTTTGCCGGCGCGACCGGTTCCTCCGGCAGTTCCTGCGGCGGATAGCCGGGCACCAGTTGGTACCGGTAATCCCGCCCGTGAATGCCGGAAAGCGCGGCGGTGATGAGATCGTCGTACTCCTCCCGCAGCAGATCAATGGAAAATTCGTCGTTGACGCCGAGGGTCAGGACACCGTCAGCCAGCGCGACCGCGGGCATGCGGCCGAACCACTGCTGGTAGAGCGTTTCGCTCCGTTGTTTCAACCGGCCGGCGGCCAGATCCCAGACCTCTCCGGCGGTTAATGTCTCCTGTCCCATCACTGCGATATTCCTGTCTGTCGTGGCACGAAACCCGCCTCTCCCGCTTTTCAGGGAAAGCGAAATTCCTTCCGCTCCGTACCGCTTCCGTTCAACGTGCTCTTTTTTTCGTATCCGAACCTGCTCCCGCGCCCCTTGCGCGAATGATCCCGCTTCCTTCTACGCCCGGGATCGTCAACCGTTCTCGCGCTCCGCCGCCGTTCGTATCCGCCGCCGTCCGCTCAACCGTCCCGGAAAAATTTCCGGGACATCGCTCCCGGCGGGACGTGTCGGCTCGCGCCGACCTCAACGCTTCGCTCCTGTTTCGCCGCGTTAAACGGCGACCAGCGTTCCGTCGCTGGACCACGTCCGGGCCAGCGCCCGGCGGCAGATATCTTTTTTATTTTTTTGGGGCTTCACCCCGCAGTCGTCTGCACACGTCCGGGCCAGCGCCCGGCGGCAGATATCTTTTTTATTTTTTTGGGGCTTCACCCCGCAGTCGTCT
>JALEMG010000063.1 GCA_022768375.1 Lentisphaeria bacterium
GATCTCCGGCGGGACGGTGGATTTCGTCTTCCTCGGCGGCAGGAACATCAACTGCTTCGTGGGCGACGCGACGCTGACCATCACCGGTGCCGCGCAGACGCTGACCCGGATCTCCGGTCACAACGACTGCGGCGTGGACAATACGACCGGTACCGCCGCGCTGAATGTCCAAACCGACGTGACACTGGGCTACCTCGACTATGTGGATACCATCAACATCGCCGAGAACTGCACGCTGAGCATCACGGAGGATGTCATCTACACGAGCGGGGACGATCTGGCGGTGAATCTGGAAACGGACGGCTTCGACGGGGTGTGGAACATCTTTTCCGCGACGGAGACTGCCATCGAAAACACGCTGGCCGATGCACGGTTCTACCTCAACGGCGGAGCGACGCAATACTCGCTGGGGGACACCATCGAAATCGCCGGCGGTTCCTACAGTCTGGAAAAGAGCGGTCTCGGCATCGCCCTGAGCAAGATCGGTTGAGAGGAGATTCCATCATGAAATTCGACTACGAACACCCGGAACTTGCCGAAGTCCACTTCGGTAAGTTCGCCAGCGGCGCCAGCAAAGCGCCCGACTACGACGACGATACCGACGATTTGGGGCTGTAAGCCGAAACGGTTCGCAACCGACCGCCGCCCTGCCGGTTTACTCCGGCAGGGCGTTTTTTATCAAAGCCCCGCTCCCGTACTATTCCCGCCGCATGCTCTCCGAAGACAAAAAATTCCGCGATCCGGGATTGTAAATGCAATGCGGCGGGGGTATATCAGTTCTCACGACGTGAAGCGATACAAGAATCGGGTTCGCGTATCAGTAACTCCATCATGACAGCGTCACCAAAGGAGAGAGTGGGTATGGGATCGTTGCGCCGTGACAAGAGATCAAATTGCGGAATCAAGCGCGAAGCGGACGCCTCCGCGCGGAAAGGATGCTTTTTTATACTGAGGAGAAGTCTTCTTATGGCGCTCGCACCTGTGATAATGCTCACCTTTCCGGCCTGTCATTCCACCGGTTCCCGAACCGTGTCGGACGGGTTCGTGCATATTTCCGACGCGGTGCCGGATGTGATTCTGGAAATCCGCTACCATTCCACTTACAACTTTGTAGGAGAACGCATCAACGGTTACGAACAGCCGACCGCACTGCTCACGGCGGAGGCGGCCAAAGCGCTGAAAGTGGTGAGCGACGAGATGATGCGGCAGGGGTTTCGGCTCAAAATCTACGACGCCTACCGCCCCCGGCGCGCGGTTGCCCATTTCATGAACTGGGCAAGGGCGACGAACGATACGCGTATGAAGGCGTTCTTCTATCCGAATCTCGATAAATCCGTTTTGTTCGCGCGGGGCTATATCGCGGAAAAATCGGGACACAGCCGGGGCAGTACCGTGGATATCACGCTGTTTGACATGGCGACGGGGAAGGAAGTCGATATGGGCGGTACATTTGACTGGTTCGGGCGGGAGAGCCATCCGGACTGGTACGGAAATCCCGAAACACGGGAGTACACCGGAAAATTTCCGGGCAATACTCCGCCGCATGGAGGCGAGATCAATGCCGCACAGTTCCGCAACCGCATGTTCCTCCGTTCGGCGATGATGCGGCACGGCTTCAAACCCATTGCGGAGGAGTGGTGGCATTTTACCCTCGCAAACGAACCATACCCGGAAACCTATTTCGACCATCCGGTCCGATGACGAATTGTGTTTTGTCATGAGTGAATTGACGTCGTCCATCCGTATCCGCGAGATTCGGGACCCCGCCCAGTTGTCGATGGTGGAAACTCTCGCATGGAAGATTTTTCCGAAGACGTATGAGGAACTGATCCCGGCGGAACAGATCCCGTACATGATGCGGCGGATGTACGATCAGACGGTACTGAGGCGGGAGTTCGCCGAAGGGATAAAATTCGCCGTGATTTGGGACGGTGCAACGCCCATCGGGTATCTCAGTTGGCACATGGCGGACGGGAGTGACGGCAAAGCGATGAGACTGGAAAAGTTGTATCTGGATTTTGCCTATCACGGACGCTCCATCGGCAATCTGGCGCTTCGTTTCGTGATTGACGCGGCAATGCGGTCCGGGGCGTCTTTTCTGTCGCTGAATGTGCACAAAAGAAATCTGCGGGCGCAACGGGCCTACCGGCGGGCGGGATTCTTCCGCTGGCGGGAAGAAAAGGAGCCGGTCGGCAACGGATTTTTCAAGGATGATTACGTGATGCGTTACGATATTCCGCGGACCTCCCATGCGGAGGGCGGCCCGGAATAAATCGTGCGGGCGGAAACATACCGGCGCCGGGGCTTTGATAAAAAACGCCCTGCCGGAGTGGACCGGCAGGGCGGCGGTCGGTTGCGAACCGTTTCGGCTTACAGCCCCAAATCGTCGGTATCGTCGTCGTAGTCGGGCGCTTTGCTGGCGCCGCGGGCGAAGGAGCCGAAGTCGACTTCGGCAAGTTCCGGGTGTTCGTAGTCGAATTTCATGCTGAGTCCTCCTCTCAACTTAACACCTTGCTCAAGGTGATGCCGAGACCGTTCTTATTCAACGTGTACGAACCGCCGCCGATTTCCACGGTGTCTCCCATCGTGTACGACGTCGTTCCTCCGTTGAAGTAGAACTGGGCACCGGCCAACGTTTCGATATCCGCCGTGTCCGTCGCGGAAAGCAGCGTCCACACCCCGTCGAAACCGTCCGTCTCCAGATTCACCGCCAGATCGTTGCCGCCCGTATAGACGACATCTTCCACGATGTGCAGCAAATTGCCCTCGGAAATGTTGATCCTATCCACATAGTCGAGGTAGTTCAGCGTCACGAGGGTGTCCACGTTCAGCGTGCTGGAAGTGGTATTGTCGATACCGCAGTCGTTGTGACCGGAAACCCGGATCAGCGTCTGCGCGCTTCCGGTGATGGTCAGCGTCGCGTCGCCCACGAAGCAGTTGATGTTCCTGCCGCCGAGGAAAACGAAGTCCACGGTTCCGCCGGAAATCGTCAGGTTCGCGGTCGTCGTGCAGGTGGACGCATTGGAACCGTTGCCGCCGCCCGCGTAGAGCCGGTTGATCGAACCGCCGGAAATATTCACCGTCGCGGTGCCGACATCGCTCTGGCCGTACCGTTCGGCCCAGCCGCCGCCGTACAACTTCTCCACGATGCCGCCGGTCACGGTGATC
>JALEMG010000023.1 GCA_022768375.1 Lentisphaeria bacterium
ACCGTTTTGCCGATCGAACCCCGCAAATCCCGCGCCCCTGACCCGCCTTTTCCGGCGAATCAGGGGACTTGTCTTTGCTATGGCCTCCGTTACCCGTATTGCCATGATTGCGGCCCCCTCCGACCGTACGCCCTTGACCGCCGACGAACCACTGCCAACGCTTGGTTTGCAAGCGGATGCGAGGCGGTTGCCGCCGAGCGCGCAGTCCGCATGTGAACGTACTGCGCGAACGCTGCCGCGTCGCGCAGCGGCGAGGAAATATCCGAGCCGGTGAACGGAGGACGAGCAGTAAGCCGCGAGCGAAGACGGCCTCTCAAGGCCGTCAAGCGCAGGCGCTGTAAAATGAATGGGAACTCACGGAACCACATCTGCTCGTGTCCGCACGCCTTTCCCCGGAAATTGCGTAACCACATCCGCTCCTTGCCGGGAAAAGTGAGAGTTTGAGAGAGAAAACCGCAAGCGGTTGTCTCTCTCAAGCGGCCAAACGCCCGGCATTCCATCCCGCCGCCCGCGGTCCGCCGTCCGGGGAAGTCCCCGGCGGTTTCGGGACCGGGCAAAAAAAAAAGCATCCGGTGCCGGATGCTTCAAAGAATCGATCGCGGTTACTTCGCGGCGATCAGTTTGTCCGCCTGGGACTTTTTGTTGGCGGCGCGGTTGGCGTGGATGGTGCCCGCTTTCACCGCTTTATCCAGACGGCTGCTGAAGGTCTTGGCCAGTTCGGTCGCGGCGGCGTCACCGGCTTTCACGGCGGCGCGGAGTTTCTTCTCGATGGTTTTCAACTCGCTGATCCGGGCCCGGTTGCGGAGATTCGCCTTTTTGCTGGTGCCCAGACGCTTGACGGCAGACTTGGTGTGAGCCATGATTTTGTTTCCTTCGATCTTTCCCTACAATATTAATGGATACAGATGTCAAATTCAGTCCGATATCCGCATAATGTACCACGATTTTCCGGAAAAGCAAGTTTTTCCGGCCAAAAAGATGGAAAAAAGCCGGTCCGCCGCGGAGCGGACCGGCCGTGTGAACTCCAATCGGGCTCAGATACCGAGGTCGATCATCGCGTCGGCCACCTTGCGGAATCCGGCGATATTCGCGCCCATGACGTAGTCGTCCGGCTTGCCGAATTCGGCGGCGGCGTTCCGGGCGGCATTGTGGATATTCACCATGATGCCGTGGAGCCGCTCGTCCACCTCTTGGGAACTCCAGCCGAGCCGGATGGCGTTCTGGCTCATCTCCAGACCGCTGGTGGCCACGCCGCCGGCGTTGGAGGCTTTGCCGGGGGAGAACAGTACGTCATTGCTCTGCAGGAACTGGGTCGCTTCCAGCGTGGTGGGCATGTTGGCGCCCTCGCACACTGCGAAGCATCCGTTGGCGACCAGCACTTTGGCGTCGTCGAGGTCCAGTTCGTTCTGCGTGGCGCAGGGCAGGGCGATGTGGCACTTGGCCAGCCGCCACGGGCGCTGGTTCTCGTAATAGGTCGCGGTCGGATATTTCTCCACATATTCCTTGATCCGGCCCCGACGGACGTTTTTCAACTCCATGATGAAGGCGAGTTTCTCCGCGTCGATGCCGTGCGGGTCGATGATGGAACCGTTGGAGTCGGACAGCGAAATCACTTTGGCGCCCAACTGCATGGCCTTCTCCGCCGCGTACTGGGCGACGTTGCCGGAACCGGAAACCATGACCGTTTTGCCGGCGATGTCCAGTTTGCGGGTCTTGAGCATTTCGCAGGCAAAGTAGACGCAGCCGTACCCGGTGGCCTGCGGGCGGACCTGACTGCCGCCCCAGTTGGTGCCCTTGCCGGTGAGGACGCTGTCATAACTGTTGACGATCTTCTTGTACTGGCCGAAAAGATAACCTATCTCCCGGCCGCCCACGCCGATGTCGCCCGCCGGAACGTCGGTGGACGGTCCGATGTGACGGAAAAGTTCCCGCATGAAACTCTGGCAGAAACTCATCACTTCCCGGTCGCTCTTGCCCTTGGGGTCGAAGTTCGCGCCGCCCTTGCCGCCGCCCATCGGCAGCGTGGTCAGGGAGTTTTTGAAGATCTGCTCGAAGCCGAGGAACTTCAGAATGCCCAGATTGACCGACGGGTGGAAGCGCAGTCCGCCTTTGTACGGTCCGATGGCGCTGTTGAACTGCACCCGGTAACCGACGTTGACCTGAATATCCCCTTTGGCGTCGATCCACGGCACCTGGAAGATGATCACCCGCTCCGGAATGACGATCCGCTCCAGAATGCAGTTCTGCTCGTACTTGGATTCGGAATCCAGCAGCGGATTCAGCGAACCGAGCACCTCGGAGACACTCTGGATGAACTCTTTCTCATGACCGTACTTCTGTTTGGTGTCGTCCAACACCCGCTGCACATACGAATTCATTTCAGTCTGCCTTTCCGCACCGGTCCCGGCGATGTGCGTCACCGTCCCGGCACAAATACGCCGCCCGCGGGCGGCATGGTTTCCGGGTCGGAACGGAGAAGGGCGTTTCCTGCGTATCCTTCCGGGTTTTGTTCCGGCCCACTGAATTTTATCTCACCTAATATACCCTTTTTAATCGTTGGTTTCAAGAGGAAACCGCGAGAAAATAAGAAAAAAATATCTATACCGTATACAGTTTATTGTTTAATTAAAAGCGGGATTTTAAGCCGCTCGGCCCTGGTGAATCAAACGCTCAAAAATGCCGGGGTCGCGGTCGGAAAAATGGAATAAAACACGGGATAATCGGGGGATTTTTGAAAAAAACATTCATCTATCCCGGTGCGTGCCTTCCGCTTCCGGTGTCCGGCTGGGAAGTCGTTGGAAAAAACGCGGTTGCGTGCTATATTATGTGGCACACGGCCCGGGGTGGCGGCGCTCCGGGTGAGTTTGCCGCACATATCCGGGAGAGACGAAGATGAAATATTCCGCAGAATCAATCAAGGCGGAGGCGGAGCGGATCGCGCCGCAACTGACGGAGTTGCGCCGGTGGTTCCACCGGCATCCCGAACTCGGCTTCCATGAGGAATTGACCACCGCGAAAATTCGGGAGGTCCTGTCCGGGATCCCGGGGATTCGATTCCGCGAGACCGGCATGGATACCGGGGTTATTGCGGAACTGCCGGGGACCGTCGGCGCCAGGACGGTCGGCCTGCGCTGCGACATCGACGCGCTGCCGATCCAGGAGGCAAATTCGCACGATTACGTCTCCGCGTTTCCGGGACGGATGCATGCCTGCGGACACGACGGACATATCGCCATACTGCTGGGCGCCGCCATGCTGCTGGCGAAGTTCCCCCCGGAACACAATGTCCGCTTCCTGTTTCAGCCCGCGGAGGAAACCACGCCGTCCGGCGCGCCGGAGTGGATCGGACACGGGGCGCTGGACGAGCTGTGCGCCGTCTACGGCTCGCATCTGAATGCGACTTCGCCTTTCGGCAAAATCGGGTTCTGCCACGGTCCGGTGATGGCGGGCGGGGTGAATTTCACCGTCCGCGTCCGGGGAAAAGGCGGACACTCCGCCTACCCGGAGGAGTGTCACAATCCTATCGCCGCGCTGTCGCGGATTTGCAATGACCTGCCGGGGATCCGAAACGCCTTTCACGGTTCATGGCCGTGCGTGATCGTGCCGGTGCGAATGGAGTCCGGCGGCGCGCACAGTCAGATCCCCGATACCGGTTCTTTGCTGATCCGGGCCAAGTACCTGCGGCCGCAGTGCCGCGAAATTCTGATCGAGCGCGTCCACGCGCTTGTCCGGGCCGCCGATCTTGTCTGCGGTACCGTTTCCACGGTGGAAACGGAGGATGTCTTTCCCATCACCGTCAACGATCCGACGCTCGGAGAGAATGTCGTGCTTCCGGCGGCGCGATTTCTGGGATACCCGACAACGCCCATCGTGCCGAGCATGGGATCGGACGATTTCGGATACTATGCGGAACGCGTCCCGTCCTATTACATGACATTCGGTATCAGCACCGGACCGGATTTCGCCATCGCCCACACCGCGCGTTTCGATTTCGACGAGAGCATTCTGCCGCCGGCTTCCGCCCAATACGCGGCCTGCGCTCTGCTGACGTAGAAAAAATGCGCGGAGACCGGACGTCCCCGCGCATCTTCCGGTGCGTCGCGCCGATCGTTACAGCGAGGCGGCGATCACCGCCTGACCGTGACGCTTGAAGGTCTCGTCCGGGATGTGGAATGCGACTTTGAGTTCGGAGAACTCGGTTTGCAGCACTTTTTCCGCCTCGCGGAGGATCTCCGATCCGCCCTCGCCGCTGGAGACCCGGCCCAGCAGCAGCAGATTCTCCAGCGCGTAGAAATCCGCGTAATGGGCGACGGCATAGCCGAGATACGCCCCGACGGTGCGGTAGATCTTCGCGGCGCGGGGGTCGCCTTCCGCCCGGGCTTTCTGGACGATTTTCAGCACTTCCGGCAGGGGTGTGCCGGCGGGGATGTCGAATCCGGCGGGCTTGACCAGCCGTCCCACCGCCTGCTGGGAGAGATACATCGCTCCCACGCCGGCGTCGCCGCTCCACTCGTCCACCGGGGGATCGTCCTCCCGATAGTCGATGGGGGCGAAGGCGAGTTCATTGAGGTAGTCGGTCAGCGTCCCGTCCGGAGTGACGTAGCCCACCGCTTCGCTGGTGCCCATGGCCAGACCGATGAGGGCGTTGCGCTTCAGACTGAGAGAACCGGCCAGCGCGGTGACTTCGCCGTCGTTGAGAACGACGAAGGGCACGCCCGGGAACTCGTTGGCGATCTCCAGAAAGATCGGCCGGACTTTGGTCGAAAAGTCCGCCTCGGGAATGCCCCGGAAAAGGGAAGCGATCCGGGGCTGATTCTCCACGTACACTCCGGCGGCGGAACCGCCGATGGCGTCGATGCGGGGCAGTTTGGCCGCCGCCCGGCGCAGGGAGTCGAGAATGCCTTCCCGGTGATAGTTCACATCCTTCTGGAAGTACGGGTCCCAGACCACTTCCTCGCTGTGAACGGTCTTGCCGTCGATCACGGCGGCGCATTTGCGGTCGGACCCGCCGAGGTCGAATCCGATCCGGCATCCGGAGAAATTGCCGCCGAGTTTGACGGAGATCTTTTTCTCCGGCACGGCTTGGGCATACGGGACGCTGCGGATTTCGAAGCGGCCGCCGTAGATGCGTTCGCCCATGACCTGATAGTCGAACGCGCGGTCTCCGTCGGCGGAGTAGACCTCCGCCAGTTTCGCCGCGACGCGGGGAGCGCCGGCGACGGTGACGATCCTGCCGCCATAGGCCCAGAGCATGAATTTGACGATCCGCTCCGTATAGCGGAAGTTGAGCGGCAGATTCTCCTCCGTGTCCGGCAGGAGTTTCGTGTCGAAACGGGAGACCGCGCCGTTGGACCGCTCCAGCGTGATCGCCGCATCCGCCGCGGCAGGCGAGGCGGCGGCGAGGCGGCGGAACTCCCGGTTCCACAGCGCGGCGGGGACGAAGCCGGGATCAAGTTCCGGCGCGACTCGGCAGTTGACTTTGATTTCGGCCATGATGCATCCTCCTCAAAAAAATTCCCGGACGCGGGCGGGCCGATCCGGGAAGCGGTTGACAGGTCAGCGGTAGGCTTCCCACTTGGGATCGTTTTCAAACACTTCCTTGTAGAAGTCTTTGAGTTTCAGGTCCGCGGCGGCGGCCTCGTCCAGGATCACCACCGTGTCCGGGTGCAATTGCAGCGCCGTGGAACTGATCATCGCGGTCATGGGACCCTCGATCGCGGCGGCGGCGATGGCGGCCTTGCGCTCGCCGGTGATGAGTTGCAGGACTTTTTTCGCATCCAGCACGGTGCCGACCCCGGCGGTGAAGGCGCGGCGGGGCATGGATTCCGGCGGGGTGAAGTAGATTTTGTTCTGCTCGTAGGTGGTGTTGGTCAGATACGCCACATGGGTGCGGCTGGAGAAACTGGTGCCGGGGTCGTTGAATCCGATGTGACCGGATTTGCCGATCCCCACCAGCCAGAGGTCGATGCCGCCGGCTTCGTCGATGGAATCGTCATAGCGGGCGGCCTCCGCCTCCTCGTCCGCCGCCAGACCGTCGGGCAGATGGGTGTTGCGGATATCGATGTTGACGTTATTGAAAAGGTTCTTGTTCATGTAGTAGCGGTAACTCTGATCGTGTTCCGGGGCCAGACCGGCGTACTCGTCGAGGTTCCAGGAACGGACTTGGGAAAAATCGACTTCCCCGGCCTTGTTCAGTCTGGACAATTCGGCGTACACGCCCTCCATGGTGGCTCCGGTGGCCAGTCCGAGTTTGAATTCCGGTTTGGCGTTGATCGCGTCGGCGATCATGCGGGCGGTGAGTTTCTCCGCTTCCGCGGCGGTTTTGCAGATGATGACGTCCATGGTATTCCCTTCCTTCCATTGTGAGTGGCCGTACGGAGGAGAATATATCACCTCGGCAATTTTTTACAATGCAATTTTCGTCATAAAGCATAGACATTATTGCAAGTCGTGCCTGACGACGGCGCCGGGAAGAGTCGAAACCCCGGGAAAAAGTTTCCGTCCGGGGTAGATGGAGGTGTTGATCCCGGTATGCACTCCGTCGCCGACGACGGCGCCGAATTTGCGCCTGCCGGTGTCGATCAGGCGCCCGTCCACCATGGAACGGTGGTTCCCGCCGTCATGCCGGAGATTGCCGATGATCGTTCCCGCGCCGAAGTTCACGCGGGAGCCGATGACCGAATCTCCGGCGTAACTCAAATGCGCGATATTGGTGTGGGAATTGATGACGCAGTTCTTGATCTCCACCGCCTGTCCGATGTGACAGTGGTCGCCGATGACGGTGCGGCCCCGCAGATAGCAGTTCGGGCCGATCTTGCAGTTTCTGCCGATGACGCAGATCCCTTCGATGTACACGCCCGGCAGAATGCGCGAATTTTCACCCAGTTCAAGGACGCCGTCGAGGGTCGCCAGCGGGTGAATGGTCCCCGCGATCCGGTTTTCGCGTCTGCCCTCCAGCCACATCTCCGCGACGCGGAGCAGGTCCCACGGATAGACGAGCCGCACGCCGTCGGCGGGAAGTTCCTTCTTTTCCGGCCCGCCGCCGCGGCCCAGCACGGTCCCGTCCGGGGCGGTCACGGAAAAATCGGGGGTGCGGCGCAACTGCTCCAGCAGCGCGTCCGAGGGAAAGAATTCATCGCTCCATACGCCGGAAACGCCGTCGAGCCGGACGCGCAGAAGATCGTGCCAGCGCATCGCGCCGAACTCCAGTTCCGCTCCGTGCACAGTCAAGGGCGGCATGGCGGGGAACGTGCCTTCCGTCAGCGTCAGCATGGGGAGCCTCCTTGCAGATCGGCTTCGGCGGCCGCGAGCAGCCGGGCGCTCCACATTTCCGTCCCGGCGGCGGTTTCCGTTTCGGTGAGGATGCGGAGTTTATTCTCCGTGCCGCTGAAGCGGACCACCGCCCGCCCGGAATCTCCCAGCGCGGCGGTCAGTTCCGCCAGGACCGCCTGTGTGCGCGGCATCTCTTGCAACGGGAGTTTGCGCGCCGCCGGCAGATTGACCATCTTCTGGACGAACGGGGTCATGAAGTCGGCCAGTTCCGCCAGCGTTTTGCCTTGTTCGCGCATCAACTTCATCACGTGGAGCGCGGTGATGATCCCGTCTCCGGTGGTGACGAAATCCATGAAGATCACGTGTCCGGACTGTTCGCCGCCGATGGAGCAGCCGTGTTCCCGCATCGCCTCGATGACCAGATGATCGCCCACATCGGTGGTGATGACTTCGATCCCGCGGGCCTTCATCGCCCTGTGAAATCCGAGATTGCTCATGGAGGTGACGACGCAGGTGTTCCGTTTCAGCACGCCGCGTTTCCGGGCGTCCAGCGCGATCATGCCGATAATCCGGTCGCCGTCCACCACCCGTCCGGCGGCGTCGCTGAAAATCACCCGGTCGGCGTCGCCGTCCAGCGCGATCCCGAGATCGGCGTGATGGTGAACTACCAGACGGCAGAGGGTTTCGGGGTGGGTGGCGCCGCAGTTTTCATTGATATTGGTCCCGTCCGGTTCGGCGCCGCAGACGATCACTTCGGCGCCGAGTTCCCGGAAAATGGCCGGAGAGATGGCGTAGGCGGCGCCGTTGGCGCAGTCCAGAACCATTTTCAGTCCGCTCAGCGGCAGATTGCCGATGGCGGCTTTGGCGAATTCGATGTAGCGGCCCCGGGCGTCGTCGATGCGCCGGGCTTTGCCGATCATGGCGTTGGCCACATGTTCGCGGGGCAGTTCCGGTCCGAGGATCAGCGCTTCCAGCGCGTCGGTCGCCGCGTCGGAAAGTTTGAAGCCGTCCCGGTCGAAGATCTTGATCCCGTTGTCCTCCGCCGGATTGTGGCTGGCGGTGATCATGATGCCGCAGTCGGCGGCGAAGGAGCGGACCAGATGCGCTACCGCCGGCGTCGGCATCGGTCCCACCGCCAGCACGTCCATGCCCATGCTCAGCAAACCGGAGGTGATGGCGCTTTCCAGCATGTACCCGGAGAGGCGGGTGTCCTTGCCGAGCACGGCGCAGGGGCGGCGAAATGCCGCGCGGCGATCGGTCCCGGCGAAATATTTGGCCACCGCCTTGCCGACCAGCAGCGCGGTTTCGGGGGTTATGGGCGGACGGTTCGCCTGACCGCGAATGCCGTCGGTGCCGAAAAGTTTTCCCATCGTGAGATTCCTTTCATGAATGCGACAGATTGAATTTTCAGCGTGAATACGCCGCCGCTTCCGGCGGACTTCAAGGCACGGGGATGAAATATAGCCGCGGAAAAAGGTTTTTTCAATCCCGAAATGGATTTTTATTCAAAAAATATGGATTTTTAAACAAAACACCCCCGGGCTCCGATTTTTTCCCGGAAAAATGGTCCCCCCGGTCCCATCCGCACTTGAAATTTGCCGGGGACGGTTTATTTTTGAGAGTTGACGGATTTTCGCAGCGTGGAGAGGAGAAACACGCGGAGATCAACCAAAGGAAAGGGATTTTTTATGCGGAAGATGAAGTGGATGCTGGGCGGCGTGCTGTCCGCCGCGATGCTGACGTCGTTGTGCGGCGCCGAAACCAAACCCGAGGCCGAAGCCAAACAGCCGGCGGCTCCGCCGGCGCTGGCCCAGCCGGTCGCGGAGGTGACGCTGGAGCAGTTGACGGCGAAACTGCCGGAGAAACTGGCGGAGTACAACGGCAAGGTCATGACCAAGGCGGACTTCATGAAGAAGTTCATCGCTCAACTGCCCGACGGCAAGGTCCCGCCCGGACTGACCCCCGAGATGTTCATGAATATCGCGCCGCAGGTCGTCGAGGGCATGGTGGTCGAGGACCTGATGAAGCAGGCGATGGCCGCGGCGGGGATCACCCCGTCCCCGGAACTGGCGAAGTCCTTCATGGAAAAGCAGATCAAGGAGATGAGCAAAGAACAGTTGGACATGCTCACCCAGATGATCACCATGCAGAAAATGACGCTGGATCAATTCATCAACACGCAGGCGGCGAATCCGGCGATGCAGATGAATGCGGCGATGATGCAGTTCGCGGAGCGGACGTTTGCCAAGGATATCAAGGTCACCGAGGCCGATGCGCAGAAGTATTATGACGGGCACAAGGAGATGTTCACCACCCCCGCGGACCCGGAAAACGCCATGCGGGCGTCCCATATTCTGGTGATGGTGGACAAGAAGGCCGACGAAGCGACCAAAAAGGCCGCGCTGGCCAAAGCCAACGGCATCCTCGCCGAACTCAAGCAGAATCCGGCGCTGTTCGAGGCCAAGGCCAAATCCGACAGTCAGTGTCCCTCCGGCGCGCAGGGCGGTTCGCTGGGCGCGTTCGAGAAAGGCCAGATGGTGCCGGAGTTCGAGACGGCGGTCATCGCGCTCCAGCCGGGAGAGATTTCCGGAGTGGTGGAGACCCAGTTCGGCTATCACATCATCCGCCGCGATGCTCTGCGCAAGGAATCGGTCCGGCCGTTTTCCGAGGTCAAGGATCAGTTGATCGCCGGTCTGACCGACCAGGCCAAGGGCAAGGCGTTCCGGGACTATGTGGACGGGCTCAAAAAGAGCGCCAACTACAAGTGTCTGTTGCCGGAAGCGGCAAAATAACTTTCCGCCCGGAGAGATCCAGACCGCCCGGAGAAATCCGGGCGTTTTTTTTGCCCCGCACTATATACGAATGGACACGGAGAGGAAACGGCAAACTGCGGGGGGCGGGATGTTGGGCCGAGCGTTGTTCGGCGGACTGCGCACAGCGGGATGCTGTGCGGGGCGTTGGGCCGCTTGAGAGAGACAACCGCTCGCGGTTTTCTCTCTCAAACTCTCTTTTTTCCATACATGGAGCGAACGTGGTTCCGAGAGTTCTTGAGAAGTGTATGGACGCGGGCGGATGTGGTTTCGTGAGTTCCCGTTCAAATTACAGCGCCTGCGCTTGACGGCCGTTGGCCGTCTGCGCTCGCGGCTTACTGCTCGCCCTCCGGTCAGCGCCCCGGATTTCTCCGGGGCGCTGCGCGACGCGGCAGCGTTCGCGCAGTGTGTTCCCATGCGGGCTGCGCGCTCGGCGGCGACCGCCTCGCATCCGCGTGCAAACGAATGCGGGCGGACTGCCCCTCCCGATCAAGCCGCGACAACGGAGCGGCGCGACAGAAAACGTGGCCCTGGCCACCGACAACGGAAGCGGCGCGATAACATAGGCGGGACGGAGGCCCGCCGTCAGGGGGGCCGGGGGCGTGTTCCCCCGGGTGGCAACTCGTGGCGCAAGACAAGATCCGCTTTCGCCAGAAAAGGCGGAAGCGGGTCGCAGCATTGCGCCACATGAGCCGAACCACCACCAGCGCCAAGAACCCAGACACACCCAGTACCAAATGCGGCCTTGGCCGCCGCCGGGGTGCAGGGGGCGGCGTGAGCCCCCTGCAAAAACAACGCTCGGCCCAACGTCCCGTCGCCGTGCAGTCCGCCGTTCCCCGATCAAGCCGGGACGGTCTCGAAGCGGTAGGTTTGCCGTTGTCTCCCGCTTCGGTTTTCCGCCGTCACCGGGGGCGTCCCGGCCAATCGCCGATTTCCATGACGTCTTCCGGGGGAGTGTTTTCCGAACTGTACTGCTTGCGGTACGCCAGCGGCGTGGTCCTGAAGTATTTTTTGAAGTTGCGGTGCAGACTGGAAACATCTTCAAACCCGCACTGGGAGGCGACGTAGGCGATGCTTTCATTGGAGAAGCGCAGCCGCGCCGCCGCCAGACGCATCTGATACGCCTTGTGAAGTTGCTGAAAGGTGTATCCTGTTTCCTCTTTGACCACATGCACGGTGCGCGGGACGCTCAGGTAGAGTTTCCGGGCCAGCCGTTCCAGCAGGTCTTTCCGGTCGCAGTATTCGCCGATGAAACGGTGAATGATCTCTTTGCGGCCGGGGTTGTGCTGCAACTGGCCGTGATCGTATTCCCGGATGTCGTGGATCACCGTCACCGACAGGATGCGCAGCGCTTCCATGATCCATCCGGCCCGCACCGGGTCGAAGTCGTCGTCCGGGGTGACGCCGCGCCGGACGACGGAGGTCAGACAGGGATGCAGCAGTTTCAGGTCCCGCGGCGGGCGCGTTACTCCGGCGAAAATGATCCCCAGCCGCCGCCCGGAGTCGATGATCGGCATGACCCATTCCAGCAATCCGGCGTGGCACAGTTTGTATCCTCCGGTGCTGAAGGCCCAGACTTCGTTCTGCAGCATTTGGATGTCAAAGGTTTTGCAGTGCTTTTCCCGGGTCAGTTTTTCCCTGCGGCAGTTGTCGCAGCGGTGGGAGAATCTCTCCTGCGGCAAAATCTGCCGGATTCTGCCGGTCAGGTCGTGTACCGTGACGTTCAGTCCGCTCCAGTACTCGAAGCATTGCAGTGAGTTTTCCAGATTGCTTTTCATTGTTCGCGGTTTTTTGGGATGTTTTTGCCTGTTTTTTTATAAGATAGCATATTTTGCAATTTTTTCAACATCATTTTCTATGGTTGTTCTTGAGGACATGTACTATATTTTATCAGCGAAAGAACCAAAACAGAGATGGATTGATGACCGGGATGAACTATTGTTGGGACCGCGTGATCCCGATGACCCAGCAGGCCGATGTGGTGATCGCGGGCGCGGGACCGGCCGGACTGGGCGCGGCGTTGACCGCGGCCAAACTGGGCGGCAAGGTGCTGTTGATCGAGAAAAACGCCCTGCCGGGCGGCATGGCGTATGCGGGAGAGATATCTCCCTTTATGCTCAACCACTTCGGGGAGGAGATCATGGACCGTCCGTTCTACACCGAATGGCTGGAACGGATGAGGCGTTATCAGAGCGCGGCGACGACGCAGTGGCTCGGACGGCGGCTGGGGCCCAAGTGGGGGCGGCTCTACATCAACAAAAACTATGCGGCGTTGAGCGCGGAGGACATGCTGGAGGATTACGGCGTCACCGTGCTGTACGAGTACACGTTGTTCGACACGGTGAGACAGGGCGACCGGATCGATTCGCTGGTCCTGCTGTCCCGCGGCGGACTGTGCGGGGTGAAGGGAAGCATCTATATCGACGCCACCGGTGACGGAGTGCTTGCGGCGCAGGCGGGATGCCGCATCGAGGTCGGGGATGAGAATGGTCTCTGCCAACCGATGACCTGGTGTTTCAAAGTCGCGCCGGTAGCGATCCCGGATGAGGATTTCTGGTCCGGGAACTGGCGCAAAGAGGTGCAGCAGGCCTACCGTGAGGCCAAAGCCGCGGGTGTGCTGAGTTGTCCGCGGGAAGATGTGCTGATGTTTCAATGCACCGCCGATTCCACGGTGCATTTCAACACCACGCGGGTGGTGCGGCACGACCCGATTGATGCGGCCAGTCATCAGGATGCGGGGCGCATCGCCCGGAAACAGATCCGGGAGTTCCTTTTCTGGCTGCGGGGGCATGTGCGCGGATTCGAGAATGCGGAGATCGTCTCCATGGGACAGCAGTTGGGGATTCGGGAGAGCCGTCGGGTGGTGGGAGATTTCTGCCTGACAGCGGACGCGTTCCGGGAACGGCGCAAGTTCCCGGACGCCGTTGCCCGCTGCAACTATCCCATCGACATTCACTCGCCCACCGGCAGCGGAACCCGTTACGAACGGACGATCGGCTATCAGGATTTCTACGAAATACCCTACCGCTGTCTGATCCCCCGCGGATGCGCGAATCTGCTGACTGCGGGGCGGATCATCTCCTCGGACCACACCATCAACAGCAGTCTGCGGATCATGCCGGTGGCCTGTTCCACCGGACAGGGCGCCGGGGCCGGAGCCGTGCTGGCGCTCCGGGAACATACGGATCCGGGGCGGGTCGACGGCACGGCGGTCCGCCGTTGTCTGCGCGAACTGGGAGCGTATCTGTGAAAATCAACGGCAATGCCGATACCCACAATTATCTTTGGAAAGGAGACGGTCATGGATCAACATCGCACTGAAAAATCTTTCACTCTGATCGAATTGCTGGTGGTCATCGCCATCATCGCGATCCTTGCGGCCATGCTGCTGCCGGCGCTGCAGAGCGCTCGGGCGCGGGCGCGAGCGACGTCGTGCATCAACAACCTGAAAAGTTTGGGCACGTCCATGATGATGTACGCGGAAAATTACCATGGTTACGCCCCGTCTATTTCGGGGAAGTACCGGATGCCGGAAAAGACCAACGACTGCAACTGGTCCTACGCGCTGACGACGGCGAAGTTGCTGAATGAGGGCGTCGCAACGTTTTACTGCCCGGATTCCGGGGTGACCTCCAAAGCCGCTGCGCTGGAGAAAAACAGTTCGGAACAGTCGTGGGCGTACTACACTTACGGGATGCGAATGAATAAGAACAACACCACCGGTTTTCGTATTTTGTCCGGCAAGATCGAGTGCGCGGACGAGGGGTACGGTCCCTATACGCCCGGCAAATTCTTCCTTTTCGGCGATTCCGTTCTGGCCAATGATGCCGATTTCCCGGGTACGGCGGTGCTGCACCCGCTGGCGGCCACCGGTGACAACTACAAACTCGCCGGACGGCACAATAAAAAAGCGAATCTGTGGTTCGCCGACAGTTCCGTCCGCACATTGGGAGTGGATGAATTGGTCGACGATTTCGATGTCAAGTCCCATCAGTTCAAGGCATTGTAGGAGGAAGGATGATGATGCGAAACGGAATCGGACGGGCGGCGGTGCTGGCCGCCGGACTGCTGAGCGGTGCGGCGGTGCTGGCAAGCGGCAGAAATCTCATCCCGAATCCGGGATTTGAAAAACTGGATGAAGACGGTTTTCCGCTGAAATGGAAATTTTTCCGCAAGGATCAGGATGCCGCGACGGTGGTGCGCGACGGAGCGGCGGCGGGAAAAAATCTGCTTCGGGTCACTCGCAATTCGCGGCGGGACGCGTTTGTAAGGAGCGATATTTTTCCGCTCCGTCCCGGAAAATATCAGATCTCGCTGCAACTTCGCGGTTCCGGCAAGGCGACGGTGACCATGTCCGTCTACCACCCGGTCCGGACGCTGCCGCTGCGAACGGTGGAACTTACCGACCGGTGGCAGACGGTTTCCACGGAGTTTGAAGTTCCGGCCAAAGCGACGCAGGCTTCACTGGGCGTCCGGGTGAGCGGCAGCGCGGACATCGACGACGCGCAGTTGCGGGTTTTCGGGGCCGCGCCGGTGGAGGTCGAGGTGGTCAATGCCGGAAGCCCCGGCAACAATTCCTTCGATCTGCTGACGCGGCTGAATACGGACGTATTGTCGGAAGACCCCGACACTGTGATCCTGCTGTGCGGGACCAACGACATGGTCAATTCCAAAAAGCCGGTGCCCTTCGCCCGTTACGAGACCAATCTGGAGCAGATCATCACCACGCTGAAAAACCAGAATATCCGGGTGATGCTGATGACGCCCATTCCTTGTTACGAGCCCTATATCCTGAGACGGCACGATCCGGCGTTTTTCACGCCGCTGTCCCCGAATGCGAAGTTGGAAAAGGCCGGAGAGATCGTCCGCAAACTGGCGAAGAAACACGGCTGTCCGCTGGTGGATCTCTGGACGCTGTTCAAGGAGCGGGGGGAGATCGGGGAGACGGCGGCGAGTTGGCTGCGCAATCCGGCCAACGGCAGAAGCGTGGACGGCGTGCATCCGGTGGGTCCGGGGTACGCTCAGATCGCCAAAGCGGTGGGTGCGGCGATGAAGGAGGCGGGACTCAAGCCGAAAAAAATCGTCTGTTTCGGCGACAGCATCACCTTCGGCATCGGCGCGGCGAAGCCCGAGGAGAGTTATCCCGAACAGTTGGAACTGGAGTTGAACCGGCAATGACGGGGAAAACGGCAAAACTTTTCCTGTTCCTTCTGGGATCGCTGGGGACGGCGGGCGGCGTCGCCGCTCCGCCGGGGCCGAATATTCTGCCGAATCCGGACATGGAAGTCGTGGATGCGTCCGGGTTTCCTTCCCGGTGGAAGCATTATGCGAAAGACCGGGATGTCGCCAGTGCGCCGGATTCGGATGCCGCTTCCGGCAGACGTTTCATCCGGCTTGTTCGCGATTCCAAACGGGAGGCGTTCTGCCGGAGCGATCTTTTCAATCTGCGCCCGGGGCGGTATCGGATTTCACTTCGGATGCGCGGTGCGGGCAAGGCGGCCGTCACGCTGTCCGTATACCATCCGGTCCGGATCCTTCCGGTCACCGCGGTGCAACTTGCCGACCGGTGGCAGACGATCGCCGGCGAGGTGAATGTCCCCCCGGGGGTGTCGCAGGCGTCGCTGGGGATCTCGTGCAGCCGGACGGTGGATTTCGACGCGGCGGAAGTCCGGCTGATCGGCGCACTTCAGAATGCGGCGGAACGCCCCCGTCCGGCGGTCTCCGGTCCGGCCAAAACGAAGTACCGTCTGACGACCCCGAAACTGACTGTCGAGTTTGCGGACATGGAGCACGGTGCGGCTGTGACGGGGATCGTCAACGCCGACTCCCGGCGGTTCATCAATTTCCCGACGGGATACGGTCTGTGGTCTATCCGGCTGAAGCGCACGCAGATCGACCGCCGGCTGCCGAAAATCACGGCGATCGCCTGTGACCCGGAAATGGATGACTCCGCCGGCAGCATCGGCAGGGACGGCGAAATGGCGGACGACATCGTCATCGACAGTGTGCAGGCGGCCGGACTGGGTGCGAAGTTCGCGGCGGAACCGGCGGCGGACCGCATTGTTTTCCGCTGGCGGGACATTCGGGTCGGCGATGAATCCGGTGCGCTGGATGTTACCGTCACCGCCGCGGTCACGCCGGAGGGCGGCATTCGATTCGACGGCGGTTTTGTCAACCGCTCGACACGACGCACGGTCTTTTACTTCAACGCGCCGCAAATCGACGGGATGGGGAAAATCCACGGGGACGGGGAGGAGGATTTTCTGGCGACGCCCCACTATCTGGGACGCCTCATCCGGAATCCCGCTTCCGGGCAGTTGTTCCGAAGCGAACGGCATTTCCGCAGCAACAATTCCGGGCATTCCATGCACTTCGACGCGCTGTACAGCCGGGGCGAGGGGCTGCTTTTCGCGGTCTGGGACCCGCGTCAGGTCAGCAAGCGGTGGGACCTCGGTTCGTCCCGGCGGCACGGATTTTCATGGTCGTGTGTGCATCTGCCGGACAACATGAAGTGTCCGCCGCCCCAGCGCTGGACGGTGCCGTATCCGGTGGAGTTGCAGGCGTTCTCCGGCGACTGGTACGATGCGGCGCAGATCTACCGGGAATGGGCGGTGAAGCAGGATTGGTGTTCCCGGGGGACGATGACCCGGCGCGCCGCCGGCGATATTCCGAAGTGGTTTCTGGACGTCACGATGTGGCTTCACGTTTCGGTGAACGACCTCTTGAACGGCAAGAAGGCGGAGTGCGACCGGTATTTCCGGGATTTCAGAGACCATAAGATCGCCATTTGGCTGACCCACTGGGGGGTCGACAACATGCGCTACGATTTTCCGAATCCGGACCGATTTCCGCTGACGGACAATGATGTCCGGGCGCTGAAAATGATCGGAGAGGCCGGGTTCCCGGTTTCCGGATACATCCAACTGACCGCGTGGACCCGTTCCATGCCGAGTTTCAAGGCGAATCCCGGCGCGGAAGCCAATCTGCTGCGCAACTTTTACGGGCAGATCCTCTCGTGGGGCGGAACCGGATTCCGCCGCGATTCCATGCTGGCCTATCCGGGGCAGTTGTGGACGGGAGTGCTGACCTCTTTCACCGACCGGATGGTCCGTTCAGGATTTCAGGTCGCCTATCTGGACAGCGGTAATCACGGGGGAACGCATCTCAACTTCACTCCGGAATGTACCGGCAGTTGCGGCGGCGGATCGGCCTATGTGGACGGCAACCGCAAACTCATTCAGACCATCCGGGAATCGGGTCGGCGGATCAACCCGGATTTCTGCGTCACCACGGAGAGTTTCTGGGAGGGAAATCTCCACTGTCTGGACGCGGTGCTGTGCGTCAACAGTCCGAGCGCCTATCTGGAGGGAGACCGGGTGACCGCCATCCCGCTGGCTCCGGCGGTCTACAACGACTACGCGCTTCTCTTTGCCACGCATTACGGACGCGGCGATCTGACCGGTCGGGCGCAGGGATTGATCGCCAAGACCGCGCAGGCGCTGCTCTGGGGCATCATGCCCGGCTGGGAACTGCCCCACGCCATGTATAAATTCAGCGACCCGGAGCGGGTGAAGCGCACCAGCAAACAGCGGATGGAGGCGTTTGACGCCGGACGGAAATTTTTCGTTTACGGCAGAATGCTGCGTCCGCCCGTCATAAAGAACCAAATTCCGACCCTCACCATTCCGTGGGGGATCGGCTGGAGCAAAAACGTTTATGAAGTGAAGTCCCCGGCGGTGATCGCCAGCGCGTTCCGCGCCCCGGACGGGGCAGTCGGGATCGTCCTGTACAATCTGGACGAGCGGGAACACGCCGTTGCCGTGACACCGGACGACCGGGAGTGTCCGATGGAGAAGCGGCAGTTTGCCGCCGTTTATCCGGCGGGGCATTCGGTACGCCGGGAGGGGAACGTTCTGCATCTGCAACTTCCCGCGCAGTGCCCGGTGATTTTGGAAGGCAGATAAAATTCAACTTACGGAGTATCGGAAGTCATGAAAAACATCTTTTCCACCGCGGCGTGCGTGCGCCGTTCCCCGCTCAATCCGCTGTTGAGCGCCGACCGAATGCCCTTTGACGCCTCGCTGGTGTTCAACGCGGGGGTGGCGAAGTATCAGGGGCGGTACGTGATGCTCTTTCGCAACGACTACGGCGCGACGGAAGCGGACTTTCTGGCGTCGGGCAAGCGGGGCGTGCCGTTCAAGGGGACCAACATCGGCCTGGCGGAGAGCGCCGACGGCATCCATTGGGAAGTCCGCGAAAAACCGGTGTGGGAGGTCCATGACGACGAGATACTGCGGGTGTACGATCCCCGGCTGACGGTCATTGACGGCAAGGCCGTGATCTGTTTCGCCATGGACACCCGGCACGGACTTCGCGGCGGCGTGGCGGTGACGGAGGATTTCGATCGTTTTGAGATCAAGTCGCTCTCCGTCCCGGACAACCGGAATATGGTGCTTTTCCCGGAGAAGATCGGCGGCAGATACTTCCGATTGGAGCGCCCGATGCCGGTGTACAGCCGCAACGGTGCGCCGGAGCAGTTCGATCTGTGGTGCTCCGCTTCGCCGGACCTCGTTTACTGGGGCGACAGCCGACTGGTGCTGGGGGCGGAAACGGTTCCCTTCTGCGACGCCAAGATCGGTCCCGCCGCGCCGCCGGTGAAAACTTCCCGGGGCTGGCTGACCACGTTTCACGCGGTGAAGTACGCCGACGACGATCTGGCTTCGTGGCACCTCAACTGGCGCAAAATTTATTACGCGGGGCTGATGCTGCTGGCGCTGGACGATCCCTCCAAAGTGATCGGCATTTGCGACCGGCCGCTGCTCGTGCCGGAAACTCCGTATGAAAAAGTCGGCTTCCGGGGCGAGGTGATCTTCCCCGGCGGCATGATCTTGGAAGACAGCGGCGAAGTCAAAATCTACTACGGCGCCGCCGACACGGTGGAGTGTCTGGCCACCGCCGACGTCGGGGACCTGCTGGCGCTGGTGGGAGCAAAATAACGTGAAACCAAGTTTGAAACCTGATAGAAGCACATTCAAGTAACCAAAGGAGGACTTCATCATGTCAACAGTTTACGCCAGAACTACCGGGACTTCCACGGTTGAGTACACCGATCCGGTGATTTCTCCGCTGCCGATCACCGTCAACGGGAGCAGTGTCGTTACGCTTGAGGTCTTTGAGGGAGCGATTTTGAGCAATCCGTCCAATCGTGCGGTCAACAACAACGGCGGTACGGTTTTCGTCACCGGTGCGACGTTTGCCGGAAACACTGTGACGGGTCGTACAACGGCGGCGCGTTTTTCATGGAAGGCGGGACCTCGACGCTGACTCAAACGACGGTCATCGCCGACAACAGAGCATACCGCGGGGGCGCGTTCTATGTAAAAGGCGGCACGCTGACGTTGACCGGAGCGATCATTGACAACAATACCGCGACGAATCTGGGCAGCGGCATTTACGCCGACTCCGTGGCGGCCCGAATCACCATCACCGGCTCCACATTCAGCAACAACAAGTGCCTCGGGACTGCGGCGAATAACGGCGGAGCGATCTTCTGTAACAACGCCAACGTGGTTATTACCATCACCGGTTCCACGTTCTCCGGCAACACCAGCGTCAACGCCGACGGCGTCAGCGCGATCTACAACAACGCCGGTACGGTCTCCATTTCCGACACGGTATTCGGCTCCAGAACCGACACTATCTACAATAAAGCAACGATGTCGTTCGACGGCACCGTCGCGCTGGCGGGGAATGTCCGCATCGGCGTCGTCGGCAGCGTTCCCAAGACCATTTCGGTGAGAGAAAACACCACGCTGGCCTTTTTGCTGGCCGACCGGAGCGAGAGCGACGAAGTGATCCTGAATTACAGTCATCTTGCTTTCAGCGATGCCGCTTCAGTTACCTGGAGTGTGGGCATCGGAGCGGATCAGGCCGCCGGAGACTACAAACTTCTGGGCGGCGGGTCCGCTGTCACGACCGCTTCAGTCTACGACGTTTCCGTCCCGACGACTGCGGTGGCCATGACCGTCAACGCGACCCCGAAACAACTGGGCGACAAATACGTCTGGCTTCACACCGACAGTTCCGGCAATCTCTGCCTCCGAGTGTCGGATGAGTTGTACGCGGTGACCTCGCTGACCGGAACGGTGAAGAATCTCTATACCGACGCCGTACTGCCCCCGCTGACCGTCAACGGCACGACGGTGGATGAACTGGAAGTTTTCACCGGCGCGACCATGAGCAACGCCTCCGGCAAGGCGCTCAACAATACCGGCGGTGCGGTGACGATCACCGGCGCGATCATTACCGGCAGCGGCGCCGGACAGAATACAGGCGGCGCCGTCGTCAACAACCGGACACTGACCGCTTCCGACACCATTTTCGGCAACAACACCGCCGCCCGGCAGGGCGCGGCGATCTACAACTACGCCTCCTCCGGTTCGGCCGTTCTTACGTTGAACAACGTGAAGTTTTTCCACAATGCGCTGACGGAGGATTCCAACTATACCTATGGCGCCGCGTTGATCAACCTCGCGGGCGGCACGACGACGGTCACCGGCGGCACGTTCTCCGAAAACTCGTCCGCCCATTACGGCGGCGCGGTCGCCGTCACCGCCGGAACGGTCGCTTTCTCCGGAACGACCTTTGCCTCCAACTCCGCAACTCGCGGCGGAGTGTTCTTCGCCAACGGCGGAGTCCTCACCATTTCCGACGCGGTGCTGTCGGACAACACCGCCGAAGCGTACGGCGGTGGCGTGTACACCGAAAGCGGTGCCAACGTCACCATCGCGGGTTCCACGTTTTCCGGCAACCGCGCTTCCACTAATGGCGGAGCGATCTACAACAATGGCGGCAGCATCAGCATCAGCGATTCCGTTTTCGCTGCGACCACCGACACCATCTACAACAACGGCACGATGTCGTGGAGCGGCAGCATCACGCTGGCCGGCGAAGTCGGCGTCAATACCGGCAAAAGCATCACGGTTGCCGACAATACCGCGCTGACCTTGCTGCTTGCCGACCGAACCGCCGCCGACAATGCGATCCTGAACTACGGCAATTTCAGTTTCGGTGACGCAAGTTCGATCACATGGAATGCCGCCGTCGCTTCCGATCAGGCGGCGGGCGATTACAAACTGGCGGGTGCCGGAAGTGCCGTTACGACGGTTTCCGTGTACGACGTCGCCGCGCCTGCGACGGCAATAACCCTCACGACGAACTCGGAGCCGCAGCAGTTGGACGGGCGTTACGTCTGGCTCCATACCGACAGCGACAACAACCTCTGTCTGCAAGTTGCGGACGCGGTGTACGGCAAGTCGTATCTGGGAGCGACGGTCAAAAATCTCTACGCCGACGCGAGCATGGCGCCGGTGACGCTGGACGGGACCACGCTGGACAAACTGGAAGTTTTCTCCGGCGCGACTTTCAGCGGCACGTCCAAAGCCGTCAACAGCACCGGAAGCACCGTGACCGTAACCGGAGCGCTTTTTGCCGACATCGACACTGCGGAATACGGCGGCGTTGCCATTACCAACATCAATGGATCGCTTGAGGTGAGCAATACGACCATCGCCCGCACGGTGGGCGCCAGCCGCGGCGCGATCATGAACCGGACGGGTTCCGCGACTCCGGCGACCGCCGTGATGACCGATGTGGTGTTTCTCGACAACAAGGCCACCGCCGCCGGAAGTCTGGGCGGTGCGGTTTTCAACTACGCTACGGCGGCGGGGTACACCGCGTCCTACACGCAGACCGGCGGGTATTTCTCCGGGAATACCGCCGGCAGCGGCGGCGCGATCTACAATGACGGCGTCATGTTGCTGACGGGAGTCACGTTCTCCGGCAACTTCGCCTCCGACAACGGCGGCGCGATCTACAATGCCCGGACGCTGACGCTGACCAATACCACCTTTGCCGCGGCGAGCGACACCATCCACAACTCCGGGACCTTGACATTCAGCGGCACCAACGCCCTCAACGCCTCCGTCACCGGTTCCGGTACGATCACTGTCGATTCCGGTGCGGCGCTGGTCTTCGCCAACAGCGAAGCGATCAGCGTGGCGGCTCTGACCCTGATCGGAAGCAACGCCGTGACCTTCAACGGCTCGGCGGCGGTGAACTTCGCTTCGCAGGACCTCTCCGACGTGGCGATCACGGTGGACGGTTCGGCCTACGCGGGAAGCGAGATCGTCGTGGCCACCGGCGTGAGCGCCATCGGCAGTTACACCGTGACCGGCGCCGACGATCTGACGCTCTACACCGCGGGCGG
>JALEMG010000038.1 GCA_022768375.1 Lentisphaeria bacterium
TTTTCGGATGAAAAACAAAGACGCGGCGTCAACCCGTTCCCGCAAAAGAGGAAAAAAAGGCGCGGGAAAAAACAGAAGTTTTTTCCTCGGGGTTGCAAGGTTGCGAAACCTTGCCGGGGGAGTTTGAGGGGCGAGGAGCCCTTCAAAAAACACCACACCGGGAAGACAATCCCCTCGGCTTGATTGGGGGGATACTCGGGCCGCATTGGGGGGGCAAAAAAAGGGAGCGACGTTTCGCGCCGCCCCGGATGACAGGCCGATATTCCGACGGTCAGACCTCGACCGGTTTGGTCTTGGGCAGACCCAGAACCTTGTCTTCGGCGATGCGGCCCTCGGCGCGCAGCACATTCAGACGCTCGTAACGCTTCATCACATTGCGGATCTTGCGGATCTTGCCGCCCACGCGCAAACTCGGATGCTGAGACATGTTTTCACCTCACTATGTTCGATATGTTCTGTTCTTTTGCGACTTTCACAGGTTTTTAATATAGCACGTTTTCCCCCGTTGTCAAGCCGAAGACGGCGTGTTTCCGCAAAAAAACCGGCGCGCGCGCATCGGAGATTTTGTCCGGCTCTCCCGAAGACCATGCGTTCCCGCCCCCAAGAATATATTTTTTAATATAAAATTTCAATTTGTTTTATAAAATTCTTTGCTTTTTCGCATCCCGGCGCGTATATTATTCGAAAAGCGGGATCGACCGGTCATAAAACTAAGGAGAATCATCATGGAAATCAATCATCTCGAACGTTTCCGCGCCACGGTGAACGCGGGAAAAACCGCGATCGGCGCGGTGGTGACGCTGGACGATCCGGCGGTCAGCGAATGCGCCGGAGACTGCGGGCTGGATTTCGTCTGGATCGACGCCGAACACGCTCCGCACACGCTGACGACGATCAAAGGTCACATCACCGCCTGCCGCGGCACCGGCTGCGCGCCTTTCGTCCGGGTGGCGGGGAACGACACCGCGATCCTCAAACCGGTGCTGGACCTGGCTCCGGCGGCGGTGATCATTCCCATGGTCAATACGGCGGAGGAAGCGGAATATGCCGTCGCGGCCTGCCGTTACCCCAAAACCGGGGTCCGGGGTTGCGGAGTGCGTCGGGCGGTGCGGTACGGAAGCACCGGAATTTTCGATTATCTCCGGACCTCGGAAGCCGAACCGCTGGTGATCGTGCAGATCGAACACATCGACGCGGTACGCAATCTGGACGCCATTCTCAAAGTTCCCGGGATCGACAGTATCTGCGTCGGCCCCTGCGACCTTTCCGGGAGCATGGGGGTGCTTTGTCAGATGGACGACCCGGAACTCAACCGGGTGATCGACGAAGTCTGCCGCAAAACCAAACAGGCCGGACTGATGCTGGGCACCGCCGGCGGGCCTTTCGCGGAGTGGAAAGCCCGGCATTTGGACTGGATCGCTCTGGGCAGCGACTGGGGGTCCATGGCGCAGGGCTTCCGCGCCATGCTCAAAGAGGGAGGGCGTCTGCAATGAAAGCGGTGCTGATTTCCGGAGACGAAACCGCGGTGCCGCCGGAGTATCTGCGGCAGATCCGCGACGCCGGCATCGAACTTGCCTGCCGGAAATGCGAAGGCGAAGCGGCGGTGGCGGAATTTGCCAAAGATGCGGAACTGGTCTGGATGTTCGGTCCGAACCGGGGTCTGACCGGCGCGGTGCTGCGGCAACTGCCCAAGTGCCGGGCGATCTTCCGCAGCGGCAGCGGCCTGGACGCCCTGCCCTGCGCCGAGGCGCGGGAACTGGGCATCGCCGTGCTGAACACCCCGGAATCCATCGCCGAATGCGTGGCGGAACACGCGGTCTCCCTGCTTTTCGCGCTGATCCGTCAGATCCCCCAGTACGACGCCCGGGTCCGCCGGGGATTTCACTGGGGCGACACCCCGGGGCTGAACTGGCATATCTCCGGCCGCACCCTCGGGCTGGTCGGATACGGCCGCATCGCCCGGCATGTGGAGGAAATGGTTTCCGGGTTCCGCATGCGGGTCATCCACTTCGACCCGGCCGACCCGAACTCCCTGCCGCTGGATGAAGTTCTCTCCCGGGCCGATTACGTTTCGCTCCACTGTCCCCTGACCCCGGAGACCACCCATCTCATCAACGCGGAGAAATTGAAGTTGATGAAGCCGAACGCCCTGCTGGTCAACACGTCCCGCGGCGCGGTGGTGGACGAGGACGCGCTGGCTGCGGCCCTGCGCAACGGGACCATCGGCGGAGCGGCGCTGGATGTGATGAGCGAGGAACCGCCGCCGCTCGACCATCCGCTTTTCCGGTGCGAAAACGTGATCGTCACGCCGCATATCGCGGCGTTTTCCGCGGACTTCGCCCGCAATTTCTGGAGTTGCTCCGCCCGCAAGATCATCGACTTTTTCACCGCCTGAGGACGGGTGCGGATAAAACAAACCGATGAAAGGATACCGGGGGCACGCGCAGGAGCGTAGGCGTCCGTGCATTTGTCTTCCGTCTGTTTCCCTCCCCCCCACGGTCTGTTGACACGGGAACGCGGGGCGGTCGTTTCTCCCGACCGGCCCGATACAAAAAAAGAGCCGCCCGGAGGCGGCTCAAGTTGTCGAACGGCCGGAATTACTTCTTGGCTTTGTCCCACACATCCTTGCTGACGAAAGCGGTCAGACTGCGACCGTCGGCGGTCTTGCCTTTGAACGCGTAACTGGTGCGCTTGGCGGTTTTGAAGGTAACGCATTCGAGAACTTCGGTGGTGACGGCCTTTTTGGTCTTGACGTCGTAGAATTTGTGCTGCATCTCATCCTCCTTTGTTTTTGGAATGTTTTCTCGTCATTCTCATGACTGATAACTGATCATAGTATACTCAGGCGAAAGCAAATAATCAAGAGCGAAAATGCGAAAAAATGAAGAAAAATCGGATTTTTTCAAAAATTACGTCTTTTCCGGCGAAAAAAACGGGATTTGCAACTGCTCGAACACCGGTTCGCGCACCGGCATGAGTTGGGTGATCCCCACTCCGGCCAGCCGGATCGGAGTGCGTCCGGCCTCGGTTTTGTCCAGCAGCCGCACGGCGATCCGCCCCAGTTCGGCTCCGGAGGACGGCGGCGCCGGGGGAACGACCGAGCGGGTGACGGTGCGGAAGTCGGCGTACTTCAATTTGATGAAGACCGTCCGCCCGGTCATCTCCCGGGCGTCGGCGCGGCGGATCACCTTGCGGGCCAGTGTCCGAAGCAGAATGCGGATCCCCCGCAAGTCGTTGAGGTCGCGGGAAAGCGTCTGCTCCCGGCTGATGGACTTGGGATCGGCCTCCAACTCCACCGGCCGGTCGTCGATGCCCCGGACGATGCCGTAGTAAAACAGTCCGGCCTTGCCGAATAATCCGCGCAGGATCTCCGGCGACAACTGCCGCAGTTCCGTCCCGGTGCGGACATTGATAGCCCGGAGGCGCCGGGCCCCCACCTGTCCGATGCCGTGAAACTTCTCCACCGGCAGCGCGGCGAGGAAATCCCCGGCGGCTTCGGGAGAGATGACCGTCAGTCCGGCGGGTTTGCGGCAGTCGGAAGCGGTCTTGGCCAGAAACTTGTTGAACGACACCCCGGCCGACGCGGTAAGACGCGTCACGGCGGCGATGCGCTCCTGCAACTGCCTCGCGGCGGCCGCCGCGTCGTCCAAAGTCGGACAGATCGCGGTGACGTCCAGATAGGCCTCGTCGATGGAGACCGGTTCCACCAGCGGCGTCAGGCGGCGAAACTCCCGCCGGATCAGTTCCGAAGCGGCCTTGTACCGGCGGAAATCCGGTTCGATCAGGATCGCCTGCGGGCACAATTTCAGCGCGGTCCGGGTCGGCATGGCCGAATGGACCCCGAACCGCCGCGCCTCGTAGGAACAGGTGGAGACCACTCCCCGGCGCTGAGGCGCGCCGCCCACCAGTACCGGTCTGCCCCGCAGTTCGGGGCGGTCCCGCTGCTCCACCGAAGCGAAAAACGCGTCCATGTCGATGTGAATGATCTTTCTCACAACAGCGAATCCAGATAGTTCATCGCTCCGTCAAGATCGGAGAACTTCCCCTCCAACTGCGCGGCGAAGCAGCGGTCGAGCCACGGCCGCATCCCGGGACCGGGGGCGATGCCCCGCTCCAGCAGATGCCTTCCCATGATCAAAGGTTTGGGCGGAGCGTGATCGACGGCGAGAAATTCGGCCCGGGCGCGAAATTCCGCGATGCGGCCGAGTTTCGCCGCCAGTTCTTCCGGGGAGGCCGCGATGCCCCGGACGTCGCACTCCGCCAGATCCGCCAGCAGGTCCAGGCGCTCCGCCGCCAGCGCCAGATGCCGGAACGCCCGATCGCCGCTGCCGTCGCGGATCAGTTGCCACGGCTGCATGTGACACCGGATCAGTTTCAGCACCCGGTCCGTCAGCGTTTCCCGGTTCCAAAGCCGGGTGAGAAACCGCCGCGCCGGTTCCGTCAGCGTGTCGTGCCCCCGGCTGGTGATCCCCCCGTCAGGAGCGGTCGCGGTGCAGAGAACTTTGCCGAAGTCGTGACACAGCGCCGCCAGCATCAGCGTCAGTTTGTCCTCCGGGTCGGAATACCGGAACTTCGCCGCCGCGTCGAGCGTCGCCAGCGTGTGGGTCCAGACGTCGCCCTCGGGGTGCCAGCGCGGGTCCTGCGGACAGCCGCACAGCGCCGCCAGTTCCGGATAGAAGCGCAGAAATCCGATCTTCCGCAGGAAGTTCAGTCCGGCGGAGGGAAGTTCTCCCTGCCGCAGCATTTTCTCCCATTCGGCGGCGATCCGCTCCCGGGGGAGTTCCTCCTGCGACAGCGCGGCGCAGAGAGCCAGCGTCTCCGGGGCGGGAACGAGGCGGAAGCGGGCGATGAACTGCATGCCCCGCAGGACCCGCAGGGGGTCTTCGGAAAAATGTTCGGAAACGTGACGGAGAATGCCCCGCCGCAAGTCGTCCTGTCCGTGCCACGGGTCGATGACCTCTCCGGTGAGCGCGTCCATCATCATGGCGTTCACCGTGAAATCCCGCCGCGCCGACGCCGACGCGAAATCCATGTCGATGCGGGTCTCCACCACGAATCCCCGGTGCCCCCGCCCGATCTTGTTCTCGCTCCGGGGCAGGGCGATGTCGATCTCGTGGTGCCGGACTTTCATCACGCCGAAACTCATGCCGACGGCGTCCAGCGCGTACTCGCCCGCCAGCGCCGCCTCCACTCCGGCGGCGGTCAGTCCGTAGACTTCGATGTCGAAATCCTCCGGCGCCCGGCCCAGCAGATGATCGCGGACGCAGCCGCCGGCCAGCAGGGCGCGGCCGCCGGCCCGCCGGAGCAGTCCGGCAATGCGGATGACATGGTCGAATTCGGTTTCCATCATGGGAATAATATAGTGCGGACCAAGCATTCTTTCAAGAAATTTTCCCGGAATGCTTGATTTGTTTCAAGGGGTGATTATATTATCCCGGGAGGAGAGGTGTTGTACGCAATGCCGCTTCGATCATTCAACCCGGAACCCCGCAAGGAGGGCACATTCATGAAAAAGTCACTGTCTCTGATCGCCGCGGCGGTCGCAGCCGGCGTGTTCTGCGGCTGCACCACGGTGGAGTCCACCCAGAAGTTCAACCGCATGGGGCTGGGCACCCCCAACGAAAAGGCGGTCTGTCAGACCTTTGTGGAGATCCCGGGGATATTCTTCTTCGAGCTTCCCATCGTGGTCGGCAGTCCGGCGGGCGACGGAGAGTGGACCATGTTCCGCTACAACCTCACCGCCGACAACGTCATTCATCTGCTGACCAAAGAGGCCAAAGCCCGCAAAGCCGCCCGGGTGGTCAACGTGCAGATATCCGCCGCGGAAAGCACGATCTTCCCCTTCCCGCTCCTCCTGACCCGGCGGACCATTCAGGCCTCCGGCACCGGAGTGCGGACCAAAGGGGCCGCGGTCGAGCGGGCCGCCAGCGAATACGACGCCCAGCCGTAAGCGGTCCCCTCCATGCCGCGTTCCAAAATCAAAACGTTCGTGCTGGATACCAACGTCCTGCTGCACAGCGCCGCCAGCATCGGCTGTTTTCAGGATAACGATGTAGTCATCCCCATGGCGGTGGTGGAGGAACTGGACAAGTTCAAGAAGAACTCCGACGAACTGGGCCGGAACTCCCGCCGGGTCATCCGGCTGCTCGACCGTCTCCGGGAACTGGACCCGCGTCCCGGTGCGCTGACCCGGGGCGCGGAGATCGGCCGCATCGCCCCCGGCGCCACCGGGCGGCTGTTCGTGTTGAGCGTTTCCTCGCTCACGGGGGATTCCGACGACGCGGTGGACGGGGTCTTTGAGAACGAACTCGGCCTCTCCAGCCCGGACAACCGGATCCTCCGGGTGGCCTGCGCGCTGAAGGATGCCGGACGGCGGGTCATGTTCATCAGCAAGGACATCAACCTCCGGATCAAGGCCGATGCGCTGGGCCTTGACGTCATGGACTTCGAGACCCAGAAAGTGCATGACCGGGAGTTGTACACCGGCTTCGTCCGGCGGATGCTTCCCGCCGACCGTCTGAGCGCCCTGTACGACGCCCGGGAACTGCCCGCTTCCGCCGCGCCGGAACTGCTGACCAACGAATTCGCGGTCTTCGTTTCCGAAGCAGACGAGAAGAAAACCGCGCTGGCCCGGCGTCGTCCCGACGGGTCCGTCGCCCTCGTGGAGAACCGGGACAACGTCTGGAACCTCTCCCCCCGCAACAAGGAACAGCGCATGGCCCTCGATCTCCTGCTCGACCCGGCGATCCCGCTGGTGACGCTGGTCGGCGGCGCGGGGACCGGCAAGACGCTGCTGGCGCTGGCCGCCGCGCTCCAGTCCACGCTGAATGACGGCCGCTATGAGCGGATCCTGGTCTCCCGGCCGATCATCCCACTGGGCAACGACATCGGTTTTCTCCCCGGCAGCAAGGAGTCCAAACTGGCCAGTTGGATGCAGCCGATTTTCGACAATCTGGAGTTTCTGCTGGGCGGAGAGACCGACCGCGGGAAGCGAAGTTCCTCCCGGATCACCGTCGATTCCCTGGTGAATTCCCGGAAACTCGATCTGGAGGCCCTGACCTACATCCGGGGCCGCAGCATCTCCCGGCAGTTCATCATCATCGACGAAGCCCAGAACCTGACGCCCCACGAGGTAAAAACCATCATCAGCCGGTGCGGAGACGGGTCCAAAATCGTTCTCACCGGCGACCCGGACCAGATCGACAACCCCTACCTCGACGCCTTCGGCAACGGGCTCACCTACACGGTGGACCGGCTGAAAGGCGAAGCGATCTTCGGGCACGTCATGCTGCACAAAAGCGAACGCAGCGGCCTCGCCGCGCTGGCGGCCCGGAAACTGTGAACCGCAGACGGGGCATACCATGAAAATCATCCTTGTCGCTTCGTGGATCCTGCTGGCGGCGTGTTCCGCATTCGGCGAGTGGTGGGACGGAGTTTTCGACTGGCGCAGCGCGAAGACCGTGGCCCCGGGGATCATTCGGGCGGAGTGGAAAGTGAAATCCCCCCGGCTGCTGCGGATTTTCGCACTGCGCATCGACCTCCGCACCCCGGGACTGCGGTTCCACGTGACGCGCAAGGCGCCCGGATACGGTCAGCCGATGCCCGACGCGCCCGACTTCATCATCCGGACCCGCCGGGAGACCACCCGGGCGTTTCTGGACGGATTGTGCAAAAAGCGCATTCCCATGGCGGCGGCATTCAACGCCGCTCCGTGGTCGCCGTGGCGCAAGCCTTTCAACCACCAATACGCCGACCGGATGGGACTGCTGATCTCCGACGGCGACGTGATCCTGCCGCCGGACGGCGGACGGCCGTCGTTCCTCATCACCCGGGACGGCAAGGCCGAGATCACGGTCGTCCCGGCGGGAGCGGATACCGGAAACATCCTCCACGCGGTCTCCGGTTTTGCCATCGTCCTCCGGGACGGCAAGGTCGTGACCGCCATTGATCATAAGGCGCTGGCCCCGCGAACCGGGTTCGGCCTCTCCGCGGACCGGCGGTACCTTTACGTTTTCGTCGCCGACGGACGGCAGGAGAAGTACAGCATGGGGACCACCCATCGGGAAGTCGGCAATGTTCTCCGCTTCCTCGGAGCACACACGGGGATCAACATGGACGGCGGCGGCTCCAGCACCCTGCTGATCCGGCGGGGCGGCAAATCCGTCATGCTCAACCATCAGCCCGGCGGCGGCGAGCGGACGGTGGGCGCGTCCGTCGGCGTGTCGGTCGGCCGCTGAGAACGCCGTCCCGGGACGACCGCCGCGATCGGGCGCGGCCGTTTTTCGGGCAATTCCGATCCGAAGTCGGAAAAAATCGCGTTTTTTTTCGCCGGAAGACCTTGCAATCCCCGGTTCCGATGCTATTTTATGTTCGTGGAAGGGGTACAGTTGTTGAGAACACCCCGAAAAACAACTCAAAAAAAGAGGAAAGAAAAAATGAAGAAACAGTTCTCTCTCGCGTTCGGCGCCCTCGTCGCGGCGGTCGTCATGGTCGGTTGCGCCGGCGTCGGCACCAACAACGGCAGCGTCACCATCCCCGCGATGGGTCCGAATTTCTACACCGACCTGCAGGCCAACGCGATGATCCCGCAGTATGCCCCGGCCGGCGCCAAGGTCGTGAAACGCGGCGTCACCGCCACCGCCCAACTTGAGAGTTATTTCGGCTGCGTCATTCTCGGCGATGCCTCCTATGACACCCTGAAGGCCGAAGCCCTGAAGCAGGCCCCCGGCGCCACCGATCTGACCGACGTCAAGATCGACTATGTCCAGAAGAACATCTGCGGCATCAACAAAGTGACCGTCAAACTGACCGCCACCGCGATCAAGTTCTAAGTCGGTGCTTTTCACACGGGCCGCAGGTGAGTTTCACTTGCGGCTCGTTCCGTTTCGGCGGAACGCATTTTCAACCAACTATCGGGGACCAACTATGAAGAAAACTCTGTTGACGGCGCTGGCGGCGGTGTTGAGCCTGTCCGTAATGGGCGCCGATCTGTATGTATCGCAGACCACCGGGAAAAAGAAAGGCCCCGGGACCAAAGACGCTCCGTTCAAAACGATCTACGACGCGGTGAAAAAGGCCCGGCCGGGCGACACGATCTTCATCGCCGGCGGCAACTACACCGGGAAAATGGGGGTCAGTGAGATCATCATCGACAAACCGGTGGCCCTCGTCGGCAGTTTTGCGCCGGATTTCTCCGCCCGCGACGTGGCCCGGTATCCGACGCTGATCCAGCCGGTCAACGCCAAAAACGACACCAAGGGCATCGGTCTGCTCACGCTCAAACTGCCCAAAGGTCCCGGACCGGACATGGTGATCGACGGACTGGTCATCGACCAGAGTTACATGAACAGTTACCATGACATCAAGGGCAAACCCGAGGGCGTGGAGACCGGCATGTGGCTCGAACCCCCGGCCAAAGGCTCCAAGGACAAGTTCGCTTCCGCGAAAAGTTATTCCATTTACAGCGAGACCGCCGGCCGTTACGAGGGCAACATCATCATCCGCAACTGCGTCATCGCCAACAGCGGCAACTTCGGTATCAACATCAGCCTTTTCAAGGGCACGGTCAAGATCCTGAACAACGTGTTCGTGGCCTGCCGCATGGAATCCTGCGAAGTCTCCTGTTCCAGCGCCCAGCCCGCGGTGGAGTGCGAATTCGCCTACAATACCGTGCTTTTCACCTGGAGCCGGACCCCGGAATTCACCGACATGGGCTACGGGTTCCGCTGCCTGAGCAAGGTCGCGTCCAACATCCATCATAATATTTTCGGACTCAACATCTTCTCCGGCGTCGGCAACGACAAGGGCGATCCCAAGAGCAAGAAAATCAAACTGGACAACAACGTCTTCTTCCTCAACAAACGCTCCGATGTGACGGCGGTGAAAAGCCCCAACATCATCCACCTCAATGTGGATGCCGAGGAGTTCGAGGACATGGGGGACTTCCCCGGCATGGAGAGTTGCGAAGGCAACGTGGCGCTGAAAGACCCCGCCGCGTTCAAGGACATCATCAATCAGGCCTATCTGACAGCGTTTCTCAACGCGTCCTACTCGGAGAAAACCGACTACGATGAGAACTCTCCCGCCAATATTTTCCGTTCCGCAATGGGGATGAACAAGGTCGGCAAGATCCAGACCAAAGTCTCCATGTACGGCAACCGCTATCCGCTGGCGGAGACCTACAAACTTTTCGGCGCGTACAAAGATTACGGCGCCCAGGAAGTCAAGTAACGGCGATCCCGCCCGACTGCACGCTCCGCCGGACAGCCCGGCGGGGCGTTTTTTTTACCAATGAGGATTGAAAATAAAAAAAAGAAATCAGCCTCCGGGTGCTACCCGGACGTGGTCCAGCGGCGGAACGCTGGTCGCCGCTTAAGGCGGCGAAATCTCAGCGAAGCGTTCAAGTCGGCGCAGGCCGACACCTCCCGCCGGGAGCGATGTCCCGGAAATTCCTTCCGGGACGGTTGAGCGGGAGGCGGCATACCGCATGGCAAAGTAACCAAAGAAAGAAAGGGCGGGGTTGCTTGTCCGCCATAGCCTTGGCGACGGCGGAAGCGGGAGGCGGTTAATCGCACGGAACAGAAAATCAGGTATCTTTGAGGACAGAATCCGTTTTTTGTTTTCGGGAGAGGGAAAAACTTCTTTTCACAAGAAAAAAAGTTTTTCCCTCTCCCGAACCCTCACCCTTTTCAAGAAAAGCGGAATACTTTTTTTGGGGGGGTTGCCGCCGCTTTACCCGCGTCCGTTTCTCACTTTCCCTTCTCCGTCCGGGAAGCGCCAGCGGAATATCCGGGATGCTCTTTCACTGCTCTCAGCCCCCACAGCACCGCGGGGATCAGCGCGGCGGTCAGCAGCGCCGCCGCAAGAAAAACTCCCCGGGTGCCGAAAAGAAAAATCGTCCAGCCGGAAAATACCGTGGACATCATGATCCCCGCGTTGCCGAACGTGCTGGACCAGCCGAAAACCTTGCCCCGCTTGCGCGGCGGCGTGATCGCGGAGAGCAGTTTCTGCAGGACCGGATACAGACTGCCGGCAAAAAAGAACATCAGCGTCCGGCTCACCCCCATGACCAGCAGATCGCCGGTCAGCGCGGTGATCACGAGCGTAATGACCGCCAGCACCAGCGACGGCACGATGATCGTCTGCGGCCGCCAGCGGTCGGCCAGATAGCCGATCACCACGCCGGACAGCACCGCCCCGACGCAGGTGGCGGCGCCGATGATCCCGGTCCAGAATGCGGCCTTCTCCGGCCCGGTGATCAATTCGACGAGCATGGAAAAATACGGCACTTCGAACCGCCGCACCAGCGAATAGACGAAAATCAGCACCAGCATGACCCATACCCCGAAGGTGAACAGCGGCAGCACGCCCCGCCGATAGCGGCGGATCGCGGCGGCCTGAGTTTTCGGCGGCGGTTTTGCCGCGGCGACCTTCGGCGCGTCTTTGGCAAAAAGGCAGCACACCCCGGCGAACAGATACAGAACTCCGCAGGCCCAGAAGGTGACTTTGTAGCCGTAAAGGTCCACCACCACGCCCCCGATCATCTGTCCCAGCACCGCGCCGCCCCAGACCGCGGTCCCCAGCAGTCCCAGCGCAAACCCCTGCCGTTCGTCCGGCACGGTTTTGACCAGCAGGATGTTGGAGGCGGCGGTGGTTCCGGCGCAGGCGGCGGTAATCCCCCGCAGACCGATGAGCATCCACGGCTGGGTCACATAGCCCATCATCGGGAAAAAGACCGCGGTCAGAAACGTTCCGCGCAACAGCATGATCTTCACCCCCAGCCGGTCGGACAAGGTGCCCCAGATCGGACAGAACACCGCGTAGGCCAGCGCGCCGACAAAGGTAAAAATCGACACGCACACTCCCCGTTCACCCTGTTCGATCATGCCGAAATTGTCCCGGAGCAACTGGGGTATGAACGGCATCGCCGCGTCGAATCCCGACATGACAAAAAGTTGGGACACCCACATCAGCGCCACATTGCGGACCCACGCTCCGTCATGCTGCCGCCGATTCATGCCGCCCTCACTTTTGAAGCGCAGAGCGGATGAATTGCGCCATCTCCGCCCTCGGTACGCAGGCACGGTGCCGGACCGGTTCGCCTCTCAGCGCCGCCAGCGACGCGGGGACCGCCGTCCCGCTGAGACGGGAAAGCAGTTCCAGTTTGGCAAAATCGTCCGCGGGCAGTTCCCGGTCGGTCAGCGCGCGCAGGACCGCCGGCGCGAACTTGTACGGCGACGCGGTGGAGGCGATGACGCAGGTCGTGTCGTCGCCGGTCTCTTTCCGGTATTGACCGCACACCGCCAGCGCCACCGCCGTGTGGGTGTCGCAAAGATAATGCCGTTCCCGGAATATCTCCGCAATGGCGGCCCGCCCCGCGGCGTCGTCGGCACAGCCGCCGTAGAACTCCTCCCGCATCGCGTCCCGCATCACCGGAGGCAGTTCGTAACGTCCCGACTGCCGGAGTTCCGCCATTTTCGCGGCGGTGAATTCCGCGTCGCCGCCGCTCAGGTGATAGAGGTAACGCTCTAAATTGGAGGAGATCAGAATGTCCATGGACGGACTTTCCGTGGTGTGGAAAGGCCGGTTGCGGTCGTACACCCCGGTGCGGATGAAATCGGTCAGCACATTGTTGGCGTTGGAGGCGCAGATGAATTTCCGGATCGGCACTCCCATTCGTTTGGCGTACACCGCCGCGAGGATATTGCCGAAGTTGCCGGTGGGGACCACCACGTTGAATCCCCCGCCCGGGGTCAATTCCCCGCTTCGCAGCAGATCGCAGCAGGCCGAAACGTAATAGACGATCTGCGGTGCCAGCCGCCCGAAATTGATGGAGTTGGCGCTGGAGAAGACCATGCGCCTGTCCGCGAGAAACTCCCGCATCCCGGCATCGGCGAAAATCGCCTTGACCCCGCTTTGGGCGTCGTCGAAATTGCCTTCAATGGCGCACACCGCCACGTTGTCTCCCTTTTGGGTGGTCATCTGCAGTTTCTGCATGTCGCTGACCCCGTCGCGGGGATAGAAGACGATGATCCGGGTCTTGGCCACGTCCGCGAACCCCGCCAGCGCCGCCTTGCCGGTGTCGCCGCTGGTGGCCACGAGAATTACCGCGGTGCGCTCCTTGTCCACCTTGTTCAGCGCGGTGGTGAGCAGATACGGCAGGATCTGCAGCGCCAGATCCTTGAAAGCGCAGGTGGGCCCGTGCCACAACTCCAGCATTTTCCGGTTTTCCCCGATATCCGCCAGCGGCGCGGGAGCATCGTGCTCGAATGTACCGCAATACGCCCCGTCCACGCAGTGCCGGATCTCCTCCGCCGTGTAGTCGGTGAGATAGAGCGACAACACCGCCGCCGCCCGGCTCCGGTAGTCCAGTTGCGCCAGTTCCGCCAATCGCGCCGCGGTCAGTTGCGGAAACTCCCTCGGCACGAAAAGCCCGCCGTCCGCGACGATTCCGGCGGCGATCGCCTGCGCCGAACTTGCCGCCGCATCGCCCCGGGTCCCGGTGTAAACCATGATGCACCTCGCTCTTAAAAAAAAGTTGCGGGACCGGCGTCCCGGTCCCGTCAGTCGCTCACAACGCCGCTTTGCCGGCTTCAAAGGCCTTGAGGTTGGCCTCCACCGCGCCGGGTTTCCTGCCGAACTTCTCCGTCACCGCTTCCGCGAAGGCCCGGTTGAAGTCGGCCTGATCCGCCTCGGTCATGCCGTTCTTGGCCAGCACCGCCGCCAGCACCCCGATCAGCACGGAGTTGGCAAACTTGGAACTGCCCAGTTTTTCGTCGGCCACCGCCAGTGCGTCCACGCCGTAGGTCTGCATGGTCGCGGGCAGTTGCGGCAGTTTCACCGCCGTGTGGTCGTAGATAAGAATGCCGTCCTCCCGCAGTTCCGGGATGAACTTGTCAAAGGCCGCCTGCGTCATGGCGATGAGCAGATTGCCGCCCCGGTCGATGATGGGGGACGGAATGGCGCCCCGGCTGACCGTCACCGCGCAGCAGGCCGCGCCGCCGCGCTGTTCCGGACCGTAGGAGGGCATCCAACTGACGTTGAAGTTCCGCAGCCGGGCCATATTCGCCAGCATCACCCCCAGCGACAGCACGCCCTGGCCGCCGAACCCGCCGATCTTGACCCGCAGTTCGGAGTTGAAAAATTCCGAGGTGTTGCGGAAATCCGCCGCCACGCCGTGCTCGCTCCGCACCGGGAACAGCACCTTGCGCACTTCCTCCTCGTCCCGGATCACCGGGGCGGGCAGTTTGCCGTTTTCCATTTCGCCGGTCCGGTCCCGCAGACAGCCCAGCGGGAAGTAGTTCAGCATCTGCTTTTCGATGAATTCGTTGACCTGGGATGCATCCATTTTCAGATTGATGGGACAGGGCGCGACCACTTCGATCAGGGAGAATCCCTTTCGCTCCTTCAGGTTCTGAATCCCTTTGTACACCGCTTTTTTCGCGGCGGCCACCCGTCCCGGCGTGGTCAGCGCCACCCGTTCGATATAAACCGGCGCGGTCAGCGCGTTGACGATCTCGCAGACCGGAGTGGGATAGCCTTCCGTCTCGGGGTTGCGCCCGTAGGGACTGGTGGTGGTTTTCTGTCCCGGCAGCGTGGTGGGCGCCATCTGACCGCCGGTCATGCCGTAATTGGAGTTGTTGACGAAAAAGACCGTCATCTTCTCCCCCCGGTTCGCCGCCTGCAGAAACTCGTTGAAGCCGATGGCCGCCAGATCGCCGTCGCCCTGATAACTGATGACGTAGGATTCCGGATTGGCCCGACCCGCGCCGGTGGCCACCGCGGGCGCCCGTCCGTGGGGCACGGAGATGCTGCCCACGTTGAAATAGTAATAGGCGAACACCGCGCAGCCCACCGGGGCGATCAAGGTCGTATTCTCCTGAATTCCGTAATGCTCAATGGCTTCCGCGATGAGTTTGTGCAGGATGCCGTGACCGCACCCCGGGCAGTAGTGCATGTTCTTCTTGATCGGTCCGGGACGGCGGTTGAAGGTCTCGAAGAAGACTTTGGAACGGCCGAATTTTATTTTTTCGCTCATGATCACAACTCCTTCAGCATGGTTTCCGCGGCGGCGCAGACGTCGGCAACGGTGAGCAGATTGCCGCCCATCCGGTTGCAGAGCCGGACCGGAAGTTTACATTCGATGGCCAGTTTCACGTCCTCGATCATCTGTCCGGCGCTGTGCTCCAGACAGAGGAACCCTTTGACGTGGCCGGCGGCTTTCACCAGACTGTCGGTCGGGAACGGGAAGACCATTTTGGGCCGGATGAGCCCGACTTTCAGCCCCTTGTCCCGCAGCACCTGCACCGCCCCCTGACCGACCCGGGAACTGATCCCGTAGGCGACCATGACCAGATCGGCATCGTCCACCGCGATCTCCTCCACGCTCTGTTCGGTCCTCTGAATGAGCGCGTACTTGTCCTGCAGCCGATGATTGAGGGCTTCAAGATCGTTGTATTCCATGTAAATGCTGGTGATGACGTTGGCCTCGCCGTTGACCCGGCGGCCCATTTTCCACTCGGGATCGTAGTCGTATCCGACCGGCTCGGGCAGTTCCAGCGATTCCATCATCTGACCGATGACCCCGTCGGTGAGAACGTAGGCGGGCATCCGGTACTTCTCGGCCATGGGAAAGGCCTGATAGACCATGTCGCACATCTCCTGCACGGAGTTCGGCGTGAAGACCAGACAGCGGTAACTACCGTGGCCGCCGCCTTTGACCACCTGAAAATAGTCCGCCTGCTCCGGTCCGATGTTGCCCAGCCCCGGACCGCCGCGCATCACGTCGACGATCACAGCCGGCATTTCATAGGCGGCAAGATAACTCATCCCTTCCTGCTTCAAACTGATGCCCAGCCCGCTGCTGGCGGTCATGGCCCGGCGCCCGGAAGCGACACAGCCGATCACCATGTTGATCGCGCCGATCTCGGACTCCGCCTGCAGAAAGGTGCGGTTGAGTTTGGGAAACAGCAGTGCCGCCGCCTGCGCGATTTCGCTGGCGGGAGTGATCGGGTAACCGAAATAGCAGTCGCAACCGGCGAGCAGCGCGCCGTAGACCGCGGCCTCGTTGCCTTTGAGCAGCAGACGTTTGTTGTAAGCCATGACTATTCCTCCTCGAAGATGGTGATTGCGCCCGGCTCCGGACACTGATAGAAGCAGGAGCCGCACCCGATGCAGTTGCCGGGATCGGTCGCAATGATCGCAAAGTAACCTTGAATATTCAATTCATTGCCGCGGGACAGCAGTTTTTTCGGGCAGACGGCGATACATCTGCCGCATCCCTTGCATTCGTCCGCGGTGACCCGGACCCGGAATTTTTTCAGCGCCATGATCAAAACCTCCCTGTATGACAGCAAGAACCCCGTATCTCCATAATATACAGCATCCGGGTGTGTTTTGCAACTTCACGCCCTCCGGTGCGGTCAAAATTCCGACTCCGGCGGGGGCAAACAACCCGTTGGGATGGGAAGGTCATGTGAACGTACGGGAGCCGACGCGCCGAGGGATCCGGGGGTGTTCTCCTCCGGAGCGGCAAGTGCGGTCACAGATTTGATCGCGTTTTTCCCGGAGCCGTCCTTCGCAGACCGCCGAACGAGACCTCGGGGAGCAGGGCCTTAGCCCTGCCGGGAGCGGGGGGGGGCGGGGGAGGGGCAAGCAGCCCCGCCCTTGACAAAAACCGCCCTGCTCCACCTCCCGCCGTCCGCAGACTGCCGGTCTCTACAGCCCCAGATCGTCGGTCTCGCCGTCGTTGTCCGGCGCGTTGCTGGCGCCGCTGGCGAACTTGCCGAAGTCGACTTCGGCAAGTTCCGGGTGTTCGTAGTCGATCTGCATGAATCGGCCTCCTTATGCCAGTTTCCCGAACTTGATGCTGTCGGCGTCTTTGGTCAGGACGTAGGTGACTTTGTCGATCACAACGCCGCCTTCGGTGTAGGCGATGTCGTTGACATAGAACTGCGCCGCGCCGAGAACATCCATGCTCTCTCCGCTCAACACCGTCCAGTCGCTCTGCACTCCGTCCGTGATCAGATTCACCGCCAGTTCGACGGAAGGATCGTCGTAGAGCGCCAATTCCCCGATGGCGAGGCTGCCGCCTTCGGCGATGTTGATTCTGTCCACATAGTCGAGGTAGTCCAGCGTCACGTCGGTTTGGACATTCAGCGCGGCGGTGCCGGTGGTGTTGTCCACACCGCAGTCGTTGTGACCGGAAACCCGGGTGAGCTTCTGCGCGGGGCCGGTGATGGTCAGCGTCGCGTCGCCCACGAAGCAGTTGATGTTCCTGCCGCCGAGGAAGACGAAGTCCACCGTGCCGCCGGAGATCGTGAGATTCGCGGTGTCAACACTGGTATACCCGTAGTAGGAGTTGCCGCCGCCCGCGTAGAGCCGGTTGATCGAACCGCCGGAGATATTCACCGTCGCGGCCCCGACCGTGCTCAGCGCGGCGGTGCCGCCGGTGATGTTCTTGTCGCCGCGTTCGGCCCAGCCGCCGCCGTACAGTTTCTCAACATACCCGGACGAAACGGTGATGGCCGTTTCGCCGACGCTGGTGTACGCGTACTTGCGGGCGTGGGCTCCGGCGTAGAGATTGCCGTTGATGCTCGCTCCGGCGAGTTTCAGCACCGCCTTGTCCACAACGTAGTTGGCCGCGCCCGGAAGCGCAGCACCGTCACCGTAGGCGTACCCGGCGACGTAGTTCATGCCGCCATTCTGGGTGCCGCCGGGCAGTTCGCCGCCGCGCAACTCCAGCGTCACGGTACCCAGACCGGCGGTCTCACCGGTCTGCACGAGGGCACCGCCGATGA
>JALEMG010000057.1 GCA_022768375.1 Lentisphaeria bacterium
GCCGGTGAAGACCGTGCGCACACTGCCGGAATTGTTTCTCGTGCCGAAGAATGCTGCCGTCACGGTGCCGCCGGTGATCAGATTGCTGGTGCCGCCGACAAAGTTGGTTTCGGTCTGACCGTCGCTCATCGTGTTGGACACCTCGGCGAGAACCATCTTCTCGCCCGCGGTGTAGAGTGTCAGACCGGCGGCGCCGGTCACGGTGTAACCGCCGATGGCGCTCACGCCGGTAGCCACGACGATCTCACTGCCCGCGTAGGCCGAACCGTCCACCGTGATCGCCACGTCGGAGAGGTCCTGCGCGGTGGTGAAGTCCGCCCGCGCTCCCGCATCGATGACGAGGTTGTCCACTTCGCTCAAGCCGCCGATGACGCTGGTCCCTCCGGTCAGGGTCAAGGTCAGCGCGGAGGTGACGACCGTTTCGCCCGCTTTCTGCTTGCGGACCGCGCCGCCGACGGTGGCCCCGGCCAGCGTCATGGAGATCGTGCCGGTGACCGTGTTTTTACGGGAACCGACAAAGTCGCCGCCGACCGTGGAATCGGTCAAACTCATTGCGACGTCGCCGCCGACCCAGATGTCGCCGCCGCCGCCCGCGCCGAAGACGTCGCCGCCGATCGCCGAATCGGTGATGGTATAGACGAGGCCGGAGCAGTATTGTTCGTTCGCCCCCCACTGTCCGCTGTAAATCGTGCCGGTGACTTCGGAATTGTCCAACGTGAAGTAGATCGTCCCGCCGACGACGCCGGATTCGGCAGTGGTATGGCGCAGCAGATAAAGCGCGTCATAACTCTTTCCCGGATTGGTCAGCGTCATATCCCGCATCGTAACCTTGAGGTCGCCGCCGACTTCGGAACCGAGGACATACCACCGCCCGTCCGTGCTGGTAAGTTCGGTGTTGTCCAACTCCAGCGAGCAGTCGCCGCCCACGGAACCTCCGTGGATCATGGTAAAACCATTCATCGAACTGTCCACGAGCCGGAGCGAAAGCGAGGATTGGCCCTCAACCGTGAGAATGTCATAGTCTCCGTCCCTGTTGGTCTCGCTCTCCACCATGATGGTTGCCGTCTCGCCGGGTGTGACCGTCGTTGCCGTCTGGCCGACCACGATCAGCGTACCGCCGGCGGTAAGGCAGGTCTTCGCTTCGGCGATGCTGTCGAAAACATCCTCCCGTCCGGCGAACGTGATGGTCTGACCGTCCAGCACGATCTCCGTCGCACCGTTGAGGACCGCGTACACGGTGTCGTAGGCGCGCCGCTGGACGCCCAGCGCATCGTCCGCGACGGCGAGGCGGTACTGGTGATCGCCCACGTCGAACCACTCGTTCAGCGCCCGGGCTTCGCCGTCGACGGTGACCGAAAGATCGTCCGCCGCGGGCACCGCCATGCCGGAGATCAGCGTGTAGGCGTCCGTCCCGGAGAAAAGCGCACTTGCGACCGAGAGGGTGAAGTTATTCAGCGCTGCCGTGCCGCCGGAAACCGTCAGCGTTTCCGTCAGCGTGAAATCCCCGGCCAGCGTCAGCGCGGCGTCGTTGGACACGGTGATCGTGCCGCCGATGCCGGAAACGCCGCCGCCGATCAGCGCGGTATTCGTGCCGACCGCGATATCTCCGGACGGAGTGTAGTCGAACAGCAGGATATTTTCCACCCCGGCCGTCTGCGCCGCCTCCAGCGTGGCATAGGCGGTGAAGGGATTGTTGTTCACGGCGACCAGGCTGTGCGCGGCGGTGACCATCGCATCGGCGCTGGTGACGTACATGTCGTTGTTGTTGGAATCCGCCAGCACGAAAATCTTATACCCTTCGCTGGCGCTGATGACGCCGTTGGCATTGTTGATAAACCAATAGCTGAAACCGGCGCTGGCGTCCACCGCCTTGGCCACGCCGTGACCGGTGAAAAACGAACTGCCGACCACCTGGAACTGGTTGCGTGAATCATTCGCGTTGCCGTCAAAACGGAAACTCTGTCCGCTTCCCAGCGTTACCAGCCCTTCGACGTAGACCGCCGCAGCACTGCTGGTGCCGTAGATGTAAAACGAGGCGGTTCCGGAGTTGTTCAGCACCGTAACATCGGCAAGGTGGATCGTACCGCCGCTGTTGAGCCGGATCACGCCGCCATGAGTGCCGGCAACATTATTCCGGAAGGTGGTCCCGGAGATGTAATATTTCCCCGAATTGAGCGCTCCGCTGGCACCGCTGCTGCGGTTCCCGTCGAATACGCAATTCTCGATGTAGACCACGCCTCCGGTGCTGATGGCGCCGCCGGCGGAGGTGTTGCCGGAGAATGTGCTTCCGCTCACCTTCAACGTTCCGCCGCCAACGGCGATGGCGCCGCCGCCGCCGCCGGTGGCGGTGTTGCCGGAGAAAATGGAATCGCTGATTTCAAGGGAACCGGTTGCCAAATAGATGCGCCGCCGGAGCCGAGATTGTTGCGGAATGTCGACCCGCTGACCATGCCGCCCCGGGAATGCAGCGCTCCGCCGGTGCTCGCGGAACGGTTGCCGGTGAAAAGGGAGTTGCTGATGGTGACCCCCTGCACGGCATTGTCATGCATGACGGCGCCGCCGTTTTCCGAGGAGGTGTTGCCGGTAAACGTGCTGCCGGAGACAGTCAAAATTCCGTCATCCCTGTAGATGGCGCCGCCGAGACCGTTACAGGTGTTGCCGGAGAATACGCAATCCACCACCGCCAGCGTCCCGCCCTCCAGCACGACCGCGCCGCCGCGCGTACTGGAGTTGTCGATGAACTTCAGGCCCTCGATCCGGTAATTTACATCCGCATATTTGTAGAAGAACAGCGCGCCGCCCTGTCCGGAAGAATGACTGTCGCGGATACCGGAATCCCCGCTTCCGACGATGGTCCGATCCGCGCCGCTGTAGTTCACAGCCGCCCGACCGGTGTAATAGAAATCCACCAGCGCGGTATTCTTCCGTCCCAAACCGAAACTCTCGCTTTGCGGACCGTAGTAAAGGGTATCGCCGACCGCGGCGACCGCGGCGGTGCCGCCGACGGAAACGATGGTGGTATTGGCGACGATGTGATCGGCGTCGGCATCCGTGACGTACAGATCGCCCGCGTATGCCGTGACAAGTTCGTATCCGTCATCCGTGATCCACTGGGCGGAACCGCGGTCTTCCCTCCACGATGAACTGACTCCGTCGACCACCAGTGCGCATTGAACGCCTTCCGCACTCGGCGAGATGAAACTGTCGGCCTTGATGTAGATGGTGCCCTCGCTTCGGATGGTTTGGCTCGCACCGAGGGTAAGTTTGTCGACGATCGTTATGGTCCCGCCGTTGTAGATGGCGGCGCCCTGATTGCCGATGTTGCCGACGAATGTCGCGCCGCCGATGGTCATTCTCCACTCATTGCGGATCGCGCCGCCGGCGTTGCCGACGCTGTTGCCGGAGAAATACACGTCGGTGACGGTCATCGTTCCGCGGTGATTGTATATTGCGCCGCCGTTGCCGGCCCGGTTGTTCAGAAAACTGCCGCCGGAGATGTTCAGGCTTCCGCTGGACAGGTAAATGCCGCCGGTCGTGTTACCGACAAACGCCATATCGCTGACGACGTTAGTACCGCTGGCGTTGATGACGCTCCCTTCCGCGATCATGGCTCCGTTGACACCGATCACGGTGACGCCGTTGATCGCAACGCCGGTACAGGTCACACCGTCGATCAGGATGCTTTTGGCTCCGGCGCCGACGGCCTCGCTCAGCGACTGGCAACCTTGTTCGGCCTCGTAGGTGATGTCTCCCACGGTGACGGAAGTTTCCGTTCCTGAGACGGATACGATGGCGTTGACCTGGATTACAGACATGACAAAACACTCCTTAAATTCGTTTTAAGGCAGTTGTCGTCGTCTGTATGGACCCTAACATAGCACCGGTCCGAAATATTGTCAATATCAAAAAAACGCAATTCATCAAGATTTTTCACCGAATGAGAGTTTTTGTCCGATCGGAAGCGCGCCGGCAGAGGAAAACCGTCGATCCGGGCACGTCGGGAGAAGCCCCCCGGAGGAAGATCACTTTTCCTTTTCTTTTTCTTTTTCGGTACTTTTTTGACGCGGAGCCTTGAAAAAATCCTTTCCGCAGTCTATAGTAACGCCGGGAGTGGAAATTGCGGGGAATTTCACAGAGAATCAAGGAAATGAAACGAAACAACTTCACCCTGATCGAAATGATCGCAGTGGTGGCGATCGCAAGCATCCTGATCGCGGTGTTCGTGCCGTCGTTCAACCGGATGATGTTCGGCAGCAAGGTGGATCAGGCCGCGTCCAATTTCAAACTCGGTCTGGAAATGGCGCAGGCGCGCGCGATCGCGGCGCGTAAATATGTGGCCATGGTGATTCCCACGGTCTACGGCGACGCCTCCACTTCACTGAAAGCGTACTGCGACGGCGGCTACCGGCTGGCCTTTGCGAAAAAGAGCGGCGGCAACTATCATTTCTCCGGCTGGGTGCCGGACAGTTCGTGGCGCAACCCCCGGGACGGCGCGGCGCTGACGCAGGTTTCCGGGCTAAGCGACCTGCAAGGAAGCGCTTCCTCGTTCACCGGGAATGACGCCGATCAGGAAGACTGGGACCGGCTGGGCGGGAGCACGAACCGCAAAGCGGTGATCTTCAGCCCCTACGGGGGCGTGGCGGGCAGCAGTCCCTCGTTCACCTTTACCGAAGCAAAATTTACCGGCGACACCAAATCGGATGGGACCGCGGTGTACGATATGCCCAACGCGGACAACCGAATTTCCCTGAGCGTCAATCATATCACCGGCCGGGTGACTTATCAGTGAGGCAAACGGATGAAGCGGCGGTATTTCAACATGGTGGAAGTGATGCTGGCGGTGGTGGTCATCTCCGTGGGGCTGGCCAGCGTCTTTGTGCTGTTCCCCACCGGACTGACGGCCCACCGGAGCGCGGCGGCGGACAACAGCATCGCGGACCTGGCGGAGTATATCTTCTCCAGCGTCAAGGCCCAAATCGACATCGACTGCAGCGGAGAGGATGACGAAGACAACAAGAAATTTGAAAAGGGCGAGTGGACCAAATATTCCAACACCCCGTCCGATGCCAGCGTGGAATTGGACGACAACGGCAGCGGCTGGAATCTGGTGAGCATCCTCAAAAAAGGCGTGACCTCCGAGGACGCGGTGAAAAATGTTTCGCTGCTCCAGAACACCGCGAAGAAAAACGTCTTCTGGGTCCGGCAGGTCTCCGGCCCGTCCGGCAACCGGTACAGCGATTTCTCCGCCATCGGCCGGGTCTATGTGGACCGCGAGAGCGGCAAGACCGGACTGGAGGACGAATTTTTCTTCTCCACCGACGGGACGATGAAACAGTACAGCGCCATCAGTTATCCCAACAAGGACGCGAAAAAATTCATCCTGCCGCTGGTGCTGGAGATCAGTTATCCGGCGGAGGCGGACTACGATCTGCGGGAGAAAAAATACTTCCGGTTTGAGGTCTTCAACTCCAATTACGAACCCCGGGTGATCTGATGAAGCGGTATCGTCATAATTTTACGCTGGTGGAACTGCTGGCCGCCATGGCGGTATTCTGCGTGCTGCTGCTGGTCTCCATGCGGCTCTTTTCCGGTTCCCAGCGGCTGTGGGTGCGGGCGGAACAGAAGACCAACACCTTCGCCGATGCCCGGACCGCGATGGAATTCATTGCCACGCGGCTGCAGACGCTGGTGTATTTCGAGGATATGCCGTTCGGCATGAGCGGGGACGAGATCTGGTTCCTCTCCAATTACCCCGACGGGGAACGGAACTCCGCCGGGAAGACGGTGCAGGATTTCTGGTACTTCACCAAGTTCGAGCGCAATCCGTACACGGGGTGCCTGACGATGAAAACTTTCAACAACGAGGCGTTCGCCGGGAAAAAGAATTTTCAGCGCCTCCTGCCGCCGTACCTGAGTGCCAACGCCGCCAAAACCGCGTGGAACAACGTGCTGGCCAAGTGGCGCACGCCGCAGAGTTCCGGCAGTCCAGCGAATCATGAGGATATCATCGAAAACGTGACCTCGTTCAAAATCTTCGGGTTCTTCGCGAAGCGCGACGGCAACGAGTGGAAGGCGGTCCCGGGAAATTCAAGTCTCACGGATGCGGCGTACTGCCGTTCCTCGGTCTCGACGTATGATTTTCCCGCGGAGAATGCCACTTTGGGCACCGGGGCCTCCGCGGACGACGAGAACACCTCCGCGAGCAAAAAGTTTTTCACCACCCCGCCGTATTTGGTGGAGGTGGAGATTTCCCTGCTGGACAGCAAGGAGCGTTACGACGAATGGAAAGCGGCCGACGCGGAGGGAAAAAAGGATTTGGAGAGCGAGTACGGTTACACCTTCCGGCGGGCGATCCTGCTGGGGCAGAGGAGTGTGGATGAATGAAAAACAGAATGGTTGACCCCCGGGAAAGCGGGATGGCGCTGGTTTTCGCCATCGGCCTGCTGGCGCTGATGCTGGCCGTGGGACTGGCGTTCGTCGGCAATGCGCTGATTTTCCGCAAAGTGGCGCTGAACAACAGTTCCCGGACCCAGTCGCGGATGCTGGCGCTCTCCGCGGCGAACCGGGCGGCGGCCTCGGTCATGATGTACCAGCAGCAGTTCGCGGAGAACGCCGCCGCGGAGGATTTCCCCGCCAATTTCGACATGATCTACAGTTTCGGCAAGTACGATTCGGATACCGGAGACAATACCGCCGCGGCGTCCGGCAAAACTTTTTCGGACGCGCTGCTGGATCAAAGCAGTTCGGAATCCGTCATGCGTCTTCCCGAGGATAATTCGGTGATCGCCAAAAGTTTCGCCGAGTGGTACAATACCCCGTTCAAGGACAAAAACTGGCCCGGCAAGTGGGTGTTTTTTTACGATAAGAGCGGTTCCGGCCGCAAGATCGTCGGCCGGGCGGCGTGGCAGGTGGTGACGTCCAGCGCCCAAATCCTCGCACCGGTGTTTTTCCGAGGGCATCTCGCGGACGGAAACGTGCTGGAACCGGATACCGCGTTTATCCCCAACAATGCCCGCTGGGGCAGGGACATCGACGAAGTTTTCTTCCGCGACAGCGGCACGATCTTTGCGAATGTCCGGGACAACGTGGAGAAGGGTGACAAGATCGTCACGGTCGATAATATCGTCCAAGCCGTCTCCTCCTCGGTCACGCCCTCTCAGAAGCAGTGGCTGATGAAGTGGCTTTTTGCCGACCCTGACGAAAACGCCACGGTGCAGGATCCGACGCTGGGACTTTTTCCGGAGACCTATCTGTACGAGAAAAGCAGTAAGAAAAAGTACCAGTTGATGCGCTTCAACATTTCGGAGTTGACCTATGAGGTGGACGGGAAAAAGTGGTATGCCAATTACGGGGTGAGCGCCTCCGCCGATCCGTGGTACGCCCGGTTCGGGATTGATTCGTCGAACGCCGACAAGATCAACAACGCCGAAGCGATCCGCATACTGACGCTGGACAGCACGGGATACGCCAACGGATACGATTACGACTTCGAGATCACGCCCGCGTCCGACCGGTCCGGTCTGCCGTTTCTGCGGCGGATCGGGGACTCGTCGGAGAATGCGACCACATTTGTCGCCGGGGTCAGCGAGGCCGCCGACGGCGCGGCGACCATCACCCGGGATATTGCGGCGTGGCGGCGGCAGATCGCGGCCAATTTCAATGATTACTGCGACGCCGACAGTATTCCGACATCCGATGTCGGCGCGGACAAGTGGAGCAATGATATCACCGCTTCTTATGAGCATCCCAAGTACACCGGCAATGAGAAGACCCCGTATCTTTACGAACTGGGCTTCAAGGCGGGGCTGGACAAGGACACCAGTCAAAACGTCGGAGTCGCCGGCACGATCACCAAAGGAAGCGGAAACGACGTGACCATGAAGTTTGCCGCTCAACTGCGGATCGCTCCGATGCTGAAACTGGCGAATCTCTATGACTTCAAAGGAGACGGTTTTTCCGCCTATGACGGATCGGCATTCATGCGCGCTCTGGTGGATTTCGGCAGCGTCTATCTCTGGTACAAACTGCAGACTGTGGCCGTCAAGAATATCGTATTCGAGTACACGGACGATAACGGTGACCTCCAGACCCTCAACGTGGATGTGGTGCTTACTGTCAATCGTCCCACGACCGGGGAGAGCGAGGCCAATGTCGCGGGGTTGAAAAATCTGGTCTTGCGTACCGGATGCGAGGCCGGAAAACTGCAAGATTCCTCCGCCGGCGTATCCGGGGTGGCGTTCCCCGACTCCGGTCTCAAAAATGAAACGGGAGGCAATCCGTATCCGGTCAACACCGACGGCGCCTGGCAGGATACCGGAGGCAATGCGGAAACGGCGTTGTACCAAGTCTCCGATTTGGAGAATAAGATCGCCGCAGGGGAGATTTCCATGACTTTGGACCGGGCGTTGCTGACGACCCCCGGCGTCAAGGTTCACAATCACGGAACCACAGCCGCGGCGACCATCCCGGAGCAGGAACTTACCTTGAAAAGCGTCGGCGATCTGGAGGTTCACCGGGTGCTGGTGACCGGTCTGTCGTTTCAGCCGCGCCGGATGGTGCTGATGGCCGCCAACTCCACATCCGGCAAGTTCGGTGTGGATTATGTCCGGCCGTTTTTCAAACCGCTGGTTTGGAATGCCGCTTCGGAGAACGATTTCATTGAGTTGACCTATGAATCCCGGGGAAGCGGGACCGAATACAACGGTGTGGTGACGGGCGGTTTGCGCAACTTCGATCCGCGCCAGAACCTCAACGCCGAGGATTGGTACGGGTTCGACCCGGACGTGTCCTCCAACTGGTATCCCGGGAGACAGACGGGGAAGGGAGGATTGCTCAAGGTCGTCGGCGCGGTTTCTTTCACTGCCCCCGCTGATTCGGAGTTGACGGCGGTAATGGACGTCAAGGAAAATACCGGGGACGCCAACTTCATTCCCGGCAGCGGCAATTCCGCCGCGAACAAGGATGATGAGGGAGATCTCACCGGTCCGGCGTACGACGGAGCCCACCGTATTTCCACCGCGTTCATCCGCAATGCGCCGATGATGAGCCCGTGGGAGATCGGCGCCGTCCATCGCGGGGTGCGCTGGCAGACCATCAATCTCAAGGTCGCCGGCAATATCGGCGGCACGGGCGGAGATTTCAGATCGACCGCGTTTGAACCCAACGGCGACGGCAATTCGGACAACGACTGGAAACGCGACGGCACCGCTTACCGATACGGCGACGGCGCGATTTTGGACCAGATCAAAATGACCGACCGGCTCGCTTCCTACGGCAAGATCAACGTCAATCTTCTCAATACCGCCCACAGCGAATATGACGCGGCCAACGACAAATTCATCGCCTACGCGTTGTTCGACAATCTCCGCTGCGGGCAAACGCTGGGGGATTTCATCACCGAGTCCACCCGGGACGGCAGTACCAAGAAATTTCCGGGTGGAAGCACCGAGACGTCGGCCGTTTTCAACGACACGGCGGTGGGAGCGATGGTCGCCAGTTCCGGCCGTCCCTCCGGCGGGTTCCTCAGCCGGGCGGGATACCTCAACTTCGACGACGGCGGGCTGGGGGATGCCTTCGGCGCCGTCACGGTGGCGAATACGGACGCCGCGCAGGAGGAGATCATCGGCAAGACCATCAATCTGCTCACCGCCGGGACGACTTCTCCCGCCGTGGTGCAGGTGGTCGTGGTGGCCCAGAGCATCCGGGATTTGGGCGGAACGCAGGTCAAGGTGACTTCCGAGACGGACAAAGACAAATTCACCGATCCCAACGGCGGCACGGTTCCCGAGATCGAGGACGGGACGGTGGCGCTGGATTGTCGGGAAGGGCGGTTCGACATGCTGGAGCATGCCGACGACAGCGAAAAGAACGTTTATTTCGACGAAATCACCGGCGAAGTCAAGATGCTGGTGACCATGGATCGGGACCCGCTGACCGGGAAACTCAAAATCCGGCAGATCGACTATTTGTAAGTGTGAACTTTTTTCAGCATACAGAGGACATAATATGGGATATTCTTTCAAGGCGCAGCCGCTTTCGCTGAACGGGGTCAATACCCGGCCCCTCTCCGTTTCCATGTCGGTCACCCCCGGCGCGGACAATACTCCGATGATCGGACCCGAGATCGGTCCCGACCCCCGCAACGCCCAGTGTACCATCAAACTGGGCGACACCCCCGGCATGGAGGGTCCGAACGGGATCAAGTACGATTTTATTTTCGGATTCCGCTTCCTGCTCCCGGCGGGGCGCAAGTACCATGTTCTCGTCATGGATATGGACACCGATCTGCCGCTTTACGAGAGCGACGTGGACGGCGGCGGCATGGTGGTGGGCGACCGCAAATACTTTCTGCGCTACCATGTGACCATCACCGACGCGGTTACGAAGGAACTGCTGTTCGAGCACAAATTCGACGTGAAGGGCAAAAAAGTCTACGTGGTGGTTCCGGACGGCGGGTTGGGCGAGAATTTCGCGTGGATGCCCTACGCCGAGGAGTTTCGCCGGGTCCATCACGCCGACGTCACCTGCGTCATCGGGGAATGGTTCATCCGGCTGTGCGGCGACCTTTACCCGAAATTGAAGTTCATTCCGGTCAGCGAACGTCCCCCCCTCAACGACGGCTATGCCGCCTACTACTGCGCCGCGTTTCCCAAGGACCGGAGCAGTTGGCGCCCGGTGGCCCACCAGCACTTCGGGATGCAGAAATCCATTTCCCAGATGATGGGACTGCCCCCGGAATATCTGAAAGTGCGGCTGCATCTGGACGCGCCCCGGCCGTTTCCGGAGCCTTTCGTCTGTATTTCCAGCATGGCGACGAATCCGTCCAAATACTGGAATTTCCCCGACGGCTGGAACAGCGCCATCCGCTTCCTGAAATCCATCGGCTACCGGGTCATGGACATCGACCGGGAGCATGATCTCAATTTTGCGGGCAAGCACTACTCCATCCCCTCCGAAGCGGAGGATTTCACCGGGCGCAAGCCGATTTCCGAGCGTATCGCGCTGCTGCAGCACGCGGACTTTTTCATCGGTCTGCCCAGCGGGCTATCATGGGTGGCGTGGGATTGCAACATCCCGGTGGTGTTGCTGGCCGGATTCTCCATGGACGGCGCGGAGTTTCCGACGCCCTACCGGATCACGAACTTCAACTTCTGCCACGGCTGCTGGAGCGACCCGACGCTGTTTTTCGACGTCAACGCTCCGGTCTGGTGTCCCCGTCACGGCGGTACGCCGCGGGAGATCGAATGCACCCGGGCCATCACCCCGCTGATGGTGGAAAAAGTCCTGCGGACCATCCCCGCGGTCCAGCGGCGGTTGGCGCTGACGCCGCCGGAAAAGGTGGTTTCGGTCATCCATGACTGACCGGACAGTCATTCTGGCCAATGGCGAATTTCCCCGCCGCTCGGATCTGCTGACGCTCCTGAGGCGCGCCGAATCGGTGGTGTGCTGCGACGGCGCGGCCCGGAAACTGCTGGATTTCGGGCGGGAACCGGACTGGATCGTCGGGGATATGGACAGTCTTGGGCCGGAGTTGAAGGCGCGCTTTTCGGAGCGGACGGTGCGGTTCGCCGAACAGGAGACCAATGATCTGGCCAAAGCCTTCCGCTTCTGCCGGAGCAGGGGGATAAAGCCCGTCGCGGTGTTGGGCGCTTCCGGCGGGCGGGAAGATCATCTGCTGGGCAATCTCTCCCGGTTCGCTGAGTGCGCCGAACCGGATTGCCGACTGTATACGGAGAGCGGATTTTTCGTCGTATTCACCGGGCAGGGGCGGTTCCACGGTCCGGTGGGGCGGGCGGTGTCGATTTTCAGTTTCGATCCGGCGCAGAAGATCACCTCCGACGGGTTGAAGTATCCGCTTCGGGAACTGAGCCTCTCCCGGTGGCATGCCGGGACGCTGAACGAGATCGCCGCGCCGGAGTTTTCCCTGACCGCGTCGACCGATACGCCGGTTTTGCTGTTTTTTTCCGAAACGGCCCCTTGTTTTTGACCGATCGGGATGCTATATTAAACGACAGTCAACGAAGAAATCGAACGTTCCGAAAGGGGGTGAATTCCATGGATACCGAAGTCCGCGTCAAAAAAGGCGAGATCATCGACCGCGCTCTGCGTCGTCTGAAAAAGAAACTCGACAAAGAGGGAACCCTCAAGGAACTGCGCAACCGCCGGCATTACGAGAAGCCGAGCGAAATCAAGCGCCGCGAGGCCAAGCAGCGCCGCCACTGAGCGACCGTGCGATCCGGGAAGCACCCATTGCGGGTGCTTCTTTTTTTGCCGCATGTTGCGGAACAACGAAAAGGGTGTTGTTTAAAAATCCATTTTATTTGCAAAAAAGTCCATTCTGTGCTATATTAAGGACCATACATTTGGATCGGACAGGAGAAACATCAATGTGTGGGATCGTTGGGTACACCGGGGACGCGGATGCGACCCGGATTCTGGTGGACGGATTGCTGCGTCTGGAGTATCGGGGGTATGATTCAGCGGGAATTTGCGTGGCCGGCGCGGACGGAGGCCTCCAGACGGTCAAATCCGCCGGCAAAGTGGCGCGGCTGCTGCCGCTGACGACGGAGGTTCACGGTCGATGCGGGATCGCCCATACCCGCTGGGCGACTCACGGCGCGCCAAGTGAGGTCAACGCGCATCCGCATCTGGATGGAGCGGGAAATATCGCGGTGGTTCACAACGGGATCATTGAAAACTACCGCGAACTGAAGGCATCTCTGCTTCGGGATGGCGTGGAGTTCCGTTCCGAGACCGACAGCGAAGTCATCGCTCATCTGATCGCCCGGTATTATGAAGGCGATCTGGTGCGGGCCGTGGTGCGGACGATCGGCCGACTGCGGGGCGCGTACGGGATCGCGGTGATTTCCCGGCATCACCCCGGCGAGATCGTGTGTGCCCGCAACGGCAGCCCGGTGGTCGTGGGGCTGGGCAAACGGGGCAACATGGTGGCCAGCGATGTCACCGCGCTGGCCGCGTATGCCGGGGAAGTGATCTATCTGCGGGACGGGGAGATCGCGGACATCACGCCGGATAAAGTGGAGGTCCGCAATTCGGTGAATATTCCGGTGGTGCCGGATGTGACGGAGATTCCGGCGGAGACGGTGAATTCCGGTAAGGGCGAGTATGCGCATTATATGCTCAAGGAGATTTTTGAACAACCCGACGCCGCGGCGAACACGCTGCGCGGACGGCTGGACCGCGAACTCGGCACCGCGCTGCTCTCCGGTTTGAATATGACCCCGGCGGCCATGGCGCAGGTCCGGCAGGTGGTTATCGCCGGATGCGGCAGCAGCATGCATGCCGGGATGGTGGGCGAATACTATTTCGAGGACATCGCCGGGATCCCGACTTCGGTGGAGCAGGCGGCGGAGTTCCGTTATCGCAATCCGATCATTGCTCCGAATACGCTGGTTATTCCCATCAGTCAGTCGGGCGAGACCGCGGACACGCTGGCCGCGGTGCGCGAAGCGGTCAACAAAGGTGCGACGGTGGCGGCGATCTCCAATGTGGTCGGTTCCACCATCGCCCGGGAGTGCGGACGGGGGGTGTATCTGCACGCCGGGCCGGAGATCAGCGTGGCCTCCACCAAAGCGTTCATCTGTCAGGTGATTACGCTGCTGATGCTGGCGCTGGCCTTCGGGCGCAACCGCCGGATGAACCGGGAACAGGGGGCGGAACTGGTCCGGGAACTGGAATCGGTGCCGGAACTGATCCGCGCGGTGCTGGATCAGGCCGAAGTCATTCGGCGCATCGCGGAGAAATTCGCCGCGGGGGAACACGCGTTCTACATCGGGCGGGGGCCGCTCTATCCGGCCGCGCTGGAGGGTGCGCTGAAACTCAAGGAGATCAGTTACGTTCACGCCGAGGGATATCACGCCGCGGAATTGAAGCACGGCCCGATCGCGCTGCTCGGCGAAAACGTTCCGGTGGTGGCGCTGGCCAACGATATTCCCGGCAGGGAAAAGATGTTCAGCAACATCGAGGAATGTCTGGCCCGGCACGCCCCGGTCATCGCGGTGGTGACCGGAGACGACCGGACCGCGGAACGCTATACGGAGGATATCATCCGGGTCCCGCCGTGTTCGCGTTTCATCGCTCCGGTGGTTACGGTGGCGGCGCTGCAGTTATTCGCCTACTATCTGGCTTCGGCCCGGAATTGTCCCATCGACCAGCCTCGCAATCTGGCCAAGAGCGTTACGGTGGAATGAATTATTATTTCTCGCGGTCCTGTAGTACCAGCGGCGTGGCGAATGTGACGACCCGCTGGGGGAAGGGGATGTTGAGACCGGCGGATTCGATGGTCGATTTCAGGTCCTGCTTGACCGACCAGAAAACCTTCCAGAAGTTTTCCGTACTGACCCAGAAACGGAGGGTGAGATTCACCGAACTGTCCGCCAGTTCGGACACCAGCACTTCCGGTGCCGGGTCCCGGGCGATCAGTTCGTTTTGCATCAACAACTCCCGCAGGATCTCCACCCCCTGCGCCAGCGAATCGCCATAGGCGATGCCCACGGTGATGTCCGCCCGGCGCATCGGATTGCGGGAGTAGTTCTTGACCGGGTTGCCGAAAATGACGCTGTTGGGGGCGGAAATGAATACCCCGTCCACCGTCATCAGTACGGTGGAAAAAAGCCCCATTTCCTTGATGGTGCCGCTGACCGTGCCGCAGTCCACATAATCTCCGACTTTGTAGGGGCGCAGAAAGAACAGCATCAGCCCGGCGGCGATATTGCTCAGTGAATCCTTTACGGCCAGACCGACGGTCAGTCCCACCGCCCCGAGCACGGTCAGAATGCTGGCGGTATTGATGCCGAACAGGTCGAGAACGATGAGAAATGCGAAAAGCCAGATGACGGTTCGGACGACGCCGTGGATCACTTTGGCCGCCGAATCGTCCAGTGTGGCGATTTTGCCGGCGGATTTGCGGATCACCGTCCGGAGCATACGGGAGATCACCCATGCGAGGACGAGGACGACGATCGTGAGCAGCAGAATTTTTCCGAAGCGGATAATCTCGCCTTGATGATCGGCCCAGAGGTTTTGCAGAAAATTTCGGGCTTCCCCGGATTTTACGATGGTGATGACGTTGTCGACGACGGCTTCGGTTTGGGTCGGCTGCGGCATGGCGGTATCTCCTCAAGTTTTGCGGTTCAGTGTGCAAATCGACGGTTAATATACCGCCGGAAAGACGGCTTGTCAAGCCCGGGCGATCCGGCAATCCTTCACTGTCATCAGGTCCGGTCCCAGCACCGTGATATCGGCCGCGTAACCGATTCTCAGCATACCGGTGCGGTCGGCCAACCCCAGAATGGCGGCGGGATTGGCTGATGTTGCAAGCGATGCTTCCACGGGGGTGAATCCGAAATCCCTGACCATGTTGCGGAAGGCCCGGTTCATGGTCAGGGAGGAACCGACGATGGCATTGTCCCTCTCCCACCGGGCCAGTTCTCCGGCCCGGATGGTGTACCATTCTCCGGTATCCTGAAAGCGGCCGGAGGCCAGTCCGGCGCCCTGCATGGCGTCGGTGATCGCCACGATGCCGGCGGCTCCGGCGGCGGTGCTTTCCCCGGAAATCGGCGGTCGGGACCTTGACAAAACGTGCCGGAGGGGATATATTGACGAACCATAGAAACGGAGATTGCCTGCAGTGATGGACAGAATTGATTTTTCCGCGATCCCGGCTGCTTATCGGCCGGTGCCGTTTTGGAGTTGGAACGACCTTTTGGACCCGGCGGAGTTGCGCCGTCAGATCCGGCTGATGCGTCAGGCCGGGATCGGCGGTTTTTTCATGCATGCCCGGGGCGGGTTGCGGACCGCGTATCTGAGCGAAGCGTGGATGGAGTGTGTCAACGCCTGTCTGGACGAAGCGGGAAAACAGGGGATGGAGGCGTGGCTGTACGACGAGAACGGCTGGCCCTCCGGATTCGGCGGCGGTCTGGTCAGCGGCAAAGGCGAGCGTTTTCAGCAGAAGTCGCTGAAACTTGAGGAAATGGCGGCGAATTCCGTCCGTGCCGCCGCCGGGGTGCTGGCGGTTTACCGGTGTGACGGGCGCTTCCTCGGCCGCAGTTTGCCGGACGGGGTCCGGGGGAGGGTCCTTGTCTGCCGTTACGAGGTCAATCCCTACTATGTGGACAATCTGGATGCCGAAGTGGTCGGAGAATTCATCCGCGTCACCCACGAGTTCTATTATCGTGCAATTCCGGAGGCGTTGCGCACGCGTCTGCGGGGAATTTTTACCGACGAACCGCAACTGATGCGGGACGGCATCCCCTGGTCTTTCGTGCTGGAGGCGGAATACCGCAACGCCTATGCGCGGGAACTGCTGCCGGAACTTCCGGCGCTGTTTCGGAATTTCTCCGGCTGTGCCGCGGTCCGGGTGCGTTTCTGGAAACTGGTCACCCGGCTGTTCGGCGAGAATTTTCTCCGGCAGATTCATGACTGGTGCGCCGCGCACCGCTGGCTGCTGACCGGGCATCATCTGCTGGAGGAGACGTGCCAGCACCAACTGCCGTGCAACGGCGCGATCATGCCGCAGTACCGGTACTACGACATGCCGGGCGTGGATCATCTCGGACGCGGCGAGCCCTCCGCGGTGAGCCAGACGCAGGTCGTCTCCAGTGCCGTGCAGTGCGGGAAGCAACAGGTTTTGACCGAAAGTTTTGCTCTGACCGGATGGAATTTCAACTTCTCCGGCATGCGGTGGCTGTTTCAGACCCAGTTGGTCCGTGGCGTCAACCGGCTGTGTCAGCATTTGCAGGGATATACGCTGCGCGGTTTGCGCAAACGGGATTATCCGGGGTCGTTTTTCTACCATCAGCCGTGGTGGGAGGATTACGCGAGGATCAACGATTATTTCGCCTTTGCCGGTATGGTCCTGGCGGAGAATCCGGCGGAGGTCCGGGTGCTGGTGGTGCATCCGATCTCCTCCGCATGGACTCACTACACCGGTGACTGGACGGCGAAGGAACTGGATTTCTACACGCAGACGCTTGCCCGCACCACCGGGCGTCTGGACGAACTGCTGGTCGCCCACCATTATGCGGACGAGCAGTTGGCCGAAGATTGCGGCCGGGTGGAGAAGGGGCGTCTGATCATCGGCCGCGGGGAGTATTCCTGTGTGATCATCCCGATGATCGCCAACATCTCCGCGCCGCTGGCCGTTCTGCTGCGGAAATTCGCGGCGGCCGGCGGCCGGGTGCTGATGGTCCGCAACCGACTGGAACCGGAAACGCTGCAACTGGACGGCGAACCGATGCCGCCTGATCTGGCGGAGTTTTTCCGCGGCCTGCCGCAGTTCGATTCGGAAGCGGCGGCGGCGGAAGCGGCGGCGGCTTTTGCCCCGGAACGGGTGAAGATCACCGAAGGCGGGGTGCCGACGACCCGGATGCTGGCCGCGTCGCGGCCGGTCGCGGATTGTGCCGGGCGGCGGGGGCATTTCCATCTGATCGTCTCCCGGCAGTACCGCAATTCGGCCTTTGTTCGCATTTCGCTTCCGGCGACGGGGCGCGCGGTGGAATTCATCGACGCCGTCTCCGGGGATATCCGGCCGGTGGCGGGGGCCGAGCGGCGGGACGGCCGCTGGGAATTCGACTGGTACTTCGCCGCCGGGGACGGTGCGATGTTTCTGGTCTCCGACACGCCGGGGCGGGGAGCGGCGGTCTGCCGCCCCGATTTTGAACGGATGCCGACGGTCGGAAAACTCTCCGACCGCTTCACGGTCGCCGGAATGGATGCCAACATCCTGACGCTGGACCGGTGTCGCTTCCGGGTGGACGGCGGCGCGTGGCGGCGCGATGACGTCATTCAACTGCAGACCCATCTGACCCGATTGCGCCGGGAGTGCGAAGTGGAGGTGGAGTACCGCTTCTTTCTGGCGGCGGATTTTCCTCTGGGCACACCGTTGACGCTGGTGACGGAGACGCCGGAGCAGTATGCCTTTGTCCTCAACGGGCACGGGTTTTCCGGCGCGGATGCGGGCGCGTTTTTCGATTCGGCGTTTCGGCGGATCGTTCTGCCTCCGGTGCTGCGGACCGGGGAAAACCGCCTCGTCATGCGGATGCATTACGCCCAGCATCCCGGATTCTACGAGCAGTTGGAGCGAGCGAAGAAATTTGAGACCGAATACAACAAACTGACCTTTGATACGGAGATCGAGAGCGTGTACCTGATCGGGGATTTCTCCGTGAGACACGACGGCCGTCGGGAAGCCCTGCCGCGTCTGGCGGTGCGGTATCACGGGGATTTCTCCCTCGGCCCGTCGCCGGTGCGGACGGAGGTGGACGGCTCGGACCTGACGGGTTCCGGCATGCCGTTTTTCGCCGGAAAAACACGACTGATCCAGCGGTTCCGTCTTTCAGCGGCGGAAGTCGCCGCCGCCGCCTTTCTGCGTTTTACGCCGCTGGGCGCGAACTCCTGCCGTGTTGCGCTCAACGGTCGGGAACTCGGTCCGTTTTTCTGGGGACCGTATGCCGCGCCGGTCGCGGGAATCCTGAGGGAAGGGGAGAACGTCCTTGAGGTCGAGTTGACCACTTCGCTGCGGAACATGCTGGGGCCGCATCATTTGGCCGAGGGTGAATCCTATGCAGTCCACACGATGAGTTTCAACCGGGACGTGAGCGCGGTGGGATACCGTCCTCCGCCCTACGATCCGGGATATTGCTTCGTCCGCTTCGGTTTCGCGGACGCGGAACTGATCGGACCGTCCCGGCGCTGACCGGAACGGTCGACGCTTCGGTTTACAGGCCCAGCGCGGCCGCCAGATCCTCTTTTCGCCGGTAACCGGTCAACTGCTTGACCAATTTGCCGTCGCGGTAGAAGAACAGGGCCGGGATGACGTTGACGCCCAGCGAGGATGCCAGTTGGACGTTTCCGGGGTCGTCAACGTTGACTTTGCCGACGATGAGGTCTTCGTGTTCGGCCGCCAGCATTTCGAGTTCCGGGGTGAGTTTCTGACACGGGCCGCACCAGGTGGCCCAGAAGTCGACCAGCACCGCTTTTTCGCTCTGCGCGGTGAGTTTTTTGAAGGATTCGGCGTTAAGATGCAGTACTTCCATGATTTCATCAGTCCTTGTAATAGAGTTTGCAATGACAGTAACCGGAAAAATTCGGGTCCGCCAGTTGCCGCCGAAATTCCTCGCACATGCAGAGGTTTTCCGGCGTGTGCTGGAGACGGCAGGGGCAGTAGCCGCCGTTTTTCGCCATCACCGCCCGCAATTTTTCGACATATCCGGCATCGGAATTGAGATGCACGCGATTCGGTAAATCCATATTTTCCCTCCTGAAAATCTGTTAAAAAGGGGTAAAAAACATGCGGAGACGGGAGATTCAACGCTTCGGCGGTTGCGCCGGTTTCCTTCCGGCCAGCCGGTCGGCCAGGACCGCGTCTACAATAGCGTCGCGGTTGGTCTCGCGGCGGCGGAGTTCCGCTTCCATGCGTTCCAGCCGTCTGCGGTTGGCGTCAAGATCCCGGCGGCTGTCCTGCAGCCGCTGCTGGAAGTCCGCCTGCAATCGATTCCGCAGTTCCGCCTTGATCCGGGCTTTTTCCGAATGATCGCCGGTATCGCGGTACTGTTGCGCCAACTTGTCCAGTTCCCGATTCCATGCCTCCCGCTTTGCGTACAATTGTTCCGCTTTTTCCCGCATGAGCGTCCGGAATTTTTCCGGGTCCTGACGCTGAATTTTCATCAGCGATTGCTGTTCCTGCGGCGAGAGGCGGGAAAACGCATGCCACATCCACCGGTAGCCGTCCGGGGAGCGCCGGGAAGTCTCGACCGCCGGGGCCGGCGTCCCCGCCGGAGGCGGAACGGGGGGCCGCGCACCTGCGCTTGAAGGCTTCTTTTCGGGCACGGCGGGAGCCGCCTGGGGCCGCGACTGCGGTTTGACCTCCGCCGGGGCGGGGACTTTGGCCGGAGCCTTCTCCGCCGGAGGGGGAACTTGGGGCGAAGGCGCGGTTTTGACCTGACGTGCGGCTTCCGCCGGGTGGTCCGCCGCCGGAGGCAGGGTGTTGTGCTGCGCCGCCGCGTCGGTATCGACCGCGGAGCCCGCACAGCCGCCGCCGCACAGCAGTGTCGCCAGCGCCAGAGCAGGGAGGGATTTCATTCTCATCTCGAGTCCAGAGTTCCTATATGGTGAAACAGTCATCAAAAAGTTCAAATTCCGACATGGAGGCCAGTGCGAAATTGCCCTGCTCCAGCGCGGTCATATCGGCCAGCGCCAGCATTTCTCCTTTGGCCGTCGCATCGGACCGCGTGACCGGAACGTCCGGCGACATGGCGAAGAACGTCAGTCCGGTCATCAGCATTGCCGCCGTCGCGGGGAGCACGAAACGCAGTACCCGCCGCCGCTGCCGCAATCCGTGCGCACGCAGCGCCGCCGCCGCCAGGATCCGCCGGTCCAGTGCCGGAGGGATTTCCGGCGCCGCCGGAATCGGAATCCGCAAAAATTTTTTCATCGTAACAATCCTCCCGTATCAATTCCGGTTAGAAAACTTCGCAAACTTTTCAATGCATACCGCATCCTGCTCAGCACCGTGCCCAGAGAACACTGCTGGATCTCGGCGATTTCCCGAAAGGACAACTCCTCCTCCTCCCGGAGCAGGAACACCTCCCGCTGCTCCGGCGGCAACTTCGCCAGCGCCTGCGCGATCACCCGCTTCAGATCCGTCGCGCCCGCTTCGCGCTCGGGGGAGAACTCCGTGGCGGCATCTTCCAGCACATGCTCAACCTCCACCTCGACGATCATCTCCGGCCGATTCCGGCGCAGGCGGTCGATGAAAATGTTGCGGGATATCCGAAACAGCCACGCGCTGAACTTCCCGTCGTCCCGGTAACCCGGCGCCTTATGAATCACCCGCAGCCACGTTTCCTCGAACACCTCGTCCGCTTCCGCCGTATTTCCGCCGCACAGGTTGTTCAAGTACCCGTACAACAGTTTCCGGTACCGGTGGTACAACGTCTCAAACGCTTTTTCGTCGCCCTGACAGAAGTCCGCCAGCAACTCCGCATCGCTCGGGCCGCCGACAACGACGCCCCCGTCTGCGGGCTCGGTCACGTTTTTTTTTCTTCTCCCAAACATACAACGCAGACGAAACAGGTTTTATTTTAACGAAATCAGAAAATTCCAGAATTCACGATCATTTTCCAGCAGTCCGTCCGGGCACCCGTCCGCCGGGTCTTCCCACCGGACGCATTGGCCCTCGCATGGTCGGGGCACGGCGTCGTCGGAGATCCGGCAGCGGATGAATTCCAGAAGCAATTCCGGTTTGCGGACCCGATGGATGACCTCCCCGGGGACGACTTCCAGCGCCAGTTCCTCGCGCAGTTCCCGTACCGCCGCCGCCGCCGCGTCCTCCCCCGGCTCCAATTTGCCGCCGGGAAATTCCCAGCCGGCGGGCGGCTTGTCCGGCGGGCGGCTGGCCAGCAGGACCTGTCCCTTCCGAATGATGACGGCGGCGGCGACATGGATCATGACAGCGCCCCGCGAAACAGGCGGATCATCGTTCCGGCTGCGAACGCCGCGCCGCTTTGAATGTGATCGATCCAGAAAAACAGCAGCATCACTACCAGAAAAAATGTTCCATTGACCAGTTCCGAGGAGGTCCGGGGCCGCCAGAACTCCCGGACGACGTTCCATCCGTCGAATCCCGGGACCGGGAACAAATTGACCGCCAGCAGAACCAGATTGACCGCCGAACCGTAGTACAGCACGGAAATCGCAAATTCATATCCGGGCGCGAAGCGGATGACCAGCGCGGCCAGCGCCGCAAAGACCACGGACAGCCCCAGATTGGCTCCCACGCCGGCCAGCGCCACCGCAAGTCTGGCCCGGCGGGTGCGCAGATTCTCCGGGTTGGTCGGCACCTGTCCCCACGCTATGCCCAGCAGACAGAATACGATCAGCGACCACCAGCCCATCTGCTTGAATGGACTCATGGTCAGGTGTCCGAGCATGGCGGCGGTGGGGTCCCCGTTTTTCAGCGCCGCCCAGGCGTGCATGAATTCATGTGCGCAGATGGAAAAGATCACCACCAGCGCGAGCGCCGCGAACAGCCGGGGAGAGGAGAACAGCATTTCGATGAACATATCAGCCTTGCTTCCTATTTGAGCAGCATGCAGTCGCCGTAACTGTAAAAGCGCATTCCCGCCGACTTAGCCGTTTCGTAGGCGGCCAGCACTTTTTCCCGGGACGCGAAGCAACTGACCAGCATGAGCAGCGTACTGCACGGCAAATGAAAGTTGGTCAGCAGCATGTCTTCACCCAGCGGCACGCGGGGCGGATAGAGAAAGATATTGGTGCGGCCGCGCCGCGGCGTCAGCACACCGTGTTCGTCACAGCAACTCTCCAGCACCCGCACTGTGGTGGTCCCCACCGCCAGTACCTTGTGTCCGGTGCGGCGGGCGCGGTTGGCCAGTTCCGCCGTTTCCGGCGGCAGAACGAAATCCTCGTAGTGCATTGCGTGTCCTTCGGCAAATTCACTGCTGACCGGTTTGAACGTGCCCGCGCCGACGTGAAGCGTCAGTTCGCCCACCCCCACGCCCCGGTCCCGGGCCGCCTGAAGGATTTCCGGAGTGAAGTGAAGCCCCGCCGTGGGCGCCGCCACCGCGCCGGGAACGGAAGCGTAGACGGTCTGGTAGCGTTCCGCGTCTTCCGGCTCGTCCTCGCGCCGCAGATACGGGGGCAGGGGGATATGTCCGTAGCGCGCCTCCAGACGCGCGGTGTCCGCGGTGGAGAAGCGGATGCGGAACGTGTCGTCGGGATTGCGGCCGACCACGGTGAAACTCTCCCCTTCGGCGTTGAGTTTTCCCTCCCGGGTCAGCAGAACGACCGTGACGCCCGCATCGGCCCGTTTGCCCGGTTTCAGCATGACATTCCACTCCGCCGGGTCGCCCGCCGCGGGCTCCAGGAGCAGAATCTCGAACTTCGCGCCGTCCTCCCGGCCGTCTTTGCGTCCGAACATCCGCCCTCTCAGCACTTTTGTGTTGTTGCAGATCAGCGCGTCCCCGGGGTTCAGGAAATGGAGGATGTCTCCGAAAGGATGGATTTCCACGACGCCGGTGGCCCGGTCCAGCACCATCATTCGGGAGCCGTCCCGTTTTTCCGCCGGGTACCGGGCGATCAATTCATCCGGCAGATCGTAATCGAAAAGTCTGGTGGCCAGCATGGGGTCACTCCTCGCCGCGCATTTGCCGCCTGGCCTTCCGAAGCCGTTCCAGTTCATATTCCGACAGGCTGTTCACTCCCGAGGTGGACAGTTTGTCCAGCAGTGCGTCCAGTTCACGCTGGGAGACCCGCGTATCTCCGCCGCCCGGCGCGGCGGTCCGGTCGGAATGTCCCGGGCGCGGCGCGCTGTGCCGGGAGTACGAGGTCCCGGTGGCGAAAAGTTTTTTCAACGGGTCCCACGGCAGTGTACGAAAGTAGATCCGCATCATGATGTAGCCGCCGACGAAGCCGCCCAAATGCGCCAGATGGGCGATGCCGCTGCCGCCGTTGAGACTGAAAATGATCTCCAGGATCGTATAGCAGATCACCAGCGTGGTGGTTTTCATCGGCGCGAACGGCAGAAACAGCATCACGAATTTCCGCTCCGGCTCCAGCGTTGCCGCCGCCGCCATGACGGCGCAGACCGCGCCCGAGGCTCCCACCAGTTGGATCGGAATTTCGGAGGTGAGATGACAGAGCAGAAAGAGCAGATTTCCGGCGGCCGCGCCCAGCAGATAGAGGAGGATAAATTTTTTCCCATTCAGGTGCGGCGCCACCAGCGAGCCGAAAATGTAGATTCCCCACATGTTGAAAAAGGCATGGCCGAATCCGGCATGCAGAAAACCCGCCGTGAAAATCTGCGTAATCACGTCGAGTCCGAACCCGTCTCCTATGGTCAGCGCCAGACGGTCGTACAATGCCGAGCCTCGCGGCACCAGCAGAAAAATGACGGCGTTGACGACGATCAGGGCGATCATCGCCTGTCTGCCGTTCATTTGCGGGGCTTCCCCGCGGTTGCGCATGTAATCCCGGTCATAGAGGCTCATGGTAACTCGAATCCTTCCATTGTGTTACAGCAGTTCTCCGAACAGCGAAACTCCGCCCGCCCGGGTGATGCGCACCTGCCGGAGCGCCCCGGGCCGGACGGATGCGTCCGGTTCAAAATGCACGACGAAATTGGTTCCGGTCCGTCCGGTCCAGCGGCCGATGTTGCGGGAACTTACGCCTTCGCACAGGACTTCCTGCGTCGTTCCGACCAGACCAGCCAGTTTCCGGCCGATCCGCTCCTGCAGGTCCGCCAGCAGAAGATTGTTCCGGCGCAGTTTTTCCTCCTCGCTCACCGTGTCTTCCAGACTGGCGGATTTCGCTCCCGGACGGGGGGAGTACTTGAAAATATAGGCCTGTTCGAAGCCGACTTCGTTCATCAGGTCCCGGGTCATGCGGAAATCGTCCTCGCTCTCTCCGGGAAATCCGACGATCACATCGGTGGAAAAGGTGAGTTCCGGGATGGCGCGGCGCAGTTCCGCCACTTTGTTCCGGTAGTCGGCGGCGGTATACTGCCGGTTCATTGCCTTGAGGATCCGGTCCGACCCCGACTGCAGCGGCAGATGGATGTTGTGACAGACCTTGCGGCAGCGGACCAGCGCGGAAATCAGCCGCTCGTTGAAGTAACTGACGTAGGGCGACGTGTAACGGATGCGCTCCAGACCGGGGATTTCATTCAGGGCCTCCAGCAACTCCGCGAAAGGCGAATGGTCGGGCGTGGGGGGACGGATGTCGCCGTTCAGCCCGTATGCGGCGACATTCTGTCCCAGCAGCAGAATTTCTCTGACCCCGGCGGCGGCAAGTTCCCGTGCTTCGGCGAGGATGGATTCCCGCGAACGGGAGACCTCCCGCCCCCGGACGTAGGGAACGATGCAGTAACTGCAGAACCGGTTGCACCCCCGGGTAATGGCGATCTGGGCGGACCATGAATTCCGTCCGTGCGCGCCCAGCATGTCGATTTCCTCCGGGGCGGCGGCGGTCTCCGCAAGTCGGACGCGGTCGGCGGCGATTTGCGCGATGATCTCCGGCGCCCGGTGGGTCTGGCCGGTGCCGAGGACGAAATCCAGATGGGGCAATTCCGCCAGCAGTCGGTCGCCCAGCCGCTGAGCCATGCAGCCCATCACTCCGATGATGAGATCGGGGCGGTGTTGTTTTAGTTTCCGCATGTACCCGATCTTACCCTTGGCCTTGCGCTCCGCCGCGTCCCGGACGCTGCAGGTGTTGAAAAGCAGTACATCCGCGGCGTTTTCCTCTGCGACCAGAGTGTGACCGGCCTCGGTCAGCATCGCTCCGACGGCTTCGGAGTCGCGCTCGTTCATCTGACAGCCGTAAGTCTTGATGTGGATTTTCATGATTCGAGCAAAACCAGATTGTCCCGGTGGACGGCTTCGGTTTCCACCTCCGTGCCCAGCAGCGCCGTGATTTCGGCGGAGTGCTTGCGGCGGACGGCATTCAACTGTCCGGCGTCGAAATTCACCAGCCCCCGGGCGATGACTCTGCCGTCCGGGGCGACGATCTCCACCGTGTCGCCCCGGCGGAAGGCGCCGGAAACCGCGGTCACTCCGGACGGAAGCAGACTTTTGCCGCCGGAGATCACCGCTTCGGCCGCGCCGGAGTCGATGGCAAGTTGCCCGGACACCCGGCTGAAAAATCCGACCCAGCGCTTGCGCCCGGACACCCGGTGCTGGCGGGGGAGAAAAAGCGTTCCCGTATCGGCGGCGGCGAGCATTTCGCCGATCACGTCGGGACGGCGTCCGTCGGCGATCCACAGATACGCTCCTGCCGCGGTAGCCAGTTCCGCCGCGCGCAGTTTGGATGCCATGCCGCCGATGGAGAAGTTGCTGTCGTCGGTGCCGCCAGCCAGCGCTTTCAGGCGTTCCGTGACTTTGTCCACCACGGCGATCCGGTCCCCGAGCGAACCGTCTTCCCTGCGGTCGCGCAGCCCGTCCACCGTGGTCAGCAGAATGGTCAGATCCGCCCCGGTAACGCTGGTGAGCATACCCGCGAGCGTGTCGTTGTCGCCGAATTTCAGTTCATCCACGGAAACGGAGTCGTTTTCGTTGGCGATCGGCAGGATGTCTCTTTCCCACAGGGCGTTGATGCAGTTCATGACGTTGAGGTAGCGGCTGCGGCTGCGCAAATCGGCGGCGGTCAGCAGCAGTTGCGCGACGCGGAAACCGTACTTCTCCGCTTCCTCGGCGTAAATCGACATCAGTTTGGTCTGTCCCAGCGCCGCCAGCGCCTGCTTCTGGGCCAGTTCACCGGGACGGCGGGAAACCCCGGCCAGTTCCATTCCCATGCCGACGGCGCCGGAGGAAACCAGCAGCACCTGCCGTCCGCTCTTTCGCAGTTCGGCGATGCCGCGAACCAGTTTGGCCACGGATTCCCGATCGATGAGCAGTCGGGTCCCCGCTTTGACGATGATTTGTCTGGCCGCGGCGATTGCCCCGCGGCGCAAGGTGATGTTGTCAGTCATGATCGTTCCGAAATTCCGTTTGAGGTGCAGAAATCTCTCCACAATACCATCGCCGTATAATATACCGCCTTCGGGGGGGCTTTTTCAATCCGCTTCAGTGCGCAGGGCAAAAAAAAACCGTTTTTTTTTATAACTTCATTTGAAAAAAACAAAAACCTCAATATAGTACCTTTTTGATAACTCTGGCGGTCAATGTACGGAGAAGGAATGATTTATGGCTACGGTTTGTCCCTATTGCAACATGGAGGTCCGCGAAAGCGCGATTGAAGCCGAGGACGGCTGCTGTCCGGAGTGCGGCGCGCAGATCACCGCGGCGAGTACCCTGCTGGATGATCCGGACGGGGAGTTTTCCGAATACGAAGAAGACACCGAGGATGTGTTCAGTGATTTGGACGACGAGGATGACGACGGGCACGACTTCTCCCGCCGCGATCTGGATGACGACGATATCTTCGGCGACGACGATTTGGACGGCGAATTCGACGAGGACCTGGACGGCGAATTTGACGACGAGGAGATGTTTGACGACGAGGACCTGGACGAAGCCGGGGCCGAGGATGACGACGAACGGTGATTCCGGTCCTTCGCGGTGAATCCCGTCAGGCGGAACCCTCCGCCTGATTTTTTTTTTGCCCGATCCGCGCCGGCACGGCGGTCGGTTACGGTTTCCGGTGAAAACGCCTGTGTTTCGGATACGAACAAAGGGGCATATGCGGCGAATGTCGCGGATCAAAGTCGTCCCGCGACTCCCGACCGGGTCAAACATCCGCCGGAGGAACGGCGCTTCGCAGGGCGAAGGCACCCTTCGGACGCTCACAGACATGCGGCCGGGGCATTGTTGTGTCGTTTCAACGGGCCGGGGTGCGGTCGAGGAACATCGCCAGCACCAGCAGGTCCCACAGCAGATATCCGAAGTCGTATCCCTGCTGATGCAGTTCCCAGTATTTGCGGAGGACTTCGGCGCGGATGAAACCGTCTTTCACCAGCCGGGACTGGAAAAGTCTGTCCTCAACCGGCGTTTTCCAGTTTCCGCGCAGCCATGCCGCGATCGGTACGCCGAAACCGCGTTTCGGACGCTTCAGCAGTTCCGGGGTGATGAATTCCGGGAATGCGGCGCACAGAATGTATTTGCGGCGCTTGGCGGAGAGTTTGTACTCCATCGGCAGCCGGGAGGCGAACTCCACCACCGCCCGATCCAGAAACGGACTGCGCAATTCCAGCGCGTTGGCCATGGATGCCGTGTCCGCTTTGGGCAGGATATCGCAGGGCAAATAGGTGCGCAGGTCCAATTCCCCCAGTTTCTCCACCTTGTCCCGGGCGATGAGTTCCCAGTTGATGGAGGTGAAGCACTCCGAGGAACTCCTTTCGGCCAGATCCGCCATGGCGGGGCCGTACAACTCCTTTTTCAGATTCTCCGGGCAACGGTCCAGCAGGTTGAAATATCCCACGTCCTCCGGCGCGGCGAAAAGTTTGAGCAGACGGCGGATCCTGCCGCTTTTACTGCGTTCCCCGTGGTTTGGGAAAAGCGCGGCCAGTCCGCCGAACACTACTTTGCGGACACTTTGGGGCAGGACGTAGACTCTCTCCGCATAGCGCATCGCCAGATATCGCTCGTATCCGGCGAAAATCTCGTCCGCGCCGTCGCCGCTCAGTGCCACCGTGACCTTTTCCCGCGCAAATCGGCTCAACAGAAAAAGCGGCAGCGCCGACGCGTCCGCAAACGGTTCGCCGAAGTGGGCAAACACCTTCTCCGCCAGAGCGAAATCATCCGGATGGATCTCCCGCTCATGGTGCCGCAGATTGCCGCCGGAAACTTTATTGATGATCTCCGCGGACCGCCGGGCAGCGTCCCTTTCGTCGTAGGACGCGGCGTTGAATGCGGCCGTAAAAGCGTCGCACGGTGCCGGGTACATCAGTTTCGCGGCGATGCCGGTGACGATGCAGGAATCGACTCCGCCGGACAGGAACGTCCCCAGCGGCACGTCCGCCGCCAGCCGCTTCTCCACGGCTTTTTCCACCAGTTTACGCAGTTCCGCCGTGGCGGAATTCATGGTCAGCGTGGTGTTCTTGATGGAAAAATCCGCCTGCCAGTAACAGCGGATGGAGATTTGGGAATGCTCCAGATTCTGTTCCAGCAAATGCCCCGGCGGCAGTTTCCTGACGTGCTTAAACGCGGTATCCGGCTGAGGTATGTACTGGAGTGAAAGGTAGTTGTGCAGAGACTCCCGGGCCAGTTCCCAGGGAAATGCCGGATGCTGCCGCAGTCCGTCCAGTTCACTGGCAAACACCAGCGTATCGCCGTCCATGAAATAAAACAGCGGCTTCTGTCCCAGCCGGTCCCGGGCCAGCAGCAGTTTTTTGCGGGCGATGTCGTAGATGGCAAAGGCGAACATGCCGTCCAGATAGTTGACACACTCGCCGCCGTACATTTCGTAAAGATGGATAAGGGTCTCCGTGTCGGATTCCGTGTGGAAGGTATGCCCGTAATCCGCAAGTTTGGTCCGCAGCGCCCGGAAATTATAGATCTCGCCATTCAGGACCACCGCCAGCCGCCCGTTTTTGCTGAGCATGGGCTGGTGGCCGCCGGCCAGGTCGATGACCGACAGCCGGCAATGTCCCAGCACGGCGTTTTCGCACTCGAAAATCCCTTCATCGTCCGGGCCGCGATGCCGCTGGGCCCGCACCATGTCCCGGACGATATCGCTCACCGGTTTTCCGTGAGTGTTGACAATCCCGGAGATCGCACACATACCGCACTGCCGCCTTCCGTGTTGAAAATCAATGTATATGCTCGTAAGATACCACGGGAAAACATTTTTTTCAAGCGTATTCGCGCTTGAATTAACGATTTTGCGGTGGTATATTCAGACCCCGACAGAAATTTCAACTCGGAGCGGCGATGAAAAGCACAATACGGAAGATCATTTCCGGATCGGAAGCGGAGACCGAGAAGTTCGCCGGAGAACTGGCCGGAGAGTTGCTTCCCGGTTCCATCGTGACGCTGCGGGGGGACCTCGGCGCGGGCAAGACCGTCTTCGCCCGGGGATTCGCCCGGGGACTCGGTATTACGGAGCCGGTTTCCAGTCCCACGTACACGATCGTGCAGGAATACGCGCTGTGCGGGGGAGGGCGGCTGTACCATTTGGACCTTTACCGGATCGGTTCGCCGGAGGCGGCGCTCGCATTCGGCGTGGACGAGTTTTTCGACGACGACAACGCCTTCACGCTGGTGGAATGGGCCGAACGGATCGCCGGGATCATCCCTCAAAACGCCGTAGAGGTAACGATCCGGCACCTCGGCGAGACGGAACGGGAAATTGCGGTACGGCGGTAAGATTTCTTCCTTGCCGCCCCGTTTCTGGCTGCGGATATGGGTGCTGGCGGCGATCGTGCTGTTTTTTCCTTCAGTACTGATCGGCGCCGGCTTGTCTCCGGCATGGGCGATGGCGGCAACCGGGATCTGCGGCGTCGCTACGGCGGTGTTTCCGCTTCGATCCAGCGGCATTCGGCCTCTGTCCCTCCGGACCGCATTTCAATGCGCATGGTATACCGTCTGGCTGATCCTTTTCTCCTCCATTGCGGTGGCGGCCGCCAAACTGCTGCTGCGGAAATGCGGTGTCCCGTTTCCCGAGAGACAACCGCTGGCGGAGACCATTTCCGGCAGTCCGGTCGCGGACGCGGTCCTGTTGTTCCTCGCCGTATGCGTACTCATTCCCTTCGTGGAGGAAGTTTTGTTCCGGCGGCTGATCTTCCGGGCATGGCACAAGGCGCATCCGGGATCGGCATGGCTCGGAACGTCGCTGCTGTTCGCCGCCGTACACGGATATCTGCCCGGATTGCCCGGTCTGTTCATTCTGGGGTGCGGATTCCAATATCTCTACCTGCGGCATCGGAATCTTGCCGCGGCGATCCTCGCTCACAGTCTGGTCAATATGTTTGCCTTCGGAATCAGTGTTTTGATAAGGTGATCAAGTGGAGAATTTCATGACTTTTCTGGAAAACGCCATGTATTTCATGGCGCTGATCAATCCCGCCAGCAAAATCTTTTTTCTGTCGGCCCAGCAGCCCTCTCTGTCCCGGGAGGAGATACGGCGCGTTTCGATGCGGGCCACTCTGTTCGCGCTGGTCATTCTGCTCGGATGCAGTCTGGGCGGCAATTTCGTGCTGGAGCATATTTTCCGGGTCAAGGTTTACGCGCTGCAGTTGTCGGGCGGTCTGGTCCTCCTCTTTTCCGGTATGGCCGCGGTGCAGAAGGGGGTGTTCTATCACGACCCGGACAGCAGAAAACATCCGTCCTGCGACGAGATTTCCGTGGTGCCGCTGGCCGCTCCGCTGATCGCCGGACCGGGAACTATTGCCGCGACCATTTCGTTCTCGATGCAGTTCGGCACCTTGTCCACGATGCTGTCGCTGTGCGTCGCGCTGGCGGTCAATTTGCTGCTGATGCTGACGAGCCGGGAGATTTCCCGGGTGCTGGAATTCTTTGTTTTCGTCGGGCCGGTCATCCGGCTGACCGGCCTGATCGTCATGGCGGTGGCCATGCAGATGATGCTGTCCGGGATCGGAACTTTTATCACCGCGTACCGTTGAGCGGGCGGAGGCGGCGGAGTTCGTCCGGCGCGTGAATGAGAAAATCCGGCTCGGCCGCGGCCAGTTTTTCCGCGTTGCCGTAGCCCCATGTCACCGCGCAGGTCGTCAGACCGTGAACGCGCCCGGAGCGAATGTCGATCTCCGTGTCTCCCACCATCAGGATCCGGGAGGGGAGGGGGGCGCAGGAGACCCGGAGCGCGATGCCGACCAGTTCCGTCTTGGTCAGCGGCGTCTCCGGAGATACGGCATCCGGCGTGAACAGACCGGAGCACAGTTCCGTAAGACCGAATTTCCGCACCAGTTTCAGCGCCGGCTTGTACCGCTTGTTGGTGACAATATAGATTTTGCAGCCGTCATGGGCCAATTCGGACATCGCCTCGATCATGCCGGGATAGGGCAGGGCGGAGTAGTCATCCGCGTCGTCGTAGAACCGCTTGTAAGCCGCCATGATCTCCTGAAGTTGCGTTTCCGATGCCTCCGGAAACAGTTTCTTTGCGGTGTCGGGCAGGGACGGGCCGACCCGGAAGATGGAGTCGAACCTCGCGCAACTCAGCCCGAGTTCGGCAAAACCGGACAGCCACGCACCGCGAATATCCCGCTCCGTGTCGCCGATGGTCCCGTCGAAATCGAAAAAAATGCTGTAAAACTGTCTGTCCATGCTCTATTCCAATGCAAAATCCATCGTCACGACCAGCCGCATGACCTTGTTGATCGTGGAAGTGTCATACACTCCGCCGTCCCGGGTGTCATCGGATGCCGGCTTGGTGATCTGGATCACGCCCTGCCGGGCGGTCAGCAGTTTGCCCAATCGGGAACCGCACTTGCGGGCGACCACATTGGCCCGCTGGTACGCCGAAGCCGACGCCGCGTCAACCAGTCCCAGTTTGTACTGTTCCAAGTCGCTGATGAAGTATTCCACATTGGACACGCTGATGTTCACGCCGCCGGCCGCCAGAGAATAAAGCCCGACCGAGGCGTTTTCCAGCACCCGCACCTCCGAAGAACGGACGCGGCAGTTCCGGCTGAACTGGTAGTGGCTGAATTCCGTCCGGGAAACTTCCCGGTTGTTCTCGCGGGTGCGCACGGTTTTGGTGACCGGAAAGAAACTCATCGTCTCATTTTCCACCCAGTCCGCTTTGATCCCGAGTTCCCGGAATTTTGCCGTCAACAGCGTCTGCAGTCGGTTGATTTCCGCGTAACCGGACGCGATGTCCGCGGCATTGCAGGTGATGGTGCAACTGAATGCGCCGATATCGGAAACGATTTCCTTCTCCGCAATGCCCTTGACCCGGATGGAGGAGACCGTGGCGCTGCTTTGGTGAATTTTGACCGCGAAACGGCTCAACAATGCCGCCGAAGCCACCACCCCGCCGGTCAAAACCAACACACTGCAAAGGACGAGCAGGGAAACTTTTTTCGCGTCGATCATGATAAAATCTCCTTTCTTTATTCCGCCTGTGCCGCAAAGGATTCCACGGCTTCCCACGTGCCGATATTCACGGTCTTGATTTCCGGCAGCGTCCGGGAACAGAGTTTGGTCAGCACGTTGCCCGGACCGAATTCGATCATCGTGTCGCCGCCTGCCGCCGCCATGTTGCGGACGCACTCCTCCCAGCGCACCGAACCGGCGACCTGCCGGGCCAGATTCGCCCTGATTTCCGCCGGGGTTTGCGCGGGCAGGGCGGTGCAGTTGTGATAGACCGGAATCGTCGGCATGACGATCACGGTCCGATCAATGACCGGCAGCAGCGCGTCTCCGGCGCTTTTCATGAGCCGGGAATGAAAGGCTCCGGCCACGTTCAGGACAATGACCTTGCGCAGCCCGGCGGTTTTGAGCGCTTCGACTGCGGCGGCCAGAGCATCCTTTTTTCCGGAAATCACGATCTGACCGGGGCTGTTGTAGTTTGCCACGTCGATCCCGGTCCGCTCGCACACTTCGCGGATGATGTTCACATCGCCGTTGAGCACGGAAGCCATGCCTCCGTCGGTGGCGCGGCAGGCCGCGTCCATGAATTCCGCTCTCCGGGCGATCAGGCGCAATCCGGTGGCGAAATCAAACGACTGGCCGGCGTAAAGCGCGGCGTATTCACCCAAACTGAGTCCGGCGCAGGCGAGGGGGCGGATCCCGGAAAATTTCTCCCGGAACGCGGCCAGCGCGGCGCAACTCATGGTATAAATAGCCGGCTGGCAATAGACTGTCCGGGTCAGAGTTTCCTCCGGGCCGTTGAAAATGATCTCGCTGAGCGCGTAACCGAGAACGGAATCGGCTTCGGCAAAGATCGCCGCCGCCGCCGGGGAATGCGCCGCGAAGTCCCTGCCCATCCCGGCAAATTGGGCTCCCTGACCGGAAAAAACAAAAAACGCCTTCATCTCGTATGTATCCTTCGGATTTTTTTGATTTCTGATGTCGATGAGAGAATATAGAACCGGTTGCCGAAAAATCAAATCCCCGCGACAAAAAATAGTAAACATTTTTACTAAGCGACAAAAATAGGGGTCTTCACGGGAATTTGTGGGTAAATCAGAGCGAGATACATCAGAACCCGTCGTCAGTCAAGCGGCAATCCGGCATAACCGCTCCCGTTGGTCGCTTTTATTCCGTTTGCCGTTTGACAGCCGCCAGAACCTGATGT
>JALEMG010000029.1 GCA_022768375.1 Lentisphaeria bacterium
TGTCGGCTTTTTCAGTCGAGGATCCTTGAAGAAGAGAAGTCAAAGCGTTAACGTAAAACACAGAAAAATCTCATTCGGAGATTTTCAAACAGAAACAATCGGAATTTCTGTCAAAAAGATATTGATAGAGGTTCCCTTTATGGTGACGGCTCCCATTCATCGACGACTAAACGTAGGCGATGAGTGCGTAGCACCGGAGTGAGTACAAACCTCGCCGATTGCATCCGCCACCTTCTTTTTGACACAAAAAGACATCGCGCCAATCACGTTGTTGGGGCTGTTTCGGACTTTTAGCGCGAGGGCTTTTCCCGTTTTGAGGTCAGTGCCTTTCCCCCCCAGTGTCCGCGCTGATTTTTTTGTCGCAACCCAGCGGCTGGTGATTTAGCGCGACTCTCCCTTGTCAAGTTCAGCATAATGGTAAGTCCGGGACTGACCCCAAACGGAGAATTTCGCTCCCGGCTTCACAAGCATAAGTCCTTAATGATACGCTGGTTTCCATTCAGTGGGGAAAGGGGGAGACCCTTATTCTTTGCACATCTCTGTGGCACAAGGGGTTTTGCGTGGACAAAAAAAGAGCCGCCAACAGTAACCTGTTGACGGTCAAGGACTTAAATGGTCGGGGCGGGGAGATTCGAACTCCCGACCTATTGCTCCCAAAGCAATCGCGCTAACCAGACTGCGCTACGCCCCGACGGTCAATCCATCCCTTAAAATAACATGCGAAGTTCTTTTATTCAAGGCGGCAACACTCCCGACTCTTGATTTTTTGCCGTTTGCTTTTATGGTGTAATGCTGGAGAGGTCGGTTCGCCGCCGGTGGATTCGCGGCGCATCCATTTCGGCGGCGGCCACGGAAAAAGAGGAGAATTTGACCATGAATCTGTTGGCAAAACGCGAACACGAAGTCCCCGCTACGCTGGAAAAGGTTTTTCCCGGTGTCGATGAACTGATCCGGACCATGTTCGGACGGATGATCGAGCCCGGAGCCGGATTGCTCCGCGGCTCGATTTTCGACTCCCGCTGGGAGACCGAGGTGGGGGAAACCGAAGTCACCGTGAAGATTTCCTGCCCGGGCTGCCGCCGCAGTGAATTCGAGTTGGACATCACCGGCGACTTTCTCAATTTCAAACTGCACCGCTGCGAGGAGGATTCCAAACCGGAGGCGGGACGGCATTTCGTTTTCCGGGAGCGTTCGTGCGCGGAATACGAGGAGTGCATCAAACTGCCGGTCCCGGTCAAAGGCGCTGCCGCCACGGCGAAATACGCCGACGGTGTGGTGACGGTGAACATCCCCCGGGATCTGCAGACCCCGGAGCCGCCCCGGACCATCAAAATCAAGTGCGACAAATGAAAGGACGGTGACATCATGCCGGAACTTGCTGAAATCGAAGAAAAATGCGAATGCATCACCATCCGCCCGGCCGCGGATGTCGTCGAGACCCCCGATGGAATGGAACTCACCTTTGAAATCCCCGGCACAGCCGCGGATCAGGTGGCGCTGGAGATCAGGGAACGGCTGCTCACGCTGACGGCGAAAAGTTCCCTGCATCGCCGCGGTCTGCCCGTAGTCTACAAACGGGCGTTTTATCTCTCCGACGCGGTCCACACCGCCGGGATCACCGCCAAGGCCGCCGACGGTCTGCTGACGGTCTGGGTCCCGAAAGCGGAAAATGCCCGGACCCACCGAATCACGGTGGAATAACCTTCATCCGTTTGCGCCGCACAACAAAACTCCGCCGGGAACGATCCCGTGCGGAGTTTTTCGCCGTTCGTGAGGGGAGGGCGCTTACGGCTGTTCCGGGGACTTCTCCTTCAGCACCGCCAGCGCGGAACGGATGAATCCGGCGACGTTGGCCAGATCCGCCGGCAGGATCATGGTGTTGCCCTCCCGGGCCAGATTGCCGAATTCCTTGATGTACTGCTCGGCCAGCCGCAGATTGACCGCGTCCCGACCGTTGGGATTGTTGCCGATGGCGTCGGCGATGGTGCGGATCCCCTCGGCCGTGGCCTGCGCCACCAGCCGGATCTCCTCGGCATGACCGGAGGCTTCATTGACCCGCCGCTGCATTTCGCCTTCGGAAAGCGAAATCGCTTCCTGTTTCTCCCCGTCGGCCCGATTGATCCGGGACTGCCGTTCGCCCTCGGACTCTGCGATAAGGGCGCGTTTTTCCCGTTCGGCGCGCATCTGTTTTTCCATGGCGTCCAGCACGGAAGCCGGAGGATTGATGGTCTTGATCTCATACCGGGTGACTTTCACCCCCCACGGGTCGGAGGCTTTGTCCAGTTCGGCGCAGATGGCGGAATTGATCGCGGCCCGTTCCTCAAAGGTCCGGTCCAGTTCCAGTTTGCCGATCTCCGAACGCAGCGTGGTCTGGGCCAACTGCACGCAGGCGTACAGGTAATCCGCGATCCCGTAGGAGGCTTTGACCGGATCGACCACCTGGAGATAAAGCACCCCGTCCACTTCGACGATGATGTTGTCCCGGGTCACGCACTGCTGGGGAGGAACGTCGATGGCCGTTTCCTTGAGATTCTGCTTGTAGGCGACCCGATCCACAAAGGGCATCAGCAAATGCAGTCCCGCGCCCAGCGTACTTCTGTAACGTCCCAGACGCTCCACCAGCCACGCCTGTTTCTGGGGAACGATCCGCAGGGAGCGGCTGATGACGATGAACACCGCAAACGCGATGACACAGACGGTGAACAATGTTCCGGGCATGATGATTTCCTTCCTTGAATTGGGTTATTTTTTCGACACGGTCAGGACCAGATTGTCGCGCCTGACAATGCGCACCTCGGTGCCGACCGCCAGTTCCGAATCCGCTTCCGCGGTCCAGAATGAACCGCGAAACTCCACTTTTCCCGTCCGATTCGGGGCGATCGCCTCGGCGACGACCGCCGTCTCTCCGGTCGGATCGTCCTGATCAATATCGCCGGCCGTACCGGACTCCCGGCCCAGAAAAATCCTTCGCCCGCACAGGGTGAATACCACGCTGGCAATGACAAAGATCACGACCTGCCAAGTGATCGTCAAGCCGTGACACATGATCAGGATCAGACCGGTCAAAATCGCCCCGGCTCCAAAAAAGCAAATCACGAATCCGGGAATCACCAACTCAGCCACCAGCATGACGGTCCCGATTACAATCCATGTCCACTGCATTATCCGACGGTTCCTTTCTTCCTTGTGACGATCCCCTTGCGACAGACACCACGATAATGTATCCTTTCCGGCACGGGATGTCAAGCGTGGGAATGGGGAAATGCGTCATATCATTACAGATCACCTGTGATTTTTCCGGACACGGGAGGAAAATCGACATTGTTTTCCTTTCGCGGCGCGTGTATATTACGCGCAATGCCTTAGGACGGTTGACCATGAACAGAAGGAGCAGACAGAATGTTTACCGATTTTCACGCGCATTTCAATTCCGTTGATCCCGGAGAGGTCCGGGAGTTCGTCCGCAATTGTGAAAAAAATCAAACCCGGGCCGTGATGACCGGTGGCTGGATGGGGGATCACCACTACGCTTCTCTGGAGGATATCCGCAAATTCTGCGCCGAGTACCCGGACTGGCTGCTGCCCGGGGCTAAAATCGATCAGTGGGATACCCCGCCCGACGTGTCGCAGATCCGCCGGATCAAGGACATGGGGTTTGTGATGGCGAAATTCATCTGTCCGTACTACGAGTACGACCACGACATGTATCTGCCCGTGTACGAGGAGTTGGAGAAACTGGAGATGCCGGCGCTGTTCCACACGGGGATTCATCGTCCGACCCAGGTCGATGCGACGTACCGCCGCCCGATGCTGCTGAATATGGACCCGCTGCGGCTGGACCGTATCGCCCGGGCGTTTCCGAAACTGAAGATCGTGATCGCCCATCTCGGAACGAGTTTTTTCCGGGAACAGGCGTCCTGCATGGCCAAGGCGTTTCCCAACGTCTATTCCGATCTGGCCGGCAGCGGCGCATGGAAGGGATTGAGTCCGCGGGATGTCGGATTTTATATGCGCGACATCATGGATCCCGGCAATCCCCGCTATCTGACCAAACTCGTTTTCGGTTCCGACTGCTACGTCAAATATCCGGAAATCCAGACCGAAGCGATTCAGCATTATCTCAAGATTTTGAATGAGAACGGTTTGGACCGATCCGCCGTCGACGCGGTTATGGGCGGGACCGTGTCCGCGTGGCTGGGATGCTGAATTTACGCCGCAATCTTCGGAATCGGGAGGTTGCATTTTCCCGTTGCGCGGAGTATATTATGGGTCGGATATTTTTGCCGTCCTGTGAAAAAATTTTTTTTTTGCGGGATGGCGGAGCGTGCGGAAAAACAACGGGGCGGCTGTGGCGGAAAAGGATTTCTTATCTGCGGAAAATGCTTTGTGGATGCCGGTTTACACCCAGCCGCTGCATGAATTCCGCTTGAAGGATTTTCTGGATTCCCGGGGAATCCCGTGCTATCTGCCGCTGTTGCCGGAATGGAAGATCCAGAAGGTCCGCTCCATAAAAAAATCTTACGAGTACCGCAAAATCGTCTGGCGGCCGATGTTTCGGGGGTATCTCTTTGCCCGGTTGACCCCGGAGGAGAAATCGTCCTGCTGGCAATCCAAGTCGGTGATCGCGTTTCTGACGGTTCCCGAATCGCAGCAGGAGGAGTTCATCCGGGAACTGCGGTCGGTCCGGCTGGTCGAGGAGTTGGGCAGGGAAAAACCGGTCGAGTTCGGCAGCGGGATCCGGGAAGGGGAACTTTTCCTGATCGAATCCGGGATCTTCGAGGGGACTTACGGAAAGTTGCTGAAAAAAAACCGGCAGTTTCTCTGGACGGTGGAGATCGAGTGCATGCACAGCACGGTGGCGGTGGAGATCGACCCATCCCAATACAGGATGCGAAAAGTTGGCGGTGATGACGGCAAGTGATCGTGAAATCGACCGGCGGGCCGGGTTGATCGGCGCGCTGCTCCGGGGGGATGCGTTGCGGCAGTGCGACGGGGAATTGCTACGGTGGGCGATAAAGCGCACCCTTGGTGCAATGGCGTATTACCGCTTCCATGACGATCTTCCCGCGGAAGTCGCGGGTGAGTGCCGGCGGCAGTACATGTTCGGCGCGGTGCAGGACATGAAGTACGCGTCCGCCTACGCGGAGGTGTGCGGAGTTCTCAAGGAGGTCGGGATCGATTTCCTGCCGATGAAGGGAATGGCGCTGGTGCTGCAGGGGGTCTACCCGAATGGCGCTCTGCGGCTGCACTGCGATATCGACCTGCTGATGCGAAGTGAGGCGGATTGCCGCCGGGCGGCGGAAGCGCTGAAGGCGGCGGGATGGCGCGGTCCCGGAGAGTTCGATTCCTATCACCACGTGCCGCCGCTGCACAAGCGGGAGATCATGCTGGAGATCCACCATCTGATCCCAGGCGTTCGGGATGAGGAACTGAACCGGCGTTTCTGGGAAAAGGATTTCATCCGGCAGGGCGACGGCCGCGAATACCGGCTGTCGGATGAATTGCACTTCGCCGTCCTCTTTGCCCATACGGCCATCAACCACGACTGGGAGTTCGGAGAAAGGTTTCTGCTGGATGCGGGGATGCTGATGCGCCGTTCCGGATTCGATGTGGAGAAAAGTTTTGCGTACTGCCGCATGATGGGAATTGCCGCACCGGAACATCTGCTGTCCGCCTTCCCGGAGATTTTCGGAGGAGGGCAGGGGGTACCGGAACCGTTTTCGCTTCTGCGCCGCCATGTGCTGGGCGGGACGATCCCGTTTTCCAGTCTGGTGATGACGGAGCCGGGACGTTTCGGATGGTCGTGGTGGCGGAAGCGGCTGGGTGGCTTCCGGCTGAAGTGGTTGCGCCAGAAATACGGTGTCGCGGATGCGAATTGGAAAACAATGCTGAACCTCATGTGGCGGGACTACCGCAATAAATTCGTTACCGGTTGGAAGTTTGCCTTCAAACCGAGTGTCGCGGAAATGCGCAAACGCAATTCCGCCGCGGCTCGTGAGGCGCTCGGCATCACGGCCCCGAACGAGGAACTGAACCACCTTTAATTCGAGAGAGAACCATGTCCGATCGACCGATTTTTGTTACCGAACCATCGTTGCCGCCGCTGGACGACTTCATCCCGTATCTGCGGAGGATATGGGAGAATAAGTGGCTGACCAACAACGGAGAATTCCATCGCAAGTTTGAAGCGGCGCTGGCGGAGTATCTCGGCGTGAAGTACGTCAGTCTTTTCACCAACGGCATGATCGCGCTGCAGGTCGGAATGCAGGCATTGCGGATCACCGGCGAGGTCATCACCACGCCGTTCACGTTCGTCGCCACGACCCACGCGATCCACTGGAACAACTGCAAGCCGGTTTTCTGCGACATTGAACCGGACACCTACACGATGGATCCGGCGAAAGTCGAGGCGCTGATTACCCCCAAGACCACCGCGATCATGCCGGTGCATGTCTACGGCAACCCTTGCAACCACGAGGAACTGCGGCGAATTGCCGACACCTACGGACTGAAACTCTTTTACGATGCGGCGCACGTCTTCGGAGTGCGTAAGGACGGTGTCTCTGTGTGCAGTTGGGGCGATCTGTCGATGTTGAGTTTCCACGCGACCAAGGTCTTCAACACTTTCGAGGGCGGGGCACTGGTCACAAACGATGAAAATTTAAAGAAGCGGATCGACTTCCTCAAGAACTTCGGTTTTGCCAATGAAGTGACGGTGGTGGCTCCGGGAACCAACGGCAAGATGGACGAGTTCCGCGCCGCATACGGGCTGCTGCAACTCGAAATCGTGGATGGCGAGATCGCCAAACGGCGGAAAGTCGCGGAGTTCTACCGCGAAGGGTTGAAGAACGTACCGGGGATACGGGTGCTTCAGGATATCTCGGGGGTGAAACATAATTACGCCTACTTCCCTGTTGAGGTGGACGCGAAGCAATACGGCATGACCCGTGACGAACTTTACGACAAGTTGAAAAGGGAAAACATTTACTCGCGGCGCTACTTCTACCCGTTGTGCAGCGACGTCCCGACCTATCGCAGTCTGCCCAGTGCCACGGCGGAAAACCTGCCCGTGGCGACAAAAGTCGCAAAGGAGATACTCTGCCTGCCGATGTATGCGGGACTTACTGACGCTGTGCAGGCGGAAATTATCAAACATATTGTTGGTATATGAAGAAAAAATTACTGATTTTAGGCGCAATGGAAATGCATGTGCCTCTAATTTTGCGTGCAAAAAAGTTGGGATTGCATACAATCACATGCGATTATTTGCCTGATAATCCCGGTCATAAAATTGCCGACGAGGCTTTTTTTGACAGCACCACAGACCTTGAGGCGGTAACGGAGCTGGCAACGCGACTCAAGGTCGATGGTGTAATGACGTATAATTCTGATCCTGCGGCTCCAACAGCGGCATATGTCGCAGAAAAATTAAAGTTGCCCGGCAATCCTTATCACGCCGTGAAGATTATGTCGGAAAAGGATTTATTTCGACAATTTTTACGCGAGCATGATCTCAATGTCCCGCGCTACAAAAATTTTAAAGCAGGAGACGACATTAAAGGTCTTGAGGAATTTCGATTTCCGGTTATAGTTAAGCCGGTCGATTCATCTGGCAGCAAGGGATGCACGGTTGTTGATACTCCGCATAATGTTTTCGCCGCGAGCTTGCAAGCTTTGACTTTCTCGCGTTGCAACCGTTTTATTGTTGAAGAATATATTGTGCCGCGCGGAGCACAATTGCATGGGGACGGCTTTGTTAAAGATGGAAAAATTGTGTTCCTCTATTTGGGAGATCACCATTTTGATGCGAATGTAAATAACTTGGTCCCGTATTCGACGACATATCCTACAACTCATCCGCAAGACGAGTTCGAACAATGCATCGCGCAACTTCAAAAATTCATGTCCTTAGTTGGATTTAAAAATGGCGGCTTCAATGTTGAGTTGCGAATTTCCAACGCAAATGGCAAGGCGTACATAATAGATATTGGTGCTAGGAATGGCGGTAACTTTACGCCAAAAATCATTGAATATGCCACAGGATTTAATTTCATGGACAAGGCTATCGCACTTGCCATGGGGTGGCCGGTAACCGATTTTAAGTTTGAGCAAAAAGGTTTTTTTAGCCATTTGATTCTTCATTCTCGCATAGATGGAATTATAGACAAGATTGAAATTTCAGAAGAAATTCAAAAGCGAACGTTGGAGTCACACATTTATTTGCATAAAGGAGATCATATTTCCGCTTTCCTCGGAGCAAGTTCTGCTGCTGGCGTTCTGCTTATGAGATACGAATCAAAGGAAATCATGGATCACGTTGTCGATAATTTTAATGATTTGTATTCAATAAAGCTGATTGATCAATGAAGGAAATTGGCGGATATCTTGAATTAGAATGTCGTTGTGGCGAAATATACCACCAAACGGCATATCGTTTGAACTCAGGCCGATCGGCTTTGAAATCAGTCATAAAATCAGGTAAGATTCGTCGGGTCCATATCCCCACGTTTACCTGTCCTGTCGTTTGGGAATCAATCAGAGAGGAAGGGGCGGAATGCCTTTTCTATAATGTTAATGAAAAATTTCTGCCCGACATTAATTTCCCATTTGATGACTATATTATCTACACAAATTATTTTGGGTGTTGCGCAAGGCAAGTTCGAGATCTCGCATCGGAATATCCTAATTTAATTGTTGATAACGCACAGGCGTTTTACATGCCGGATGTCGGTTTCGCATCAATATACAGCCCGAGAAAATTCTTTGGCATTCCTGATGGCGGATTGCTGTATTGCAGGCAACCGGTCGAGCTTCCGACAAAAGTATCAGTGTCCTGGAATCGGTGTCATCATTTGCTGAAACGTCATGACTTAGGTGCGTCTGCCGGTTATGATGATTTCAAGCGCAACAGTGGCAATTTGCGCGATGAGGGGGTTGCCTTAATGTCAAATCTCACAGAAGCAATGATGAAATCAATAGATTATGCGGGATGCGCAGAAAAAAGGAAAGAAAATTTCAAGTTTTTGCATAGTGAATTGGGAAAATACAACCAACTGGATTTATCTATTACCAGTGAAGACATTCCATTGATTTACCCTTTTTTGACCCAAAAACAAGGTCTCCGCGGGCATTTGATTGAGAACAAAATATATGTTGCCATCTATTGGCCCGGAGTAGAAAGTGCTTATCCTTTTTTTCAAATTATTCCATTGCCGATAGACCATCGATATGGTGTTACGGAAATGTCTTACATTGCGGATATAGTTAAGCGATATGTGTAATATGAAGGTTTACATTCGGCCATTGCGTCGAACGGACGCATTGACGTCTTACAAATGGCGTAATGATTCCATTGTATGGCAATACACCGGACATCGCCCTGACAGGCTTATTACCCCCGAAATTGAACTTGAATGGGTCGATCGAGTTTTATCTGAAACAACGTCACATCGTTTTGCAATCTGTCTTGCCGCCAATGACCGTTATGTGGGTAATGTCCAACTAACTAATATAAAAAAAAATACGGCAGATTTCCATATTTTTATTGGCGATAGAGATTTTTGGGGGCAAGGACTTGCGACAGACGCGACAAAATTGCTTATTCATTATGCGACCGACAAGTTAAATTTATCTGAATTGAAACTGTGGGTAAATCCGTTGAATATCCCTGCAATAAAAGTATACTTGAAATGTGGGTTCAAGATTCTTGATGACTCTATCAATATGTCTCTGATAATTAAATAAACGCTGTGGCGTGACCGTTTCGCTTTTCATGAATTTAAAGAGTAAAATTGTTTCCGGTGTTTTCTGGCAGGGGTTTGAGCGTGTCGGCAGTCAGGGAATGTCTCTGGCGGTGTCCATCATGCTAGCGCGGCTTTTGGCTCCGAAAGAATTTGGCGTCATTGCACTGCTGACGGTATTCATATCCTTGTGCAATGTCATGGTGGATTCCGGCCTTGGAGGAGCATTGATCCAAAAGAAAGATGCCGATCAACTGGACTTTTGCAGCGTCTTTTACGTTAACATTGTCATGGGGGCTGTTGGATATGGTGTGCTCTTTCTGACCGCGCCATTAATTTCCGCCTTTTATAAGTCACCGGGTTTGACTTTGTATATGAGAGTCTTGGCATTGACGCTGTTTGTCAACGCTTTTTCTGTGATCCAACGGACCATATTAAATAAAAACATGTGGTTTTACTTAAGTTTTCGCATCAGTTGGGGAGCACTTATTGTTTCCGGAACTGTCGGCATAGTTATGGCATATTGTGGATTCAAAGTCTGGGCGCTTGTCGCGCAATCGTTGACGAGCGCCTTCGTCGGATGTGTTATGCTGTGGGCGCTGGTAAAATGGCGTCCTTGCTGGATTTTTGACTGGCGAAGGGCATGGAAACTGTTTCAATTTGGATGGAAACTTTTAGTATCGGGATTTTTGGACACCCTCTACAATGACATATATTCGGTGGTGATCGGCAAGATATCCAGCCTGACCGATTTGGCTTATTACAATCGCGGGAAAGCAATACCGGCATTGGGCATGGGCGTGGTAAATTCCTCCGTGGGGAGCGTTTTATTTCCTGCCTTTTCCAGCATTCAGGATGATCGGACAAAAATGCGTGAACTCGCCAAGCGAGGATTGCAAAACATCATGTTTGCCGTTATTCCGGCCTTAACGTTATTGTTCATTTTGGCGAAACCGCTGGTGCAGGTCGTTCTTACAGAAAAGTGGTTGCCGAGTGTGGTATATTTGCAGTTATGCTGTGTGACTTTTTTCTTTTGGCCGTTCCATACGATGAATCTGCAAATCATTACCGCCTGCGGGCGCAGTGATCTGTTTCTGCTGTTGGAGATCATCAAAAAGGTGCAGGCTGCACTTGTCATTTTCATAACATACCGTTATGGGGTGGTGGTGATGGTCGCCGCCGGAGCCGCGATGGGGTTGCTCGGAGTCTTTGAGAATGCGTGGTGCAATCGCAAATTGATCGGTTATGCACCATGGACCCAATTGTGGGATATTTTGCCACTGTTGCTGGTCGCGGCGGTTGTCGGATGCGGCATGCATTGGGGTGTGCGTTTTGTCGCCTCTCCGTGGTGTAAACTTATTGTCGGGGGAGGGGGCTTTGTCATCCTTTACTTAATTGGAGCATTTATTCTAAAACAGTTTCCTCAAGACATCTTGAACCTGTTGAAATTTAGGAGAATAGCCTGATATGAACACAACTCCGATGGTCAGCGTTTGCTGCATCACTTACAATCATGAGCCGTATATTCGCGATTGTCTGGAAGGTTTCCTGATGCAGAAAACCGATTTCCCATTCGAGGTGCTGATTCACGATGATGCCTCCACCGATCGTACTGCGGACATTATCCGGGAATATGAGGCGAAGTATCCCGATATCATCAAGCCGATATACCAGACGGAAAACCAGTATTCCAAAGGGGTAAAAGTAAGCATGGTTTATAATTATCCCCGTGCACAAGGCAAATACATCGCGCTGTGCGAGGGCGACGATTACTGGATCGACCCGAATAAGTTGCAGAGACAGTACGATTTTATGGAAACTCATCCGGAATATTCGGTTTGTTCGACAGGATTTCAAGTTTTAATGCAAAAAGACGGCTTGAAGAAGACAATAACCTCCAAGACAAACATGACGGGAGATCTGTCTGCATTTATAAATGGGCAGTTGCATCTTCAGACTTGTACGATTTTTGCCAGACGCGAGCTTTTTTTGCGAATTCCTCAGCTTGATCAAAAAGCGTATTTTGGTGGCGATTTAAATTTCTGTTGCCACTTTCTTGAGAATGGCAAGTGCTGTTTCCTGAAGGATGTAACGAGCGTGTACCGCATTTTGCCAGTGTCCGCATCGCATTTCGATAAAAAAGGGGATGTGTTGACATTTGCTTTCAAGTATTACAATACTTTAAACTTATATTTGAACAGAAACCGGGGAAATATCGAAAATCAGAGTTTTTGGATTGCCAAGTGCTATTTGGCAAGATGTAAGTATTACCTTTTCTTTAATTTAAAAAATGATTATCTGAATGATAGTCCCCATGTTTATTTTTCAATATTTCATCTGAAAACTTCCATAAAAATCTTGATGTTGTTCTTGAGCAAAAGCAGTCTGACGTACGATGTCTGTCGTCAATTGTTGTTAAAGTTTATATGATTTTTTGTAAGAAAATTTGGTGCGTAGTGCTAAATTACAATTCTTCCGGGGATTGCATAAAGAGTATTGCCAACCTGCAAAATCAGCGGAATGTTGATTGCGAGATCATTGTTGTCGATAATGCTTCTCACACCGACGATTTGCTTGAGTTGAGAAAAATATGTGCTGATGCCGGCGTTACACTGCTGGAAAACCATGTAAATCGCGGTTATTCCGCCGGGAACAATGTCGGGTTGCGTTATGCGGCGGCGCATGGAGCAGAGCTGGCGATGATCGTCAATCCGGACATGAGATTCCCAGACTATGACTATGTCGCGGCGCTGTCCCGAGTTTTTGAAAAGGATGATAAGATTGTTGTCGCCGCTACAGACATTTTGCATATTGAAGGTTGGCATCAAAATCCATTGCCGCCGGATCGGGGGGGGAGAAGTTCATTTGACTGGTTGTGGAATCTGTTTCGCGGCAATCGACGACCGGACATTCAAAACTACAATGAAAGCGGAGCGTGTGAGAAGATTTCCGGTTGCTGTTTTATGATTCGCATGGATTTTTTGCAAAGCATTGGATTTTTTGATGAGTACCCGTTTTTATATTGCGAGGAGGCAATCCTTGCGGCTCAGGTGAGACGTGCGCACAGAAATATCTACTACTTAGCGGACCGACAGGCTATTCATCTGCATATTGCGCCTACCAAGGGTGATCCTGTCAGCCGTATGAAGCAGTTCTTGCGTTCGCGGCTTTTCTTTCAGTGGCGGTATTCCGATGAAAATATTTTCTCCAACGTATTGACGACAGTTTCCTTTTGTATATGGACCGTGGCAGTTGTCCTTTCTGCAAAAATCAAAGGTTATTTATCGCGATGAACAAGCATCACAAAGCATTATGTGCAGTTGCGACGTTTTATCTGATTTTGATGAATCAGCAGTATGTTCTCGCAGAAGGCGACCAAGTTTCCAATGTAAAGGTTGTCGCGATGTGCATAGCCCCGGTGTTTGGTTTCTTTTTTGTGCCGTATTTCTCCAAAGCAGTGGGATGGGGGATCGTCTACTTGATATGGCTGTTTATGTCCATGTATCTGCGCTTTGATACCCCTCGTCTGGAAACGCTTGGTTACAATGCGATGTTTATCGGAGTATTCATGGTTTTCTACAACATGGTGCAGGCCGGAGCGTTTACCAAAGAGTTCTTTCAAAAACTGATGCGATACTTCCTTTGGGCATATATTATCTGCCTGATTGTTCAGCAAATCGTATCAATCAGTCTAAGGACGGAGATGCCGTGGATCAATTTGTATTACCTCCCCGGAGAAAATATAACGAAAGTGCCGTCTCTGTCGTTGGAGCCCTCTCACAGTGCACGAATCATGGCGGCAATATTTTACGGTTTTTTGAAAACGTCGGAGTTGATCAAAGGGGAACCGGTTACTTTGAAGGACCTGTTCGGGGAGTATCGGAAACTGGCAGTTGCTTTCCTGTATGTGATGATTTCCATGTATAGCGGCACTGCTATTTTTATGCTGGTGCTTTTGTCCTTTTACTTCTTTCAACGGAGACAGTTGTTTTATGTTATTCCATTGTTTATCACGGCGTTCCTTTTTCTTCCCGATGTCGATTATGACCCCGTTCAACGGGCAGTAGTTACGTCGGAGGCAACTCTTACCGGGGATTCGGAAGAAGTGATCAGTGCTGACGGCAGTGCCGCAGCACGGGTTGCCCCGGTGCTCAATGCATTCAAAATGGATTTCTCCGACATCAAAACGTGGTTGGGGCATGGGACGGATGCCGCGCGTAATGCGGGACACTTGACCCAGGAAAACACGATCTGGACCGATCGCGGGATTATCTGTTATTTGATTGGACTCTTGCTGGTTTTCAGTTGTGCGATAAAGCCGTTTTTATCGCTGGCGACATTAATCTTTGTTTGCGGTCTTGGAGGCAGTCTTATCAATGTGTACTACGTATGGGGAATGCTCATGACTTTTACCTGTATAACCTACTTTGTCCAATCTTCTGAACAGGAGACACTGTAATTATGGAACAACCGGAATACGATCTGACGATCTGCATATGCGCCTATAATGCGGAAAAGTATATTGCGGAAACGCTGGAAAGTTTATTGGCTCAATCGTGTACAAATTTTAAACTACTTGTTGTTGACGACTGTTCGACGGACCGTACTCTGTCAATAATTCAGTCGTTCAAGAATAAGGGATGGCGCGATTTCGAAATAATTTCACTGTCTCGCAATGGCGGGCTGGCTCACGCGAGGAAAATTGCGGAACAAGTTGTAAAAACTGAATTTATGCAGTTCGTTGATGCCGATGATCTGGTATTACCTCACAGTGCCGAGAGGTTGAGAAATTATCTGTTGGCAAACCAGCAATGTATGGCAGTCGGATGTTGGGCAGAATATATAAACGAGAATTCGGAAAAAATAGGTGGTGGTATTTTTTTAGGTCCCCAAAGCCGGGAAGAATTCTTCTCCTTGGTGAAAAATAATAAACTTATATTCATATCCGCATCGGCAATGTTTCGCACAGAGATTGCCAAAAGGGTCGGGGGCAGGGCGCTGGCAGGTTTCCCAAACGATGGAATACGTTATCAGGACATGTGCGAGGATTTAGATTTGTGGATGAGAATGTCAGATTTGTATATTGAAGGAAAATATATTGTTGTTTTGCCCGAGGTGTTGCTGTTATATAGGAAAATACCGAAGTCTGTTTCCACGAATTCTTATGCTATGCTTTTGAGAATTAAACATATAAAATATAATTTGCTCCGTCGGCGATCCGGCAACAGCGAACTTTCCTTTTCCGATTACATGAAGCAATTGTCCCGCTGGCAACGCACCTGTTATGCCTATGTGGACTGGACGTTGGGATTGTACAAGCAAGCCGGCTTTTTTTACATGAAAAAAAACTTTTTGCTGTTTATTCTGTATATGGGGTGTGCGACTCTGTTCAATCCAATGTATGTTTGGGATAAAATCAGAAAGAATATTTTGCCGTCTTTGAAACAAAAGAAGGTTTCATAGTCCTGTATCATGTCAACTTTTTTATCCGTATTATTTGAATTTTTGAACCGCGAGACGGAGTATGCCGTTTTGCGTAATTACGACGGTCTTCCCCGTCGAATTGACAGCCGGGATATTGACGTATTGATTCAACGGAATCAACTCGGCGCAATTTGCAACTGGATCACCGATAACGCTGAAAAGCAAAAATCTCGTGTCTTGTATCACTATCAGGACAGTCAGTTTCTGACCATTGTGCTGGTAGATGAAAACAACGGGGTTTGTCAACTGGATTTTCAGTACAATTTTGCTTGGATGGGAATTGATTTACTGGATGAACGTGATGTCTTGAAATGCAGAAAATTCAATGGGCATGTCTATCATCTCAATGCGATGTATACTTTCCTGCCGAAATATCTTTATTGCCGTATTCTTGGCGCCAAGTACCCGGAAAAATATTCCTCCGTGCAGGAGGCCGCCGTCATGGAATCCGGCGTGGAGATCGATATACTGTTACGGAAATTGTCTCTCAATGGCGGCGGCATCGACTTCTGGAATCGTGCCGGGAAGTGGAATTTGCGGTTTCGCTGCGTCATTTCTTCCCTATGGCATCATCCCTGGCGGGCGATGTGCCATGCCGTAAATTTTTTGCGTTTTTACATCAGGAATCTATTTGTACAACGGGGACTGATAATGTCATTCACCGGACCGGATGGTTGCGGCAAGACCACGGTAATCGACATGTTGACAGAACGACTCAACGTCAATCCTCCGCTGCTGTTTCATTTTCGTCCTTCCGTTTTTCCGAATTTGGGCGAAGTCGGGTATAAAGCCGGAATAAAGAAGAGTGTCGACCGCAATTATTCCGCGCCGCATCGAGGCAAAAGACACGGGAAATTCAACTCTTTGATCCGTTTGGGCTACTACTCTCTGGATTACATCTGTGGATATTGGTTCAAAATACTGCCGTTGCGACAGCGGAAACACATTGTGCTTTTTGATCGTTATTTTTCCGATATTATCGTGGATCATGAACGCAGCGGAATTTTTCTTGGGCATAAATTTCTGACTTGGTGGCGTCTTTTCATTCCGGCATGTCAGTATAATTTCTTTTTTCGGGTAGCGCCCGATACGATATTGTCCCGCAAGCAGGAATTGAGCCGCGAGGCGATCGAGCGCATTTACAGTCGGATGGAATATTTGGCGTCAATTGATAAGCATTGTTTCTGGATTGATAACAACGGTCCCCCGGAAGACGCTGTGCGACAGATATTGACAATTATTGCCGAACATCAGCACGAAAAATATGCTAAGTTCCTGCAAAAATAACATATTTTCGCGATCTGGCCGCGACGGGGCGTCGTTTTTTCTGTCGTGCCGGAGTTTTCGGGACTGGCGCATCAGTTTGGAGTTTTACCGCGGGGTAGGGGCGCGGGCCAAATTGAAAAAAGCCGTTTGTTTCATCCTTTATCCGTGGGTACGGCTGTTTGCCAAGGATGATATTTTGTCCGTTGCCGGTGAAATTGCGGACGCGCTGCATATCCCGCCCCCCGCCATTCCCGAAGGCCCGGCGTCGGCGCTCATTTCCATGACCCGGGACAAGGCGGTCATCCATCACCACGGACGCGGCTATGAAAAATTCGCTTCCGGCGACAGCCTTTCCGACGTGCGGACCGAACTTGCCGTTTATGAATTATTGGGGAAGAAAAAGCCCGAGACATTTCAATTTTCGCAGGTCGATCGGGTGGTGAGTACTGCGGAGCATGTCAATTTTTTTATGCTCTACGCTCCGGGAGAACATCAGGATCGGCACCCGGAATTGAGTTCTTTGACGCATGTGCTGAGGGAGTTTTTTTCTCTCACTCCGCCGAAAATGGCGTCGTGGCGCGAGTTGTGGGATGGTTTGGACCTGCCGGAATTGCTCAACACCATGCCGTCGGCATTTCGGCAGGGGCAAACCCCGGTCGGTCTGGTCCATCGGGATTTCAAGCCGTGGAACGTGAAAAACGGCGGCAAGCCGTTGCTGTATGATTTTGAATCCGTGTCGTTTGCCGGGTGTCCTTTGGAGGATTTTTTCAACTATGTCGTCGATCCGCTGCTGCACCGGCACTCTCCCGCGAAGGTTTTAGGCAATATCCGCCGGAGGTACTGGCAAATGGCGGCGGACTTTCTGACGGAGATGCGGCTGCCCGCCGGGGAGGTGCGGCGTTATTGGTGCTGGTATCTGGCCGAACGGATTGTCTTCTGGCGCCGGCATAAACAGCCGGAATTCGCGGAAAATTTTGTCAAGATGCTGCAATGGAGTTTGGATTGATATGGAGCAAAAACGCCTGAAGGTCTTTCTCATCGCCTTTGCCTGTGAGCCGCACAAAGGTTCCGAGGGCGGCATCGGCTGGAACGTGACCAACCAACTGGCCCGGTATCATGAAGTTCACGTTCTGACCCGGGCCAACAACCGCCGGCCGATCGAAGATTTTCTGCAGGACAAAACCGATTCCGTCCCGGTGTTCCATTACTATGACCTGCCGCGCTGGCTGATGTTTTGGAAGAAAAAACGGCGCGGCTACCGCCTCTACTATTATCTGTGGCTTTATTTTTCTTATTTCCGTTATCGCGGATTCGTCAAGCGCGGAAATTTCGACATTATCCATCATTTGACATTCGCTCAGGATTCCGCGCCGGATCTGTTTGTCGCCAACAACCCGGGAAAGGGCAAAACGATTTGGGGGCCGATCGGAGATTGCCGGGCGCCGGAATTCATCCGCAGAAGCATGCCGTGGCGGGTGCGGATTCAGGAGATGTTCCGGATCGGCGTCAAAAAGTTGCTGACCGGGCTTGATATCATGCGGATCCGGACGGAAAAGAACGCCGATTTGCTGATCGCCTATCCGCAGGACCGGGCGTCGGTGCAGTTTCGCCGCCCCAGGAAAGGGCAGTTGATCTTTTATCCGCAAACCGGCATCAACCCGGATGAACCGGAGTATCGTCTGCCGGAAAGGAATTATCCGGAGCATGGCACGAGATTGTTGATCTGCAGTGAGTTCATGCATTGGAAAGGCTGTACGTTTGCCGCGGAAGCCTTCAGCCGACTTGCCCAAAACCGGCGGGATATCACGCTGGACATTTGCGGTTCCGGCCCGGAAGAACGGACCATGCGGAAGATATTTTCCCGATATCGGGTGGCCGACCGGGTCCGTTTTCACGGGATCGTTCCCAAGCAGATGATGTTGTTCCACCTGCATTCCGCGGACGTTTTGCTTTATCCGTCGTATCATCACGGGTTGGCGACGGTGATTTTGCAGGCGATGTGGGCGAAATTGCCGATCGTGGCGTTATCCGGGGATTTCGTGGCATCGGCCGTCGCGGAAGGCGCGGGGTTGTGCGCATCCGGTGAAACCTTGGACGCGGCGATCCGGGATGTTGCGGACAAGGCGGCGCGGATTCTCGACGATCCGCAGTTGCGCCGACGCATGGGCGAGCGCGGACGCGAACTGATCGAAACGAAATATTCATGGTCGGTACTGGCTGCCGGGATGAATCGGATCTATCAGCAACTCGTTTCCGGAGAACCGTTTGACGAGTACACCGATTACAGCAACCACGGAGCATGATGATGAAAGACATTAACTGGATCAACAGTGTCAGAGCGCTGTGTATGGTGATCATTTATTGGCGACATGTGGAATGTTACCTCGGCGTCGTGCCTTTCCATCCCGAATCAACCGGATTTTTTTACGTCAATGCCTTTTTTGTCGTGAGCGGTTATTTATATTTCAAGAAACTCTCTGACAGCGATGGAGGTTATAAGTTTTCCGCACAACTCACCGATATCCTGTTCAAACTGGTGTTGCCGGTTATTTTCTTTTCGGCGATTTTGATTATTCCGAAATATGTGATGTTTCGCCATCAGGAAGTATCATATCGCGCGATATGCTATGATATTTTCGGCGGTGTTGCCTCCTGGTTTGTTGCTGCGCTCATTGTGGCGAAGTTGATTCTGTCGGTTATTTCAAAATGCGCTCGCGTCGTAAGTATATATATATATACGATTTGCGGAATTTTTACTGCCTGGGCAGGATGCTGGCTTTCCGGGATCGACCCGACGCCATTCCCGTGGTTTTATAAAAGCGGTATGATCGCAGTGCTGTTTATGGCGTACGGCGGAATTCTGTATTATGCCAAAATACTTGAGAATCGTAAAAAAAGCGTCGGCATGTTTGTATTTTCAATTCTGTCATTGATACTCATCGGAACGATGATAAAGAAACCGATTTGTACCCTGATGTCCGCCTCATGCGACCTGCCGGGCATTGTGATTGCCGTCTCCGCATGCTATGGGATTATCTTCGTGGCGTCGTACCTGCCGAAAAATATCATCAGTGATTTTATCGGAAGAAATTCGATTGTGTACTACTTCTTTTGCAATGCGATTCCGGCCGCAGTAAGTGTTGGAGTGATTCGACTGTTCAAAATTGGGGGCACTTGGTATACTGTCTGGTTCGTGACGATTATTTCGTTGTTGATTTCGTCGGGACTGGTGTATCTGATTAGGAATTTTATGCCGTTTCTTCTGGATATTCGCAAAATTCCTGTACTGGCGGCAAAAAAATGAGTATGAAAGTACGCCCTGTATTCCAATCTCCGGCTTTGATCCTGCCACTGCTCATGCTGGGGGCGCTGGCGGTGCGTCTGATCTACTTGGCGGAAGCGCCGATGGAGACGCGGGACGGTATCAGTTACGTCAATTTTACGCGGCAGTGGTTTGAGATGGGACAGGCGGCGATCCCTTCTTTCGACCGGGTGCCGCCGCCGTTATTCTGCTATCTGGGCCGGGGAATGATGTTCCTCGGGCTAAGTGCGGCGACGGCCCTGTTGACGATCAATATGACGTGCGGGGTGCTGCTGCTGATTCCGGCGTACCTGATCGGAAAGAGTATTTATGACGACCGAAGCGCCGGATTCCGGTTCGCCGGTTTTGCGGCGGTGATGCCGCCGCTGGTGGAGTTTTCCTGTATCCGTTTGCGGGAATCGCTTTATCTGTTTCTGGTTTTCTGGGTCGTCAGTTTGTGGATCATGGCGATCCGAAGCCGCCGCCGCGGGGAATGGTTTGCCGCGCTCTGCGGGGCGCTGGCGGTCATTGCGATCTATTGCCGCTATGAGGCACTGGAACTGCTGGCGTTTGTCGTGCTGAGTTTGCCGGTCATCGGATTGTTTCCCCATTGGCAGTGGCGCAGGGCGGCGGTGATCGCCCTGTTTGTCGCCGGCGGCGTGATCGTCGCGGCGGCGTTGATGCACGTCCTGCCGGGGATGCCGGATGTTTTGCGGGTATTTTACAATCGGATCTACGCACAATGCCTGGGAACTTCGCTCAATCCGCTTTAAGCGTCAGCCGTATGCTCTGGGAAGTCATCGGCGTTTTCTGCATCCCGTCGCTGCTGTTTTTTGCGTACGATCTGCGTCGGCACTGGCGGAAGCCGTGGCTGTACTGGGTGATCGGCGGTATTCTCTGCGCCTGGGGATGGCGGGTGTTTTTCCGTGTCGGTTCCGGGCGGTATTACTCCGTCATGATCCTTCCGGCGATGCTGTTGATCTTTCATTTTTGCCGCAGTGTTGTCCCGAAACAAAAATGGGTATCGGCGGCGTTGTTGTCGGTGGTGTTCGTTTTTTGTCTGGGGCGGGACCTGCGCGGATATCCCCAGCACCGGGAAGTGATCGGTTTGCTGCACAGGGTAAAATCCGATGCGGCGCGGTATCGCCGTCCGTATGGTGTGGCGTTTCCGTCCGGCGGGGGCAGGGAGGCGTACTATACCGGGATTCCGGTCGCCGGGATCCCGTACGGAGAGCGCGAAATGCCGGAATTTTTCCGGTCGCTGAAAGGAAATCTGAATTTATACCGACACTCCGGCGATGTGCTGTACCTGTTCTTCTTTTTGCCCCGCAACTACCCGGACAAGGAGAATATGCTTCGGGGACTTATGCCGGAAGGGATCGAGATCCTCGGCAGCACCTACATGGATCGCCGGCACAAAAAGCAGTTGTTTGCGGTGAAGTACATTCCGCGGGAGGAAACCATTGATCTTCGCGGTTCGGAACTTTTGCCCAATGGGGATTTTTCGGAACTGCAGTCCGGGGAGCAACTGGAAAAACAGTGGCGGTATTTGGGGAGACGCGCCCCAAGATTTCTGACGGAGAAGCCGCAACTTCCCCGAAAATGGGACTTTTACCAGAGTCTGACGACCCGGAGCAATTCGCTGGCTTTGGTGGAAAAACGCGGAGACGGCAACGTGTTGCGTTTGCAGGCGGACTCGTATCTGGTTGCTCTAACGCCGTTTTTTGACGTCAAAAAGGCGCGAATTGTTTTTTTTCATATCAAAGCGAGAACTCAAAGTCGATTGAATGTTAAGCGTGAGTACCGTAATCCGGGGGCGTTGCATCAGGATATGTTTATGTTACGATTGGAACAGGGGGAAGAACACGAATATGTCCTGAAGTTGGTGGATGGGAAAGGCATGAACATTGGCCGTATATGGTTCTGGTTGAATTCCGGCGATATCGAGTTGAGTAACGTGCGAATAAAATAATCAGAAGGTTGTTCTATGAGGGTATTATTCTGTGTCCGGCACAATTTTTACACGTCTCCCGGAGGAGCGCAGATACAGATTCTTAAGACCATGGATGGTCTGAGAAAACTTGGTTGTGAGTGTGACTTGTCGATGGACGCGCACACGTGTGATGTAACGCAATATGATTTGGTAAATTTGACGGATTTAACGTGGACGTACGATTTGCTGAAAAATATAGAATTTTTCAAATCGTTTCGTATTCCCATCGTGTTGACAACCATCTACTGGCCGCTGGATGACTACAGCCGCAATGCCGCGCCATGGGTGCAGCGCTGGATATTCCGCATTCTTGGGATTAATGGCGTGGAATGGGCAAAAGCGGCGTATAAGTTGTTGCGGCAACGGCAGGGAATATACTGGCAGGGGATTTTTCACAGTTATATCGCGTCGCAGCGAAAAATCGTCACATCTGTGGATTGGCTCCTACCGAATTCTCATCGGGAACAAGCCGCGATGAATGAACGCCTCGGAATTACTGCAACGAATTATTCTGTCGTCAACAATGCGATTGATCTTACGGTATTTAACCGTGTCAAAGCGTCTGTTTCGGTAAAAAGAGACGAGAATTTACTGCTTTGTGTGGGGAGAATTGACCCCAGAAAAAATCAACTCGGATTGTTGCGTGCCGTTTATGATTTGCCGTATAAAATTTGCTTTATAGGGCAAGCGGGGCCCAACAGCGGTTACTACTACCGGAAATTACGAAAATTGGCCGCAAAACGCGGCAATACGGAATTCATAGCCCAAGTCCCGCAGGAGAAAGTTTTTGAATATATGTTGTCGGCCAAAGCGCATGTACTGCCGAGTTGGGTGGAAACTCCGGGACTGGTCTCTTTGGAGGCATATTATGCCGGATGCAATATTGCGGTTGCGGACAAGGGATCGGTAAGAGAATACTTTCACGACACGGCGTACTACTGTGACCCGGCGGATGTGGAGAGTATACGGGAGGCTGTCGTCGCGGCAATGAGAATGCCTTATTCCACGGCCTTGCGTCCCGCCATCGAGCAGGAATATTCATGGGCATTTGCCGCCAAGCAGACCTTGGAGGCATATCAAAAGGTACTTGCCGGAGCGAAGCGAAGCATATGAAGAAGATATTGATTGTTTTTGGAACCCGTCCCGAGGCCATTAAATTATGTCCGTTGGTAAACTATTTGAAAGCCGACGGCGTTTTCCAAGTGGAGGTCTGCGTTACCGGTCAGCACCGGGAGATGCTGGATCAGGTTTTACGGGTGTTCAATGTGGTTCCCGATGCTGATTTGCAGGTCATGCGTCCAAATCAAACGCTGGCGGGGGTCACGGGAGCGATTTTATCCGCGATGGATGAATATTTACAGCGCAACCGTCCCGACATGGTGGTGATTCAGGGAGATACCACGACGGTGATGGCGACGACGTTGGCCGCATTTTATCACCACATCCCTATTGCCCACGTGGAAGCGGGCTTGCGTACCGGAAATCTTTATTCCCCATGGCCGGAGGAGGGGAATCGCGTCATCACCAGTCATTTGGCTGATTTACATTTTTGCCCGACAATGACCAGCCGGGAGAATTTGCTGCGAGAAGGAATTGCCGAAAATAGGATTTTTGTAACCGGCAACACCGTGATTGATGCGCTTTTTTCCACGCTCGACCGGATGCGTGGCCTGCATTTGTATGTGGATGGGATTCCGGATTGCGTCCAGCCTTCCGCCGCTGGCGGCGGAAGGCGGATGGTACTGATTACCGGACATCGGAGGGAGAATTTCGGCGAAGGATTTCGCAACATATGCAATGCGATAGGGGAGTTGGCGGACAAATTTCCCGAGGTGAGTTTTGTTTATCCGGTGCATTTGAATCCGCAGGTGCGCGGCACGGTTGCAGATGTACTGAGTGACAACAAAAACAAGCGTAAAAACATCTTTTTGATTGATCCGCTGACATATGAGTACTTTGTTGCGATGATGCAGCGCGCCGACGTGATACTTACAGATTCCGGCGGGGTTCAGGAGGAGGCTCCGAGTTTGGGCAAACCTGTACTGGTGATGCGCGATACAACGGAGCGGCCGGAGGCATTGGCGGCAGGAACCGTCAAACTGGTCGGGACCGATCGGGAACGGATCGTCTCGGAGGTGTCGCGTTTGCTGACGGACCCCGTCTACTACGAGCAGATGGCCAACGCTGAGAATCCGTATGGGGACGGTAAATCCTGTCAACGCATCGGAGAAGTCTTTGAACGATATTTTGCGGAAAACAGATGAAAAAATTGGCGATCATCGGCAGTGTGGGGATTCCGGCCAACTACGGAGGATTTGAAACGCTGACGGAACAGTTGGCGCTGCGGCTGCAGGACCGGTTTGAGATCACGGTGTACTGCGCAAAGTCAGCATTCCGGAAGCATCCGGCGAAACTCGGCCGGATCCATTTGCGATATCTGCCGCTGGAGGCAAACGGGGTCCAGAGCATTCCCTACGACATGTGGAGCATTCTGAACGCGATCCGATATGCGGATACGCTGCTGATCCTCGGCGTCGGCGGCTGTACTCTGCTGCCGCTTCTGCGCTGGTTCGGATGCCGCAAACGCATCGTGGTCAACATCGACGGGATCGAATGGCGGCGGGCGAAGTGGTCCCGGGCGGCCCGCGCATATTTGAGGTTCGCGGAGAAGTGCGCGGTCAAATACGCGGACGCGGTGATCGGCGACAATCAGGTGATTGTCGACTACGTGCAAAAAACTTACCGGCGCCCCTGCGAACTGATCGAGTACGGCGCGGACACGGTTGGAATGGAGACGACGTAAATGTTTGAAAACTATGCGATCGGCGTCTGCCGGATCGAACCGGAAAACAATATTCATCTCATTCTGGAAGCATTCGCGGCGGGGCCGATGCCGCTGATGATCGTCGGTAACTGGGAATACAGCGCTTACGGACGGGAGTTGCGGGCCCGATACGGCGGAAATCCGAATATCGCCATGCCGGGCCCGATCTACGATCATGAGAAGTTGAACGAGTTGCGCAACCGGTGTATGTTATACGTACACGGGCACTCCTGCGGCGGGACCAATCCTTCGCTGGTGGAGGCGATGTATCTCGGGCTGCCGATCGCGGCTTTTGACGTGAATTTCAACCGGGAAACAACGGAGGACCGGGCGTTGTACTTCCGCGATGCCGCCGAATTGCGGCAAATCGCAACGGAAACCGGAGCCGACAGATTGCGCGAAGTCGCGGAAGCGATGAAAGAGATCGCCGACCGGCGGTATACCTGGGGCCGGATCGCGGAACTTTACGCCGCGCTGTTTTGAGCGGGGAGAAAATGAGCGTACTCAGTAAAATTGATTCCGGGGAGTTGAGACTGGCGGTCATCGGCATGGGATATGTCGGACTGCCGCTGGCGACGGAGTTCGGTAAAAAGTTCGACACCGTCGGATTCGATCTCAAAGCCTCCCGGCTGGCGGAATTGCGGCAGGGCAGGGACGTTACGCTGGAAACTTCGGCGGAAGACCTCGCCGCGGCGGAGAAGTTGCGGTTCAGCGGCGACGAGCGGGATCTGCGGGACCGGGACGTTTTCATCGTGACGGTCCCGACGCCGGTGGACAAATACAACCGTCCGGACTTGTCGCCGTTGTACGGAGCCAGCGCCACGGTGGGACGGGCCATGCGTCCCGGTACGATCGTGATTTACGAAAGCACGGTCTATCCCGGCTGTACCGAGGAGGAGTGCGTGCCGGTGCTGGAAAAATACAGCAAACTCGTGTTCAACCGGGATTTTTTCTGCGGCTATTCCCCGGAACGCATCAATCCGGGTGACAAGGCGCATACGCTGACCAGGATACTCAAGATCACCTCCGGGTCCACGGCGGAAACGGCGGAGGCGGTGGATGCGCTGTACCGTTCGATTCTGACCAACGGCACATTCCGGGCAAGTTCCATCAAGGTCGCGGAGGCGGCCAAAGTCATCGAAAACAGCCAGCGGGATCTGAACATCGCCTTCGTCAACGAACTGGCGAAAATTTTTCACCTCATCGGCATCGACACGCACGAGGTGCTGGAGGCCGCCGGGACCAAGTGGAATTTTCTCCGGTTCACCCCCGGACTGGTGGGCGGTCACTGCATCGGCGTGGACCCGTACTACCTCACCCACAAGGCGCAGGCGCTGGGATATCTGCCGGAAGTCATTCTCGCCGGCCGCCGGATCAACGACGGCATGGGCAAGTACGTGGCGTCGGAAGTGGTAAAACTGATGATCCGCAAGGAGTTTCCCGTCAAAGGCGCCAAAATCCTGCAACTGGGGATCACCTTCAAGGAGAATTGTCCGGACATCCGCAACAGCAAGGCCGTGGACGTGGCCGCCGGACTGCGGGAGTTCGGATGCGAAGTCGAGATTTTCGACCCGTGGGCCGATCCGGAGGCGGTCGCGGAGGAGTACGGTTTGAAATCGTCGCGCACGCGGCCGGAGGGAGCCTTCGACGCGGTAGTGCTGGCCGTACCGCACCGGGAGTTCGCAACGCTGGATGTCCGGGCCTGCCTGAAGACGTCCGGCGGGGTTGTCTACGACATCAAGGGGTTCCTGCCGAAGTCGGTCGCGGACGGGAGGCTGTGAGCAGTTCCTCCTCCATTTCGGAGTGAAACAATTCCGCGCCGCCGATAATGATCCCCGGCAGGATGATCAGCGGCAGCAGCGGAAACAGCAGCAGCGCGTAGGCGGTGAGGCCGAATCCCCAAACCGCCGGATCGCGGCGGGCGCGGCGGCGCATGACTTCAAAATCGACCCCGTACAGAAACGCGGTCGTACCCAGGGCGGCGATCGCGGTGAGATATCCGGCGTAGAGGAAAAGCAACGCCTGCCCAAGCAGCGGAAACAACAGTCCGAGCAGGGCCGGCAGCAGCAGTTTTACCCCGGCTTTGATGGAGAACCACGCGGATTTCAGCATGAAGCGCCGAAACTCTCCCGGCGTGCGGCGGTGATTCCATCCGAAGCGGCTCCGGTTCCAATATCCGGCCAGCAGATCGGCCAGCATCCAGCCGCAAAGTTCATAGAGCGAGACAAGCGTCAGCAACGGCAGCAGAAACAAACTCAGCGTCAGCACGCCAATCCGCAGGATCACGCCCGTCAGCGCGGACAACCACTCCGGCATGGATTCGGCGAACGCCGCCACCAGCGTGTCCGCGGAATACCACATCAGCCCCGCCAGCGCCGCGTAGATCAGCGCCAGCATCAGCCACGGCGCCAACGCATAGCGCCATGCCCCGCGATCCAGAAAGAACAGTTTGATGCCGCGAAAAACGGCGGCGGCGCCGTCGATCATACTTCCGATCATGATTTCCTCCATGTCATAATTTATCCCGGAGCGGGAGGATTTGCAAGAGATGACGGGAGAATTTTTCGGATTTGCTCTTGCACGAAAGATGATTGCAAGTTATATTAAGCGAAGACGAGCAACGCGGGAGACGCAGATCAATGAATTCTTACGCACAACTCTACGATGCGGAACAGACCATGCGGGGCGTTCGGGAACTGGCACGGCAGATCGAACGCCATTTTTCTGTTCCGAGATGTGATTTCGCGCTGGTCGGCATCCATCAGATGGGGGTGCCGCTGGCGAAATTGCTGTGCCGGGAGTTGGCCGCCGGGGGCCGGGCTCCGGAATTCGGGCAGTTGGACATCACCATGTATCGGGACGATATCGGCACCCGCAGTATGCTGCCGCGGATCAACGAGACGGTCATCCCGTTTGACGTCAACGACCGGGAGATCATTCTGGTGGACGATGTGCTGTCCAGCGGACGGACGATCCGGGCGGCGCTGGACGCGTTGACCGATTACGGGCGTCCGGGACTGATCCGGCTGGCGGTGCTGGTGGACCGGGGCGAACCGGAGTTTCCGATCCGGGCGGATTTCACCGCTTTTCGGGTCACGCTGCCGCCGGAGCGGAAAGTGATGGTTCGATTCGAGCCGGACGCGGACTTCCCCGCCGGGATCTTCGATGTGAATTGGCACCGCAACCAATAATTCATAACAGAGCGTGAATCATGGCACAATGGAAAAGAAAGGATTTGCTCGGGCTGTACGATCTGAGCGCGGAGGAGATCACCTTCATTCTGGACACCGCCGCGGAATTCAAGAAGGTCTCGCAGCGCCGGGTGAAAAAGGTTCCCGCCCTGCGCGGGATGACGGTGGTCAATTTTTTCGTCGAACCCAGCACCCGGACCCGGGTGTCGTTTGAACTGGCCGAACAGCGGTTGAGCGCGGATATCGTCAACATGCAGGCACAGGCCAGCAGTCTGCTGAAAGGCGAAACGCTGCTGGATACCGTGAAGAATATTGAAGCGTTGCAGGTCGATCTGGTGGTGATGCGGCATTCGGCTCCCGGAGCGCAGAATTTCATCGCCAAGAATCTGAAATGCGGCGTGGTCAATGCCGGAGACGGCGCGCACGAACACCCGACGCAGGCGCTGCTGGATCTGTTCACCATCCGGGAACGGCTCGGCGCCTTCAAGGGTCTGAACGTCTCCATCATCGGAGACATCGTGCACAGCCGGGTTGCCCGCAGCAACATCTGGGGCTTGCTGAAACTGGGCGCCAACGTCACGGTCGCCGGGCCATCCACACTGGTGCCCCGGGAGTTCGAGGAGATCGGCGTCCGGGTCTGTCACAACCTCAGGGATGCGGTGGCCGACGCGGATGTCGTCAACATGCTGCGCATCCAGCACGAACGGCAGAACAGCGGATTTTTCCCCAGCATCGGAGAATATGCCGCGTGGTTCGGGATCAAGACCTCGACATTGCGGGATATGAAACCGAACGCGCTCATCATGCATCCCGGTCCGATCAACCGGGATGTGGAACTGGCCGGCGAAGTGGCCGACGGTCCGAATTCCGTGATTCTGGAACAGGTGACCAACGGTCTGGCGGTACGGATGGCGGTGTTGTTTTTAGTTGCGGGGTGCCGGAAATGAAAGAGATTCTGTTCAAAAATGCCCGGGTCATCGACCCGGCGCGCGGTCTCGACGCCGTAGGGGATGTCGGGGTCTCGGAAGGGAAATTCGCCGCTCCGGAGGCGCTGAAATCTCCGGAGGTCGTCGATTTGACCGGGAAGGTGTTGTCGCCCGGATTCATCGACATCCACGTCCATCTGCGGCAGCCCGGCAACACCACGGCGGAGACGGTGGCCAGCGGGTCCCGGGCGGCGGCGGCGGGCGGTTTCACCAGCATCGTGGCCATGCCCAACACCAATCCTCCGGCGGATACCGCCGGCGCGATCGAATATCTGCGGCGGGTGGCAGAGGAGCAGGCAGTGGTCCGGGTACTGCCGTGCGGCAACATGAGCAAGGGCGGCAAAGGCGAGGAGATGGCGGGCATCGGTTCGCTCAAAGCCGCCGGAGTGGTCGCATTGAGCGACGACGGGCGGTGCATTCAGGATCATTCGCTGATGCGGCATGTGGTGGAATATGCGAAAAGTTTTGGTCTGCCCATCCTCGATCACTGCGAGGAAGTGACGCTGGCCGCCGGAGGGGTGATGAACGAGGGCAAATGGTCGGTTCTGCTGGGGATGAACGGCATTGCCGGGGCCTCGGAGGAGTTGATCATCGCCCGGAACATCCTTTTCGCCAAGCAGATCGGCTGGCGGATCCACATGCAGCACGTCAGCACCGCCGGAAGTGCGGAAATGCTGCGCCGGGCGCGGGCCGAGGGGATTCCGGTTTCGGGCGAGGCGACCCCGCATCACCTGACGCTGACCGACGAATGCATCAAGTATTTCGACACCAATTACAAGATGAATCCGCCGCTGCGTTCCGAGAGCGACCGGCAGGCGTTGATCGCGGCGGTGGCGGACGGGACGATCACCGTGATCGCCACGGATCATGCGCCGCATACCGCCACGGCGAAACTGGTGGAGTTCGACAATGCGCCGTTCGGGATCATCGGTCTGGAAACGGCGTTCCCGCTCTGCTTCACCGAACTGGTGGCCTCCGGGGTGATCCCGGTGGAGAAACTGATCGAAAAATTCACCGTCGGTCCGGCGGAAGTGCTGGGATTGCGGGATTATTCCTTGTCCGAGGGCAATCCGGCGGATGTCACCGTGATCGACCCGAAGGCGGAATACGTCATTGACAAGGCGAAATTCTTTTCCAAATCCCGCAACACTCCGTTCGACGGACGTGTCGTGCGCGGGCGGGTGGAGATGACGATGGTCGGCGGCCGGATCGTGTACCGGGACGGACGCATCGTATGACCGACGTCGAAGTCAGGGCCGTCGCTCTGCGCCGGAAGTTGCATCGGCACCCGGAATTGGCGGGGCGCGAGGAGGTCGCTTGCGCCGCGATTCGGCAGTTTCTGGCGGAAAATTCCGGCATTCGGGTGCTGCCGCCGTTTCTGCGCACCGACACCGTGGCGATGATCGACGGAACGGCGCCGGGGCGGAACGTGACACTGCGGGCCGACATCGACGGTCTGGCGGTCACGGAGGAAAACGGGTGCGGGTTCGCGTCTGCCGTTCCCGGCATGATGCACGCCTGCGGTCACGACGTTCACACCGCGATCCTCTGCGGCGCGGCGCTGGAACTTGCCCGCAGGCGGGGGGAATTTTCCGGGTCGGTGCGGTTGGCGTTCCAGCCGGGAGAGGAGATCAAGGCCATGGCCAAAGACCTGATCGCCGCGGGAGCGTTGAACGATCCCGCGCCGGATTTCGTCGCGGCGCTTCATGTTGAACCCGGACTGCCCCGCGGGGTCATCGGAGTACGGACCGGAGCGATGGCTGCCGGTTGTCGGCACTTCACCGCGACGTTCATCGGGCAGGGCGGTCACGGCAGTACGCCCCACACGGCCCGGAACCCGATCCCGGCGGCGGCGGCGGCGATCCATGAACTGCAGTATGTGGCGACCCAGCAACTTGACGTTCAATCCCCCGCCGTCATCAGCGTCTGCAATATTCACGGTGGACAGACGGACAACATCATCCCGGACAAGTGTTATTTTTCCGGGACGCTGCGGACTTTGGACAACGCCGCGGCGGGGGAATTGCTCACCGCGGTCCGGAGAGTTTGCGCCGCGACCGCCGAAGCGCATCGGGTTCAATGCCGGCTTACGACCGGGAGCGAATATCCGGCGGTGGTGAATCCTCCGTCCGGCGTGAAGATCGCGCGGGCGGCGGCGGAAGCGGCCGGACTGCCGGTGGCGGAGTTATCCCGGTCGGCGATGAGTTCGGAGGATTTCGCGTACTTCCTGCTCCACGCGCCGGACGGGGTGTTCGTGCGGCTGGGCGCGGGGGAAGATCAGCCGCCGCTGCACAGCAGTTCGTTTCTGCCGCCGGAGGAGATCATCCCGGCGGGAATCAGGTACATGACGGAGGTCGCGCTGGCGGCACTGCGGTGAACTGCTATATCCACGTCCCGTTCTGCGCGGCGAAGTGCGGATACTGCGCGTTTTATTCCGAAGTCTGCGCCGCTTCGCCGCGGCACGATCGTTTTTTGGAACATTTGGAGTTCCATCTGTCCCGCGCCCGGCTGCCGGAGGTGACGACGCTGTATCTGGGCGGCGGCACGCCGACGCTGCTTGACGCGGCAAGACTGCGGCAACTGATCGAAATTCTGCAAACGCATTTGCGCTTTGCCGCGGATGCGGAACGTTCCGTTGAAGCCAATCCGGAAACGCTGACGGCGGAAAAAATCGAACTGCTGCGGAATTTCTTCACCCGGATCAGCCTCGGCGTACAGAGTTTTGACGGAGAATTGCGGCGGCGTATCGGACGCAAGTGCGGCGACGCGGCATTGCTCCGTGCCTTGAAAAGGGTGCGGGAGGCGCAATTCCCTCACTGGAACTGCGATTTGATCTACGCCATTCCCGGTCAGACGCCGGAGGAGTGGCGGCGGGACCTGATCGCGGCGGCGGAGAGCGGGGCCGATCACGTTTCGTGCTATTCCCTGACCCCCGAACCGGAAGCGGCGCTGGGTTCCGATTTCCGCGAGGACGACGAGCGCGAAGCGGAAATGTTCGCACTGGCGGAGACGGTACTGCGTCCGTACGGCATTGAACGGTACGAGATCTCCAACTATGCCCGACCGGGGGCGGAGTGCCGCCACAATCTCAATGTCTGGCGGGGGGAGAAACTGGCGGGATTCGGTCCGTCCGCCGCGGATTTCGACGGGCGCGTCCGCCACAGGGAACCCGCTTCGCTGGACGCGTGGCTGAATGGAGCGGCGCCGGAGGCGGACGAGATTCCGTGGACGCGGCGGCTGAACGAGATTTTTGCCGTCAATTTGCGCACCGTCGCCGGGTGGACGGACCGGATGTGGGCGGCGCTGCCCGGAGCCGACCGCTGGGAGGAACGACTGAAAATCGCCGAAAAAGTTAAAAAAATCCGCCCCGGGATGTTGACGATCACACCGAAACGGATTAAATTATCCGCAACCGGGCTGCTGTTTTGGAACGACGTGGCTCAGGAGATTTTATGATGGAGACAGAACGATGAAGAAAAGTCAACTTTTCGCCAAGGCCGCCGAACTGCTGGAAAACGGCGCGGTCATCATCACCGGCGCCGATTTGAAATCCGGGGTGCTGGAGCGGGCGCAGGTTTATTTCGCTTCGGACGGCGAAGCGGTCATGGACATCATCAGCAAGGACGATCTGGTGCAGAACTTCCCGGACGAGGGGGTCTATGTTTTGGTCTGCGCCCCGGAGGGGCAGGGGGGAGAGTTTCGCAGGGTCGAGATGTTTGAAGGCGCTGAGGATATGTATTTCCGTACCGACGGAACCAAGACCGAATCCGATGATTTTGCCGGAGTGCCGCCGGTAAGTTTCATGGAGACGGTGGAACATATCTGCGCACTGAAGTTGAAGAAGTGACGCGCATGGGCATCGAACCGACCCCGTATTCCCCCGCCAAACGGTATCTGCTGGAGATCGCCTACGACGGCGGCAATTACAGCGGCTGGCAGATCCAGCCGCACTGTCTGGCCGTTCAGCAGGTGATCCAGGAGCATCTGACCAAACTGTACGACAAACAGCCGATCCACCTCATCGGCAGCAGCCGCACCGATGCCGGAGTGCACGCGCAGAACTTCGCCGCATCCTTTCTCGCGCCGGAGCAGCCGGCGATCACGATGGAGAGGCTGTTCAAGGCGCTGAACCGCCGACTGCCGCCGGATATAAAAATCCATACCATCCGGGAAGTTCCGCTGACCTTTCACGCCCGGTACGATACCTGCGGAAAGGCTTACACCTATGTGATGAATTTCGGCGCGGATTCGCCTTTTGTCGGGCGGTATGCGTGGCATCCGTGGCGGCCGCAGAATGTGGACCTCATCCGTCAGGCGGCGGCGCAACTGGTGGGAACGCATGACTATTCCAGTTTCGTGGTGGAGCGGCGGGAGATCGACGACGCGGTGCGGACCATCTACCGCATCGACGTGGAGGAGATCGGGGACTTCTGCTGTCTCACTTTCGTCGGCAACGGGTTCCTCTACAAGATGATCCGCTGTCTCATGGGCATGATCGAGGCAGTGAGCGCCGGAGTGCTTCCCCCGGAAGCGGTGACGCGGATACTGGAGGCCAAAGACCGCACGCAGGCGCCGGAGACCGCGCCGCCCAACGGACTGTTTCTGATGAAGGTCTTCTACGACGAGGCGGAACTTGCCGCCTTCAAACTCCCCGGCCTGCCGTTTCTGTTATAGATCAGCGATTGCCTTTGGTCCGGTTGTGGGTCTGGCAAAGCATCTGACAGTTGGAAGCGTCGGTCGCGCCGCCTTTGCTCCATGCCGTTACATGATCGGCGTCCATCTCGCTCAACTTGTAGATGCGCTTGGCGTTGTTGTTGCCGCTTTGCGCACAGAGCGGGCAGTTTGAAGTCCCCGCCGCTTTTGCTTGCTGAGTTTGCCGTTGATAGACCGACTGTTTCGTTTTCTCGTCAAAAACGCGGACATGCAGCAGAGACGGCACTTTCTCTCCGCCCAGGATGTACTCAAAAATGCCTTTGCGGTTGGTGATCTGCGTGTCGGCGAGAAGTTCATTCACCCGTTGCGTCACCTCGTCTTTGGAATAAGCTTTGGTGTGATAGTCGCGGTAGAGCCGTCCCCACTCCAGACCACACACTTCGCTGCCGGTGTAATCAAAAATGGAATCGACCCAGTCGATTACGGTATCGAAGTGGTTTTTCAACTCGTCGATGCCGTTGTCGAAGCGGTGCCTTGCCATGTAGTCGTCGATGTTTCCGTCGCTCATCCAATCCAAAGCCGCTTCCAAAATCGCCTGACGCTTGGGATCGCCCTTGACATACGTTTTCCATCGGTTCATGTTGGCATTGCCGGTGTTGGAAAATATGGCGCGGGCTTTGGTGACGAATGGACCGTGATAGGATGCGTTGCGCAATTCCTGTTTCACCAACGGCACTCCGGCGATATTGATGGTCTCGAACCACTCCTGAATTTCGGACGGTTCGCCCTCGCAGACGTAGATCGTCAGCGGGGCATTGGTAACCCGCTCCCGGTCGTCCGGGTCGAGACTGTCGATGTAGCGCGGTTTCCCTTTCCACTCAACGGCAAAGGGCCATGACTGATTCACGAAACGGGCGAACGAGGTGATGCGCTGCTGACCGTCCAGCACCTCGTACATGCCGTCGGCATTTCGCACGAAATAGATCAGCCCCAGCGGATAGCCTTTGAGTAGCGACTCCACCACGGCGACATCCTTTTTTCCGTCGCCGTAGATGTAATTGCGCTGATATTCCGGCTGGATGATGAGTTTGCCGTTCAGCCCGAACAATCCCTTTCCCTCGTTTTTGTCGTAGATGAACCCCTTGCAGACGTCGCCCACGGTCCAGTCCGTGTGAAGTGTCGTTTTCATTGTGTATTACCTTTCTTTTTGTGCCGAATAAGAATGCGTTTGAATGTGTTCAATGCCGAACCTCGTTTCCCGAAGTATACAAGACTTGTCATATTCGCGGTGTAGTGACCTTTGCCTCCTTGACAGCGATAGGCAGATATCCATTTTTCTCCGATTCTGCGAACACCGATCTCGTCAGAGCCGTATCGACCTGTGTAATCTGGGCAACCAATGATTTCAAACTGTTCCGGATTGTATTTATCCAAAAGGCTCTGTCACAACAAATGGTTGATTTTTGACGAGAAATAGCGTATAATAATAGTAAGAAACAGTACCACCGAAGGAGGTAATTGGATATGCCTACTATCAAAGACGCATTAGATATTATCGGTAAGTTGACTGTCG
>JALEMG010000030.1 GCA_022768375.1 Lentisphaeria bacterium
TGCGACAGTCAACTTACCGATAATATCTAATGCGTCTTTGATAGTAGGCATATCCAATTACCTCCTTCGGTGGTACTGTTTCTTACTATTATTATACGCTATTTCTCGTCAAAAATCAACCATTTGTTGTGACAGAGCCTATTTTTTTAACACTGGGGAGAATATACCGCGTTTCCTCCGCAAAGGCAAGCGTTTTTCGGGCTTTTGATATGTGAGATACTTTATTTATTATCCGAAATACTGCATGGGACATCGCGGGGGAAAAAGCGCATTTTTGCCGCAAAATGCGATTGTTGCGCTGGAAAACGCCCCGGATACGCGGTATAGTATATCGTGCATGGCAAAGGAGACGGGCAATGAACGGCAGGAGAACGGTTCGCCCGGTGGACTACTCCACCGGAAACAGTCGGCTTTTCGGGCAGAATGTGGGGGATTATCCGGAGCATCACTTCTATCTGGCCAGTCTGAACGATGAAAATCCGGACACGCCGTTTTTCGTTTCCGTATGCGGCAGCGACATCTGGTGCGAAGGGGTGGTGCGGGAAAGAAAGAACTGCAACCTGTGCTCGTTTGAACTGGTGGAGGAGGGGGAGTTCCGGTATTGGTTCAACGGCATGGACTTCACCTGCCGGGCGGGAGACCTTTTCATTCTGCACTACAACTCCGGCAACCGGATCGAATGCGTCAGCGAATACGGCAAATTCAGCACGCTGGTATTCGCCGGCAAGCAGTTGCCGACGATCCTCGGTCAACTCGGGCTGGATGCGATACCCTTTATCCATCTCCGGGACCCGCGGATGATTTTGGATCATTTTCACCGCACGGTGGAGATTTACCGCAGCGGGGTGGCGGAGAAGTTCCGGGAGATCAGCGCCATCGGCTACCGGGTGCTGCTGGACCTGGCGGCGGAATTGGCGCACAGCCGGAAAAAGTTCCCCCCGCAACTGTTGGATATGATGAATTACGTTGAGAAGCACATCGGGAAAAAATTGACGGTAGCGGCGCTGGCGGCCCATTTCGGGGTGTGCAACGGCACGGTCTTCGCCCTTTTCCGCAAGTATCTTGACACCAGTCCGATACTCTACCTCATCGGATTGCGGATGAAATACGCCATGCGGATGCTGGCGGAATCGGAGTTTTCCATCAAGGAGATCTCCGTTCGCTGCGGCTACGACAATCAACTCTACTTCTCGCAGGATTTCAAGCGCCGCTGCGGGGTCTCTCCCAGCGGTTACCGCGCCCGGATCAGGTCCCCGCAAGGCGTCTGACCCCGTCGGGGATATCCGGAAATCTCCGACGGCCCCGCGCCCCGGCCCCGGGCACATGGCTCGGATGCGATGGGCGCGGGACTCGGATGTCGTCGTCCGGTTCCCCGGCGGCCCGGGCGCGAAACTCAGATATCGTCGTCCAGCACCCGGCAGATAATGCGGCTGGCCTGCTCGATGGCGGCCAGTTCCGCCTCCGGCCGACGCTGGAAAAACCCGTAGATGAACCGGTTGAGCCGGTCCTCGACATCGCGGCACATCTCCTCGCCTTTCGGAGAGAAACTGATGATGACGTTGCGGCGGTCCGCCGGATCGTCGTGCCGCTCCAGCAGTCCGAACTGCACCAGTTTGTTCACCAGGATCGACGCCCCCGCGGAGGAGAGCCCCGTCACCGCCATGACCCGGTTCAAATTGCACGGCAGGGAAAACCGCAGCATCATCAGATGGATGAACTGCTGCTGCGGCAGTTCATCCGCGTACAGATCGCGCCAGGCGGATTCGAGGAAATCCCGCCGCCGGACTTCCAGACTCCGGCACATCTTTTTCAGGATGTCGATCCGGTCCAGTCGGCCATCTGGGCGGGGCACCGCCGGGACCGGGGTCCCGGCGGGAGATCTCCGTGTTTTCGCCATGGTCACTTCACCGTCTGAAATTCGTCGTTGACCTCGTTGCTCAACTGATCCAGCCGCTGGTGCCAGTCTTCGCGGTCGTCGTCCAGATAGTACTGCTGGAAGAACATGTTGCCGACTTTGCTTTCCATGCCATTGTTCACGCCCTTGACGATCTTGCCGAGGTCTTCGCGGATGCGGGCATCGGCCTCGTCATCGGGCGTGGCGTATTCGACATGGGCGATCAGCACCAGTTGGGACTGCTTCAGCGATTCGGTCTCGGTGGAGAAGGCCCGGCCGATCACCGGAAGGTCCTTGAAAAACGGCAGCCCGGTGGTGCCGCGCACCGATTCGGATTTCCGCAGCCCGCCGATCACGAAATCCTGACTGTCCCGGCCGATCTGGACCGTGGTCGAGGTCTCCGAGAGGCTCCGCCGGGCCGAACCGTCGGAGTTCCAGCCGAGCAGGGAGATCCCCGTCAGATCGAATTTGACCTGCGTCGCCCGCCCGGTCACCACCGGCGTGACTTCGAGATTGAACTGGAACCCGTCCGTCACCATCGGGTACTGGAGCCAGCCGTGGATGATGCCGGGATGGGCGTTGGCCGCGTTCCAGTTGGTGTTGTAGTACGCGCCGCTGGTGGCGGTGCCGTCGGCTTTGACGTAGCCGGTGAGGTACTTGGAGATCGCGCTGGTGAGCGCATCGTTGTTCATGGCCTTGGCTATGGCGTCGTAGTAGTTGAACGTGGTGGTCTGCGTCCCCATCATCCGCATGGTGTAACCGGCGGGCGCGATATAGGAGGCCACCTTCATGTCGGCATAGAGTTCCTTGAGTTTGGCCTCGGGCATGATCTTGGTGGGGGACTCCCGCAGGATCGTGTCCGGGTTGAGGTCGGTGTAGACGAACTCCTTGGTCCCGTCGGCGATGCTGGTGGCGCCGGCCTTGTAGTAGGTCCGGTCGTAGAAGAACCCGGAACTCACCTGGATCAGCGACGTTTTTCGGTTCTGGGCGGTGACGGTGCCCTCGGCCAGACATTTGGCTTTGCCGATGGAGGTCATGAGGTCCAGATACCGGGAGTTCCACTTGGGATTGAAGTTCCAGTAAGAGGTGCGGTTGTTGCCGGTTTTCTGGAGACCGCTGGTGAAAAACGTCCCCCAATTCCGCCGCAGCACCGTGCCGGTGGAGAAAAGGTCCACGCCGTCGTTGTTCTTCCAACTCTGGAAGTCAACTCCGATGCGGTCGTCGTTTTCAGCATAGATCTCCAGCACCCGGTAGGATATCCGGACCTCCGGGACGGGGCGGTCGTAGAGTTTGAGCATCTCCCGCATCTCCGCCCATTCCCACTTCGGGGCTTTGACGATCAGCGCGTTGAGTTCCGCGTCCACCAGCACGGTGCCGGGAGCGACGGCAAATTCCGGGTCCAACTCGGAGGAACCGACTTTTTCCAGCATGTCCCGCAGATTGGACGCCCGGCTGATCCGGGGAAAGTAGATGTGCGCGTCGGCTTCCGGCAGGAAGGTCAACCCCTTGCGGTCCAGCGCCGTCACGATGTTGTCGATCCCGCGCCCTTCCCGGGAATCCTGAAACCGGTACTCCTCGGCCGAAACCAGCACCACGCCGGTACCGTCCTGGTATTTGACCGCCGTCACCTGAGCCGGACTGGCGTCCACGCTCTTGGCGCCCACGGCGGCTTCCAGATAACTGCGCACCGCGTAGGGGTCGGCGTTGCGGATGAGGTACGGCTTGGTGATGACGAAAGGATCGCGGTTGTCCCGGATGACGTTGACCTCGCGGGTGCCGTCCTTGACGTCGATTTTCAACTGCGCCTGCACATTGGAGGGCGCGTAGCCGCCGGTGACGTTGTGGTTCTCCGCCCGCGGGGTGCCGGGAATGGCGTGCGGGGTGAGGTGAACGCTCCGGGGCGAATTATCATCTTTCGGCGCGGGCGCCGGTTGCAGGCAGCGCACCGGCTCCTGCGGCGGGACCTGGGTGCAGCCGGCGGCGAACAGCACCAAAATGGCGGAAACGGGAATCCGATGATCGATCTTCATAACAATATCATCCTTCGCTTATTTCTGTTTGTCCATGCGATGCTGTTTGTGCCGGAGGACCTGCTCCGGGCGGCGTTCGATGGCGGCGGACTGGCTGACCGGCGCGGGCGCGGAAAGATCCGGATGCACCATTTCCGCCTCGGCGGTCACGATGATGTAGGTGCGTTCCTTGATCGTGGTCACGGTACTGAAAAGATATTTGATCAGCGGGATTCGGCTGAGGATCGGCAGTCCGATCGTCTGTTCGACCTCGTTCTCCTTTTCGTAGACCGTCAGCACTTTTTCCCGGCCGAATCCGAGGGTCGCGGCGCCGGAGAACAGCGCGCTGTTGCTCAGTTCACTGCCGGTGTTGCCCCGCTCCACCACGCTTTTGAAGTAAAGCGAGTAATCGAAGATCACACCGCCGTTGGCGGCCAGTTCGTTTTTGGCCCGGAAAAATTCCGGCGTCTCCGGGATGAAGCCGACGGCGTCCTCCTCCTTGCCGGAGATCTGGTGGCAGACGAAGGGATTGACGATCTTGACCTCCAGCGACGGCGGGTCGGAGTAGAGATTGCCGTCGTCGTCTTCGTAGAAACTCTTGCCGACAAAGGTCCGGCCGAGGGTGTTCTTGGCGATGTTCTGGTATTCCGGTTCCATGGAGATCCGGTGGATGAACGGCGCGGTGTCCGGGAACCGGTCCTGCACTTTGCGCAGCAACTTCAGTTCCTTCTCATTGGCCACCGGGGTGTTGACCATCACCAGCGACGCGCTGGCCGCGGCGTTGGCGTTGCCCGACTGCTGGAGACAGCGGATGAAACTCATGTCAAACTGCGGCGCGGTGAAAAATCCGCCGAATCCCCAGGTCGACGTGGCCGCGAACGCCGCGTCCTGCAGCAGTTCGTCGATGGCGATGCGGCCGGCATTGTAGCCCACATTGAGCAGATTGACGCCCGGACCGTTTTTCCACGCCAGATAGTCCATTCCCCAGTCTTTGAGGTCGCTGTCCCGCAGTTCGTAGTAGTTGATCCGGACCCGGACCTGCGGCAGCGGACGGTCCAGACGCCGGACCCAGTTCAGCGTCCGTTTGGCCGCGGCGGTCTGATCCCGCCAGAAGATCGTGTTGGTCTCCGCATTCACGTAGGCGTTGCCGACATTGGAACCGATCGTTTTGTCGATGATCCGCGAGAGGTCCCCCGCCGCCCGGTAGCGCGGGGAAAAGGCGACTTTGGCCACCCCGGTGCCCTGGATCGGCGAATCGCCGTCCTTGATCCGGCCCGGCCGGTCCAGCGCCGCGACGATCGCGTCCACCCGCGGCAGGAACTCCCGGCCGGTGGAGACCAGAATGGCTTCCCGGCCGCCGTTCTCCGCCGACACGCTCCGGATGGTGGAGTTGCGGCTGTACCGCAGGATCGCGGAGTTGACGAAAGGCAGGATATCCTCCGCCGTGACGTGTTTCAGTTCGTAGACTTTGCTTTCAAAACGGACCTGCGCGTCGTCCTGACGCAGATGAATGGTCCGTACGGATTCCGGTTCCGCCGCCGTCAGTCCGGCGGCGACCGCCGCGACCAGCGGGAGCGCCCGTCTCAATGCGGAAAATTTCATATCATGGGTCTTTCTGTTTCGTTTGAGTTTACCGTTTCATAAAAACTGGAAACTGATCAGCACCGGCTTGCCGTCCAATTTGCCGACCAGAATCCGGAACAGCAGTTCGCTGGTGAATTCCTTGTCGGTCTTGAGGTCGACGCGCTTGAACCGAATCTTCCAGATGTGCGGCGTGAACGTCGTCAGTTCCAGCGCCGTGACGTATTGAAAGGAAATGGGTTCGCCCATGGATTCCAGCACGGAATTCCGGGTGGCGGCGAAGGACTTCTCGTTGAATTGCTCCCGCGCCTCCGGCGGCACGTGCGCCAGAAATTCCCGGGCGTCGTTGCGGATGAACGCTTTCAGCAAAGTTCGGCACAGTTCGTACTCCGCGCCCTGCGGTTCGTTTCGCCGTTCGTCCGCCGGGAGTTCCCGGATCACGGTACAACCGGTCAGCAATCCTGCCGCCGTCAGGGCTGCGATCAGGACGCGGGATTTTCTCATGAAACACCTCCGAAGAATCTTTAAGAGTTAATGTCTAAAAGATAAAAAATCTTAATGTTAAAGATAATATAGCGCCTCATTCCGCAATTTGCAAATCCGCAGTCGGAATTTCGGGCGAAAAATGACGCAAATCCGTCGAAAAAGACGGATTTGCGGCTTGATTTTCCCCGGCGGTCGCGTATACTGTACGGTGCGGAGGAAAAACGTAAACGGTGAAGGGAGCAAATTATGAGAAGCATCACCAGACTGTCGTTGCAGTACGCCCACCGGTTTTACCGGTTCCAGGGGGAAGCGCAGTATCTCCACGGCCACACCGGGGAACTGACCATCGAAGTCGAGGATTCCGTCAATTGCGGCGTCAACATGGTTTTCCCCTGCAACGAGATTCGGAAAATCGCGTGGGATGTGCTGCGGAATTTCGACCATGCGCTGATCCTGCGGGAAGACGATCCGCTGCTGCCGGAGATTCTCAAGGTCTACGAGGCGCAGGGCATTCGCAACGGCAGCGCGACCAACACGATGACCGGTCCGGCGTTCAAGACCCCGCTGGCGACGGCGTATCCCGCCTGCCGGCTGGTGGTGACCAAAGAGACCATGACCGCCGAAGGGATGATCAAGATCGTTCACGAACTGCTCAAGGACAAACTGAACATCGTGAAACTCACCTTCGTCAGCGGGGACAACACCGCCAGTCAGGAGTATACCGCGGGCGGGACATTCGCCCGCTGCCCCTGCTGCGGCGTCAAGTTGGACGAGCACGGGGTCTGCCCGAAGTGCGGATACCGGAAGGAAACCGGCTGTCCCGGTCCCGTCGCAAACGACTGACCGCCGGAATGCGGCCGCGGAGGAGCCGGTTCCTCCGCGGCCGCAAGATGTCCCTTCCGGGGAAATTACTTCACCGCGGCGGCGGCGTACCGCAGGGCGGTGCTTAAGGCGTCGGCGACAAGTTTCCGGTTGTAAAAATACAGGCCGAGGGTCAGCACGAGCCCGAGAAAGCCGACGAGGACTTCCAGCAGCAGCAGGTCCCCCGCCAGAAAGAGCCAAAACCACACCGACGGCCGGTAGCGGACCCGGGCCTCCATCACATATCCGCGGCCGCGGCGATGCGGGCGCAGGGTGACAACCGTGTCGTCATTGCGGAGGATGGACCCGAAGGAAGCGTTGACCGATTCGACTTCGATCGTTCGTGCCGACGCGATCCGGCAGGAACAGGAGATTCGGCGCAGTTCGGCGAACAGCGCCTCCTCCAGCGCCTCCTCACTGTCCCCGCTGATTTCGGTCGTCACCGTCTCTGTCAGGGAAAAGACCATGTCCTCACCTCCGAAGCCGCCTCCGGCCGCATGGCGTGCCGGAGACGGCGCGTTGTTCTTTCAGGATTCTTTCACCACACTGCGGAATCTGTCGCCCAGCGCTTTGCCGATTTTCTTCACGCCGCTGAAAAACATGAAGAAGAGGACCGCATCCGCGATAATACCGAGGAAAAAGAGCAGTGCAATGTCCGTCCATCCGATGATGTAGAGAATGGAGGTAGCGGAAAAAAGCCCCCAGAACGTCATGCTGGCTTTCCCGTCGAGTTCGCCCTCAAGAAGATATTTGCCTTTTTTCTCGTCAAGACGCAGGATGCCGGAGGCTTGACACAAGGCCGTCTTCACGCCTTCGATCCGGATTTCCCCGTCCCCGTCGTCGATCTCCACCCGGTCGGCCACCCGGCGGAATTCATCCTCCAGTTCGTTGAGGATCGCCTTGGTTCTCTCCGGCGAGATTTCCGATTTCACCTGTTCGTACACCTTGCACTTCTTCATCCCGTTTCTCCTTTTCTGTTAGGATGATTGTTAAGGAGGGGAAACAAAAGGCGTTCCCCTGATTCCACACTCAATCCGGGGAACACGCCAATGTCCTGAAGAATCGTGCAGACAGGAGAACGCCGAGTACGCGCAGAGATACGCGTGCGGCAATCTCGTCAAGCGTGGATTCTTCAACAGTAAACTTGGCGTGTTTTCGGATTGAATCTGCTTGATGAAAGCGCTTAATTTTTCATAAAAGCGTCAGTTGATCGCGTTGTTTTTTTCGATGGAAACCTCCTGTTTTGCCGAATGTTGCGACACAGCAATAATATAACACCCGGGTCCGGTATTTGCAAATGGCGCGCTTCAAGCGGCGAAACCGGTTCCCCGAAGTGACCGGGGCAAAAAACGGAGGGGGGGCGGCGGACTGCGTAGCGGCGGGATGCGAGCCGGGCGTTGTCCGGCGGACTGCGGGCGGCGGGATGCGAGCCGGGCGTTGTCCGGCGGACTGCGCAGCGGCAGGATGGAATGCGGGGTGTTTGGCCGCTTGAGAGAGACAACCGCTCGCGGTTTTCTCTCTCAAACTCTCACTTTTCCCGGCATGGAGCGGACGGGGTTACGTAAGTTCCGGAGAAAGGCGTGCGGACGCGGGCGGATGTGGTTCCGTGAATTCCCGTTCATTTTACTGCGCCTGCGCTTGACGGCCTGAGGCCGTCTGCGCTCGCGGCTTACTGCTCGTCCTCCGTTCACCGCCCCGGATTTCTCCGGGGCGCTGCGCGACGCGACAGCGTTCGCGCAGGTTGTTCACATGCGGACTGCGCGCTCGGCGGCGACCGCCTCGCATCTGTGTGCAAGCAAGGCGTTGGCAGACCGCCGCGCGACCAACGGGAGCGCGAGACGCGCGGAGGCGGAGCCGACGCGCAGGGGGTCCGGGGGTTACCCCCGGGTGGCAACTCGTGGCGCAAGACAAGAGCCGCTTTCGCCAGAAAAGGCGGAAGCGGGTCGCAGGATTGCGCCACAAGCGTCCAACCACCGCCGCCGCCAAGAGCCCGGACACACCCAGTACCAAATGCGGCCCTGGCCGCCGCCGGGGTGCAGGGGGCGGCGTGAGCCCCCTGCAAAAAAACGCCCGAGGACAAGAAACCCGAGGCGTGAGCCCCCTGCAAAAAAAACGCCCGAGGACAAGCCCGCGTCGTTTCCCGAACCTCAAAAGGCGAACTTCACCCAGTCGGGGCGGCCGCGACGGCGGATGAGCATTTCCTTTTGTGCCGGGATCGCGACGACCTGATACAGCGTTCCCTGCCACATCGCGCCGCCGGAATCCACCGGTACGGAAATAAGACGCTTCATCGTCTCCGCATCGGCGGAATGCGGCGGGACTTCCTCTGCCAGGCGCAAGATGGCGCATCGGCGGCTTATGGAGGAGAGTTTGCCGCCGGAGGCGCCGGGCAGATTGCGCCATCCGACCTGTGCGAAGTGATTGGTCATCGCCAGCATGCCCGTCTCGTCCGGCGCCGTGAGCGCGCACGATCTCCCGCAGCCCCATTCAAAGGAAACGGATTTCTCCGGGTCGGCGACGCCGATGATGTAGGCGCTGCGGGCGGGGAGCGTGCGCAGGATGCCGACGGCCTGATCGGTGTTCCGGGCCCGCGTCAGAACGTGCCAGAGGCTCCATGCGTTGTGAAGCGCCTTCGCATCGGTGTCGGCGGAGGCGAACATCCCGGAATTGAGTTCGACGAAAACGCCCGCGGAATTCATGCCGGTCGTAAGATAGAAACATCCGGGGTAGTTCAGCACGGCGAATCGGAGTTCCGTATCCGCCGGGTGAAAGACGGTCAGCACCAGTCCGAGTTCGGCAAAGGTCGGCAGCCAGTCGTAGTTGCGTCCGTAAAGCATGACGCCGCCTTTGCTTTTGACGCCGAAAAGCGCCAGCGCGGAGCACTGTCCGGCGCTCTCCGGTCCGAAAAATCGGTGCAGGTCCTCCCCGTAGGCGACTTCCACGCCGTTGATGCGCACCAGTTCCGCCGTGGAAAGCCCGGAACCCGCGGCGACGCCCGCGAAGAACCGGTCGAGAAATTCGACCCCGCAGGGGAGCCCGTGCGGCAGAAGATAGCGGTCCGAAGCCTCGGTCGCGCGCCGTTCGGCGAAACGCAGGACCCGGCGCATCGGCTCCTTCATCGCCTCCCCGTACTGCCGACCCATTTCAAACCACGTGCCGTTGAGGTGCAGGATCGTGAGCGCGCGCTGCTTTTTGCCGTGCAGGTGGATCGCCTTGAGTTCGTCCAGCCGCCCGCTTTGCCGCGCGTCGCGGAGGAAGTCGTTCACGCGATCCCGCAGCGTCTCGCTTCCCGGCGGCAGCAGCGCCCCCAGTTTGCCGCGGGTGAAGGGCGCCTCCGGCATCGGCGCGGCGAGCCGCCTGTCGTGCGCGGCGTAGTATGCCGCCTCCATGACCTCCGTGATCATCACATCGGCTTTGCCGGAAGCGACGAGCCCGGGGATCTCCTCGTTGACGGGGTGGATGACCAGCACGGCGCGCGGCAGATTCGCCCGGGCGAATTTCTCGTTGAGGCCGCCGGGATTCTCCATCACGCGCACTTCGGGACGGTTGACGGCGGCAAGCGAGGTGTATTTTTTCGCGTCCTCCGCCCGGCAGAGAACGGTCTTGCCGTTGTCGAGGTAGCCTTCGGACATCAGCGCCTGTTGCTGCCGGTCGGGAGTGATTGTGATGCCGCAGAGCGCGAGGTCGAATCGGCGCTCCAGCGTGTCCCGCATCAGCGTCGGCCAGGTGGTGGGAACGTATTCGAGTCTGACGCCGAGATCCCGCGCCAACTCCTCCGCGAGCGCGGCGTCGAATCCTTCGTATTTTCCGGTCGCGGGATCGCGGAACGACATCGGACGGTAGTCCCCCGTCGTGCCGACGCGCAACACCCCGCGCTCCCGCACCGCCTGAAGCGAATCCGGCGAACCGCACCCCGCGAACAGCAGAACGAACAGCGCGGCGAACAGCGCCGGCAAACCGGTCCGGAGGATCGTCCTTCCCGGAGTCACCGCTCCGCCTCCGCCTTTTTCAGTTCCGCGCTCCAATCCTTCGCCAGGTCAAGTCCGGCCAGCACCGCCGGGTCGGGCAGACGCAGTTGGATGTCGTCCGCGTAACAGTAACGCAATTCCCCCGCGAGCAGGGAAAAGTTGACCACATGGCCGCCGTGCCGCCGCTCCGCATCCATGAAGTGAAGATGCCACCCGGGCGCGTTGATCCCCCTGACGTATCCCGGGAGCCGGAAGCCCACCAGATCGCCGGAACAATCGCGCAGATCGAAGACCGCTTCGCTTTTCGCCGCTTCCGCCAGCCCGACGCCGTCGTGCTCCTGCCGCCCGACGGCACGGACCTTCATGCGCCGGAAAGCCCCGGTGAAGCGGACCGCCAGCGGAACGTGTTTTTGCGGGCAGAGTTCGTCCACGCGTGTTTCAAAAAGTTCGTAACTCGGGATGTTTTCGAGTTTCAGACCTTGTTCGGCGCGGAAATCGGCGATCGTCCCGAAAGGGATGGTCGCGTCGTCTTCCGGCCGGAGGACCCGCCCGTCCGCGCACGCCTGATAGACGATCCCGTCGATCATCTGCATCTCGCCGTCCAGACGGTCCATCGTGGCGATGGCCATATTGCCGTATCGTTTCAGTTCGGCGACGCTGACGACCCCGCCATAGCGTCCGGCGAGCAGGACGCTGAAAAGCGAGACCTGCGTAAATTTTATCCTGCTTTGTCCTGTCATTTTTTCGATCCTGAACCTTTCCGTTTTGTAACGCCGTCGCCGTAAATCGTTTTCCAATCGTCGCGCATGGACACGGGAATCCAGCCGTTCTCCCGGCAGTCGCGGCGCATCTGGTCGGCCTTTTTCATATTGCCGTACTCGCGCTCCAGGTCGTCGCACAGAAGCATGAAGCCCAGCGCGCGGTACCGGTTGCCGCAGATGGTGTAGTTGAGCATGCTCGCATCGCTTCGCGTGTTGCCGAAGGCCAGCACCGGCTGAACGCCGATCTCCCGCACGATCGCGGAAACCTTGTTCATCTGGAGGCATTTTACCAGATTTTCGCCGCCCAGCATCAGCGTGTCGCCCCTGGCGAACGTGTAGTCCAGCGCATCCCGATCGCCCTGCCGGCTGGAGACGATGGTGCTGTCGGACCCGATGATCTGATGCGGCGGCAGACGCAGCGCCGCCAGCAGCGGCCGGACGGTCAGCCGGTCGGTGCCGCTGACCACATACACGGTGAAGCCGTTGTCCCGGAGGTAATTCACGACCTCGATCATCGGCCGATACAGGGCATCGCCGCGTTTGAGCCCCGTGAAACCCGGTTGATCTTCCGCCATGAACTTGCGGACAAATGCTTCAAATTCGTCCAGCGTCATTCCCTTGTAGGCCTGCGAGACCATGCGTTCGCGGTTCTTGTTCAGCGGCGGGAGAACCCCCTTTTGTGCCGCCCGGGCGGCGGCGGTCTGCTCGGCGCTCGCGCGGCAAGTCGGATCATCCAGCACGCGGCGTTCAAACATGACCCAGTCGAAATAGGTGGGGTCGGTCTCCAGAAGCAGCGTGCCGTCAAGGTCAAAGACGGCGATCCGCCTCTCGACCGGGATGTAGTCCGCGGAACCTTCCGACGTGACGGCGGTCACATATTCGATCAGGGTGCTTTTGGCGGGCGCGCCGTCATTCCATAACGCCAGCGGCGCGCCGGCACAGCCGGTTAGGACCAGCGCGACCAGCAGTCCCCAGGTAAAAATCACGATCTTCCATTTGCCGATTTTCATGTCGTCTCCTTCTCCTGAAAGTAAGTTGTTCTTTATCATACTGAAATTTCCCGGACGCAGTTTCGGGAACAGACGAGTCTGATGAAGTCTTTGAGAACGCGAAAAAACTTCAACTTGCCGCCGCAGACATCGCGCCGTCCGCGCGGGATATCGCCGACGGCGGAACCGCCGTCATCCACCAAGAGAAACGATTTTGCCGGAGGCCGCGTCACCCCCCCCCCGAACGCCGCCCGATCCGACCGCGTTTCCTCGTTACCGCAGGGGATGAGCACCGCGGACTCCGCCATCGTATCCACTTCACGGTGCCGTTAATATATCGCGGGAACGGGGATTTTTCAAGTTGTTCCGGCGGAGGGAAACGGATAGAAACGGAATATGACGGGAAAGTGAGCGGACGTACCGGCGTCCGCAGTCCGCCGAAAGAGACTCCGGGGAGCGGAGCCATAAGCCCCGCCCCTGACGGGAGGAGCGCCCCGCCCGGTCCTTGTATTTGGCGGTTCGCGTGCTATATTAGGGGAAACATCCGCACGGGAGCGCGCCGATATCAGGGATGGGGCGGCGGAGTGACGGAACAATGCTTTCGCGGGTCGAAATTATGAAAATTACCGTCTTTGCGGACCGACTGCGTGCCCGGCCCCGCCTGACGAACGGGGTGATCTTACTGCTGACCGCCGGGATTTTCGTGCTGTTTTCCTGTTATACCCCTTATGTTTACGACGATATCGCGGGCCACTACCGCTTCATGGACGGCAAGTCCCTTTTTGATATTTCGCCGGAAACAACGCCGCGGATCGACTCGTTTTCCGACGTCGTCGGTTCGGTCCGGGCCTGTTTCCGTTCCTGGAGCGGGCGGGTGGTGACGGCATTCACGACGGGTACGGTCTTTTTCCTCGGCAAAGTGTGGTTCAATCTGCTGAACGGCGTGATGGCCGCCGGGACGGTGTGGCTGATCTGCCGTCATATCTGCGGAGAAAAACCGGTCAGGCCGGCGGTTTTGGCCTTGGTTTCCTCGCTTTTCTTCCTCTGCGCCCCATCGCCGGGGCTGACGCTGTTCTGGGCGAGCGGTGCCATTACCTATCTGTGGACATCATGGTTTTACCTGCTGCTGCTGCTGCCGTACCGGAACTTTCTCGAATACGGGCCCCGCGGGAATCAATACCTCCTTTCCCGTCTCTATCTGCTTCCGGTCGGCTTCATCGGCTGCAATGCCAACGAAAACATCGCGGTGACGGTCCCGCTGCTGCTGGGGCTGGTCATCGTCTTCGCCGCCGTGAAATACCGCCATGTGCCGCTGTGGATGTTTTACGGATTGTCGGGTGCGCTGGCCGGCTGTTTCGTTGTGCTGACCGCCCCCGGGATCGCCGGTCGGATCGCCGCCGAAGGATACCGCGGCATTCCGATTTTGACCAACATCCTGACGCAGAGCGCGCATCTTTTTCATACGATTCCCGGGCTGTTCGGCGCGGTGTTGGTCATGATGTTTTTCACGTACGGGAAATTCGACCGCGGTTCCCGACTGACGGTGCTGTTCTATCTGGCGGCGGCATGGGTAAGCGGTTACAGCATGATCCTGTCGCCGTACACTCCGGGAAGGGCGGTTTTCGGCAGTTTTGTTTTCCTGCTCTGCTGTGCCGGAAAACTGTACGTCACATGGCCCGTGAGTTGCGAGTGCCGCGGCGTCATTTTGGGAATCTGCGCGATTTTGGCGCTGACCAACGCGGCGTACGCGTTTCGTGACGTGAGATTCACGGAACGGATCTGCCAAGAGCGTTTTGCCGTGATGGAGGACGCGCGGCGGCAAGGGATCGTCCGGGAGTGGACATTTCGTCCGGTCTGCGGCATGAGTCGCTACAACGCCCTGTATAAAACCGACATTCTGCGCGACGATCCGCGGCATTTCCTGAACCGCCACTATGCGAAACAATACGGGCAGAAGTCGGTGAAAACCACTCCTTCCCCGGCGATATCGGGCATGATCCAAAGCATCTTCCCGGAATCCGGGCCGAAGTAAGGGCGAAACGCGCGCGGACAACGGCGTGTGTCGGGGCCGCGCACTCCCGCCGGGGAGTGCGGACCATCCGTTTCACTTCGCTTCCCGGGGATTCCAGACGCGCACCAGCAGCACGGTAAAGATCAGCGCCAGAAGCAGTCCGCCGATCCCGGTCATCCAATCCCGGCCGATCAGTCGCCCGGTGCCGAACATGATCAGATATACCGCCAGACACCCGAGCAGCGAAGCGATCAGTCCGCGGGGGATGTTCTGCGCCGGGGCCTCCGGGATGATGGGTTCTCCCGCCCGTTCCGCTTCGTCGAACACCGCGTTCCACGCGCCGCCGGGATTGATCCGGCGGCAGAAGTCGCGCAGGACTTTGGCATCCGTTCGGGGGCCGATCCATGCGAAAGGCAGCCAGCATGCGGTCGTCAGCGCCACCGCGAGAGCCATCTGCTGCCACGGACTCAGCGGACACGATTCCCAGAAAAAGAAGACCGTCGCCCACAGGAAACTGCCCGCCATCGCCGCGATCTCGCAGGCGGCGTTGATCCTCCACCAGAACCAGCGCAGCAGAAACAACAGCCCCGTCCCCGCTCCGATCGACAGCAGCAGTTGAAACGCCTGCATCGCATTGTGGAGCCGAAGCGCCAGAAACGCGCTCAGCACCATCAGCAGCAACGTCACCGCCCGGCCGCACCAGACCAATTCGCTTTCGCCGGCTTTCGGGCGGATGAAACGCTTACACACATCGTTGACGCAGTAACTCGAACCCCAGTTGAGCAGGGTCGAAAGCGTTGACATGTAGGCCGCCAGCAAACTTGCCACCATCAACCCGAGCCAGCCGGCGGGCATTCTGGCGAGCATCAGCGAGTAGGCGGTGTCGTTGCCGCATTGACTTTCCGGGAGCAGATGACCGACCGCGCCGCGAATGGCGGCCAGATCGGGGTAGACGATCAGCGAAGCGAGTGCGACCACGATCCACGGCCACGGCCGGAGCGCGTAATGGGCGACGTTGAAAAACATCACCGCCGCCATCGCGTGCTTCTCGTTTTTCGCCGCCATCATCCGCTGCACCAGAAACCCGCCGCCGCCGGGTTCCGCGCCGGGATACCAGATGCTCCACCATGTAATGGCGAACGGCACGATGACAAAGGCGATCAGGTCGTCGGTACTGCCCCACCGGACGGGCGAAAGTTTCCACTGGAGTTCCGGCGAGGCGGCGAATTTGTCGAGCAGTTCGTCCATGCCGCCGACTTCCGGCAGATTCACGGCGAAAAACGCCGCGGCGACCGCGCCGACCATCGCCAGAAAAAAGAGCAGAAAATCGGTGAAGATCACCCCGCGAAATCCGCCGATGGAGGTGAAAAGCACCGTCGCGGCCATCGCATAACAGACGCTCTGTCCGGGCGTCAGTCCGAGCATCGCCGCCCCGATTTTGATCGCCGCCAGCGATACCGTTGCCAGCGTCATGACGTTGAAAAACAGTCCGAGGTAGATCGCCCGGAACCCGCGGAGAAAGGTCGCCGCCCGTCCGCTGTAGCGGATCTCGTAGAACTCCATGTCGGTCACGGCCCCGAGCCGCCGCCACAATTTGGCGTAGAGAAAGACCGTCGTCATGCCGGTCGGCAGGAAGCACCACCACGCCCAGTTGCCGAAAACTCCGTGCCCGCGCACGAGGTCGGTGACGAGATTGGGCGTGTCGGTCGAAAAGGTCGTCGCCACCATGGAAGTGCCCAGCAGCCACCACGGGAGACTGCGGCCGCCCAGAAAGAACGATTCGCAGTTCCTGCCGGAACGCAGTCCGACGAGAATGCCCAGCAGCATGGTCGTTGCGACCACCGCGGCGATGATACTCCAGTCCAGAACGGTCATGGGAAGCATTTTCGATCCGCCATAAAAATTTTTGACTCCATACTCGGTGTTGCCTGATTTTCCGTGTCACGCGGGCGGCGGCTTCGTCGCGGGATTTCGCCTCCCATTTGACAACCCGGATTTTTTCGCGCCGCGCCGGACAGTTGATCTGATGCGCAATAAAATCCTCTGCCGAACTTGAAATATTCACAATTTCCCGGGCGCTCAAGTTTCTTCTGATATAACATATGGAGAGGAAAATGTCAAATGATCGACCGTCGCGCTCCATCCGTCGTTTCAATGTTTGTTTCGGCCGATAACGACGGCGGACCGCCGCGCGACCGGCGGGAGCGCGAGACGCGCGGAGGCGGAGCCGACGCGCCGGGGGGTCCGGGGGTGTTCTCCCCCGGAGCGGCAAGTGCGGCCAAAGCGTGAAAACTCTTTTTCGCAGAAAAGCGGGAAAAGTTTTCACAGATTTGGCCGCGATTTTCCCGGAGCCGTCCTACGAAGTCCGCCGAACGAGACCTCGGGATGCAGGGCCTTAAGTCCTGCCGAGGGGGTGTCGGGGGGGGCGAGCAGCCCCGCCCTTGACAAAAACCGCCCTGCTCCACCTCCCACCGTCCGCAGACTGCCGGTCTCTACAGCCCCAGATCGTCGGTATCGTCGGCGTAGTCGGGCGCTTTGCGGGCGCCGCGGGCGAACTTGCCGAAGTCGACTTCGGCAAGGTCCGGGTGTTCGTAGTCGAATTTCATGATGGAGTCTCCTCTCAACTGATCTTGCTCAGCGCGATGCTGAGACCGCTCTTGTCCAGACTGTAGGAACCGCCGGCAATTTCGATGGTGTCT
>JALEMG010000041.1 GCA_022768375.1 Lentisphaeria bacterium
GATCGCCATATTCTGTTCCGCGCTGACTTCGGACGACCAGTTCGGGCGGCGCGGGGAGAAGGGGATCTGGCTGGTGTTCATGCTGTTCATTCTGGCCGTGATCGGCGGACTGACCTTTCTGAAAGGTCACGGTCTGCCGTCGAGACCCACCGGACCTTTCATTCAGAAAATGACGGTGCTGGCTTTTTACATCTACATGCTGGGGCAGGTCATCGCCTACGCCCGCAACACCCGGTCGGTTCGGAGTGAAAACCATGCCGAAGATCGCTGACGTCATCCGCCGCCACTGGAAAATCTGGAGTTCGGCCGCCGCGGTTTTGCTGATCGCGGCGGGGACGTGGTGGTTTGTCGCGGCACGCCGGCGGGTTCCCGAACCGCGGACCCCGGCGGAGGTGCTGGCGAAAACGAAGTGGAGCGACGCGGAACTGGCCCGGTGCATGGTGCGCACGGCTTTCGCCAAAGAGGATCAGCCGACAAAAGAGAAAATGTTCGCCCACCTGAAACGGCAGTACGAAGCGCGGGAACGGTCCCGGCAGTTGAATGTTATCCGGGAGGGGGCCCGCTTCGTGTTGGACGAACTGATCGCCAAATACCGGGCGATGCCGCCGGAGAAGCGTCTGGCCACGGTCAAATTCATCAGCATGATGATGAAAAAGGTGCCGAAACATCCGCCGCGGAACGCCGGCCCCCCTCCGGGGCAAAAACGCGACCTCGAGGCGGAAAAAATCGTGCAGGAGGAAATTCTGCACGCCGTCAATCAGAAACTGACCAGCCGGGAACGGGCGGAATTGTCCCCCATTCTCACGCCGGGTTTGCAGTTCTTACAGCGGTACGCCCCGAAATGATTCGCAGACGCCTGAAATTCACGCTGGCCGAACTGCTGACGGGCCTTGTCATTCTCGCCATTCTCGCTTCGCTGAGTATGGCCGTGACCAATCTGGTGCGGGGGAGGGGGCGGCATACCGCCTGTGCCGGTAATTTGCGGCAGGCGGGGCAGTTGCTCCATTTGTACCTGGAGGGGAATCGCTTCCGGACGCCGTACTGCACCATGGACCCCGCCAGCCCGCCGGATAACGAGAAGAACTTCCCCGGCATCGCCGAAGTGCTTTGTCCCGGCGGTCGGGGCGGGGCGGTCCTGCGCTGTCCCGGTGATCAGGCCGGATATTTTGAACGCCAACGCAGCAGTTACGAGTGGAACTCCATCGGCGCCAACGGGCGGCAGGTGGAGGCGAAAAACTTCACCATCTTCGGTTTTCAATACCCGGTGATGTACGACTACGATGCGTTTCACACCCCGTTGAACAACAACTACCTTTATATCGACGGTCACGTCACCGGGAAACCGGTGCGGTAGCAGAACAAACCCGGCGGAAGCGGGAAATCTCCCCCCCCGCCATCAATCAGGAAAGGAAAAAACGATGATGAGATCAAAACATGTGTGCGGATGGCTGATCGCCTGCGTTATGACGGCGGGGGCACTTCAGGGCATGGATATCAATTTGCCGTTCGATCCGGTGAAGATCGCGGACAAGGCCCAGTCCGCCGGTCTGCCGAAAGGGGTGACGGTGGCGGAAGAACTGGGTGCGCTGAAAATCGCCTCGGCCGCCGGGGTAAAACTGACGGAAGCAGTGACGGTGGAGGAGAGCGTCGGCATTCCGTCGCAGGTCGCCGGACGGGAAGTACTGGTCAAAATCAAAGTTTCGGGTCGGGATTTTCGGTTTGACGGCGGCCAGAGCGGGGCTTCCATCAGCATCGCCGGCAGTGCGATCGCCTTGCCTCGGGGCAATTTCAGTTGGCGGACGATCAACACAAAGGTCAAATGTCCCGCGAATGGGAAACTGCCGATCACGGTGAAACTGCAGAACTTTTCCGGCACGCTGATGCTGAAGGAACCGATCGCTCAAATCGATATTCCGCGGAATTTTTCCAAAGGATTGAAAAAGCGGCGGAAATAACAATCTGTCAGGGTGGCACAAAAACGCGGGGGATCGACGCAATATCCGTCCGGTCGTTTCCCTTTTTGATCTGTATTCCCTCAAAAGTTAATGCAAGGAGTCGAAAATATGGCCTCTCCCGTTACGCTTGCCGTCATTGGCGCCGATGCCCGCGGTACCGGTTATTCCCGGTTTGCGAATGAACACCCGGACCGTCTGCGGATCATCGCTGTCGCCGAGCCGGATAATTTGGCCACGGACTTCCCCAATGGTACGCCGGCGGCCTCGAAACCGGTCAAGACGCGAATCGGCAGTTTCTCGCCGGTTCTGGTTGCACCGTCCTTTGCGGTCATTTCCGGATGGATATTCCGCCCCAAGAACGTTACTCCCGCCTGGTGAATCCATAAGGGATTATGGATCGGGGGGGGGCATCCTTGAGGACAGCCCATCGCACCTCGGTCGCAACTGCTGATTGTGGAAAATTTGTGGAATTTTTTCCAAAAAATGGCGCTCTCTGCGCGAATCGAACGCGCGACCTGCTCCTTAGGAGGGAGCCGCTCTATCCAACTGAGCTAAGAGAGCGTCTTTCAGACGTTGTTCGTTTTCACCGGTAAGCCGGATACGCCGTTCCGGTTGAAGTTCCGGGTCCCGCCGCCGGGCGTTTCGGTTCCGCCGGACGCAGTTGCAGCGTATAGGAGTTGTCCGCCCGCAGGTCCTCCACCACAATGGCGTGACCGCGCATGGTCAGCCGGTAGTAGAAGTTCCAGTCCCGCCCGGTTTTGCGGTCCATTTCCAGTTTGATGAGGCTCCCGTCCTCGATCCGGTACTTGCCGGCCCAGTCCCAGTAGCCGTTGTCCATGGTGTCGTCCTCGGCGTTGCGGAGCCGGAGAAAAATCAGATCTCCGTACACCGCGGCGAAATCATCCCGCCCGGAGAGCGCAGTGGTGTACTTGCCGTCGGCCAGACGCACCTCCGTACATCCGGCGAGCAGAGCCGCGGTCAGCGCGGCGGCGATGCGGAACCATTTTTTTCGCATAGCGGGACCCTCCTTGTGATCAGACGACGATATTCACCAGCCGCCCCTGAACGTAGATGACCTTGCGGGGTTCTTTGCCGTTGAGGGCGGCCTTGACGGTTTCATCGGCCAGCGCAATTCTTTTCGCGGTGTCGGCGTCGCATCCGGCGGGCATCATCAGCCGGGCCTTCGGACGGCCGAGGACCTGCACGAGAATCTCCACCTCGCTGACTTCCAGAACTTTTTCGTCATATTCGGGGAACGGTTCATAGGCCAGCGTTCCGGTGTGTCCGAGCCGCTCCCACAATTCCTCGGCCAGATGGGGGGCGAAGGGCGCCAGCAGCAGCGTGAACGTCTCCGCCGCCTCCCGGGGCAGTTCCGGCAACTTCGCCATGTCGTTGAGACAAACCATCATGGCGCTGATGGCGGTGTTGAAGCCGAACGTCTCCAGATCGCTTCCCACCTTCTTGACCGTCGCGTGAAGCGTCCGCCGCAACTCCCCGGCGCAGGGCGTTTCGGTCAGCGGGGTCAACCCGACGACCCGATAGGCTTTTTTCAGGAACCGGTGCACCCCCTCGACGCCGGTGGTGCTCCACGGTTTGGTCGCCTCCAGCGGCCCCATGAACATCTCGTAAAGCCGCATGCTGTCGGCCCCGTACCGGGCGATGACGTCGTCGGGGTTGACCACATTGCGCAAGGATTTGGACATTTTGGCCGGAAACTCCACCAGCGCTTCGCCGTCGCTTTTGCGCACCGGACCGTTGTCGGTGAATTCCACCTGATCGGTGGGGACCAGCGCCCCGCGGGAATCCTTGTAGGAGATCCCGAGGATCATCCCCTGATTGACCAGTTTGCGGAACGGTTCTTTCGTGGAGACGTAACCGAGATCAAAGAGGACCTTGTGCCAGAACCGGGCGTAAAGCAGATGCAGCACCGCGTGTTCCGCGCCGCCGACGTAGAGGTCCACCGGCATCCAGTATTTCTCCAGCGCCGGGTCCCACGGGGCGTCGGGATTGTGCGGGTCGATGTACCGCAGATAGTACCAGCAGGAACCGGCCCACTGGGGCATGGTATTGGTTTCGCGGCGGCCTTTGCGTCCGGTTTTGGGATCGACGTAATTGAGCCAGTCGCCCGCTTTGGCCAGCGGCGGTTCGCCGGTGCCGCTGGGTTTGAAGTCGGTCATTTCGGGCAGTTCCACCGGCAGTTCGCTCTCGTCCACCAGTTCCACCGAACCGTCCTCGTAGTGGATGATGGGGAACGGTTCGCCCCAGTAGCGCTGGCGGCTGAACAGCCAGTCCCGGAGTTTGTACTTGACCGCTTCCCGGCCCAGTCCCCGGGCGGCGAGCCACTTCGTGGCGGCGGGCTTGGAATCCCGGACCGACATGCCGTTGACGTCCAGCCCGTCGGCGTTGGCGGAATTGATGAGTTTGCCTTCGCCGGTCCAGCAGGCCTTGCCCGCCAGCACCGCGTCCACGTCAACGCCGGCTTCGGCGGCGGCGGCGGGGTCGGGGGCGATGATGCATTTGATCGGCAGACCGAAAACCTGCGCGAATTCAAAGTCCCGCGTGTCGTGGGCCGGGACCGCCATGATCGCGCCGGTGCCGTAGGAAATGAGCACATAGTCGGCGATCCAAATGGGGATCCGGCCGCCGTTGACCGGATTGACGGCATAGGCCCCGGTGAATGCGCCGGTCTTTTCGGTGGCAAGTTCGGTCCGGGCCAGATCGCTTTTGAGCGCGGCGGCCTTGCGGTAGGCGTCCACCTGCGCCCGGCATTCGGGGGTGGTGAGTTTGTCCACCAGCGGGTGTTCGGGAGCCAGCACCATGTAGGTGGCGCCGAAAAGAGTGTCCGGTCTGGTGGTGTAGACGGTAACGTCCTCGCCGCAGGTGGTCCGGAAGATCACCTCCGCGCCGGTGGATTTGCCGATCCAGTTCCGCTGCATCTCCTTGATCCCCTCCGGCCAGTCCAGATCGTCCAGATCGTTGAGCAGCCGTTCGGCGTACTCGGTGATGCGGAGCATCCACTGTTTCATGGGGCGGCGTTCCACCGGGTGATTGCCCCGTTCGCTGCGGCCGTTGATGACCTCCTCATTGGCCAGGACCGTACCGAGGGCGGGACACCAGTTCACCGCCACCTCGTCCAGATAGGCCAGCCCTTTTTTGTGGAGTTGCATGAAAATCCACTGGGTCCACTTGTAGTAGTCGACATCGGTGGTATTCACCTCCCGGTCCCAGTCGTAACTGAAGCCGAGGGACTGGATCTGCCGGCGGAAGTGGTTGATGTTTTTCTCCGTGGTGACGGCGGGGTGGGTGCCGGTGTCCACCGCGTACTGTTCCGCGGGCAGCCCGAAGGCGTCCCAGCCCATGGGATGCAGGACGTTGAAGCCTTTCATCCGCTTGTAACGGCAGACGATGTCCGTGGCGGTGTACCCCTCGGGATGGCCGACATGCAGTCCCGCGCCGGAAGGATACGGAAACATATCCAGACAGTAGTATTTGGGCTTGTCGGCAAGATCGACGGCACGGAAGGTCTTGTGTTCCGCCCAGTATTGCTGCCACTTCTTCTCAATGGCGGTGAAATCGTATTCGGGGTTCATCGCGGATCCGCTCCCTTTTTTGGATTGACTGCTCTCCATCATTCGGGAGTTAATATATCACGCGGAATGCGATTTTTCAATCCCGGCGGGTTGCGGAATCGCGCTTGGAGTGGTATATTATCCGGACGAGGACGGGAGAATGAGATACATTGACATGCACACCCACGTCTTTCCGGCGAAGATCGCGGCCAAGGCGGTGCGGTTTCTGGAAGACTACTATCACCATCCGTGGGAGGGTGGCGGTTCGCCGGAGGACCTGCTGGCATCCATGGACGCCTCCGGGGTGGACAAGGCGCTGATTTTTTCCTGCGCCACCAAACCGGAACAGGTGACGGCGGCCAACGATTTTCTGCACCTCATCCAGACGACGTTCCCGGAGCGGTTCGCGGCGTTCGGGACCATCCATCCGGACTACCCGGACATCCCCGGGGAGATCGAACGCATCCGGACGCTGGGGCTGAAAGGGGTGAAAATTCACCCGGATTTTCAGAAAATCTACCTCGACGAACCGAAAATGTACCGTATCTACGAGGCGGCGGGCGACCTGCCTTTCACCTTTCACGTCGGCGACCGCAAGGGGGATTTCTCCTCCCCGTGGCGGCTGGCCCGGGTGCTGGACGATTTTCCGCATCTCAAGGCGATCGCCGCGCACTTCGGCGGCTACGGCGAATGGGAGGAGTCGTGGAAGCATCTGGTGGGCCGGGACGTGCTTTTCGATACCTCCAGCACCTTTTGGGAACTGCCGGCGGAACAGGCGAAAGCGATGGTGCTGGCGCACGGCGCGGACAAAATCCTTTTCGGCAGCGATTATCCGGCCCGGCGGCCCGGGGACGCCGTCGCCGACGTGCGGAGCATGGGATTGTCCGAAGCGGACAACGAGAAAATTTTTCACCTCAATGCGGAACGGGAATTCGGCCTATGACCCGGAGCGAAATCCTCTCGCAACTCAATCCCGAACAGGCCGCCGCCGCCGGTCGGCACACCGGACCGGTGCTGGTGCTGGCCGGAGCGGGGACCGGCAAGACCCGGGTCATCACCTTCCGCATCGCCTGCATGCTTGCCGACGGCATCGCGCCGGAGAGCATTCTCGCGCTGACCTTCACCAACAAGGCGGCCCGGGAAATGCGCGAACGGCTCGCCGCGCTGGTGGACTCCGCTCAGGCGGAACGGGTGACGCTGGGGACGTTTCACAGTTTCTGCATCCGGCTGCTGCGGCGGCACATCGCCAAACTGGGATTCGCCGCGGGATTCAGCGTGGCCGACGAATCCGACCAGCAGGGGATCTTCAAGCAGGCGTTGGGCGAATGCGGCTGCGCATACGAGGGGTTTCCGGCGGCCAAAGCGTTCGGCATGATCGGCGCGTGGAAAAATCAACTCCGCACCCCCGAAGCCGCGCTCAAAAACGCGGAGAGCCCGTTCGAGTCCACCGCGGCCCACGTCTACGAGAAGTACCGCGACCTGATGGAGATGCAGAACCTCGTCGATTTCGACGACATGCTGCTTCTGGCGTGGCGGATTTTCACCGAACACCCGGAGGTGCTGGCGGAGTACCGAGCGCGGTATCGCTACCTGCTGGTGGACGAGTATCAGGACACCAACGCCGCCCAGTTCGAGTTGGTGCGGCTGCTGGGCGGCGACAGGCCCAATCTCTGCGTGGTGGGCGACGACGACCAGAGCATCTATTCGTGGCGCGGCGCGGACGTGGAGAATATTCTGGAGTTTCCTAAAATTTTCCCGGACGCCATGGTGGTAAAACTGGAGCAGAACTACCGCTCCTGCACCGCGATCCTCAACGCGGCCAACGCGGTCATCGGCGCCGGATCCCGCCGCCACGCCAAAAAATTGTGGAGCGCGCTCGGGCAGGGTAGAAAACCGAAGATCCTGCGGTTCGACCGGGACGATCAGGAAGCGGAGTTCGTCGCGTCGCTGATCCGCGCCCGCAAAGCGGAATGCCCGGAACTCGCGTACCGCGATTTCGCCGTGCTGTACCGCTCCAATCAGTTGTCGAGGCAGATCGAGCAGGCGCTGATGAATTCCGGCATCCCCTACCGGCTGGTGGGCGGACAGCAGTTCTTTCAGCGGCGGGAGATCAAGGACGCCGTGGCGTATCTGAAACTGCTGGTCAACCCCCGGGACGACCAGAGCGTCCTGCGGGTGCTGGCCGCGCCGCCCCGGGGTATCGGTCCCAAAGCGGTGGGAGAACTCAAACGCCGCCGGGCCGAAGAACACATTCCCATGACCGCCACTTTGCGCGGAGAGGAGTTCCGGAAAAGCCTCAGCGCCCGCGCCGCCGGGGAATTGCGCTCCATGCTGGCCGCCTTCGCCGCCGCGAGACAGGCCTTCGCCGCTCCCGGCGGACTGGCCGGCAAGATCGTCCGGTTTCTCGACGAAGTCGGCTACTCCGGCGGTCTGCAGAAAATTTACCGGGATATGGAGGATACCGTCAAAAGACGGGACAACGTGGATGAATTCATCAGCGCGGTGGCCCAGTTCGAGAAAAAGCACGGTCCGGACACCATGCTGAACGACTATCTGGAATCCTACGCGCTGCTGGAGGAGAACGACCGGGTGCGGGAGGAGACCCCGGACGCCGACGCCGTGACGCTCAGCACCATTCACGCCGCCAAGGGACTGGAGTATCCGGTAGTCATCCAGATCGCCATGGAACGGAACATCTTTCCCCACGAACGGGCGCTGGAGGAGAATGGATACGACGAGGAACTGCGGTTGTTTTACGTTGCCATCACCCGCGCCAAACGGGAACTCTACCTCACCCGCGCCCGGAGCCGGATGGTCCGGGGCATGGTCCGCCCGGCGCTGCCGTCGCCGTTTCTCGATCTGCTGGGACCGGAGGTCGCGGAACGTCCGGAACCGGACGAAGTCGTCCGCTTTGCCGACGAGGACACGGTGAAAAAGGCCTTTGAGGAAGCGATCCGCATGCTGATGGACCCGCGGGAATAACGCCCGTGTCCGCACAAAACTGTGCCGGAGTTCATACGACCGACATATCCGCCGCAGCCAGACGACGACAACTGCTTACTGACGGATTGGACGAATCGAGTTCTCCGGCACAACTCTAATATACTGCCGGGGCAGGTAAAACAAAAGAACACAAAATCACCATTTATATCGTGTTATCACCAAAATCGCTCCTCCCTGAAAAAGAAAGCCGCCGGTTATCCCGGCGGCTTCAATTCCCGTTCGGAGCGGAGCGAATTTCCGCCCGGTCGCGCGCGGGGCGGAATCGGGGCGCGGCACGCCCCCGGCGGAGGGTCATTCCTCGTTCTGCACGCCGGTATTGGAGTATCCGGCCTCGTCCACGAGCAGTTGCTTGAGTTTGGCCAGCGCCTGATTTTGAATCTGCCGGACCCGTTCGCGGGTGCGGCCGATCTGCTGGCTGACCTCCTCCAGCGTCAGGGTGCGGCCGCCGCGCAGACCGAAACGCATTTCCAGGATCTTGCGTTCCCGCTCATCCAGTTTGTCCAGCAGGTCCATCAGCCGGAACACCGATTCGACGTCTCCGATGATCTGGTCGGGGGTCATGGCGTGACGATCGGGAATGATGTCCTGAAATTCTCCTTCCTCGCCCTGCTGGATCGGATCGTGGAGACTGATGGTGCGCAGATCGGCCAGCCGCAGTCCGGAAACCGTCCTCTCGCTGAAATCAAGGTGTTCCGCGATCTCGGTGTCGGACGGATCGCGTCCCAACTCCTCGGCCAGTTTCATCCGGACGGTCTTGATCTTGTTGATCTTGCCCGCGGACTGCACGGGGATGCGGATGGTGCGGCTCTGGTTGGCCAGCGCCCGGCGCATGGACTGCTTGATCCACCACGCGGCGTAACTGGAGAACTTCGCGCCCTTGGTCGGGTCGAACTTCTCCACCGCCCGCATCAGTCCGATATTGCCCTCGCTGATGAGGTCCAGTAGCGGCAGCCCCAGTCCCTTGAAGTCGTGGGCGATTTTGACCACCAGCCGCAGATTGGCCTTGATCAGCGTGGTCCGGGCGTCCTCATGACGGGCGGGATCGGTGCTGTGAATGGCTTCGGCCAGTTCGGCCTCCTCCTTCTTGTTGACCAGCGGGATCTGGGCGATCTCCCCCATATAGACTTTCATGGTGTCGTTCTTGTTGCCGGCGATCAGTTTGGCTTCCAGCGCGGTTTTCCGGGCGGCGTCCACCTCCTTTTTGGTGCGGAGCCGGGCGGTGGAGGCGGGCTTGGCCGGGTCCGCCTGGGGTTCGGCGGCCGGTTCAACCGGAGGCGCGCTTTTTTTCGGTGCGAATTTGGTCGGCGCGGCGGAAACCTTTCGGATGACCAGTTTCCGATGCCGGACGGTGGACTCCGGATTTGCCGCGCCCTCCTCCGCATCCGCCGCCGGCGCGGGATGCTTCGGGATCACCCGGACCCCCGCTTTGCGGATCCTCCGGACGGCGCCGTCGGAATCGGCCGCCGCTTTCCTGATTTCTTTACTCATAATCACCCTCTGAATTTGAATATTGCCCGGAGAAAACTCTCCTCGATCATGAAACCGCGCAAAAAAACCGTTTTTTTTCGGTTTCGGACTGTAAAAACCCCGTTCCAGCGGCTATAATATGTGCCGTGACGCCGGAGGCCGGACCGAAATCCGCGAACACCTTCGGTACAATTATAAGCGATTGCCGGGATTTTTCAATAGCGTTTTTATGAAATGGCGTAAAAATCTGACGGATTTTCTGTCCGGGGACGAGACCCCGGCGAAAATTTTTTCCGGCGCGACCCCGGAAACCGCGGCCCCGATGCTGCTGAAACTCGCAATGACCGGCGTGGAACCGCTGGCGGTGACGCTGCCCGACGCCCCGGCGGTGGACCGGGCGGCGGACGGAGTTTTCGGTCTGGCGGCGATGCTGGACCTGCGCGTCCGGGTGCTGACCGTCCCGGAATGCGGCCGGGGCAAACTGCTTTTCCCCGGCGGCGAAGCCCGGCGCGCCCGGGCGCTGAACCGCATCCTCAACGAAAAATTCGACCTCGTCCTCGGCAGTGTCCACGCCCTGCTCGGTCCGGCCCCCGAACCGGAGGAGTGCGCGGCGTCCCAGTTGGAACTCCGCCCCGGCATGGTCATTCCCCCCGCCGAACTGCTGGACCGGCTGGTGCGGCTGGATTACGACGACGAAGCCATGGTCACGATCTCCGGGGAATTTTCCCGGCGAGGCGGGATCATCGACGTATTCAGCCCGGCTCACGACGAGCCGTGCCGCATCGAATTTCTGGGCGACGAAATCGACTCCATGCGGTTGTTCTCCCCGGAGACCCAGCGTTCCCTCGGCCCCGCGAAATCCTACCGGATCATCAACCGCGCGGGGATCACCGCCGGCGGCGCGGCCCAGTCGGACGCTTTCGCCTATCTGGAGCGGGCCGGGAACTTCCGTCTGGCGGATGTCCTGCCGGAGTCCGGGGCGGACATCCTGCGCAAGTACAGCGTTCCCGGCGCCCTCGAACGCTGGCGGGAGGTCGCCCGCCGCCATGAACATTTCGTCTTCGGAGAAGCCGTTCCCGGCGCCCCGGATTTTCCCGTTTCCGCGCCTTTCGCCGCCGCCGCCGGACCGCTTCCCGAAGTCCTTCACGCGGCGGAAACAGCGCTGAGACGGCAACTGCTGCTGCGCCGGATCGCGGAACACCGCGCCGCCGGCGGCGTGACCGTGCTGACCGTCGCCGCCGCGGAAGACCTTCCCCGACTGCGGGAATGGGCGGCGGAACTCGGACTGGCCCGCGCGGTGGATTGCGCCGTCTCCTCATTGAATTTCGGATTTTGCGCCGCCGGAGTGCTGCTCCTGACCGGTCGGGAACTCATTCCCGCCGGGTTTTCCCTCGCATCCCGCCGGACGGACGCGGCGGAAGACGTTCCGCCCGCGCCGCCGGAACCGGCGGAGGAACCGCCGGAGATCGGAGAGTTTTCCCTCACCGACTTCGACGAAGGCGACTATGTCGTTCACGCGGACTGCGGCATCGCCATCTACCGCGGCCTGAAAATCCAGCGCTCCCGCGGCGTTACCCGGGAGATGATGGTGCTGGAATTCCGCGACAGCCAACTGCTCTACGTCTCCCCCGTGCAGGCGGCCAAGATCAGCCGCTACCTCGGTTCGCCGGGCCGGGTCAAACTGCACGCGCTCAACTCCGCCAAATGGGAGAGGGACAAGGAATCCGCCCGGGCCGGAGTGCGCACCTACGCCGCCGAAATGCTCCGCTTTCAGGCCGTCCGGCAGGCCGTGCCGGGCATCTCCTTCCGGGCCGACGCCGATGCGACGGCGGCATTTCTGCGGGCCTTTCCCTTCAAGGACACCCCGTGCCAGACCCGCGCCACCATCGAGATCCGCCGGGACATGCTCAAATCCAAACCGATGGACCGCCTGCTCTGCGGCGATGTCGGCTACGGCAAAACCGAAATCGCCATGCGAGCCGCGTTCCGGGCGGTTTCCGCCGGTTATCAGGTCGCCGTCATCGCGCCCACCACGGTCCTTGCCCAGCAGCATTACCGCAGTTTCTGCGAGCGCTTCCGCGAATTTCCCTATACCGTGGACGTAGTGAGCCGTTTCCGCACCGCCGCCGAACAGCAGCAAATCGCGGAACGCCTCCGCTCCGGCGGCATCGACATCCTCATCGGCACCCATCGGCTCTGCGGCAATGCCTTCTCCTTCCGCAACCTCGGATTGGTCATCATCGACGAGGAACAGCGCTTCGGTGTCGACCAGAAAGAACGGCTCCGCCGCTTCCGGGTCGAGGCCGACGTGCTCAGCATGTCCGCCACCCCCATCCCGCGCACCCTCTATCTCGCCATGTCCGGCGCCCGGGACCTCAGCACATTGACCACGCCGCCCAAAATGCGTCTTCCGGTCAAAACCGTCATCGCTCCCCAGGAAGACGATCTCGTCATCGCCGCCATCCGCGCCGAACTCGCCCGCGGCGGCCAGGTCTACTACCTGCACAACCGGGTCGTCTCCATCGACCAATGCGTACAGCACCTCCGGGAACTTCTTCCCGACGCCCGCATCGCCGCCGCCCACGGACAAATGCCCGAAACCGAACTCGAAACCGTCATGACCGCCTTTCTCGACGGCCGCGTCGACTGCCTCGTCTGCAGCACCATCATCGAATCCGGCCTCGACGTCCCCAACGCCAATACCATCATCATCGAACGCGCCGACCGCTTCGGGCTCGCCCAACTCTACCAACTCCGCGGCCGCGTCGGACGCTGGAAACGTCAGGCCTACGCTTACATGATGCTTCCCAAAAACCAACTTGCCGGTTCCGCCGCCCGCAAACGCCTCGCCGCCATCCGCCGCTGTTCCAATCTCGGCGCCGGATTTCAACTCGCGCTTCACGACCTCGAACTTCGCGGCGCCGGAAACCTCCTCGGTTCCGAACAGTCCGGACACCTCTGCATGATCGGGTTCGATCTCTACTGCCGACTGCTTCAAAGCGAGATCGCCCGCATGCGCCACCTTGCCGCTCCTGCGGACGACCTCGACTGCGCCGTTTCCGAAGTCGAAGTCAACCTCGAATTTCTCCAGATCGCTCTCACCGCCCCTCCGGATGTTCTCGCCGCCGCTATCCCCCCCGACTACATCGAAAACGACGGCATGCGCCTCGCCGCCTACCGCCGACTTTCCGCCATCTCCGGCGAAGACCGCCTCGAAGATTTTCGCGCCGAACTCCGCGACCGCTTCGGCAAACTCCCTCCCGCCGCCGAAAACCTCCTCGAACTCGCCCGCTGCCGCATCCTCGTCGCTCGGGCCGGATACCGCAAACTCAACGTCGCCAACAACATCGTCTCCCTCTCCGGTCCCGGCGGCCGTCTCTACCGCGAAAACGGTTCCCTCCCCCGCCTCGACCCCCGCGACCCGCCCCGTCTCCGCCTCCTCCATTTACTTCTTTTCACGAGAAAAGAAGTAAAACAAGAAAAGCGGACTACGTTACTTTCCTTTGACCGCAAAAGAAAGTGACCAAAGAAAACTCTGCCCCGCAGTCTCAACTGCGGGGCGTATTTTGTCCGCGTTCTCACCGCTTGCGAACTGCGAACGAGATGTGTGTTTCCGACGACGGCGGACCGCCGCGCGACCGACGGGAGCGCGAGACGCGCGGAGGCGGAGCCGACGCGCAGGGGGGGCCGGGGGTGTTCTCCCACGGAGCGGCAAGTGCGGTCAAAGCGTGAAAACTCTTTTCCGCAGAAAAGCGGGAAAAGTTTTCACAGATTTGACCGCGGAGTCGTTCGAAGCCGTCCTTCGCAGACCGCCGAACGAGACCTCGGGGTGCAGGGCCTTAAGCCCTGCCGGGGGCGGGGGTGTCGGGGGGAGGGGCGAGCAGCCCC
>JALEMG010000042.1 GCA_022768375.1 Lentisphaeria bacterium
GATCGCCATATTCTGTTCCGCGCTGACTTCGGACGACCAGTTCGGGCGGCGCGGGGAGAAGGGGATCTGGCTGGTGTTCATGCTGTTCATTCTGGCCGTGATCGGCGGACTGACCTTTCTGAAAGGTCACGGTCTGCCGTCAAGACCCACCGGGCCTTTCATTCAGAAAATGACGGTGCTGGCTTTTTACATCTACATGCTGGGGCAGGTCATCGCTTACGCCCGCAACACCCGGACGCGGCGGTGCGGAAGGACCGCCGACGTCTGACCGGTTTTTCCGCCGCCGGAAGATTTTCCGGTTTTTTGTTTCGGACGGCTTGAAAAGATTTCAATGCCGCGCTACATTATAAGGCATGTCACGTGGCGGGTTAGCTCAGTTGGTTAGAGCGTCGGAATCATAATCCGCAGGTCCCCAGTTCGAGTCTGGGACCCGCTACCACTTCACTCTTGCCGGAGTGGCGGAATGGCAGACGCGCTAGACTCAAAATCTGGTGTACCCAGTACGTGTGGGTTCAAGTCCCACCTCCGGTACCAGAAACGAATCGACAAATCTCTGCAATACAATGTGTTGCGGAGATTTTTTGTGTGCGGTTCCCGTCTGTATCCCGCCGACGGACCGGCATTCGATTTTTCGCAGGTCGGGTGTCCTCCGCATCGCGCGTCAGTACGGTTCGGGCAGCGGAGAATCGGCGCGGGACAAATCGGCGGCGGACGGATGCGCCTGACGGCGGAACCGGCCGGGCGGGATGCCGGTGGCGGTTTTGAACATCCGGTTCAGATGGTTGGAGTCGTAAAAGCCGCATTCGTAGGCGATTTCGCTTAAGGTCATGTCGGTATTCAGCAGCAGCCGCCGGGCCTCGGACAGACACCGGTCGTGGCGGTATTGAAGGGGGGACATCCCGGTCAGTTCCCGGAAGTGACGGAAAAATCCCCGGCGGGACATATTGGCGCCGCGGGCCAGCGCGTCAAGGTCCGGGATCTCCCGGAAGTGCATATTCAGGTAATTGAGTGCGGGCGCAAGCGCGCCGGAGTACCCCTTGCTGTGCGGCAGTCCCCCTCCGGCCCGGCAGATCAGCGTCAGCAGATTGATGAAAATGGCGTAGGCGCGCAGCGATTTCCCCGGTTCGTCTCCTTCCAGTTCCTTCTGGAGTTCAAAGGCCAGCGCCTCCGCCCGCGCCAGCGTTTCCTCCGGCAGGCGCAGCAGCGGTTTTTCCGGGGAGGAACGGACATCCGCCTGAGGCATGACCAGCAGATTGAACAATCGCATACTGCCGCCGTCGAACCGGGGCAGCGGCAGTTTTTCCGCCTCGTACACGATGTTGAAAATCTCCAGATCGCCCGCGTTCGCGTAACCGTGGATGCGTCCGGGGTGCATCAGGATCACGTCACCGCGGCCCAGCGCGCAGCCGCGCCCCTCCGCGTAATGCACCGCGCCGTTGGGATGCAGGACCAGCGCGAGTTCGGAAAAGACGTGATCGTGGAAATTTCTGGACGCGTGTCTCCCGCTGGGAATATACTTCACTCCCAGTTGCAGTTTGTCCAGATGCAGGGCGATGTACCAGTTGAATTTCTGCATGATCGGGCCCGGATTCTCCTTCTGGCGCAAATATACTGCTAATTGGCGTGTTTGTCAAGGTTCTTCCCCGGAAATTCGGATATATTAATGGGTGTCGGCCGCAGAAAAAACGGAGGATGGCATGGAGAGACTGCGAATCGGATTATGGGGAATCGGCAGGGCCGGTTGGGGAATGCACTGCAAAGAGATAGGACTTTTTCCGGACCTGCTGGAGATCTCCGGATGCTGTGACGAGATCCCGGAGCGCATGGCGCGGATGCGCGCCGCGTATCCGGGGTGCCGGAGTTTCCCGGACATTGACAGTATGATCGCGTCAAAAGAGGTGGAAGTGATTGTGGTGGCCATCCGGTCCCCGGATCATGTTTCCGGCGCGGTTCGGGCGCTGGAGGGCGGCAAATATGTGTTCCTGGAAAAGCCGATCGCGGTGAACGAGGCGGACCTGTCGCGTCTGATCGCGGCGGACGCGGCGTATCCGGGGCGGCTTTTCTGCCGCCAGAACCGCCGGTTTGAAGCGGCCTTTCAGCACGTGAAGCAGATCATCGACTCGGGCGTGCTCGGCGACGTTTTTCTCATCAAACTGAGTCGTCTCGGTTATGCCCGGCGCCGGGACTGGCAGACGCTGACGGAATTCGGCGGCGGCCAACTCAACAACTGGGGGCCGCACCTCGTCGATCATGCGCTGCGGTTCATCAATGCGCCGGTCAAGTCGGTCTGGGCGGACATGCGGCGCATTGCCGCGTCCGGGGACGCGGAGGACCACGTCAAAGCGGTGATCCGGGGCGAGAACGGCGTGGTTGTGGACATCGAGATTTCCGCCGGAGCCGCGCTGCCGTGCCCGGTCTACGCGGTGTACGGCAGTTGCGGCGCGTTGCGGGCGGACGACGAAAAGACGCTGAAACTCCGCTATCTGGACCGGGAGAAGACCGCTCCGCCGCAGCCGGCGGACCCGGCGACTCCGCCGATGGACGGCAAGTTCAGCAGCGGCGAAGGTCTGGTGTGGATCGAGAAGGAGATCCCGGTGGCGCCCGCTTCCAACGCGACGGTGAACGACATCTACCGGTATCTGTTTTCGGCCATTCGGGTCGGCGTGCCGTTTCCCATTCGAAATTCCGAAGCCTTTGAAACGGCCCGGATCATCGGGATGATCCGGCGGGCCGCCGGGCAATAACCTTGAAGGGAGAAGACGATGAAACGACGGATGATCGGATTTCTGCTGGCGGCGGCGCTGGGTGTGTCCGCGGCGCCCGGGCGGACCATTGATTTCACGAAGGGGCGGGTGAAGAACTTCACCACGGTGAAAGTTCAGGATCCGGCCTGGACCGCGGAAGGGCTGACCGGAGCCGGAAAGGGCGGTCGGCTGATCGGGTCCCGTCTGGGGATCGCGGCGGAACGGATCGACCGGCTCGAACTGACCGCCGGCGGCGTGCGGAAGGCCGTGCTGTACTTTGACGCCGACGGGAAAAATTTCGCGGAAACGAAAAAACTGCACGGCATCATCGCCCCGGACGGCCGGGTGATCTTCAGTCCCGCCGGGAAAAAGACGTGGCAGGGGACCATCGACGCGCTGCGTTTCGATCTCACGCCCGAGGGGGAGACATTCACGGTGAAGCAACTCGCCTTTCGGGAAAAGGTCCCGGGCGTTCCGGGCGATGTGGATTTCACCCTCGGCGCCGCTCTCGGCTGGCGCGTTATCGGCGCGAAAGAGGCGGCGTGCAAGGCCCCGGGCGGAATTGCCGTCAATGCCGAACGGTCCTTCCGTCTGTTCTCGCCGCCGCTGGATATGGACGCGGCCAAAGCGGACGTGGTGGAAGTTCAGTTGCGGGGCGGCAGGATGCGGACGACGAAACTGTACTTCGCCGCCGCCGGAGAGGATTTCTCGGAGAACCGGATGGTCCGGGGCATCGTCGAGGGCGACACGATCATATTCAATCTTTATCAATGTCCCCGGTTCAAGGGTATATTCGGCGCACTGCGGATGGACGTGACGCCGGACGCCCCGGGGACGGCGGAGATCAGGGGGATCCGCTTCCGCAAGAGCGACGGCAGTTCGGCGCTGCGGTCCCCGTGGCGGCGGCCGACGAAAATCGGGGCGGGGCAGACCCTGTGCGGCGAGTGCGAACTGCGGCATCCCGCGCCGGTCAAAATGACCGTGGAGACCGCCGCGCCGCTGACGCTGGCACTGACCCGCTTCAGCATCTACGGCGAGGAACTGGGACAGGAAACGTATGAATTCAAACCGGGGCGCACCGTCGCGGACGTCCCGGTCGTTCCCCGTGCGGCGACCATGAAACTCGCCGTCCGCAACCCGGGGTCCGCGCCGGTCGATTTCACGGTAAAAATGTCCCAGTGGCCGCCGGCGGCCGCACGAAAGGGCCGGGAGGTTTTCGCCGCCGCCGTCACCAATCTGCCGGAACGCACCGACGAGAACACCGTGTGGACCCCGGAGATCGGCTGGCAGGGGAATTTCCCCGCCGGACGGCATCTGGTCGTGCGGCTGCGGGACGAGCGGGGCGTGACCATCATCGCCGCCGATCAGATGCTGGACGACCGGGGACCGGCGCGCCTGCCGCAACTGACGCTGCGCCACCTCTCGCCGGGACGGTATCAGTTGAGCGCGGAAGTGGACGGCGTGCCGGTCCGGATGCCGGAACAGCGCTTTCTTCACGAACGGCATTCTCCGGTCAAACCGCCGGTCGTGGCGGTGCATCGGAATGACGGGCATCCTTATTACATGATCAACGGCACGGAAGTTGCGGAGGCGATGGAGTATCTGATGTCCGATCCGCCGCTGTCGCTGTCGGCGTACCGGCAGATATTCCATGCCGTTGATCATGGAATAAGGAGCATCCGGCTGCGGGTGATCTTCCGGTTCACGCCGGAGGGCGGGACGGATTTCCGCGAACTGGACGGAATGCTTCAGACCGTTCTGCTGCGCGCCCCGGAGGTGAATGTCATGCTGCACACCTCCGTGACCGACCCCGGCCCCCGCTGGCGGGAAAACCACCCGGAGGAGGGGATCCGGGACGAGAAGGGCGAATTCCGCATCCTCAATTACCGGGCCACCCCGGAAGCGACGAGCAGCATGGCCTCCCGGAAGTGGCGGGAGGATTCGCAGGCGCGTCTGCGGGAGTTGATCGGACACCTCGGCGACCTGCCCGGCGGGGAACGGGTCATCGGCGTCCTGCCGTGCGCCGGGATCACCTGGGAATGGATCCACTGGGGTTCGGCCCGGGGCGTGATGGTGGATTACAGCGAACATTATGCGCGGTATTTCCGCGGCTACCTGCGCCGCGTCTACCGCGATGACATCGCCGCGCTGAACGCGGCGTGGCAATCCGAGTTCCGAAGTTTCGACGACGTGCCGATCCCCCGCCCGGAACGGCGGAAGGCGGCGGACCGGACCGAATACCGTTCGCCGGAGAAGTTTCAGCCGGAGATCGACCTGACCGAAAGTCTCGCCGCGCTGATCGCCGACATCATCGCGGACCTCTGTCACACCGTCAAGGACGCTTCCGGGGGCCGGCTGCTCAGCGGGACCTACTACGGCTACACCATCTACCTCAACTCGGCATTTCGGGCGCAGAATTCCGGGCATTTCGCGCTGACCCGGCTGTTGAAGTCCCCCGACGTGGACATTCTGACGGCGCCGTCCCGGTACGCCGGACGGCAGATCGGCGGGGCGACCGGATTCATGTTCCCGGAAGGTTCGGTGAATCTCCACGGCAAACTCATCATCTCCGAGTGCGACGACCGGCCGATCAACGCCGACAACGGCAACGGACGGGCGGACACGGTGGCCGGGAGCCGGGCGGTTTTCGAGCGGGCTTACGGACTGCAGAACTCCGCCGGGGCGGTGATGCGGTGGTTCGACTTCAGCAAAGGCTGGGTGATGAACGAGCCCCGGCTGTTGGACGTGGTGAGCGCGTTGAGCCGTTACGACGCGGCGGTGCGGCGGAATGGAGTCGGTGCCATGCCCGATGCGGCGACGGCGGCGGTCCTCGTCTCCGAAAGGACGGCGGCGGTGCTGAACCCGGATTCCCGGCTGCAGATGATGCTGCTGGAGAATGGCTACCGGGATCTGGCCGCGTCCGGGATGAGTTTCCGGATGTTCGACGTCTCCGATCTCGCGGCGGTGGCGGCGAATCGGCAGTTGCTGGTGTTCGTCAACTGCCAGCGCCTGAGCGAAGCGGAAAAAGCCGCGGTCCGGGCGGCGGTCCCGGGCCGGACGATCCTGGTGACTTCCGGCATCGGAATTTTTGCCGACGGCAAACTGGATACGGCGTTTCAGCGGGAACTTTTCGGGGTCGATTTCCGCTACGCGCCGGACCGGGTCAAACTGAGTTGCCGGGCGACGCCGGAGATGGAGAAAATGTTCGGCATTCCCGCCGGGACGGAGTTCCGGACGGCGGCGGAGTGCGGCGACATATTCTATCCGACGGGCCCGGACGTGATCCCGCTGGCCGTCACTTCGGAGGGAGATGCCGCCATTGCCGCGGTGCGGCGGGACGGCAATCTGCGGCTCTACTGCGCCCATCCGGTCCTGCCGCCGGTGCTTCTGCGGGGGATCGCCGCGGGCGCGGGCCTGCCGGTGATCCGGGCCGACGGCGCCGCGGTCTGGTACGGCGGCGGCCACGGCTGTGTGCATACGGCCGCGGCGGTGACGGCGACGGCGGAACTGCCCCCGGGCTGTCTCGGCGTCGTGGAATATCCCGACGGCAAATTTCTGCCGGCGGTCTCGGGCCGGGTGACGAAATCTTTGCCCGCGGTGTCGACATGGCTCTTTTCCCTGAAAAAATAACGGAGGCGAATATGAGAACAAGGAACGGTTTCACGTTGATCGAACTGCTGGTGGTCATCGCCATCATCGCGATTCTGGCGGCGATGCTGCTGCCCGCGCTGCAGAGCGCCCGGAGCCGGGCCCGGGACGCCAACTGCATCAACAATCTCAAGCAGACCGGCAATCTGCTGGTGATGTACTCCGGGGACTACGGCGGCTACGTCATGACGCCCGGCGACACCAAAAATTACACTTGGGCGCGGCGGCTGGCCACGCTGGGGTATGTCTCCAAAGCGGGGATATTCACCGGCGACCCAAGTTCGTGGCGGCCGGGGATGAGCCAGGAGATATTCCGCTGTCCGTCCTATCCCGACGACGGCGGTTTCGACCGGAACAAAAGTTCGGCCACCGAAGGATTCATCTACGGGCTGGCGGGCGGTTACATCCTCAAAGACGGTTCCTACACCAACCAGTTCGGCAACACCATGCACAAGGTGTCCGAGGTCAAGGACCCGGATCGGCAGCCGTACCTCGGGGATTCGCTCACGGACCTGTCGACCTACGCGCAGTATTCTCCCTCCGGCTACTGTCAGTATCAGGTCTTCATCCTGAAATCCGACGCGGCGGTCAACGCCAATCCCAAACGCTATCGGCTCCACACCCGGCACCGGAATGCGGCGCACACCGTCAGTTTCGGCGGCAGTCTCCGAGTTTTGAGTGCCGGGGACCTGGACGACCCGGATCAGCCGGTGAAGTCGGCGTCCGGGGGGAAAAATTCGTACTACGACCGGCGAAACGTCCGGATCAACTGAGGCGGTATGCGATGGATGCCCGATATCGTCTGTACGATTTCGGTCGGGCGGCCTTCGGCACGCTGACCGTGACGCTTGCCGGGACCGCCGGGACGGAGGTGGAACTTGTCATCGGCGAAGTCCTGCGCGGCGGCAGGATCGACCGGGAACCTGGCGGGGCCCGCTGCGCCAGGACCTGCCGGATCGTGCTGGATGCCGGGGAGCGGGAGTACCGCTTCCCGATCCCGCGCCACCGGCGGCCCGATTATGCCGCCATGAGTATGCCGTCGCCGCTGAGCGAGGAGATCGCCTGCTTCCGGTACGCGGAAGTGGTCGGGGAGTGCCGGGTGCTGGCCGTCCGCCGCCGGGAAGTTTTCCCGCCGTGGGACGAGCGGGCATCCGGTTTTGTCTGTGACGACGAGCGGGTCAACCGGATATGGGAGTTGTGCAAATACTCCATCAAGGCGACGGCGGCATTCGGGGTCTTCATCGACGGCGAGCGGGAACGCTGTCCCTACGAGGGCGACGCCTACATCAATCAACTGGGGTGGTTCTGCAACTCGGCGGACCCGGAGATCCCCCGCCGGACCATCGAACTTTTCACCCGGCACCGGACATGGCCCATCGAATGGAGTCTGCTGATGCCGCTGATCGTCCGGGACTATCTGCTCTACACCGGGGACGCGGCGTCCGTTGCCGCATGGCTCCCGGTGCTGAAAACACGGCTGCTGGAGGAGTTGGAGCGGCCCGACGGCCTGATCGGGGAAAACGGCTTCTACAAGGAACTGATCGACTGGCCGCCGTGGGAACGGGACGGCTACGAGAGTTCCGGGGTCAGCCTGGTGCCGAACTGCTGCCGGTACGCGGCGTTTCTGGCCATGGCGGAGTTGACCGGCGACGGGACGTACCGGCACCGGGCCGCCGCATTGCGGGAGGTCATCCGCCGGACCATGTGGACGGGAACGCGCTTTGTGGATTCGCCGGGCAGTTCGCATACCGCGGCGCATTCGGTGTTTTTCCCGGTGGCGTTTCAGACGGCCGCGCCGGAGGAACTGCCCGAACTGCGGACGATGCCGATGCGGTGCAGTGTTTACGGGGCGCAGTTTCTGCTGGACGCCATGTGGATGAGCGAGTACGACGCCGAAGCGTATGCCCTGCTGACCGCCGACGGATTGCGCGGCTGGCTTCACATGCTGGATGTCGGAGCCACGATCACGATGGAAGCGTGGGACGACACGCTGAAGCCGAATCAGGACTGGAACCACGCGTGGGGCGCGGCGCCGGCCAATCTGATCCCGCGCCGGTTGTGCGGCATCCGTCCGACGGCGCCGGGATTCCGGCGTTTCGTCGTGGACCCGCGTCCGGCGGGGCTGACCCGGTTCGCGTCGGTGCATCCGACGCCCGGGGGCGCCATTGCCGTGGAGTATCGGAACGGGAAACTGTGCGTGGAGTTTCCCCGGGGAATGACCGGAATTTTCCGCAGCCGGGAGTATGAATCCGGATTTCAGGCGGATATGGAGTAACGACAGGAGGTAGGATATGAAAATCGGGGTGGCGGATTTCGGGATGAACGTGTGGTACGGCGGCTGCTTCGACCCGGAGCAGCGGTTGCGCGAACTGAAAACGCTCGGCTTCGACGGCATCGAACGGGTGGAGGCGGTCGACGCCGCCGACGCGCTGAATCAGGCGATGCTGTACCGGAAATGCGGGATGGACTTCGCCACCTGCCGGGGGCCGAAGGTCCGTTACAACGTGGAGTGGACCTGCGCGCTGGGCAAAGAGTACATCTGGCTGGAACTGCGCAGCGACCGGACCACCGATTTCGCGGTCTACTGCCGGCAGGCCCGGGAACTGGCCCGCGTCTGCCGCGCCTATGGGCTGAAGTGCGCTTTGCACAACCACATGGGGACCCGGGTCGAGACGCCGGAGGAACTGGACGAATTTCTGGCGGCGTGCCCGGAGATGGCGCTGCTGCTGGACATCGGACACCTGCGCGCCGCCGGAGGGGATGCATGTTCCGCCATTGAGAAGTACCATGACAAACTGGTCGCGGTCCACTTCAAGGACGTGTTTTTCACCGGTTCGGACGACCCGGACTGGCGGAAGCGCCTCCGCTTCTGCGAACTGGGCGGCGGTAACGCCGGCATGGATTTTCCCGCCATCGGGCGGGCGTTAAAACGGAGCGGATTTGCCGGCTGGACGTTCATCGAACAGGACACCCACCGGCAGGATCCCGCGGCGGAACTGCGTGTTTCGCTGGACGTCATGCGGACGATTTTGAACTGATTGCCAAAAAAGAAAGGGTTGGATCATGAGCGAAATCATTGAAGTCAATGCGATCGTATCGACCGGGGGGACCGTCACCAGCGTAACGATCGGGGAAACCACCTACACCGGAAGCGCTTCCGCCGACCTGGGCACGGCGCTGACCGACAACAGCACCGTCGTCGTGACGGATTACAACTGGTCCGGCGGCAAACTGACGAAACAGGGGATCACCGTCATCGGCGGGACCGCCGCGTTGCTGACCGGCCACACCACCGCCGAAAACGGCGCCGCACTGCAGACTTCCGGAGGGACGTCGTATCTCTCCGGGCTGACGTTCAGCAACAACCGGTCGACAAGGACCTCCCCAAGTCAGGGCGGAGCGTACTACAATACCGCGGTGGCGACCGTCTCCAACACGCTTTTCATCGGCAATACCGCCAACCGGGGCGGCGCGGTTTACGCCATTGGCACACTCACCGTCTTCAACGACTGCCTTTTCTCCGGCAACACCGGCACGACCCACGGCGGTGCGATCAACCGCTACGAGGCCACCGGCAGTCCGCTCACCAGACTGGTGGTGATCCACGGCGGCACGTTCAGTGAAAACGCTTCCCCGGCCGGCGGCGCCGTCATCAACACGGGAAGAATGGAGATCGGCGTGAGCCTGACAAACGGTCGGGACGTGCTGTTCGAGAAAAACCGCGGCTCCGCGGCAGTCATGAATATATCTTCCGGAACCATGTCCCTCGGACATGCCACCTTTGACGGCAACACCAACGGCGCGATCAACAACCGCGACGCCGGCAGCGTACTCATCATCAACGGGCTCATCACGCTGAAAACCGCGAAGGACACCTTTGTCAACGGCGGGACCGCCGCCGTGGAGGGCGAGGCGTTCCTCTCCGACGCGCTCCGCATCAACAAGGTGGTGGCGAATGCGGGCGGCGTCACCCTGCCGAATTTCGAGGTGGTCGCAGGGGATCTCGGTTTCACCGTGACCACCGCCAAACTCGCCGGCGACCTCTACGTCCTGCAGGACGGCCTGACCATCACCCCCATCGTTTCCGCTTTCGGAGATGTGTACCAGACGGTGGCGGGCGGAACGACCTTCTACGGCAACGGATACAGTGACCTCGCCGCCGCGCTGGCGGCCAACAGCGCGGTGGTCGTCACCGGTTACACCGTCAGCGGAGCGACCTCGACGCTGTTCATCTCCGGCAAAACGCTGATCGGCGGGACCGGAGCGGTATTCTCCGACAACCTGATCGGCGGCACCAACGGCGGCCCGCTGGCCGTTACGAACGTCGCGCTTTCGGGCATGACGTTTTCCGGCAATCAGGGGCGCAACGGAGGTACGCTGGCCGTCTCCGGGAACAGCAACATTTTGAGCGGACTCGTTTTCTCCGGCAACCGCGCAATGAATGCCACCAGTTACGGCGGCGCAGTGTACTCCAACGACGGGTCGGGCGTCTTCTCGAACTCGGTTTTCATCGGCAATACCGCGACCCGGGGCGGCGCGGTCTCCCTCGGCGGCGGGACCAACACGTTCAACGACTGCGTGTTTTCCGGCAACACCGGCACGAGCCACGGCGGCGCGATCAACCGCTACGGCACCGGCACACAGACCGGCATTCTGTTGGTGATCCACGGCGGCACGTTCAGTGAAAACGCTTCCGCGTCGGGCGGCGCCATCGTCAACAGCGGCCGGGCGGAGATCGGCGCGAGCCTCACGGACGGCAAGGATGCGCTTTTCGAGAAAAACCGCGGCTCCGCCGCCATCGTGAACCTCGGCGGCGCGACCGCCGCCATCGGACATGCCGCCTTTGACGGCAACACCAAAGGCGCGATCGAAAACCGCGCCAACGGCATCGCTTACATCAACGGGCTCATCACGCTGAAAAGTTCCGCCGACACCATCGTCAACAACGGGACGATCACGGTGGACGGCGCGGCGTTTCTCACCGGGGAAACCGTGGTTGCCAAAGTGATCGACACGGATTTCTCCGGCGCGTTCCTGGGCGGGACCGGGACGCTGAATGCCACGACGGGGTATCAGAATCTCAAGTATGCCAACGATCTGTACGTGACGCTGGACGAATACACCGTCGCCGCGCTTCTTTCCGACTCTCTGAGCGTGGACACGGTGGCGACGCTGACCTCCGGCGATGTCACCTACGTCGGCGGGGTGTACGACGACCTCGCCGCGGCGCTGGCGGAAAACGGCCTTGCCGTCCTCTCCGACAGCACATTGCACAGCGGCGTTCAGACCCTGCTGACCGGCGGGACGGCCCGCGGTCTGCAGAACGCGGTTTTCACCGGCAATGCCTCTTCCAACGGCGGCGCGGTCCGCATCACCGGTACGGCCGAACTTTCCGGATTGACCTTCAGCGGCAACTCCGCTTCCGGCGCGGGCGGCGCGCTGTACACCAACGGCGCCAGCGTGGTGTCGGACAGCACCTTCAGCGGCAATACCGCATCCAGAGGCGGAGCGTTCCACCTCAACGGCAGTACGGCGACGTTCCGCGACGTCAACTGGTTCGGCAATCAGGCCGGCACCGGCGGCGCGCTCCAGAACAACGTTTCCGACAAGCCGGAGCAGGAGGTCCGCATTTACGGCGGCACATTCAGCGGCAACTCCGCGTCCAACGGCGCGGCCATTTTCAACAAGTGCGTTCTCCGCATCGCCAAAAGTGAAACGACCGGGGAAAACGTGCGGTTCGACGGCAATCTCGGTTCCCACGCCATCGTCAATGACGGCGGGACGATCTACCTCGCCGACGCGATATTCCGGGACAACGCCAACGCCCTCAATAACGTGGGCGGCGCCGTGTACATCAGCGGTTCGACCTTCGCCACCGCCGCGGACGGCATTTACAACAACAACGGCGCGCTGGAATTTTCCGGCAGCAACATCCTGAATGCCGGGATCAGCGGGAGCGGGAGCGTCGATCTGGCGTCCGACGCCGCGCTGGTTTTCGACAACACCGCCGAGATCGGCATCATCGGCCTGACCTTCGGCGGGAGCAACGCCGTGACCTTCAACGGCTCGGAAAAAGTGAACTTCATCAAATCCGGCGGGCAGGACCTCTCCGGCGTGGCGATCACCGTGGACGGTTCGGCCTACGCGGGAAGCGAGATCGTCGTGGCCACCGGAGTTTCCGCGATCGGCAGTTACACCGTGACCGGCGCCGACGATCTGACGCTCTACACCGCGGGCGGGAAGATGGTTCTTTCCGAAGTGTCCAACACGATGAGCGGCGGCACGACCGCCAACTTCGTCGGCGGCACGAGCAATCTGATGACCGGCGGCACCGTGACGGCAGCATTCTTCGGCACGAGAAACAATTCCGGCAGTGTGCGGACGGTCTTCACCGGCGGCACGGTGGTCAATTCGATGGTCGCCGGGGCGCTGGTGCAGGCGAAAGACACCGCCAATGCCGCGCTGGATACGGTGTCGGTGGATATCTACGACGGCGTTTCGCTCCTCGGCGGCACCGCCAACGGCGGCATGAA
>JALEMG010000004.1 GCA_022768375.1 Lentisphaeria bacterium
ACCTGAATGACGTCCACTTCGTCGAAAAATTCCAACTGGGAGAGGTCCATGATCTCGGTCACGATCGGCAGTCCGGAGGCTTTTTTCGCTTCCAGCAGCAGCCGGATGCCCTCCTCGCGCAGCCCCTGAAACGCATAGGGGCTGGTGCGGGGTTTGAACGCCCCGCCCCGCAGCAGTTTGGCCCCCGAAGCCTTGACGCTCTGCGCGATGGCGACGATCTGCTCCTCGCTCTCCACCGAACACGGCCCGGCGATCACCGTCAGCGTCCCCCCGCCGATGACGGCATCCCCCACCCGGATCTCCGTGTCCAGCGGATGAAATTTGCGGTTCGCGTTTTTGAACGGCTCCTGCACCCGCTTGACGTCCTCCACGATCTCCATCTGGAGCAGCAGTCCGATGTCGATTTTCGCCGTGTCGCCCACCAGTCCGAGAATCGTCTGATGCGCTCCGTGCGTGATGTGGGGCGTCACGCCCTGCGCCGCGATCCACGCCAGCAGGTTATCCAACTGCCGCTGTTCGGGATTTTCCTTGAGAATGACTACCATGATATGTCCTCCCTGATGATGTTTCGCATAAACCGTTTACCGAAGATACACAAAAGGCCCCGCGAACGACGATGCCGTCTGCGGGGCCGTGGAATGATCCGTCCTGCCGCCGTCGGTCATGAAATCACGACGCCGGACACCCCGCCCCGCCGAACGTACCGGCGGGCGAAACTGAAACTAAATCGGATGCGGGCGAACGATTTCATTTTTTTTCCTGATCCTTTCAATCCTGCAACTAATATACACCGCGCCCGGCGGCTTTGCAACCCGCGGAGAAAAAGAAAACCCGTTTTTTGCCCCCCGTCCGCCGAAATTCCCCTTTCCGCGAGATAGTAAAAACAGGACGGCCATGCTATATTATAAGGGAGAGGCGCCGCTTTCGTTGAAAAAAAGGGGAGCGGCGGAGAGTTCGATCATTTTTGACGAAAGGCGAGTATGGAGCGGAAATTTTTTGCGGACAAGGTACGCGCCGGGTGGTTCGGCAAGTGTCTGGCCGGTGCGGTGGGCATGCCCTACGAGGGGGTGCCGTTCGCGTTGAATCTGACGGAAAAAGACCTCAGAGCGGTCAACGTTCCCAACGACGATCTGGAACTGCAGTTGGTCTGGCTGGAAGCGCTGGAACGCCGCGGCACGGCGCTCTCCTGCCGGGACCTCGGCGACATCTGGAAGCGGCGCATCCCCCACGGCTGTGACGAATACAGCATCGCCATCTACAATCTTCAGCACCGACTGACGCCCCCCGCCACCGGATATTACAACAATTACTTCGCCGACGGCATGGGCGCGGCCATCCGGTCGGAGATCTGGGCGCTGGTCTTTGCCGGACGTCCCGACGCCGCCGCGTACTTCGCCCGGCAGGACGCGGAGGTCGATCACTGGGGCGACGGCGTGCGCGCGGAGTGCTTCATGGCCATGGCCGAAGCCCACGCCTGCGTTCATTCCGACATCGAAGCCGCGGTGCGTTTCGCGCTGAAGCGCACCGCGCCGGAGAGCCGGCTGTACCGGACGCTGTCGGAGGTGCTGGCGCTGTACGACCGGGGAACGGACGACGAATCCGCCCGCCGGGAGATCATGCTCACGTTGCAGAACCACCCGAATTTCACCGACTGCGTCATGAATCTCGCTTTTGTCATGGACGCGCTGCTGCGGGGCGGCGGCGATTTCCGTAAAACCATTCTGCGGGTGGTCAACTTCGGACGGGACACCGACTGCACCGCCGCCAGTTGCGGCGCGTTCCTCGGCATCGCCCGGGGCATGGCGGCATTTCCGGAGCAGTACCGTTCCGCCGTGGCGGACGAAATGGCGCTGAGCGATTTCGTGCTGGACATCCCGGGGGTGCCCCGTACCATTTCCGAACTCACCGCCCGCACGGTCGATCTTCACGACCGGCTGTTCCCGCAACTGGCGGCGGCGGAATATCCGGCGTACACCCCCTATCGTCCCGCGCCGGACCTGCCCGTGCTCTACACCGCGAAGTGGCTCATTCTCGACGGGGAAAACGCGGATGCCGCCGCCGTGGAAGCCGCCCTGCGCGCCGAAGGCCGGTGCCCGGAGCCGTACCGGGCGGATATCGTCACATTTCATTCGCCGTACCTTGACCTGAGCCGGTTCGCCGGGACCGCCCATCTGCATCTGTTCTGCTTCCTTGAGGCGGGCGATCTGCCGGAAGACACGGTCTTCATGGCCACCGCCGATGTCGGTCTGCGGGTGCATCTGGACGGGAAACTCATTCTGAACAACCACTCCCGGCACAAAATGCTTCCGGCGTTTCACCGGGTGCAGGGCGGCGCGGCATTTGCCCTGCCGCTGCGGCCGGGGCGGCGATATCTGCTCCATCTGGAACTTTTTCACTGTTCCGCCGATTGCAAGGCCTGCGTCATGCTGGGCAACTCCTGCAACGACATCCTCGACGGTTATACCCTCGGCATGGCCTGACCTGCCTGACCCGGTGACAAAAAAACGCCCGGAACCGAAATTCCGGGCGGAGAAGTTCCGGATTGGCGATTTTCGATTTGTGTGTGAGATTCCCGAATATAACGATACTGCTCAAAGCGATCCCGTCTTTCCATCAATCATTTTAGATTTCCGTTTCATCATGGGAGCAACGGCAGCCACGCTGTACAAGAGATCGCCGGGCATGTACCCGGCGCCCCGACGGTCTCCTTCCCCGGCGGGAGCAAAAAAAGGGGAAACGTTTCTTCCCGGTGTCGAAAATCTCCGGTTTCGGGGATATATTAACCGCGAACCGGCGGGTTGATTTTTTCCGCCGTCCGATTATATTGACGGCAAAGAGTCCCGACAACGAAAGGAACGGTATATGAGAATGGCGTGGATCGACACGCTGACGGCATGGACGCTGATCGCGCTGATCGCGCTGATCCTGTGGCGAGTCGGGCGTCACCTGCTGAGTTGGGCGGCCCGCCGTCGGGGAACGGGGTGGCAACTGCAGTTGGCGGATGTGTTTCTGCCGCCGCTGGTGAGCTTCGCGGCGATCCGGGCGGCGCAACTGGCCGCGTCTCCGTTGTTCCGGGAGTGTCTGCCGGAGTGGGAAAACCTCGGGCTGAAGACCTTCGCTTCTCTGGAAGCGGCCGTCATCGGCTGGGGCGCGCTGCGGATCGCCGACCGGCTCGACCGGAATCTCCGGCAGTTGTCCCGCCACGGGCACGGCGCGCTGGATTCCCTGACTTCGGGGATGCCGATCCGGGTGCTGAAAATCGCCATCGCGCTGGCGACGGCGCTGTTCATCGGGCAGCGCATTTTCGACTTCAACATCACCGCGCTTCTGGCCAGCGCCGGAGTGGTCGGCCTCGCGGTGGCGCTGGCGGCCAAAGACACGGTTTCCAATTTTTTCGGTTCGCTCATCATCCTCGCCGACACCCCGTTCAGGATCGGGGACCGCATCGAATGCGGCAAGGTCTGCGGCATTGTGCGGAGCGTCGGCGTGCGCAGCAGCCGGATCGTCACCGACGACGAATCCGTCTGCATCATTCCCAACAGCATGCTGACCGGCGCGGTGGTGTTTCAGCGCAACCTCCGGGGGCATCTGAAGCGGATCATCGACCTGGCGCTGACCTACGACACCACGGCGGAACAGATGGAACAGGCAATGAAAATTCTGCACGGGATCATGGACAACTTTCACGGGCCGGACCGACCGGGCTTCGAGCCGCGCATTTTCTTTTCGGAACTCGGAACATACTCCCTCAACCTCCGGGCGATCCTGTTTTTCAAAACGGAGTCGTTCGCGGAGGAGGAAGCGCTGCTGAGCGAACTGAATTTCGCCATTCTCCGGCAGTTCAACGCCGCCGGACTGAAGTTCGCCTACCCGACCCAGACGCTTCAGGTGGAACATCCGGCATGAGCAGTCCGCGCAACCGCACCATCCGCACCCCGCTGGAGGCGGGCCGGGAGTATCTCGCCCGTTGTCTGAACCTCCCGGAGACGCCGCTGGGCCCGGAGGACGCGCGGGACAGAATCATCTGCGGCGATCTTTTCGCCGCGGCGCCGAAACTGCCGGAGCGATCGGTGGATCTGCTGATCGCGGACCCGCCCTACAACCTGACGAAATCTTTCAACGGCAGCGTATTTCACTGCCGCGACACGGCGGAGTACGAGGCGTACACCCGGACTTGGCTTTCCGCCGTGCGCCCGCTGCTCAAGGAGACCGCCAGCATCTACGTCTGCTGCGACTGGACCAGTTCTCCGGCGGTGGCGCGGGTGCTGGGGGAGTTCTTTCCGGTGCGCAACCGGATCACCTGGCAGCGGGAGAAAGGCCGGGGAGCCGGAGCCAACTGGAAAAATTCCGCCGAGGACATCTATTTCGCCACCGCGGGCAAACGTTACACCTTTCATCTGGATGCGGTGAAAATCCGCCGCCGGGTCGTCGCGCCCTACCGGGAAGCCGGAGTGCCCAAAGACTGGCGTGAAACGGCGGCGGGGAAGTTCCGGGACAGTTGTCCGGGAAACTTCTGGGATGATATCACCATCCCCTTCTGGTCGATGCCGGAAAACACCGGCCACCCGACCCAGAAACCGGAAAAACTCCTGGCAAAACTGATTCTGGCCAGTTCCGATCCGGGAGATCTGGTGTTCGATCCTTTCGCCGGTTCGGGAAGCACGGCGGTGACGGCGAAAAAACTTCACCGCCGCTTTCTCGCCGTGGAGATCGACCCGCAGTACTGCGTCTGGGCCCAGCAGCGGCTGGAGCAGGCGGAACTCCACCCGGAGATCCAGGGATACCGCGACGGCATTTTCTACGAACGCAACAGCGCGCCCCGGTGAAACGGCGCGGGCCGGGCCGGATCTATTGCACCCCGGAAGCGAGCGCGGCGGCGATTTCGGGCAGGATCAGCGCCTCCACCGCGGAAAAATCCGGCACCTCAAGGGTGCATCCGGCGGCCATTTCGTGACCGCCGCCGCCGAATTTGCGGGCGATGGGACCGACCGGGCAGCGGCGGTCCTTGCTTCGGAGCGAAACCCGGAAGCCGTCGGGCCGCCGGTGGGAGAGCATGGCGATGACCGCGCCGCCGACGCTCCGGGCGATGTCGATCAGCCCCTCGTCCTCTTTCGGATTGAAGTCGTACTTGCGCATCAACTCCTCCGGGACGAAAATGTACGCGAACTTCCCGCCGCAGGCGACGGTCAGATGGCGCTGGACCAGTTCGGCCTCGAACTGCAACTGCCGCAGGGGTTTGTTGAAAAACAGCGCGTTGGTGATCGTTTCCACTTCCGCGCCGTGATCGGCCATCGCCGCCGCCGTGCGCAGGGCGCGTCCGTCGGCGTTGGAGAAGCAGAAACACCCGGTGTCGGTCATCATCCCGGCCAGCAGCAGTGTGGCGCATTCCGGGGAGATCACGCCGCCGGCGCTCAGCAGAATCTCCGCCACGAGAGTGCAGGTGCTGGCCGCACTGCCGTCGATCCACGCGGCGGTGATGTCCAGCGAATTGCCCCGGTGGTGGTCGATGTTGACCGGACGGGGGTGCCGCCGGAGCAGTTCCGGCGTCAGTTCCGGACCGCATCCCAGCCGTTCGGGATTGGCGCAGTCCAGCGAAACGACGAGGTCGAACCGGCCCAGTTCCTCCGGGGTGACGGCGGCAAGACCGTCCCGGCACAATGTCGTATAACGCTCCGGCAGCGGCCCGGGGACCAGCACCTCGGCCGTGGCTCCGTTGTCCCGGAAGTACCGCCGCAGTCCGAAGGAACTGCCCAGCGCGTCGCCGTCCGGCCGCAGATGGGTCATGATCAGCGCCCGATGTGCGGAACGGAATGCTCCGGCGATCTGTTCCGGAACCGCGCTCACGACTCCGGGTCCCCGTTCAGCAGTTCCAGCACCCGGTCGCCCATCTCCAGCCGCCGGTCCGGTTTGAAACTCAGCACCGGGGTATGCTTGAAGCCCAGCGTGCGGGCCAGATGCTTCTGAAAATCGACCCGACGGGCGCCGAGCATGCGGAAGACCTCCGCCCGGTCGCCGGGAGCGCCGCCGAAAATACTGATGCCCACCGCCGCGCTGCGCAAATCCACGCTGGCGGAAACTTCCGTCACCGAGATCAGCATATTGGGCGCCGGCGGCGTCATCCGCTCCAGCAGTCCCGCCAGTTCCCGTTTGAGCAATTCATTGACCCGGGTCAGCCGGTCGCACCGTTCCGCCATCAGAGGGTCGCCTTCTTGAATTCGATCTCGTAGGCCTCGATCTCGTCACCCTCGACGAAATCCGCGAAGTTGTCCAGCCGGATGCCGCACTCCAGTCCCGCCTTGACCTCCCGCACATCGTCGCGGAAGTGCCGGAGACTGACCACTTCCCCGTTGTAAATGAGTTCGCGGTTGCGTCGGACCCGGGCTTTGGAACCGACCCGGACGCTGCCGCTCTCCACGCGGCAGCCGCAAATTTTCGGGCCTTTGCTCAACTCGAAAATCTGCAAAATGCGGGCCTGCCCGGTGACTTTTTCCTTGCGTTCAGGCTCCAGCCGGCCCGCCAGCGCGTCGGTGATATCCTCCAGCAGTTCGTAGATGATGCTGTACAGCCGGATCTCCACGCCCTGCTTTTTGGCAAGGTCGTTCACACCGGGGTTGACCCGCACATGGAACCCCACCACCAGCGACTTGGTCGCGGCGGCAAGGTCGATGTCGCTCTCGCTCACCGGACCGACGCCGTTGGCCACCACCACCGCCTTGATCTTGTCGTGTGGCAACTGCTCCAGCGACTGGGCGATGGCCTCGCCGGAACCGCGGACATCGGATTTGATGATGATGTTGAGCGTGTCGATCTCCTCTTTGTTCAGTTTGCTGAAAAGGTCCTCCGCCGAACTGATGGCGGACCCCGCCAGCGTCTCCTGCCGTTTGGCGGCGGTACGTTCGGCGGCGATCTGCCGGGCTTCCCGGTCCGAAGCGCAGGTCTCCAGATGGTCGCCCGCTTCGGGGATTCCGGAGAGCCCGACGATCTTGACCGGGAACCCGGGCGGCACGGACTTGACCCGCTCGCCCTTGTCGTTGATGAGACTGCGGATCTTGCCGTGATACTCGCCGCAGAGGGCGAAATCCCCGACTTTGAGAGTGCCGTTCTGCACCAGCACGTGCGCGGTGGGCCCGAGCCCCTGCTCCAACTGCGCCTCCAGCACCACGCCCTCGGCGGAGGCTTTGGGGTCGGCCTTGAGTTCCAGCATCTGAGCCTCCAGAAGGATCCGCTCCAGCAGGTCCGGGATGCCCGCGCCGGTCTTGGCGCTGACCCGGACGGTGCCGATGTCGCCGCCCCAGTCCTCGCTGGTCAGGCCGTTCTGCTGCATATTGAGCAGGACCTTGTCCGGATCGGCATCCGGCAGATCGATCTTGTTGATGGCCACGATGATGGGAACTTTGGCGCTGAGGGCGTGATTCATCGCTTCGATGGTCTGAGGCTTGAACCCCTCGGCGGCGGAAACCACCAGCACCACGATGTCGGTGCAGTTGGCGCCCCGGGCGCGCATCTTGGAAAAGGCCGCGTGGCCCGGAGTGTCGATGAAGGTGATGTCCTTGCCGTTGAATTTCACCGTGGACGCGCCGATGTGCTGGGTGATGGCCCCGGCTTCCCCGGCGGTGACGTTGGTGTGCCGGATTTTGTCCTGCAATGAAGTCTTGCCGTGGTCCACATGCCCCATGAATGTGACCACCGGCGGGCGCTCGCGCAACTGCACCGGATGAACGACCGGGGCTTTTTTCGCCGGAGGAGGCGCGGATTTCTCCGGCGCCGGCGCCGCGCCGAAGACCAGTTCCACTCCGCAGGCGGCGCAGATTTTTTTGGCGTTGGCGTTGCTGACGGCCTGATTGATCCCGGCCAGTTCGCCGAGTTTGATGAGTTCGGTGATGACCTCATTGGGCTTTTTGCCCAGCGCGGCGGCCAGGTCCTTGACCACCACGGGGGCGGGCAGGGTGATCTTCGCCGCCGCGGGCGCGCCGGCGCGGGCCTTTTTCTCCGGGCCGCGGGGCAACTCTTTCTCCGTCTGGGCCTTCCCCGGTTTGGCGCCCTTGCCGGATTTGCGGCCGCCCTTGGGCGCGGCGGCCGGTTCGTCCCGGTCGTAGAGGTCGCTGAAGTAGGACTCCACCAGTTCCACGGAATCCGGATCGATGACATCATCGACGGCGGAGATGGTCTCAAACCCCTGATCGTTGAGTTCGCGGATGATGTCCCGGGCGGAGACACCGTATTTCTTGGCCAGACTTTTTACGGTCAAATCGCTCATGCTTCACCTCCGGGTCCGTCTTATGCCAACTTCTCCAGCGCGGCGAACAGCGCGTCGGTGTCGATGCCCTCCACCGCGGCCAGAGTTTCGCGGTCGGCGGCCTTGAGCCCGTCGACGGTGACGAAACCGCTGGCCACCAGTTTGGCGGCGTCCGCCTCGGCGATCCCGGCGGCAACGGACAGTTTGGCGGCGGCAATTTTCATCTGCTCCTCGATGGACGGCGCCCGCTCGGTGCTGGTCTCATCGCAGAGTTTGACGGTCCAGCCCACGAGTTTTCCGGCCAGACGGACGTTCTGGGCCTTGCGGCCGAATGCGATCTTGGACTGGTCCTCCTTGACGACGACCCGCAACTCGTGCTTCTCGTCGTCGACTTCGACGCTCTGGACTTTGGCCGGAAGCAATGCGTTGCTGACGTAAACGGCGATATCGGCGCTGTACGGCACGATGTCGATCTTTTCCGTGCCGAGTTCCTCGGTGATCCGCTTCACCCGGGCGCCGCGGATGCCGACGCAGGAACCGACCGGATCGACCCGGGGATCGGCGGACTCCACGGCGATCTTGGTGCGTTTGCCCGGTTCCCGGGCGATGCCCCGGATGGTCACGACGCCGTCGTGGATCTCGCTGACCTCGCGTTCAAAAAGCCGGAGAACGAATTCCGGCGCGGTCCGGGAAACGATCAGCCCGGGACCGGAAGTGTTGGCGTCGATTTTCACCAGCAGCGCGTTGATGTGATCGCCGGAAGCGTATTTCTCCTCGCGGATCTGTTCGCGCAGCGGCATGATGCCCTCGGCCTTCTGAAAGTCGATGACCACGTTGCCGAGATTGTCGATCTTGCGGACGGTGCCGTAGAGGATCTGACCGATGCGGCCGGTGAATTCGTTCTGGATGTTCTCCTTCTCCGCCTGACGGAGCGCCTGCGTGAAGTTCTGCCGGGCGGCGGAAGCGGCGATGCGGCCGAAGTTGCTCGGCGTCACCTCCCACTCCACCTTGTCGCCGACTTTCACGTCCGGGAACCTCTCCCGGGCCCGGTCGATGACCAACTGATCGCTGTTTTCGGGCACATGGTCCACCACCTCCAGCACCGCCCAGGCCTTGATGGTGCCGGTGGGCGGATCGATCTTGATCTTGAGTTCGCTGGCGGGATGGATGCTTTTGCGTGACGCGGACAGAATCGCATTCTCCAGCGCCTTGAGCAAGGTCTCCTTGCTGATGCTCCGGCTCTGTCCGATATACTCGATAAAGGTCATCAGTTCGTTACTCATCGCCAAATCCTCCTGTTCTTCCCAAAAAACCCGTGTCCCAGAGACGAAAAAAGCGGGCAGACCCGCTTCCAAAAACCAAAACTTTTTCCGGTCTGTAGAACCTCACAACTATAATATATATGCGATTTTTCCGATTATCAAGTAAAAAATCGAAACAGACTTGATATTTGTCCGTTGACAAGTTATATTAGGAACCGTCACCCAAACAAAAGGAGTTGTGAAAATGGCTGCGAAAGTGAACAAAGACACCTGCGTGGGCTGCGGAAGTTGCGTGGACGCCTGCCCGGTCACCGCGATCAAACTTGAAAACGACAAGGCGCAAGTCTCCGAAGGCGACTGCATCGAGTGCGGCGCCTGCGTCGGCACCTGCCCCTGCGAAGCGATTTCGCTCTGAGTTCCCATGCGGGAGAAAAAAGCCGGAGGAAGCGATTTCCCCCGGCTTTTTGCTTTGTTCGCCGCCCGAATGAATCTTTTCGCATTCCTGTCGGCGGGAATGGCGGCGTTCTGTTCCGCCCTGCAATATTTTTTCCGTCCGCTCTGGTTCGACGAAGCACTGACGTTGAATTTCGCATACCTGCCGGACCCGGCGGCGATCTACCGCGCCTACGTGATCCCCAACAATCAGATCCTCCATACCGTCGCGTTGCATTACCTTCATCTCCGAGCGGAAATTCCCGTGCTTTGGCTCCGGTTTTTTCCGCTGATCTGCGCGGTGCTGCTGCTCGTTCTGCTGGTCCGGGGCTTTGGCCGGGAGTGCGGACATCCGTCCCTGCCGACGGTGCTGGGCGCGCTGGCATTCTCGCCGCCGTTTCTGCTTTACGCCACCGCGCTGCGCGGGTACATGCTCGCGGCACTGCTGGTGACTTCGGCGTGGCTCTGCGGGCGCAAGTTCGCCGTCTCCGGGAAGTTCACGGCGCTGGCGGGCTGGTGCGGCTTCGCGGCGGCGGCTTTGGGGGTGATGCCCTCGGCGCTGGCGGGACTGGCCGGAGCGGGGCTGATGATCCTGCCGCTTTTCGGAAAATATTTTTGGAAAAAGCGGCGGTTCTATTTGCTGGCGGCGGCGGTCCCGGCGGCCTTCGCGCTTTTCTACGGACCGATCCTGCCGCAACTGCAGCGGGCCTTCGCGCTGAAAGAAGGGTGGCACGATCCGGGCGCGGCGCTGCTGGCGCTGGGGATCGCGCTGGCGGCGACATTCAACGTGCTGTTCATCGCGGCGGCGGTCCCGGCGGGGAAACTCCGGTTCCGCACGTTCTGTTACGCGGCGGTTTGGCTCCTGCCGCTGGGCGGCTCCCTCCTGCCGGTCGCTCCGTTTCCGAGGGTATGGTTCGTGCTGTTCCCGATATGGGCGGTCCTGCTGGCCAAAGGGGTGCGGCACTGCCGGAGCCTGCGGTGGTGGTGGGGGGTTCCGGTGCTGATCGCGGCGATCTGCGGTACGCTCCGGGTACGGGAAGCGCTGTCGCCGTACTGCGCCCGATCCGGGCAGGACGACTTTTTCGCTCCGTACTTTCTGCGGCAGGAGTTCGTCCCGTACCGGACGGCGGCGAAACTGCGGGAACTGCGGCCCCCCATGATCTACGCCTCGCTCTCCGCCGACCCATGGTCCCTGCTGGCATTCGGAACGGAAGTCGTTTTCGACGGGCCGAGGAGCCGGGTCGCGGCACTTCACGACGGTGCGGCGGTGGTCCTGGGGCGGGATGAAAACCCGGCGGATATGGAAAAACGGTTCGGCGGCCGCCTGATCCCGGTCGCCCCGATGGGATATCAGACGGTCTATCAATGGAGGTCGGAATGAAAAACCTGCTGTGCCTGAGTATGCTGATCCTGACCGGCGGATGTCTCGTGCCCCACGAGGACCCGGCGGCGGACGCGGCGGTGAACCAATGGAACGCGCTGGAGCGGCGGGATCTGCCGGAGATTCTGACGCCGGACAGCGCGGCGGTTCGGGTGTCCCGAGTCGGACAGGCCAACCAACTGCGCCGGGAATTCGCCCGGCTGCATCGGGCGCGGCAACTGGAAAAATTGTACCGCGATCCACTGCGGCCGAACGAACTGCGCGCGGCCATCCTGGAGGCGGAGTGCGCCCGCATCCGGCTCAACGCGCTGCTGGGAGTGCGTCCCGACATCCGCGTGAATTACGACACCGCGGAATCCTTCGCCGTTCCACCGGAACTGCCCGACCCGACCGGCACGGTCAAGGCGGCGCTTTTCGCCGCGCCGGATGCCGCGCCGGATGCCGCCGCGCTGACGCACGCCCGGGCGGTGGCGGCCTATGACGCGGCGGCGCACGCCGCAACGCCGGAGGAGAAGATCGAGCGGGAGTGCGCCCGCGTCCTCGCGGTACTGGACCTGGCCGACGCGCTGAATCTGCCTTTCCCCGCGCTGGGCGAAACGGAAGTGCTGGCCCGCCGGTTCGACAAACAACTCCGCGACCGGGAACGCCTCACATCTCGCTGATTTTTTTGACCACGATCCCGATCCATGCGACCGCCGCCGGGTCCAGCGGAATGATCCGCCCCTCCGGATTGTCGCTGGTCAGCAGGATGGTGCTGCCGTTCTGCCGCCGGAACCGCTTGCACACCACCCGGTCGTCCTGACCGGACCCCTCGGCGAAACAGACCACCACGATCTTGTTGTCGGGCACGGCGTCCAGCGAATCCGCCGGTTCCACCAGTACCACGTCGTCGTCCACGATGCGGGGTTCCATGGAGATCCCGTGTACCCGGAAAGCCCGGGTGTCCCGCCGGGAACCCACCGGCACCGGCACCGTCTCGGTATTCTCCACATCCCAGCGCCCCATGGTGACGCGGTCGGATTCCACCGCGGCCAGGTGACTGGCGGCATTGGCCCAGTCCACCACCGGCACCGGACGGACCAGCAGCGCCCCGTCCCGATACAGATTGCGGGGAGCGAGCAACTCCTTTTCCGACTCCGGAACAGGCACGCTCTCCCGGTCGCACCCCAGCGCGTCCAGGACCGCCGACAACACGTCCGGGAACCAGTTCAATTCCCCGGAAAACAGCCGCCGCATGGTGGCCGCCGAGTCGTATCCCGCCAGGTGCCGCAACTGTTCGCAGTCCGCCACGCCCTGTTTCTCCATCGCGGCGCGCAGATACCGCCGCAGTTCCGGCGTGTTGGTGACGGTCCCCGCCGCGCGGCGGGGGGACAGACTCAGTTCCGGGAGCAGTTTCTCCCAGCAGTCGTCGGTGATGGAGCGCACCTTGCCGCTCAAGTAGCGCGAGATGTTGGATGCGCTCACGCCGCAGCGGGAAGACAGTTCCTTGGCCCCGCCCGCTTCGAGCACCGCCGCTTTCAGCGCATGCCGGATGGTTTCGTCGATTCTCATTTCCAATCCCTCGATCTTAATTCCGCTCCGCCGGATTCACGGAGGATAATATACATGCCGGACTGCATGCATGCAAGCAATTTTTTCAAAAAAAAGCGGTTTTCCGGGGTTGAAAATTGCATCCGTGCAATTATATTGGGATTTTGTCGCTGGAAAGGGCGAGTGCCCGCGAACATCAATTGCATTAATGCAACAAATCAACATCCAATTCAACACGGGAAAGGCAAAGGAGACATTCATGAGACGAAACGGCTGTGCGGCGAGTGATCCGGTCACTTCGGCGTCGGGAAAAATCTATTCGTGGAAAGGGCTGAACCTGCTGGCATTCGTGCTTCAGGTGGTTGACAAACCGGGGCAAGGGTGTGATGACAGGAGGCACGAATATGAAACCGCGGAAAGACGCTGTTCCGGACGACGTTCGGGACGACCAGGTGGAGGACGCGCTGCTGCGGCGGGCCGTCGGCTACGAGGATGAGTCGGGGAAATCGGTGCCGCCGGATGTCCGCGCCGCGATGTACTGGCTGGAAAACCGGCGTCCCGACCGCTGGAAACGGCGGCGGATCCCGGCGGAGAAAGAACCGGAAATCGGTTTCTCCGAGACGGAGAAAGAACTTTGACCCCGCGGCGGCCGCCGCTCAAATCATCCACACAGGAGGACTATGAACAACTACATCTTTTACCGCCGACATCCGGAATACGCCGCCCAGGAACGCCGCTGGCGCCGGGCCGCCGAAGCGTATTCCGGCGGCCGGGAGTACATCGAACAGGCGCTGATCCGGCATGTATCGGAGATCGACCTGGAGTTCGCGGAACGCAAACGGCGGGCTTACTACTTCAACTACCCGCGGGCCATCGCCCGGCGGATCACCCAGTACGCGCTGAGCGTGGACCCGGTCCGGCGCAACGCCGACCCGGAACTGCTGGAGGACTGGAGCCGGACCGGTCTGCGCACCAACGAGGTCATGCGGCAGTTGTCCACGCTGCTCAACGTCTACGGCCGGGCGTGGCTGCTGGTGGAGATGCCGTTTTTCACCGGCGCGCCGTCCAAAGCCGAAGCGCAGCGCCGCCGGCTGCGTCCTTATGCCCGGGCGCTGTCGCCGCTGCGGGTGGTGGACTGGGCCTGCGGCGAAGACGGGCGTCTGCAGTGGGCGCTGACCGCGGAGGAGGAGTTCTGGGCCGCCGACCCCTTCTCGCCCCCGGTACGGCGGAGACGCCGCCGGTTGTACGACCGCAACTGCTGGCGGCTCTACGAGAGCGAAAACGGCGTGCTCAAGGAGGTGGACAGCGGCATCAATCCCACCGGGATGGTCCCGCTGATCCCGGTGACCGAGCCGGACGGCTTCGGGCTGGAGGCCAACCACTGGTTCGAGGACGTGGTGCGGATCAGCGAAGCGATCCTCAACAACGAGTCCGAGGCGCAGATGAATACGGTGAAGCAGATGTTCGGCATGCTGGTGGTCTCGGACAGTTTCGCCCGGAGCGCGCGGAAACTCTCCGCCGCCGGGGAAGCGGAGAACTTCTCCGCCACCGTCGCCCGGAGCGCCGCCATCGTGGAAACGGTGGAGGAAAAGGGCATCAGCCGGTTCATCAGTCCCTCCGGCGTGGCCACCGCCACCATCCGCGAGGAGAACCGCTGCCTCAAGCAGGAGTTGTACGACATCGTGGGTCTGGCAGTGCAGGGCAATCTGCATCGCAATCAGAGCGCCGAATCCAAGGCGTGGGATTTCCAGAATGTGAGCCAGTTCCTCGCGGGCCGGGCCGATTTGCTGGAGCAGACCGAACTGGAGGCGTGGAAACTGATGCGCCGCTACGATCTGGAACTGCCCATGCCCGAGGTCCGCTACAACCGCAAATTCGCGGTGAGCGATCTGGCCGCCGGGATCGCCGGACTGCTGCAACTCTCGGAGATCCCCGCCGGCGGCGCCTACCGCCGGGCCGTCGGCCGCACCGCGGTGGAACTGCTCTCCCACATCGGCCCCGTGACCAATGAGGAGAAAACTTCGATCATCAAGGAAATGGAAAAGGAATCCGCTCATGAATCTCAAAGCCCTGATCGGTAAGATCCTGCGCGCCGAACCCCTCAACGCGCTGGAGAAAGCGGAACTGGAAAATCTGGACTGCGACAGATTCTCCGAAGAAAAACTGGCGGACCTGCAACGGGAGAAGGACTCCCTGCGGCAGGAACTGGAGGCGCTCCGGCAGCGGCAGCACATGGAGAAACTTTGCGCGCAACTCCATTGCTCCGACCCGGATTACCTCGAATTCCGCGCCCGCCGGAGCCGGATCGACCCCGGCGACGAGGCGGCGATGCGCGAATTTGCCGCGGAACTGGCCAAACACTCTCCCGGCTGTTTCACCGCGCCCATCGCCCCCGGCAGCAGTGCCGGCACGCCTCCGGCCTCCGCGCCCGCTTCCGGCGGGCCGGAGGGATATCCGTGCGACCGGATCGGTGCTCTCGCCGCCAGCATCGGCGAAGCCCCCGACGCACGTTGAAATACCAAAAAAATTCATGTCTGACAAGGAGAAAAACAAGAGATGCTTTACAGTTACAGTTTCGCCGACCGCAAACGCGACCTCGCCGAAGTGATGTCCACGGTCATCAAGGATGAACCGCGCTTCATCTCCGATTTCCGGCGCACCGCCGACGCCGTCGGCAGAAAGCACGAATACTGGGAGGACCAGTTGGCCGGTCGCGGCATCACCGCCACCGCCATCGCCTCCGGCGTGCTGACCGTTTCCGCCGCCGACGCCGCCAAACTGCGGGTCGGGACCCTGATCGCGCTGAAAAGCGACCCGGGGCTGTTCGCGGTCAGCGCCATTGCCGGCACGTCCGTGACGGTGACGCTGGCGGCGGCCAACGGGTCGAGTCTGACCGCGGCCACGCTGCCCGAAGCCGGCGGCAGTTTCATCATCGTCTCCACCCCCATGGCCGAAGGCAGCGCCAACGGCGACGGCGACGAGAACTACTCCCTCGGCCATACCGAGTGGAACGCCACCCAGATCTTCCGCAAGGAGATCGTTCTCTCCGGCAGCGCGCTGGCGGTGAGTCTCTACGGCAGCGCCGACAACCAACTCAACCGCCAGACCGCCTTTGCGCTGGCGGACCTGGCCCGGGACCTCAACCGGGTGGCGCTGTTCGGCCGCCGGGTGGAAGCAACCGCCGGCGTCCGGGGCGAAGCGGGCGGGCTCTATTACTTCGGCACCGCCGCCGGAGTGCCGTCCATCGACGCGGACGGCGCGGCGCTGGATTCCTTCCTCATCAACGACGGCGCGCAGGCGCTGCTGGGCGAGGGCGGGGACCCCATGCAGATCCTCTGCTCGCCGGGACAGGCGCGGGTGATCTCCCATGAGTTCCGCGACCGGATTCAGGTGCTGCGTTCCGACGACCGGCGCGGTGCGTATGTCGCGGTCATCGTCAACGAGATCAACGGCCGGGGCATGACCATTCTGGCCGACCCCGACGTGCCGGACACCGACGCGTGGGTGCTCGACCCCGCCTGTTTCGCGCTGGCCAATCTGGCCGGACGGGCGATCACCGACACCGACGCCACGCCCAGGGGATTCGACGGCATCCGCCGGGTCGCCATCGGCGAACTCACCTTTGAGTTCAGGAACGTGAAACAGCGCTGCTGCCGGATCAGGAATCTCAAAGGCAGCACGGCGGCCATCACCGCGCTGCGCGGCTGACCGCGAAACTTCAACCATCCGACCGCCCTCCCGGACCTCTCCGGGAGGCGGTTTTCCGGGAGATCGCCATGCTGAATCTCGAAAACATCGACGGATATTTCCGGCGGCACCCGTTGCGCGCCAAATACTTCCGTTTTGCCGAGGCCGACCGCTCCGGCGCCGCCGCCGTAGCGGAACGGGACGTCTCCGCCGCGCTGGATTACGCCGCCGTGCCGGAAGCGCAGGCGGATATCTTTCTGGCGGCGACCGCCGAACAGACGTTGTTTCTTCTGCTCAATCCGGCCCGTCTGACCGGCGCGACCGACGGCGTCGCCGCCGAAAGTTCCGCGGGGGAACACCGGAGTTACCGCACCGCGCGTCATCCGCTCTGCCTGCGGGCCGCCGCACTGATCGCACCGCTGCAACGCGGCGGAAACGCCGCACTGAAACTCAACCGAGGATAAGACCACCATGCTCAAACGTGAATGCAACACCGCCTGTCCGGAGTGCTACGGAAAATTCCGGACCGGAGAACCCCGCTGCCGCCAATGCGAATACCGCCTCTCCTGCCGCTACTACAAACTTTCCGGCAGACACGTGGAGTCCCGGGACCACTTCGTCAGTTTCGAGGCGGCGCAGGAGGTCCGGGAGTGTGCCGATTTCGACCACATTCCCGGATGCGAGAGCGAGGCCGACCGCAGTCAGGAAATGGTTTCGGCGCTGGGACGGTTTTTCCGCTACATGCTGGACCTGGACGGCTACACCCTCGGCATCATCGCGGAAGTCGTTTCCCCCAGCGTGCCGGGCGCTCACTGCACGGTCCACCATCTGGGCGATCTGCACGGCTGTTCCCGGCAGGCGATGCACCGCAAACTGATGAAGATCATCGGCGCCCGGCCGGAACTGGCGGGACTGTTCCGCAACACCCTCTACAAACTCTCGGAGGCGCGACGGAGTTTCCTGCGCCGCCGGGCGGCGGGCGTCGCCGCCAAATGAGACCGTTCGCCTACACCGCCGCCCAGTGCGAAGCCCTGCGGCTGCTCGCATCCCCGGCGCATCACATCATGCTGTTCGGCGGCTCGCGTTCCGGCAAGAGTTTCGTGCTCTGCTGCGCGCTGACCGTCCGGGCCCTGCGGGTCCCGGGCAGCCGCCATGCGGTGATCCGGCGTTACTGCCGCAGTTGCCGCAACTCCATCGGCAATGACACCATGCCCCGGGTCCTGGAGCGGCGGTTCGGCGGACGCGTCCGCTGGGAGTTCAACCGGTCCGAGAACTTTTTCCGCTTCGGCAACGGCGCGGAGATCTGGCTCATCGGACTGGACGACGCGGAACGGGCGGACAAGATTCTGGGCAAAGAGTTCGCCACCATCTACTTCAACGAATGCTCCGAACTGGAGTATTCCGGCGTGCAGACCGCGCTGACCCGGCTGGCCCAGAACGCCCCGCCGCTGGTGAACAAGGCTTTCTACGACTGCAATCCCCCTTCCCGGCGGCACTGGACCTACCGGGTGTTCATGGAGAAGTGCGACCCGGCGGACCGGAAAGCACTCGCACACCCGGAGGACTACGCCGCCATGCGGATCAATCCGGCGGCGAATCAGGCCAATCTGCCGGCCGGTTACATCGAAAACACCCTCCGTTCCCTGCCGCGCCGCCAGCGGGAACGGTTTCTGGAAGGCCGCTGGCTGGACGAAGACGGTGCCGCGCTCTGGCGCCCGGACACCATCGCCGCGTCCCGGGTGACCGCTCCGCCGGAACTGCTCCGCATCGTCATCGGCGTCGATCCGGCCGTCACCGGCGGCGGCTCCAGCGACCTGACCGGCATCGTGGCCGCCGGAGCGGGGATCGACGGCGAGTACTACATTCTCGCGGACCGGAGTTTGCGCGGGTCCCCGGAACAGTGGTTGCGCCGGGTGGACGCTCTCTACCGGGAACTGGCCGCCGACCGCGTGGTGGGCGAAGTCAACAACGGCGGCGAACTGATCGCCGCGCTGCTGACCGGATTCAACCGGACGCTGGCGTTCAAGGCGGTCCGGGCCTCCCGGGGCAAACTGGTGCGTGCCGAACCGGTGGCCGCGCTCTACGAACGGGGCGTCGTCCATCATGTGGGGGAGTTCCCCGAACTGGAGGACGAGATGTGTTCCTACGCTCCCGGGCGCGCCGCGAAATCCCCGGACCGGATGGACGCGCTCGTTTGGGCCGTCACCGAATTGTCCGGTGGAGAAAATCCGGGCGAGAAGTTCTTTTTCGCTTGAAAAACCGTCCATCCGAGTGTATATTATACGCAACGGCTGTGCGGTGACACTCCACTGGTGTGCACAAAGGCCAACGGAATTTCGGAACGATGGAAGGGCCATTATCATGATCCGTCCCACCGCCCTGACGGGCGAACAGAAACGGCGCAGCCGGTTCTTCTACAATCTGTTCTCCTTCATCAACGGCATCTCCTACATGTGTCTCGGCGAAACGGTGTTGATTTTGCTGGCGGTGAAAATCGCGGTCCCGGACTGGGGCATCTCCGCCATCGCCGGCATGAGTTACACCGGATACCTCATGCTGACGACGGGCAAAGCCATCACCGCCAGAGTCGGCGCGGCCAAAACGCAGGAGGTCTGCTGGGTGATCCGCAATTTCGCCGCGCTGCTGGTGGCCTCGGCGGTGCCGCTGTATTTGAGCGGCCACCCCCATTGGGTCACGGCGGCGGTGCTGACGGGGGCGTTTCTGTTTTACGGGTTCCGGGCGGCGGGAGTAATCATGGCCCAGCCGTTGATCGGAGAGATTTCGGACGCGGAGAACCGGAGCGGCTTTCTGGCGCTCAGTACCGCGGTGTTCTTTTTCAGCAACGTGGTGACGCTGGTGGCGGTGACGCTGCTGCTGAAATTCTCGTCCTCGGTCTGGATGCTCGCGGGGATCATCACGTTCGGCGCGGTCTGCGGTTTGGGCGCCGCCCGATGTCTGACGCGGATCGACGAAACCGCGGCGCTGCGGGATTCCGCCCGCAAACCGCTGTGGCCGGACCTGATCTACACATTGAAATCGGATTCGCTCCGGCGGCAGATCACAGCCGGATTCGCCACCAATCTCGCGCTGATCATGACCATGCCGATGTCGATGCTGGCGCTGAAGCAGGGATACGGAGTCAGCGATATGACGGCGATGGTCTACGCGCTGGTGCAGTTCGGTTCCAGCGCGGTGATGTCGCTGCTGACGGCGCGGATCTCGGAGAAGTTCGGCCCGCGCAAACTGCTGATCTGGAGTTGCGAAGCGCTGCTGCCGGTGGGATTTTTCTGGTGGTTCGCCCCGGCGGAGTTCCATCCGATCTACTGTGCGCTGCCGTTCCTCGTGACGGGGGCGTCCAGCGTGGCTGTCTTGAACGCCACGATCCACTATTTCCTCCAGAATGTGGAACAGGAACGCCGGGTGTCGGTCTCCGTTTTCGTCTCGGTGGCCACCGGCGCGGGCGCGGGGCTGGCCGGAACGCTCGTCTGCGCGCTGCTGCTGCGTTTCGGCGCGGCCTGCGCGGACCCGGCACTGCCGTTGAGCCAGTACCGGATCTTCTTTCCGGGGGTGCTGATCCTGCTGATCCCCTGCATTCTCCTGACGGCCCGGCTGAAGCCCCTGCCGCCGGAAAAACGCAAACTGCCCCGCTGATCCGCTTCGCCGCTTCGCCGGTCAGACGCGCCACGCAAGTTCATGATCGCCGGCGGGGTATTCCCCGGTCGGGGTCACGGCGACGCAGGCTTCCGGGACATGCAGAAAGGCGGTGATGCGGCCGTCCCGCGCCGTCCAGTGACAGCGGATCGCGCCGTGGGGTGTGGGCACCCGGCCGCGGGCGAAGCGGAGTTCCGGGCACTTGGGCGCGAACGCGAAGCGGACGAATCCCGGCTCCAGCGGGACGATCCCCAATACCGCCGTCTGCAGAAAGGACGCCGGCGCGGAACTGAACCCGTGACAGAGACTGGCCGACCCGCCGAATCCGGCTTTGCCGATCTTGTGTACGCCGTTCTCCCACAGCGTCGGGGTACCGGAATCCAGCATGGCGCCCCAGTGCCGGCGGATGAGTTTCAGCGCGGCGGCGGTGTCGCCGGTCTGTTCCATGGCGTCCAGCAGAAAGATGCAGTAATAAAGTTCGGGGGTGAGCCGTTTCTCGTCCGCCATCGGTTTGCAGAGGTCCCGGTCCGCTCCGGCCAGCGCCGCCAGCGCGTGAGTCAGACGGCTGGTCCGGGTGATGTCGAAGGGGCCCTCCGGCGGCACGCCGAGGGATTTCAGCATCGCCGCGGTCGCGGCGGGGTCCTCGTCGGTATCGAGGATCACCCCCTGCGCCGGGGAATGGAACACCCGGAGCGTCTGTTCCAGCATCCGCGCAAGTTCCGCTTCGGAGATGAAGCACTCGACCCCCGCGGCGCCGGCAAGGACCCGCAGCGCCCGGGCGGAGAGGATGAAAAGGAAGTTGAGCAGACTGGTCCCCTTGCCGGAAAATCCCATCCCGTTGAGTTCAAATGACCAGTCGATGAAGTTCCAGTACTTTTGCGGCGGCCGGATGACGCCGGACCCGTCCCGCCAGGCGGCGAATGTTTTCAGCATATTCTCCATTTGCCCGTAGCATTCGCGCACCAGTTCCGCGTCTCCGGTGTGCAGATAATAATCCCGCAGGGTCATGGTCAGCGTCAGGTCGCCGGAGAGGATGACGTGGAAATCGGTTTTGCCGTTGTCCAGCGCGCACGGGCAGTTCTCGTCCGCAATGGAGGGCGAACAACTGGTGAAAAGTCCGTCCCGCCGGTGCTGGGAAACGATCATCCGAAAGGCCCGCCGGTGGATGCGGGGGTCGCCGAAAATTTTCAGCGCGGTGCGGTTCTCGATGTAGAAATCGTTGCAGTAGAAAAGCCGTTCCCGCCACGGGCAGTCGGTGAAAATATCCGTGGTGCAGGCGGAAACCGTCTCCCGCGCCGTCTCCCAGAGCCGGTTCAACTGGTAGTCGCCGCAGAAGAAATCCCCCCGCTCCGCGAAGGGATACCGGCGGTCCACGGCCCGGACCCGGTGGATGACCACCGGACCTGTCACATTGCGCAGCGTCAGTTGAATGAGCCGGAAGCCCCGCTCCTGAAGCACGTTCCCGCACTGCTGGCGTCCGGCGCGCAACACGCAGCGGTCCGCCATTTTGTAGTTGGGGTTGGTGCGGGTGTGGTCGGCCCGGAGCCGGTCGCCGCGGTACAACTCCTCCTCATAGGTGAAATCCGCCGCAACGCCCGCATTTCCGGTCGTGAGGTCGACTTCCGCAAAGCCGCTGATTTCCTTGCCGAAGTCGATCACCAGCGTGATGCCGCCCCCCTCCGGCGGCACGGGCAGCGTCACATCCGCATCCCCGCCGGACGCCAGCGCGGACAATGCCGTTTCCGCGCCGGGAGGCAGGGGGGAATGGGGTTCGGCGGTGGAGATTCGGGCAAACTCCGGGTCGTTCAGATCGCATCGCGGCACGAAGGCCGCGGCCGGAACGTCCGCCGGCAGCCGGAGCGTCTCCAGCGGCAGCGGGATGTCCCGTTTGCGCACTTCCTTGCTCTGCAGCGGCGAATCCGCGGGGACGATCACCGTTTCCGCCGGTTCCGGCGCGGCGGCGAAATTCAAATTCCGCCACTCGGCGTAACCGGACTGAGGCGTGTAGAGCGGACCGTGTTCCGGCCACTCCCGCGAACAGAGAAACGCGGACCACGACCGGTCGGTGACCGCCAGATCCCCGATGGCCATGCGCACGGCGGGCGTGATGGGCTGGGTGGCTTCGGCGGGGAAATTCATGCAGACGCTCAGCACCGAGAACCGGTTCTCCCCGACGTGAAGCCACGGAGATACGTCGTATTCGTCGTAATACGCGATCTCCCGGGTCCCCCGGGCCGGACCGCGGCCGACGCGGACGCCGTTGACCTCCAGAAGATAGTTGCCGTCGCAGGTGATCTGGACGGTCAGAGTCGGGGGGACCTGCTCCAGACGGAGCGTTTTCTCCACCCGGAAGTGGCAGGGTTCATGCTTTTCCGCCCCCGCCGGAGCGATCCATTGTGCGTGCTGAATCATCGGTATTCTTTCCCTGTTGTCGTTTGCGGCGTTTCCCTCGCCGGCTGTTGTCTCTATATGGCTTTTGTCCTGAACTTTGCCTGATTTTCCTGCCAACGTTGTCAGCCGCCTCCCGCTCAACCGTCCCGGAAAAATTTCCGGGACATCGCTCCCGGCGGGACGTGTCGGCTTGCGCCGACCTGAACGCTTCGCTTATGTTTCGCCGCGTTAAACGGCGACCGGCGTTCCGCCGCTGGACCACGTCCGGCGAAGCCGCCGGTGGCAGATTTCTTTTTATTTTTTTTGCATTGTCCGGTCTTCCTCTCAGCGCGGCGCCCCGCCTCCCGCTTCCGCCGGGGGTATCTTCACCGGCGGCGGCAGTTGCCGGAAGCGGCGGCGGCGCAGTTCGGATTCCACCGCGGCGACCAGCGCGGATTCCGGGGGCGGATCGTGGCGGCGGGCCGCCAGATACCCCCGGAGAAACTCCCGCCGCGCTTCGGCGTCGAAGTCGAAACAGCGGAAATACTCCGTCAGGTCCCGGGCCGTCTGACGCAGTTTTCTGCCCCATCCGAATGAACGGCAGTCCGCTACGTCGATCCACAGTGCCCGGGGCCCGGCGCTTCCCCCGGTCAGCAGATTGCCCGGATGAAACCCCTTGTGCCGGTATCCCGCGTCATGCAGCCGTGCCAGCAGACGCAGTTGCTCCCGGGTGAAATCGTCCCGCGCCGCCGTATCCCCGGCCCGTTCGCCGTCGGGAGTGAAGACCCGGCCGTCCACGCTGCCTTCGACGTAGCGGGTGATCAGAAACGCGCCGGTCAGTCTCCCCCGGCGCCGGGTCTCGCCCGCCCCCAGCACCTCCGGCGTCGGAATGCCCAGCGAAGCGGCCAGCATGTAGTTGACCGCTTCCCTCGTGCTCGGCGCGAATCGGAACCGCGTGCGGAAGACCGCGCTTCCCGCCCGGAAACTTTTGTACACCGCCCGCGTGCCGTCCGCGGCGGTCAGCAGCAAAACGAACTTGGAACACGTTCCCCAGATCGAGGGAAAACTTCCCCCCTCCGTCACCCCTCCCGGCGCCGCCTCCATCGCGCGGAACGCCGGAGCGAAATCCCGGCGCAGAAACCGCCACGAGCGGAACCGGCTGCGCATGGCCGCGTTGAAACCGTCGGTACAGAATTCCCGCATCCGTCCTCCCTCCCTTGCTACCGGGCCGGGAGGAACAGCGCGCTCCCCCGGGCGAAATCAATGCGGCTCAGCCGCAGACAGATGTAGTCCCCGATCTTCCACGCCGAATCGCGGGGATCGCCGGCACGTAACCCGTCCCGGCGGCGCCGGGGCAGCCGCTCCTTCTCCACAAAGCCGTAAATGCCGAACTCCGCCACCTCGACCTGCAGTCCGCCGGAGGTGATTTTCGTCACGATCCCGTCGTACAGCCGGTCGGCGCGGGCCGTCAACTCCTCCTCCAGCAGCCGGAGTTTGAGCCGGTCGGCGGCGGCAAAGCAGGCGGCGTCGATATTCTCCTCCTGCTCTCCGGCCCACGCCGCGATGCTCTCCAGCGTCCCGCCGCCGCGGGTCCGGGTCCGGCGGTCGAAGTTCCACAACTGCTGATGCACCGTCAGATCGGGATACCGCCGGATGGGACTGGTGAAGTGCGCGTAAAACGTCTTGCCCAGCGCAAAGTGAATGTCCCCCTTGACGCTGTACGACGCCCGGGCCAGCGACCGGAGCAGCAGATTGAGGATGACCTCCTTTCGGCCGTCGTCGGGCAGCGCGGCGATGAATTCCCGGCAGGTCCCGCGATCGGAAATATCGCCCACGGACAGATGGAAATTCTCGTGCATCATATCGGAAAATTCCATGGTCTTCTCCGGTTCCGGCGCGGGATGGACCCGGTAAATTCCGGCGATCCCGGCGCGGGCCATTTCCAGACCCACCGCCTGATTCGCCGCCAGCATGCACTCCTCCACCAGTTGTTCGGATTCCCGGGAGACCCGGCGTTCCAGACCGACGATGCGGTTTGCCGTTTCGTCGCAGAGGACCCGGATCTCCGGCAGGGGCAGGTCGATGAACCGCTCCCGCTCCGAGCGGAACTTGCGCATGGCCCGCGTCACGGCGGCCAGTTCGCGCAGCGCGGCGGCGGTGCCGGGACGCCACGCGGGGTCTTCGGTCCCGCCGTCCAGAAACTTCTGCACCTCGTCGTAGTTCAGCCGCCGGGTCACCCGGACAAGCGTGTGGCGGCGAACGCTTTTCCGCACTTCCCCGGCGGGCGTCACGGTGAGAAAGACCGAGTGGGCCAGCGAATCGGCGTCCTGCCGCATGCTGATCTTCGCGGTCAGCGCCGGGGGGAGCATCGGCAGCGTCCGCCCGGGCAGATAACAACTGAACGCCCGGAGCCGCGCCGCTTCGTCGAACCGGGTCTTCGGCGCGATGTACGCCGCCACGTCCGCGATATGCACGCCGACGACCCAGTTGCCTTCTCCGTCCCGTTCGAGAGAGAGCGCGTCGTCGAAATCCTTGGCGTCGCCCGGGTCGATGGTCAGGACCAGTTTGTCCCGGCAGTCCGTCCGCCCGATCTCCCGGGGCGCGATCGCCGCCGCCGCCTGATCGTCGGCGGCACCGTACCGCGGCGGCAGATCGTATTCCGCCATCACCGCGTCCAGATCGGCGGTGATGTCCCCCGCCCGGCCGATGACACCGGCAATGGCGCCGCTCAGTCCGCCGCGGCCGGCGAAATCGTACCGGACCCGAACCCAGTCGCCCCGCTTCGCGCCCTTGCGGGCGCCGTAAATTTTCACCTCATCCGGCAGTCGGGGATTGAGAGGGCGGACCACCGAACCGGCCAACAGTTCGCCCACGAATCCGGTGCGGCCGCGGGAGACGACCTCCTCCACTTTGCCCACATCGCCCTTTTCCAGGTCTTCGGGGTGGTCCTTGCGGGGAGGCAGCAGCCGGAGCCGCACCTGATCGCCGTCCAGCGCGTCGGCGGTGAATTTAGCCGGGACGAAGATCTCATCCCCGCCGCCGTCCGGGGTGACGAACCCGAATCCGCCGACCGTGATCTTGATGGTCCCGGTGACTTCGGCGGTCCGCTTCCGCTCCTTCCGGGCCAGAACCCGCTCCGCCAGACGTCTCAAACGCTGTTTGCGCTGTTTTTTCATCGTTGCACCTCCCATATCGGCAGCAGTCCGGTCTCCGGCAGCATCCGGCGGCTTTCCGGAGAAAACACCGTGTTCAGGAACTCCGACAGCAACGGAGAATCGGATTTTCCGGTCACGATCCAGTAGTGCAGCGCCAGCGGGTATCGGCCGGAGACCACACTGGCGGTATCCGGCGCGACATCACCGACCGGCAGGGCGATGATCTCCGCGCTTCGCTCCGGGAGGAAGGGCCCGAAGCCGGCGGCGGCGGGATTGAGAAAGGTGAACATCTGAGCGACGGACCCGACCCGGAACACCTCCGGCGCATAGTTTCTTTCCCCGAAGACCCGGCGGATCAGCGTCGTCTCCGGCATGTCGCTTTTCAGCGTGATCCGCTGGACGTCCGCGGCCCGCGGCCCGAATTTGCTCCAGCGCGGCCGGGCCTCCGTCAGCAGATTCAGCACCTCCGCCGGGGTCAGGGAACCGGAGGGGTTGCCGGGATGGACGTAAACGCACAGCGCCTCGGCCGCATAGGGCCGCGTCCGCAGTCCCGCGTCGGCGGGCGGCCGGAACCGGGCGTCCAGCACGATCAGATCGAACTCCCCCTCGCGCAGCGCCGCCGCCGCCCGGGAGGGCAGGACCCGCTTCATGGTAACTTTTCCCCGCCCGGCAAGAGCCAGGTCCAGCGCCTGCTTCTGAAACAGAGTCAGCGGCGCGCCGTTGGATCCGTCGCCGATGCGCAGGATCGCCTCCGCCGCGCCGACGAAATTCCCGGCGGCGCATGACAGCCATGCGAAAAGGAGGACGACGAACCGCTTCAGCATGGGTACTTCCGGGTGAGGACTTCCAGCAGCCGGTCGTTCTCCGCCGGAGTGCCGACGGTGATGCGGACGCCGTGCCCGGTGACTTTCCCCGGGAAATACCGCACCACCACCGCGTGTTCCCGCAGATGCGCGAAACACCCCGCGCCGTCACCGTCCGGCGGCACGGCGAAAACGAAGTTCGCCTGCGACGGCACCACCGTGAAACGCCGCAAGAGCAGTTCCCGGATCAGCCGTTCCCTTTCGGCAATGATTTTGGCCACGCAGTCGGCCCGGTGGGATTTGTCGGCGTAATTGGCTTTGGCCACCTCCTGCGAGAGCGTGTCCAGATTGTAGGAGTCCTTGAGTTTCATCAGCCCCGTGATCAGCGCCGGGTGGCCGAAGGCGTACCCCAGCCGCACTCCGGCCATGGACGAACTTTTGGAAAACGTCCGCATCACCAGCACATTGGGGAACTCCCCGGCGAAATCGGCGCAGTGGTCCGCCGCGAAATCGGCGTAGGCCTCGTCGATCAGCACGATCCCGTCGAATTCTTCACAGTACCGGCGCGCCGTTTCCCGCGGCACGCAGTTGCCGGTGGGAGCGTTGGGCCGGGTGAGAATGAGCAGATTGGCGTCCTTCGCCTGCCGCACCGCGTCCGCCGGATAGGAAAAATCCTTTCCCTCCAGCGCAATGCGGTACACCGGCGCACCCTGCATCGCCGCCAGCACCGGATAGAGGGAGTAACTCGGTTCAAAAACCGCCACCGGCCGGTCCGGAGCGGTGAACGCCCGGAACACCATGGTCAGCAGATCGTCCGAACCGTTGCCCGCGATGAGATTTTCCCGTTTCAGCCCCAGATCGGCGGCCAGCAGGTCCCGCAGCGCGTCCGCCGTCGGGTCCGGATACCGCCGCAGCCGGGCGATGTCGAAATTTTTCAGCACTTCCGCCACTTTCGGCGATGGCGGATAGGGGTTTTCGTTGGTGTTGAGTTTGACGAGATCGGCCATTTTCGGCTGTTCGCCGGGGACGTACCCCGCGATGGCGTCGATTTCGGGACGGAAATAGGATTTCATATACTTGACCCTCCGGCAAGAATTGTCATGATCAGCACATACAGCGACGTGACCGCCAGCACCCCGGCGAAACCGCCGCCGACCAGCCGGGCCGTCCGCCGGGCCGCCGCCCGCCGCAGCGCGTCCCGCAGCAGATACGGTTTGGCCGAAAGCCATATCCCCGCGATCCCCCCCAGCCAGCAGACGACCGTGACCGCCGTCGCCCCGGGGATGCGGCAGTCGAACGCGGTGTGGATCTGCCCGTAAGCGGCGACGATCAGCCACAGCGCCAGCCCCCGGGCGGCGTAGGCGTCGATGTGAAAAAAGCACAGGATCGGCAGTACGACCGCCAGCGGCAGCAGCCACGGCGCCAGAAACTCCGGCGACACCGGAAGCGCCAGCGGCACACAGCGCAGCACGGCGGGCAGCGTCAGCAGCAGTCCCGCCCATTTGTGGCGGCACCACGCCTCCCGCCTTCGGAGGTTGTCCGGGGTCGTTCGCAGAAAAATCACCGCGACCGCCGCGAAAACCCCGAAGGAAAGCAGGGCTTCCAGTTCATTGAAATACAGTTCCGTCATGTCCGATCATCCTATGTTGTAGAACCGTTTCCCGTTGGCGGTGAATGCCGCCGCCGCCTCCTCCGGCGTCATGCCCCGGTCCGCGCCGAGCCGTTCCGCCACCAGCCCCACCATGGCGGGAGTGTTGGGCCGTCCCCGGTACGGCACCGGGGTCAGGTACGGCGAATCGGTTTCGATGAGCAGCCGCTCCGTCGGGATGCGGGCGAGCGCCTCCCGGACGTTGGATGCCGCTTTGAACGTATACAGTCCGGTCACGCCGAAATACCCGCCCAGTTCCAGAAATTTCTCCGCGAAACCGGCGTCCCCGGCGTAACAGTGGACGACGAACCGTCCGCCCGCCGCCGCGAAATCCCGCAAATACTCCAGCGCGTCGCGGTACGCTCCGTCCGCGCCGTCCCGGTCCCGCAGATGCAGCATCGCCGGCAGATCCCACTCCAACGCCAGCGCCAGAAACTCCGCCAACACCTCCCGCTGAATTGCCGGTTCGGAGAAATCGTAGAAATAATCCAGCCCGATCTCCCCCACGGCTTTCAGTTTCGCGTGTCCCCGGAACTCCGCGAACTCCCCGCACCGCCGACGATTCGCGGCGGCTTCATGCGGATGGATCCCGGCGGCAAAATACCCGTCCGGCACCGCTTCGGCAAACTTTCGCGCCCGGGAACTTTCCTCCGGCGTTCCTCCGGCACAGAGCAGATACAGGCGCGTCAGCGGTTCCCGGAAACGCTCCGCGATCCGTGCCCAGTCCGCCCGCATCGCCGCCAGCGCGGTCTCCGCCCCGACGTCCCCGTCGAGGTGGAAATGCGTGTCAAACAGTTCCATGCTCCGGCCTCCGGGCGTTCGTTTCAGTTGCGGTCGCGGAGCAGTTTCCCCGCGCCCGCCGCGATGAATGCGATCGTCGGCGCCAGACCGCAGAGCGCCGGATTGAGCGCTCCGCTTTTGCCCAGCATCAGAAAAATCTCCGCTACGATGATGTAGACCACGATCAGCCCGATGGCGGAAATGATTGCCAGCATACTGCCGGTGCGTTCGTTTTTCGTCGCCAGCGGAATGCCGAGAAACACCGCCAGAAAACAACTCCACGGAAACGCGATGCGGTAGAAAAACACCGTTTCGTAAATGCACCGCGCCCGCTCCGGCATATTCGGATTGCGCCGCAGGATCCGCCAGATCACCGGCGTGGAGAGGTTGTCCTTCTCCTGGACCGCGTTCAGGATATCTTCCGGACGCTCGCCGATCTCATCGGCGGGGAAATGCAGGTCCCGCACCGGCAGGTCCGGGTGCAGTACCATCGTCCCCTGCGACGCCTGAAACATCGTCTCCTCCATGCGGTCGTAACTCACGAAGGTCCCGGACACGAACACCCATTCCCGCGCCCGGTCGTCGTAACGGACCTCCTCCAAATTGAAATCCAGTTTCCTGCCGGCCAGCAGTCGGCTCACCGCCCGGAAGCGGGCGTCGCCGTCACCGAGTTCCGGCAGTTTGGCAAATCGCGGACCCAGCACATTTTTCACCGCCGCCTCGAATTCCGGCGTTCCCGGTTCGCCCAGCAGCCGGACGATCATCCGGTCGTCCCACTCCGTGCGCAGCGTCACATTCTTCTGCCGTTCGCCGCTGACGAACAACTGAAACAGCCACCGCCGCCGGCCGTCGTCGCTCTTGTAGGTCAGCAGCGACTTGGCGAACCGCCGCTTGTCCGCGCCCAGATCGAACAGCCGGTCCGCTTCCACCGAGGTCCACGGCACCAGCACTTCGTTGAAATACACGTTGACCGCGGTGACGCAAAGCCCCACCGCGAAGATCGCCCCGCCGCACCGGAACAGCGACACCCCGGACGCCCGCATCGCCGTGACTTCCTGATTCTTGCCGAATGTCGCCATCGTCCACATGCATCCCAGCAGCATGGAGATCGGCAGGATGAACCGGATGTTGCCCGGGAGCCGGTAGAGCAGATAGGAAACGATCACCCGCCATGATGCCTTCGCCTCCAGAAACGCTCCGATGTCCCGGTAAACGTCGTTCAGCACGAAAAGGATCACGAAAACCAGCAGCAAAATGGCGTACTTGATGAGAAATTCCCGCAAAATGTAGCCGTCCAGGACCCACAGCGGGAACCAGCGGCGCGGCGGTCGTTTCCCCTCTCCGGGCCCGATGATGCCGGGTTTCACTTCCATATCGTCAGGCATGATCGGTCATCCGTTGACGTTCACCGACCCGGACCGGACCCGGGCCCAGCCGAAAACCGCCAGCGAAACGAATCCGGCGATGAGATACGCGTACCGCAGTTCCAGCCCCAGCCCGATCGGACCGCCGTGTTCCGGGCTGGTCCACAGAATGTACGTCGTCACCACAAACGTAATGAACATCCCCGGGATCACCGTGATGAATGCCGGACGCTTCAAATGGAAAAGATAAATGGACCCGGCCAGCAGTGCGAATGCCGCGATCACCTGATTGGCCCACGCGAAGTACGTCCACAGCACATTGAAACTGCCGGCGTCCTTGTTGCTCCAGAGCAGCAGTCCCGCCACCGCCGCGATCAGCGGCCCCGTCAGCATCAGCCGGAGCAGGATCGGCTTCTGGTCCACATGGAAACTCTCCGCCAGACTCAGCCGCAAACTCCGCATCGCCGTGTCCCCGCTGGTGACCGCCAGAATAATCACACTGATGACCACCACCGTGGAGATGTGATCGTGCAGAAACGTATCGGCGATCCGGGCCAGCACGCCGTTGGGGTTGGTGCCGATGAGTTCGGGGAACTTGTTGTACACCGCCAGCGCTCCGGCCGCCCAGATCATGGCGATGCCCCCTTCCACCGCCATCATCCGGAAAAATACGCCGAAGCCCTGCTTCTCGCTTTTCATCGTCCGGGCCACAATCGGCGCCTGCGTCGCGTGAAACCCCGACAGAATGCCGCAGGCGATGGTGACGAACAGCATCGGCACCAGCGGCATGTTGTTGGCCGCCGTGAACTTTTTGGCGGCGAAAGCCGCGCTCTCCGTCAGCAGACCCGGCTCCCGCCAGTTGTCGACCAGCAGCGCCGCCAGCAGCGCCGCCGTTCCCAGCAAAAGCATCATCCCGAACAACGGATAGATCCGCCCGATGATCTTGTCCACCGGGAACAGCGTCGCTATCACATAATACGCGAAAATCACCAGCACCGTCAGGAGAAATTCATGGGGCAGTTCCACCAGCGCCGTCGCCAGTTTCGCCGGCACGTTGACGAACACCGCCACCACCAGCAGCAGCGCAATGCAGAGAAACACCGAAAATATCCGGGCCACATGCCGCCCCGCCGTCAGCCGCACCAGTTCCGGCAGGTTGGCCCCGTTGTGGCGGATGGACATCATCCCCGCCACATAGTCATGCACCGCGCCCATGAGAATGCACCCCGCGGGGATAATCAGAAACACCGCCTCTCCGAACCGGATCCCGATAATCACTCCGATCACCGGACCGATGCCGGCGATGTTCAGCAGTTGGATCAGCATGTTCTTCCAGTTCGGCAGGATCACGAAGTCGACTCCGTCTCCGTTTTTCACCGCCGGAGTGATCCGGTCGTCCGGCGCGAGGATCGTCCGCACCACCTTGCCGTACAGGAAATACCCGGCGATGAGCACGGCCATCCCGGTCAGAAAAAGTTTCATTTCATTCTCCTTGTTTCTCCCGCCCCTCGGCATGAGGGCGCGCGATCATCATAATATACCACCGGTGCGGCGATTATGCAACTTTTACCGCACCATCTCCGTGCCGTCCGCCCCGGCGCTGTACAACTCGTAACGTTTTCCGTCCGGCGCGCATTGATAGCGATACTCCGCGCCCCACGGGTCCCGGGGAATTTTTTCGAGGTACGGACCATTCCAATTGCCGCGTTCCGAAAACCGGACATGCAGTTCGGCCAACGCCCGCGGATAGACGCCATTGTCGGTGAAAAAGTGTTCCAGCGCCTCCTCCAGCAGCATGATCTCCTCCCGGGCGCGTTCCGTCCTGCGGCGCAAATCGACCTCGGGCCGGGCGTTCTCCCGGGCGAAAATCTCCGCGGCGGCCTTGTCCGTCACCCGGACTCGCACCCCGCGCGGCCCCCGGTCGTAGGCCGGCATGACCTCCACCGTACTGCCCGGTAATTCCCCCCGGCCGCCGGACAGCCGGCAGTGCCACTTGCGGAGAACCGTCGCCTCCGCTGCGGCGCGATCCCACGATGCGGCGACGAAATCCGCCCGCCACACCGTGAAACTTCGGGGCGTAGCGAAAATCTCCGCCATCCCCGATACGCCGTCCCATGTTGCCGGAACGCTTCGGAATTCCCGCCGCACCGCCGCCGACGCGCCCAATTCACACTCCGGCATCCGGACGATCCGTTCCGGCGGGGCGTCCGAACCGCACCCGATCCCGGCGAGCATCAGCGCCGCCGCAAGGTTCCGCCAAATCTTCTTCTGTCTCATCATGTCAGATAAGATACACGCTTTCCCCGAAAAAAGCAAGATTCCCGCCTTGACAAATCCCGCATGCGGGGATATATTATCCGAAAGTTCGGTATTTCGCCGATCAGTGCGCCCGTAGCTCAGTCGGTAGAGCAAGTGACTCTTAATCACTGGGTCCACGGTTCGAGTCCGTGCGGGCGCACCATTCTTTTTTAAAGGGTCCGCGCCGAAAATACCCGCCGAGCAACGGCGATCGCGACCGTTTGCCGAAGGCGGAGGGACGGCGCGTACTGCTTCCGCAGCCAGATCAGCAAGGAATGCAGCCGTGCCGGTGCGGAAATACACGTGTCGGCGACCGCGGTTACCGTGTCTGCGAAGGACCGTGCCTGTCCGCTTCGGCGTTTCCCGCGACGTTCAGCAATTCGGGGTGTTCTCTGAATGTCTTCGCCATATCGGCAATCGCTTCGTTCATGATGCTCTGCATCAGTTCCGAGTACGCCTGCACGTCGTATCCCCAATGGTAAAGCCACCCATGCCAAATCTTGTCAGACTTGGAGAATGTCCGTTCCCAGACGACTTTTTCCTGATGTTTTAGGGTCAATTCAATACCCAGTTCATTCCTGGAGTTTGCAGCCGGAAGCCCCAGCAGCCACAGAGACGAACCCAAAATCGAGAGCCCGTAGGACAACTGGTGCCCGAGGTATTTTGTCGACTTTACGGCGCCATACAAAACAAAATCGGCCCTGTCCTTCTCCCCGCCGAAAGTAAAGAACGCGTCGGCAAAAAGCCGGGACCGCCGCAAACTCAACGCCGCCGCTTTGGGCAGGTCTTCCGACGGGGTAAAATCGAACTGGTGCACCGTCATGAAATCTCTGGCCGCCTCCGGACGGTTGTACTCCACCCAGCCGAAAGGAACCAGAGGGATGTAGACCAAAAATATCGGAGCAAAAGTATTCGTCGCATCCCGGTAATCGTCGAAGGGAACGACCGCGACCTTTTTATCGAAAACCGGGGAATGATTCACTTGAACCATGGTTTCCATTTTCGCCGGGTAAACGAACTTCCCGGTGGTCCCGCACCCGCACAAAAGCAACCCGGATGTTACGGCAACAGCGGCAAACCATTTTCCTGCCTTCGCTCTCATTTTCCTCTCTGCTCTCCTGAAAAATATTTCCGTTCAAACGGTCCTATGCTTCTCATCACGTCAATCGCATCTCGCGGCGCCAAAAGGCCCGCGGCAATGGCGGAAGCAGTTTGACCGCAGTTGCAACTTCCCCGCCGAAGCGGTCGCCTCCCTTGAATGCCTTTGATGCATACATTCTTTCGGCTTTGTCCAGTTTGAATTTCGGTCCTAATATAGCAAAATTTCATGTTTTTTCAACCCGGGTTCTCAAAAAACTTTCTCAGGTTGCTTTCTTTCGGCAAAAGAAAGTAACGCAGTCGCCTTTTCCTGTCTTACTTCTTTTCCCGCGAGAAAAGAGCGGCAACGTGCCGCCGCGAAACAACGGACCGGTTCCGTTGTCGCCGGTCCGGTTGCGATCACACGTTTTCTTTGGTTACTTTCTTTTGTTGTCAAAAGGAAGTAACGCAGTCGCCTTTTCTTGTCTTACTTCTTTTCCCGTGAGAAAAGAAGTAAGACGGCGCGAACGCATCCCGGGAACCGCTCCGCCGATCCCCGCCAGCGTACGGCGGAATTCGCCGGGCGTCTTGCCGAAACTGTCGCGGAAAACCCGGTTGAAATAGTTCTGGGCATTGAAACCGCAACTGGCCGCAACCTCTTTGATGTTCATGTCGGTGGCCAGCAGTTCCATCGCCTGCTGCATGCGGTAACGGCTCAGATAATCCTGCGGCGACACCCCGCATTTCGCGGAGAATATCCGGTACAGCGTCGAGCGGTGCACTCCGAGCATATCCGCGGCCGTTTGCAGGGAAAAGTCTCCGTCGCTGAAATTCTCGGCGACAAGCGTCTGAAAACGCTCCGCGAAATCGTGCTCCCCGGGATCGCCGGACAGCGGATTGACGGCCCGGGTAAATATCCCGTAAGCCGCCATTGAAGCCTCCATCGCCCCCGTCGCATCAATTTTTCTGATGGCGTCGATCGCGGAGTTGAAGAGGTTCTCCGGCGGGGGGCCGGGATGAAGCAATTCCTGACGAAATCCGAATGCCCGGATCACCGCCTCCATGTCGGGCCCGTCACAGGTCAGCCAGTAATAGTCCCAACCGCGCTTGTCACTGTAGATCGCATGCGTGCTTCCGGGCAGATAGCAGAAGAAGTCTCCGGACGACATTTTTATCTCTTTCCCGTGACTGTGCAGAGTTCCTTCCCCGCCGCAGCACCAGAATATCTCCAAAAAATCCTTCTTGCCGCCGTTGTCGAAAAAATCGCCGTAAGTAACATAATGTCCGGCAGACCGGACATTTATGAAACTGTGGATCGGACTTGTCCTGCCGACCCGATACGCCACTCGGTAAAAATAGTGCGTCATCATACTCAAAAACTCCTTTGTGCAACATTCCTATCATTAATAATACATCCGTTCTATTGCAAAGTCAAGCGGTCCCGAGTATATTTTATCACAATTCGCGGAAAAAAATTGAGAGGACGGACGAAAAAAAACGACGGTCCCGCCCTCCCTCGGAACGGGCGAACGAAAATTCCGCCGCGGGGACGGACGGAAAAACGGTTCCGGGGAGATACCGGGCGGGGCGAAGGTGAAATCGGCGTGGCCGGGAATCATAACCGGAATCCAAAAAACAAACGCGGGAGGCACATCATGACGCAAAAAAGATTTTTCCGACATCCAAACCACAAATTCACGTTGATCGAACTGCTGGTGGTGATCGCCATTATCGCCATTCTTGCGGCGATGTTGCTGCCGGCGCTGCAGAGTGCGAGGAGACGCGCCAAAACGACCGACTGTATGAGCCGCCTCAACAATCTGGGCAAGATATTTGAATTTTACGGCGGCGATCACAACGATTACTTCATCCAATCCGGAGCCGAGGAATACTGGCTCACCAATGTCGTTCCCATGAATTCCGTCTACGCGCCCGACATCGCGCCCTACGCTCCGATCGCCTCGTACATCGTCGGCTACCGCTACACGGGAAGCAACGATCAGAAATCGGTCCTCGCCTACGATTTGAAACTGCAGCAGATCGTCTACTGCGACAACGATCCGGAATACGACGGACTCAACGGGGGCGATGTGGTCAGCCAAAGCGCGGTCTGCACAAGTTATATGTTGACCCGGGCCTCCCAGGTCAACAACGAGGTCCCCTATGCCCCCCGGCGGGGCCGCGTCCGCAATCCGGGCAAGGCGATGCTGATGAACGAACGCTATGTCAGGACCAAGACCCCGGTCCACGGCTCCAATCCCATGAGTCCGGATATGAATGTCCTCTGCGTCGACGGTCATGTGGTCCTCGACCGGAGCGTCAACGATCATTCCTGCGAACGCGGCGAATACGGACGCTGGGCGCCTTTCGGCAGTTCGGACGTTTCCCCCAATATTCAGCGTCAGGCGTGGGGATTGGATTGACGGATTCCCGGGATCGGACTTTGAACGACAACTGAAAATACGGAAAGATTGACATGAAAAGGATTCTTTACGCGCTTGTCGCGGGCCTCGGCCTTGTGACATCCGACCTGCCGGCGGCCAATGTTGCCGTCATCTACAGCAGTTGGCCGGAAGGCAATAAGAGTTATTGGGAAGAATTCGACTCGACGCTCGGGAAACTCGGGTACGGATTCCAAAAATTTGAGAACACCAAAATCCCCGAATTGACCCGAAAATTGGCCGATTTCGACATGGTTGCAATTACCAGTGTGGGGAATTTGGAACACACCGTCGAAATGAAGCCTTACGCCGAGGCGTGGAAAGAATATATCAAAAACGGCGGCATGCTGTTCATCTGCGATGCGAACTACACCTCCGTCCTCCAGAGTTTCGTCAACCATTTCGGTCCCGAATTCGCCCTGTACGCCGAACACTGCACGGCACACACCAAGCCGTCGCCCCGGAACAAGGTCTCGTACACCGGCAATCATCCGCTGCTCACGTTTCCCGCCCCCGCTTATGAGACGGCGACCACGGTTGGGCACTGGTCGCACCTGACCAAACTTCCCCGAGGCTGGATCGCATTGGAAACGTGTGTGGACAACAAGCCCATCACCGTCGCCAAACCCTACGGCAAGGGGCTTATTGTCGTCACCGTGCACAGCGGACTCAAAGATACCGCGTCCGGACCCTACGCCAAAGACATCTTCACGAATATGGCCGCGTTTACGGCCTTGAAAAAACAGGGGCTTTCGGTCGTCTACGCGCAAATGCCCTCCGGCATCGCCCGAAACACCGCATTGATCCGAATCGTCGCCGAACGACGGGATCTGGCGCGACAGGTCGGCCTCAAAGTGAGATACACCGTCAAAAACGGGGTGAAGGAAACCGCGGCCGCCGCAGAGGTCAACGGCAGGACCGTCACGCTGAAAGCGCCCGTCGATTTCGACTGCCGCGGCGCGATCGCCGTCGAGACGATCATTACCCTGCGCGGGGAACCGGTCATGGCCGGCTCCACCTTGTTGCAACTCCCGGAGTATCTGGGCTTCAAGGCCCGCCGGGTCCACCTCTACCCCGACAATCCGGTCTTGTCCCTCTCTTTCACCGCCGCTCCGAAGGACCCCGGCGCGAAACAGACGGTCCGATGGAACATCGACGGCGGCACCGCCCGGGAGATCGCCGTCGCCCGCAACGAGTTCCGTCACGATTTCGATGTATCGTCCCTGGCTCTCGGGAAACACATCCTCAACATGGAATTTACGGAAAACGGAAAAACGGTCGGTTCGTACGCGCTGGACTTCTTCCGGCACGACACGCCGGCAATCGCCGTTCGCGCCGACGGGACGCTGACCAGAAAGGGCAAACCTTTCTTCCCGATGGGATTCTATCACGTCTCCCGGGGATTGTCCCTCCAAAGCCGCATGGATATGATCCGGGATATCGCCCGGTACGGCTACAACTGCGTGCATGTCGCCATCAAGGATGAAGAAGCGAAAACCGAGACCTACACGGAGTTTCTGAACGAGTGCGAACAGCGCGGCATTCTGGTCATCTCGGAATTCGGCAGCGATGCCCTGGCGGTCATCCGGCGCTATAAAAACCATCCCGCCGTCCTCGGCTGGAATCCGGGCGACGAACCCGCGGGAAACGGCGTCACCCCCGAAGAGATGTTCCGGCGCTATTCCGGTTTCAAGCAGGAAGACCCCGATCACATCGCGTATACGGTCATCTGCGTCGCCAAACAGTACAAGAACTACGCCTCCGGCTCCGACATTCTGGCGCCCGACCCGTATCCCATCCCCGACGGCCACGTCGATGATGTCTTCAAAATATACCTTTCCGCTTACGCCGAGGCGCGCAAATACGGGACTACGCTCTGGGGCGTTCCCCAATGCTTCGGCAACTTCGCCAGTTGGACCCGCGTACCGACCGGCCGCGAGTACCGGGCCATGGTGTATCTGGCGATCATGGCCGGGATCAAGGGCTTCATCAACTACACCTACAACGACGGCGGCTTTTTCCTTCCCTCGAACGCCGAACTGTACGAGGCCTGCAAGACATTCCCCGCCGAACTCAAGGAGTTGATCCCCTTCATCCTCGACGGGAAACGGACCATTCTCCGAAGCAACGCCAGAGGCATATACGCCGCCGTCTGGGAGATGAACGGCCGACGCGCCTATGTGGTCGTCAACGCCTCCGACAAGGAACTTGCCAGGCCGCTTTCCTTCCGGCTTCCGGGGGATTTCAAGGGATGTCGGGTTCCCGTCGGAAAATTGGACGGCATGTCGGCGTCCGGGACAGGTCTGACAGCCACCCTCGCCCCCATGGAACGCGTGCTGATCTTCTGCAAATAGTTTTCGGGTTTTCAATATGGCGTCACCGTCGAAATCGTCTTCCGCCGTTCGCGGGGAAATCCCCCGCGCGGCGGGACGTTTGAAGCGGTCGTGCGGTCAACAGATTCAGTGATAGGGATTCGAGTATGTCGTTCCGGTACATTCTCCGCTACTACATCGATCCGGGGTTTCATGAGGATGAACGCATCCCCGAGTTGGTCCGCCTGTGTCAAAACGGGCAAATCGAAGAAGTCATGCTGTTTCAAAACCCCGAGGAACTTTTTCAGGGATATCCCGACGACGACGAGGTCGAACGCTGGTTCGCCATGGCCCGCAAAGTCAAGGAAGCGCTGAATCAGGCCGGGATCGCCATGAGCATCAATCCGTGGTGCACCACCGTCCATGTCAGCCGCGGGCGTTCCTTCGGAGAAAAACAGCGTTCGTTTCAGCCGATGATCGGGGAAACCGGCGCGGTGTCGCCCATCGTGTCCTGTCCGCTGGACCCGGGGTGGCGGCGGCAACTCTGCGATTTCTGGGCGCGCATCGCCGCGGAATTGTGCCCCCGCGCCATATGGATCGAAGACGACTGGCGACTGCACAACCACGGCGACGACCTCGGTTTCGGCGGATGTTTCTGTCCTCGGCATCTGAAACGTTTTGCGGAGATGACGGGGGAAACCGTCGATCGGGAAACGCTGCTGGCGAATATCCTGGCCCCCGGCCCGCCCCATCCCTGGCGCGCCGCGTGGCTTGAACTCTGCGGAGCAACGCTTCTGGAACCGGCGCGGGCGCTCTATCGGTGCGTCCGCAAAGCCAATCCCGAGGTCCGTCTGGGATTGATGTGTTCCGGCCCCGGAGAGCACAGCGCCGAAGGCCGCGACTGGGACCTGCTGAAACAGGCGATCTCTCCGGATCGGCCCCTGCTGCTGCGCCCCCACCTGCCGCCCTACACGGAGAGCAGCGCCATGTTCACTCCGCCGTCGACCGCCCGGCATACGATCTGTTCGGTAAGCGGGGAGTTGGAGATATATCCGGAACTCGAAAACTCCCCCCGGTGCGGAATTTACTCCAAAAGCGGCACGTTCAGCATTTATGAATGTCTCGAAGCCGCGATGTTCGGCTCACGGGGGATCACCATCAATCACTTCGACATGATGGGCAACGGATTGGCTCTGGACGACACTTTTCCCGGGGAACTGCGCCGCGCCAAGGCCCGTCTGGACGCCATCGCGGACCTCGGGCTGCATGATTCCCGCGCCGTCGGGGTGAAAATCCTGTTCAAAACGGATGTCGCCCGGCACATTCCCTCGAACGATCCGCATTCGATATTCGGTCTGGTCAATCGGTCCGAACTCTGGTCATCCGTATTTTATGTTCTCGGCATTTCCCACGCGTTCACGCAAAATCCGACTCGGGAGGGAACTTACGCCGTGTCGGACCGGACCGTCGCGGCTTTGAGCGACGATGAAATCGAAATGCTGCTTTCCGGTCAGGTAATCCTGGACGCTCCGAGCGTGGAACTGCTGACCGCGCGCGGATTCGGCGAACTCATCGGAGTCAACGCGGCCCGCTGGAACGAGCAGCAGGACACGGGATTCGCCTATGAGGAGATCGTATGGGGCGATGTTTCCGACTGGCGGGTGGATAAGCCGCGAATGACCGCGTCGCGCTGCAGCCCCCGGGTGCTGTTCGCGGACTTGGCTCCGACGGCGCTTCCGGTAACGCGGATCATGAAATACGACCGGACGCCCCTGTGCCCGGGTTCGTTCTTCACCAAAAACCGTCTGGGCGGAGAGATCTATGCCATCGCGTATCCCATCGGCAAGTTGCAGTTCTTCCCCGGATTTTTCAACCCGTTCCGCCGGTTGCTCTTCCGCAACATACTGCGGAAACAGTTTCGGAATACCGCCATTCTGTTTTCCGATTGCGAAGCACTGCAATGCGACTGCAACGAATCGCCGGAACAAACCGTTCTCTCATTCAGAAATCCGGTTTCGGACGCCCGTCCGTACCTGCGATTTACCTATGCCGGCATCCAGGACCCCCGGGTCGAGATGCTGCAGTCCGACGGTTCGTGGAGCGGCCGTACCCTGACCGCCTGCGGCCGCGATTCATGGCTGCTGGAGGAGAACATTGCCCCGTTGGATGCGGTCATTCTGCGGCAGAAGAAAAGTTCCGCGACTGTTCCCAATATCAATCAACGCGGGGCGGAGCGCTTCATCCCGACCGGGAAAGACGAGGCGGTCCGTCGCAGTCCCCGCATTGCAAATATCTCCGAACCGTTGGATGGCATCAAAAAAACAAAGGAGGAATGATTGATGGCTACCATTCACACAGAACACAGCGACGTTGTCTCGCGCGAGGAAATCCTGATCGCGGGAGACACCTACTCCGTGGGGCTTTACGGCGACAACGGGGCCGTTTTCAACGTGGGAAGCGGCGGGACCGTTTCCGGCGTCGGCGCCGGCAATGACCGGGCGCTTTTCAGCGACAACAGCGCCACCGGTCACGGCGGCGCGATCTACAGCGTCAGCGGCGTACTGGACCTCGGCGGCGTCGATTTCCGCAACAACAATGCGTCCGCCAACGGCGGCGCGGTTTATGCGCTGTGGGGCGGCGCCACCGTCGACGACGTGATTTTTGCGGGCAACACCGCCGTCAGCAACGGCGGCGCGGTCTGGAACGGGACCGGCACGACGATCACCGGAGCGACCTTCTCCGGCAACACCGCGGGTTATCGCGGCGGCGCGATCTTCAACGACGACAACACGGCGCTCTCGCTGACCGATTCGCTGATCGTCGGGAATCGATCCGGCTCCTTTTCCGGTGCGCTGCATCTCATGACCAACGCGGCGCACGCGACGGTTTCCATCGCCGGGAATACTTTCGCCGACAACTTTGCCTCCAGCCACGGCGGGGTCGTTTTCAATCAGAACGACGACGCGGTCCTTTCCGGCAATACCTTCTCCGGCAACCGTGCCGACGGCACGGGCGGCGTGGTCTACAACG
>JALEMG010000027.1 GCA_022768375.1 Lentisphaeria bacterium
GACCGGTACGGTTTTGATGTCGGACAACGCGGCGCTGGTATTCGGCAACAGTTCCGACATCAGCATTTCCGCCGCGGTCGCTTTCGGCGCGGACGGCGACGACGCGGATGAGGTGGCGAGTTTCGGCATGACCTTCAACGGGGCCCGCGTGTCGTTCTCCAACGCGGTGGACCTCTCCGGTGTGGCGGTCTCGATCAACGGCGCGATGCCCGATCCGGGCGCGACCCGGACCGTGGCGTCCGGGGTGTCCGGGATCGACTTCGACAATGTCACTTTCCACGGCGTTGTGGTCGGCAGCGATCAGCAGGTCAAGATCGGGAAGGCGACCTACGCCTTTGCCCGCGAGAGCAACAATCTGACCGTCAGCCAGATCGTGGTCAAGTACGACGTGGTGTACGCTCAGATGGACGGTTCCGGCTACGTGGTCATCGGCGGCGAAACCATTACCGACGGGGTATTCGATACGGTCGCCGAGGCGAAAAGCGCGCTCAATGCCGGCGGCAAACTGTACGTATTCAACCTGAATTCCGGAACTGAACAGATGTACTTCAACATCAACGATGAGTTGGAGGCGATCTATCAGGGCAGCACCATGTCCGGCTATACCGGAAGCACGTCGATCCCGTGGGGCGGTGCGATTTTCGCGGACGCGAAGACCGATCTCGAACTCGACAACGTGGTCATGACCGGTAACAGAGGCAAGGACGGCGGCGCGTTTTATGCCAAAGGGTCGAATATCGTGATCTCCGGCGGCACCTTCTCCGACAACATCGCCGACGAGGTCGGCAATGGCGACGGCGGCGTGTTCTACATCGGGGGGAGTGATTCCGCCGCCGTAATTGACGTTGCGATCGCATCGGCGGTGTTTTCCGGCAATACCGCCGATCGTTTCGGCGGGGTGGCGTATGACGCACAGTCCGCGTCCTTCACCCTTTCCGGCAGCACTTTCAGCGGCAATACCGCGGGGACGCGAGGCGGGGCGTTGGCGCTCTACGGTGCGGCGACGACGATTTCCGGCAGCACGTTTGCCGGGAATGCCGCGGGTGATTGCGGCGGCGCGATCTATCTCCAGAAGGATGCCGGCACGCTGACCCTTGACGGTTCTTCGCAGGCGGTGGTCTTTGACGGCAACGGTGCCGAAAGCGGCGGCGGGGCGCTCTGGGTGCGGGCGGGCGCGGCGACACTGACCGGAGATGTCCGGTTCCTCACCGCCTCCGACGACATCTACCTCCGGGGGGATATCGCCTCGGTTTCGCTGAGCGTCACCGATGCGGACCTGGATCTCAATGCCGATCTGATCGCCGGCAACGGCAAGACCGGGGAAGAATTTGTCCAGTACGCGGATAAGATCGGCGTCAGCGATTCCCGGATCGTTTTCGGCAACAGCGAAGCGATCACCGTTTCAACGCTGAATTTCAGCGGAAACAACGCTGTGGTCCTCAACGGTTCCGCGGCGGTGAACTTCGCTTCTCAGGACCTCTCGGATGTGATGCTGACGGTGAATGGTTCGGCGTATGTCTCGGATGTGACCGTCGCCACCGGCGTAAGCGCGATCGGCAGTTACACCGTGATCGGCGATGCCGATTTGTTCCTGAAACTGGACGGCACCGACCTCGTGATGTACGAGAGAGCCGCCGACCTCAAGGACGGCGACGCTCCCGTCGGCAATTACAAGGGGACCGGCGACAGCAATCTGATTACGGGCGGCAAGGTGGAAGTGGCGTTCTTCGGCACGACACAGGCTTCCGGCAACGTGCGGACGGTCTTTGCCGGCGGCACGGTGGTCAATTCGGCCATCGGCGGCGCGCTGGTGCTGGCGGGAAGTTCCGCCGGTCTGGGCGCGGTGACGCTGGATATCCGCGACGGGGTGTCGCTCCTCGGCGGACCTTCCAACGGCGGCATGAACTACGTCGCCGGGTATGCCTACGGCGCGAACGCCTCCCCCGCGGCCCGGGACGATGCCAAATGCCTGACCGTGGATTCTGCGGTTCTGAACCTCTCCGGCTCCAGCATCAACGGCAACCTCTACGCCGGAGCCCACGCCCGCAAAGGCGCGTGGACGGAAGTCACCGCCACGACGATCACCGTGACCGGCGGCATCGTGGAGAAGTTGTACGGCGGCGGCTGGGCTGAACGGTACGGCCAGAGCGATGTCGGCACCGCGACGGTGAATATCTCCGGCGGTTCGATCAACCGTCTCTACGCGGGCGGCGGCAACGGTTCCAACGCGTACACCTACACTACGACCGCGGACCTCACGATCTCCGGCGGGACGGTGGACTACGTCTTCCTCGGCGGCAGGAACATCAACTGCTTCGTGGGCGACGCGACGCTGACCATCACCGGTGACGACGCGATGACGCTGACCCGGATCTCCGGTCACAACGACTGCGGCGTGGACAATACGACCGGCACCGCCGCGCTGAATGTCCGAACCGACGTGACGGTGGACTACCTCGACTATGTGGACAGAATCAACATCGCCGAAGGCGGCAGCCTCGCCATCGGGGAATTGGCGCTTTACGACGATCCTTCCGTCGAACTGGCGGTGAATCTGATCACGGACGGGGTGGAAAGCGACTGGACGGTGCTGAGCGGAGCAAGCATGGATGTTCTCGGCGCGGCACAGTTCTACGTCAATGACGCGGCCTACACCGAAGGCGGTGTGGTGATCGGACAGTACACCTATGAACTGACCTTCGGAGAAGACAGCATCAAGTTCGGCAGAAAGCAACTGGCATAAGGAGTTTCATCATGCGGATCGACTACGAACACCCGGAACTTGCCGAAGTGGACTTCGGCAAGTTCGCCAGCGGCGAGAGCAAAGCGCCCGACTACGACGACGATACCGACGATCTGGGGCTGTAAACCGAAACGGTTCGAAACCAACCGCCGCCCTGCCGGAACAAACCGGCAGGGCGTTTTTCGTCAGGGGCGGGACTGCTCGCCCCTCCCCCGCCCCCCCCGCTCCCGGCAGGGCTAAGGCCCTGCTCCCCGAGGTCTCGTTCGGCGGTCTGCGAAGGACGGCTTCGGGAAAAACGCGATCAAATCTGTGACCGCACTTGCCGCTCCGGAGGAGAACACCCCCGGATCCCTCGGCGCGTCGGCTCCCGCCGGTCGCGCGGCGGTCCGCAGTCGTTGGGGACACGCAGCCCGTTCGCAATCTGCACACGGTGTGCCCGTCAATGCCGAGACAGCCCATCGGGGGGTGGGAATCCGGCGGGAACCGATACGGAAGGCTCACCGCTTCTCATGAAAGGGAAGCGGGCTTGGGGGGGAGGAGTGTTCTTTCCGTATGAAAAGAATTTTCCCCTCTCCCGAGAACAGTTTTCCTTTTTCAAACCGGACCGAATTTATTTCCGCACGGCGGCCGCGGCCCGCCGGAAAGATTCGGCCGAAGCGGTGATGGTGCGTTCCGAGACGCAGAAGGCCAGCCGGAAGTGCCCCGGCAATCCGAATCCGCCGCCGGGGACGGCCAGCACCCGCTCTTTAAGCAGCGCGGCAATGAAAACTTTCTCGTCCGGGGTCGGGGATTTCGGGAAAAAGTAAAAGGCCCCCTGCGGCATCACGAATTCGATCCCTGCTCCGGTCAGCACCTCGGCCATGGCGTTGCGGCGGCGGCGGTACACCTCCAGATCGACCTGGCAATCCCAGCATTTTGCGATGAGTTTCTGCGCGACCACCGGAGCGTTGACAAAGCCGAGGATGCGGTTGGTCAGCGTGAGGGCGGCCACCAGTTCGGCGGCGTTCTCCAGTTTGGGGGATACCGCGACATAACCGATACGCTCCCCGGGAAGCGACAGGCTCTTGGAGAAGGAACCGATGACCGCCGCGCCGTCGTAGATGTCCAGCATGGAGGGGATCTCCGCGCCGTCGAAATTGAGAAAGCGGTACGGTTCGTCCGCGACAATATAGATCATGCGGCCGAATTTCTCCCGGGCGCGGCGCAGAACCGCGGCGACGGCTTCCAGTTCGGCGCGGGAATAGATGCGCCCGGTGGGATTGTTGGGGGAGTTGAGGATCACCGCCCGGGTACGCCCGGTGACGGCGGCGGCGATGGCGGCGATGTCCAGCGAAAAATCGGCGTTGGTCCGCACCGGTTTGAGTTTTCCGCCGAAATTCCCGGCGTAAAATCCGTATTCCACAAAGTACGGCGCGGGACAGATCACTTCGTCGCCCGGGGTCAGCACCGCCCGGAACAGGGCGTTGATGCCTCCGGCGGCGCCGCAGGTGATGACGAGATTCTCCGCCGGGACGGGCAGCCCCTGCTCCCGGCTGACCAGCCGGGCCAGCGCCTGCCGGACCGCGGGGTCGCCGGCGTTGGGCATGTAGCCGAATGCGAACGGCTGATCGCTGGCCGCGGCCAGTTCCGTCATCGCCGCCTTGATCTCCGGCGGCGGCGGCAGATCGGGATTGCCCAGACTGAAATCGTAGACGTTGTCCGCGCCGTACTGCCGCTTCAACTCGATCCCCGCCTCGAACATCTTCCGGATCATGGAGGAATTGCCGAGAAAACCTTTCATCTCGTCGGTAACCAACTGCATTGCTTTCACCCTGAGTTTGCGTTTTCCAGTTCCGTGTAATATAGCACACCGGCGGAATTTTTTCAAAGGTTTTTCCCGGGGCGCACTTGACAGGGACGGGAAAAACGCTTATATTTCCCCCAGCGAAGAAGGGAGAAACGATCATGCTGGATGCGAACTTGAACGCGCTGTTGAAACTTCAGGACTTGGATATGCGCAAGCGGGGCATGGAGACCCGGCTGACCCTGCTGCCCAGGGAGATGGACGCCATCATCGCCAGACGGGATGCGCTCAACGCCGCCACCGCCGCCGCCGCGGACGCGGTCAAAAAGGAGGAACTGGCCGTCAAGACCGGCGAAGGCGAAATCGCCCGGCTGGAGAGCAGCATCCAGAAACTCCAGCAGCAATCGGCGCTGGTCAAGAAAAACAACGAATATCAGGCCATGCTGATGCAGATCGCCGCGGAAAAGGGCCGGATCGGGGAGATCGAGGAGCAGTTGATCGAACGTTTCGACCGTCTGGAACAACTCAAAGCCGAGGCGGAGGAGACGCGCAAGCGCAACGCTTCGGAACTGCGGGCGGCCCGGGGCGAATTCGAGGAACTGCTGGCGTTCTCCAAAAACGTCAAAGAGGAGATCGCCAAACTGACCGCCGAGCGGCCGAAACTCGCCGCCGCCGTGCCCGACGAGTTGCTCGGCACCTACATGCGGCTGCTCAAGGGCAAGGACGGTTCCGCGCCGGTGGCCAAAGTGGACAACGGATGCTGCGGCAACTGCCACATGCGCGTGACGATGCAGACGCTGAACGAACTGTCGAAGGGCAAACTGGCAAGTTGCGACAACTGCCAGCACCTGCTCTACGTGGACGGCGAGTGATGACCTCTCTGAAGTCATACGATCCGGAGGAACTGGTCTTCCGCGGCGTGGAATCCGACGAACTGGACTACAAGGCCGCGATGAACTGGAACACCATGAGCCGGACGGAGAAAGGCAAACTCCTGCGGCATCTGACCGCATTCGCCAATACCCGGGGCGGTTTTCTGGTCATCGGGGTCGGGGAAAGCGATTCCGGCGTTCCGGATCAGCGGACCGGGGTGAGCGAGCGGGAGGCGGCCAGTTTCGACCCCACGGCGGTGGGCAACTTCATCAATTCCCATGTGGAGCCGCCGCTGGATTTCACCATCGACCGGCCGGAGGTCCGGGGCAGACGGTTCGTGATCTTCGCCGTGCGGCCGTTTTCCGGACTGCCGCACATCTGCAGCCGGGGCATTGAGACGGAACTGCAGGAAGGGGTGTTCTACATCCGCACCGGCGAAGCCTCCAGCCGCCCGGCGCGCCGGGCGCTGGAGATGCAGAACCTCATCCGGCGCTGTATGCGCAACGAACGGGAACAGTTGGGCCGGGTCCTGCGGGGCATCCTGTACGAAACCGGGACATTGTCCGCCGAGACCGCGGCGGGACGGCTGCCGGATCTGGCCGAGGACGCGGAACAGTATTTCCGGCGGCGGCACACGGAAACTGCCGACGCGGTGCTGTGCAAGTTTTTCATCATCCCGCCGACAGCGGAAGTGCACACCACCCGGGAGGAGCGGCGCGCGGCGGTGGCGGCGGCGCCGTTCATCCGGCGCAACGCGGTGTTTCTCAGCGGGGAGGAGTGTCAGTCCGGCGGCAAAGCCCCCGGGTCTCTGCGGATGCTCTCCCGCAAACGGCCGCTGATGTGGCAGTTTTTCGACCGCGGGCTGTTTCTGTATTTCCGCTTCACGCCGGAAACGGAATTCACGCCGGAGTATCTGGCCCGGTTCTGCGCCGAAGCGGTGGCATTCGCCGGCAATCTGGCGGCGGAACTGTGCGGCGGCGAGGAACTGCTGACGCTGAAAGCGGCATTTTCCGGCGCCGGGAACGGACGGAAACTGCAGTTGTGTTCGGGCGAGCGGAAATTTTCCGCCGACGGCGGCGAGATCGCCGCGGAGATCAGCCGCAGCGCCGCCGATCTGGTCAGCGGCAGGGAAAATCACGCGCTCCGGCTGTTTCACCGGCTGGGGGAAAACTTCAAACTGCCGGACCGTCTGCTCGACCCGCTGGAGCCGGCGATGCGGAACTTTCTGGCCCGGCGATGATCGACACGGATTTTCTGGCCGACGCCGCCGGAGCGGAGGATTTCGACGGCTTCGATCCCGACGACTTCGCGGTGGACTATCTCCCGGAGCGCGAGTGTCAGGTCGATCTGCGGTCCGAATGCGAAGCGTTCTTCTCTCCGGGCGGCACGCTCGCCCGGAGCGGCGGGGTCAACGGCGCGCCCTGCGAGGAGCGCCCCCAGCAACTCACCATGGCGCTGGCCGCGGCGGACGCGCTGGAAACGGGAAGCAACCTCTGCGTCGAAGCCCCCACCGGAGTCGGCAAAAGTTTCGCCTACCTGGTGCCGCTGATCCATTACGCCGTCCACCGCCGACGGCCGGCGCTGGTCTCCACCGAAACCATCAATCTCCAGCACCAGTTGATCGAAAAAGACCTGCCTTTTTTGCAGGAACTCTGCGGCACGGACTTCAAGATCGCACTGGCCAAAGGCCGGAGCAATTACCTCTGCCGACGGCGGCTGTCCCTGCTCTCCGGGGAACAGCGGGACGCCCTGCTGCCGATCCCGCATCTGGCCATGGAGACCGAACGGATCATCCGGGATCTGGAAGCCGGACGGGACCAGCAGTTCGTTTCCGGCGTCCGGGGAAATTACGCCGTGTGGAATCTGGTCTGTTCCGAAAGCGGCAACTGCGCCGGCAGTCAGTGCGAGTTCTTCCGCTCCTGCTACTACTTCCGCGCCCGGCGCAAATGGGACGAGGCGGACATCGTCGTGGCCAATCACGCGCTGTTCCTCACCGATCTGGCCATCCGCGCCGAAAACGGCAGCGGCGCGGCGCTGCTGCCGGATTACGGCGCGGTGCTGATCGACGAGGCTCACACGCTGGAGAACAACGCCGCCGGTCACCTGGGACTGCGCCTCAACAAAGCCGCCATGCTGGGGACGCTCAACCGGCTCTACAATCCGGAACGCGCCAAAGGTCTGCTGATGCGGCAGGGCCCGGAAATGCTCCGACTCCGCAGCCTGACCCAGAGCGTCCGGGACGAGACGTACGGTTTTTTCGCGCCCTACGAGGAACTCGTCCGCAAGAGCGGCGGGACCTCCCTCCGACTGCCGGAATCCGCGCCCGATCCCTTTCCGTCGGCGCTGGTCGACGCGCTGATCCATCTGGAGAATCTGCTGGCCGACACGGTGGAAAACGAGACCGACGAAGCCTTCCGCACCGAATTGTCCAGTTACCGCGACCGGTGCCGGGCGTTCCTCGACATGATCTCGGACTTCACCGGCAGAAGCATGACGGACGCGGTGTATTTTCTGGAGATGGAGCGCGACACGCTCACCCTCTGCGCCGCCCCGCTCAACGTGGCTGAGCTGCTGGCGAAAATGCTTTTCGACGGTTCGCTGCCGGTGATTCTGTGCAGTGCCACCATGACCGTGGCGGGGAACTTCGACTACTACGCCGGGCGGATCGGCTTCACCGGAGGGAAGATGATGCAGTTGGATTCGCCGTTCTCGTCCGATCAGGCGCAGGTGGTGATCCCGCCGGGCATGCCGGAACCGGACGCGCCGGACTACCTGCCCTCGCTGGCGGAGAAAATCTATGAACTGGTGGAGGAAAATGACGGCAGCGCGTTCGTGCTTTTCACCAGTTACCGAAGTCTGCGGTACTGTGCCGACGCGCTGCGGGAACGCTTCGCTGCCGGAAACCGGCTGCTGCTGGAACAGGGCGGAGAACTGGACCGCGACACGATGCTGCGGACATTTCGCGGCACGCCGCATTCGGTGCTGTTCGGCGCGGACAGTTTCTGGACCGGGGTCGATGTGCCGGGGGAGAATCTGAGCATGGTCATCATCACCCGGCTGCCGTTCGCCTCGCCGGGTTCGCCGCTGATCGCCGCCCGACAGGAACGGATCGAGCGAAGCGGGCGCAGTTCGTTCGCCGAATACTCCCTGCCCGAAGCAGTCCTGAAGTTCCGGCAGGGGGTGGGCCGTCTGATCCGCAACCGGACCGACCGGGGAAAAATCGTGGTGCTGGACTCCCGGATCACCGGCAAGAGTTACGGCAGGAAATTTCTGCGATCCATACCATATCAAGTCGGATAGGGGGTTTTATGAAATACATCGGCTCGCATGTAAGCATCGCCGGCGGGGTGGAAAACGCCCCGCTCAACGCCCGGAGCATCGGCGCGTCGGGCTTCGGCATGTTCACCAAGAATCAGCGCCAGTGGAGCGCACCGCCGCTGACGCCGGAATCCGTCGCCGCATTCAAGGACAACTGCCGGAAATGCGGCTATGCTCCGGAGATGATCCTCCCCCATGACACCTACCTCATCAACCTCGGCCAGCCCGACCCGGAGAAGCGCGCCGGGAGCATCCGGGCCTTCACCGCCGAATTGGAACGGTGCCGCGCGCTGGGGCTGACCATGCTCAATTTTCACCCCGGCAGTCATCTGCGTCTGGTCTCCGAGGAGGAAGACTGCGCCATCATCGCCGCTTCCGTGCGGGAGGCGCTGCTCACGGTGCCCGATGTTCGCGCCGTATTCGAGAACACCGCCGGACAGGGCAGCAACATGGGGTACACCTTCGAGCAGTTGGCCCGGATGCTGGAACGGGTGGATCTGCCGGAGCGCACCGGCGTCTGCATCGACACCTGCCACGCCTTCGCCGCCGGGTACGATCTGGCTTCGGAGGAGGGGTTCGAGCGCTGTTTCGCGGAATTCGACCGGCTGCTGGGCCGGGAAAACCTCCGGGCCATGCACCTCAACGACAGCAAAGGCGAACGCGGCGGCAAACTGGACCGCCACGCCCCGCTGGGCGACGGAACGCTGGGATGGAGCCCCTTCGAAAGGATCGCCTCCTCCGACCGCTTCGACGGCATCCCGCTGATTCTGGAGACACCGGACGAGAGCCGCTGGCCCGCCGAAATCGCCCACTTACTTCTTTTCTCGCGGGAAAAGAAGTAAGACAAGAAAAGGCGACTACGTTACTTTCTTTTGACGGCAAAAGAAAGTAACCAAAGAAAACCGGACCGGTAACTGCGGAGTCGGGCCCTGCCTCGCGGGAAAAGAAGTAAGACAAGAAAAGGCAACTGCGTTACTTCCTTTTGACGGCAAAAGAAAGTAACCAAAGAAAAGCCGGACGGCGGCCGGCCTCATGAGCGGGAAAATCGGGCAATGTTTCATCCGGGGCCCCGGAGTTTTCCTTGATAAAACACATTCCGCGCGCTATATTATTGCCTCGCAGTCAATGCGGAGTTTTTCTGTTCTTCAACGGCCCCGAAAGAAAGGCATGACAACATGAGCACTTCTCACATCGTGCGCCCCGCCGCGGGCGAATACATCACCAACGTCGACGGCAGACTTCAGGTCCCGGACCGGCCGATCGTCAGTTTCATCGAGGGCGACGGCATCGGCCCCGACATCATGAAAGCCGCCCGCTTCATGTGGGACAGCGCGGTGCGGAAGGCCTACGGCGGCAAACGCGTCATCGCGTGGCAGGAGGTGTTCGCCGGGGAAAAGGCCAACGCGGTCTACAATGAGACCCTCTGGCTGCCTTCCGAGACGGTGGAGGAGATCTCCCGCTGTCTCATCGCCGTCAAGGGACCGCTGACAACCCCCATCGGCGGCGGGTTCCGGTCGCTGAATGTGGCGCTGCGTCAGCAGTTGGACCTTTTCGCCTGCGTCCGGCCGGTACGATACTTTGAAGGAGTGCCCTCCCCGGTCAAGGCGCCGGAGAAAACCGACATGGTGGTCTTCCGGGAGAATACCGAGGACATCTACGCCGGGATCGAATGGATGGCGGGCACCCCGGAGGCGCGGAAGGTCATCGACTTCCTGCAAAGCGAGATGCAAGTCGCCAAGATCCGCTTCCCCGAAACCTCCAGCATCGGCATCAAACCGGTCTCCCGGGAAGGCAGCGAGCGGCTGATCCGGGCGGCGCTGGATTACGCCATTGCCAATCAACGGCGGAGCGTCACGCTGGTCCACAAGGGGAACATCATGAAGTTCACCGAGGGCGGCTTCAAGAACTGGGGCTACGACCTCGTCCGGCGGGAGTACGCGGACCGGGCCGTTCCCGCCGCCGACTGCGACGGTGTCGCCCCCGCGGGGAAGATCCTGGTCAAGGACTGCATCTGCGACGCGTTTCTGCAGCAGATCCTCACCCGGCCCGACGAATACGACGTCATCGCCACCATGAATCTGAACGGCGATTACGTTTCCGACGCGCTGGCGGCCTGCGTGGGCGGCATCGGCATCGCGCCGGGAGCCAACATCAACTACCTTTCCGGGCACGCGATCTTTGAAGCCACCCACGGCACCGCGCCCAAATACGCCGGGATGGACAAGGTCAATCCCTGCAGTCTGGCGCTCTCCGGCGAGATGATGCTCCGGCACCTCGGCTGGACCGAGGCGGCGGATCTGGTCATCCGGGGCATTGCCGGGGCCATCGCGGACCGGATGATGACCTACGATCTGGCCCGGCTCACCGACGGAGCCACCGAACTGAGTTGTTCCGGCTTCGCCCGGGCGGCCGTGGACCGGATGTAACGGAGAGGAACCCATGGCGCGGAAGGAGGAGACATATCCGGGAGCGGCGGCGTTTCGGCTGCTCTTTTACCGGACGGACGACGACGGTCGTCCCTGCCCGCCGGACTCTCCGTTTCTCCGCCACGTGGAAGCGCTGCTGCGGGCGGATTCTCCCGACGCGGCGGCGTTCCAATTCAACGCGCTGGCCCGTTTCGGCGACGCGGCGGCGTTCGCGGTCAGGCTTCTGGGCGCGATGTTCGACAGTTGCGTCGACCACCATGTACTGCCCGGGGACTACACCGGCGGCAAGTTGACCCCGGACGCGGAATTTCTCCTGCGCCGCGCGGCGGCGGTGATTTCCGCGCTTCGCGGAGTGATCGCCCGACCGGACCTGCCGGGAACGGAGATCCTGCCCCGGGCCGAAAAACTGTTTTCCGCCCTGCCGGAGGAGACCGCGCCGGAAGCGCTGGGCAAGCAGTTGGCGCACTCCGACCCGTTCGCGGTGGAGCATGTGTTCACGTTCCGGGATGAGAAGTTCGCCCCGGTCCGGCCGGCGTCGGTCAAGCCGGTGGACAGGTTTTTCGGGTTCCCGGGGGTGCGGGCGGCGCTGGACGAGCACTTCCGCGCCTTTGCCGACGGGACCACCAATCTGCCGCTGCTGGTGAACAGTTTGCCCGGATACGGCAAAACCAGCATGATCGTCTCGTTCGCGCTGGCCCGGCGCGGCGTCACGGTCATCCTGCCCGACCCGGGGGCGCTGGAACACGACTGGAACCGGCTCATCGCCGCGCTGGAAAGCCGGACCGACCACCGATTCGTGCTGTTTTTCGACGACATCGACCCCCGGCAGGTGGACTGGTACAGTTTCCGCACCAACGTGGGCGGGGCGTTCACGCCGCCGTCCAACATCATGCCGGTGCTGGCGGCGAATTACGAATTTCCGCCGAGCATCCTCTCCCGGGGACGCAAGATCAGTTACCCGGTCTTTGACGAGGAACGGTGTTCGGAGATGATCGAGGATTTCCTCAAATCTTTCGGCATGAAACATCCGCCCCGCAACATCGTCTCTCTGATGGGGGCGCGGTACACCGAGGAGTTCGGACAGAAGAAGTTCACTGAACTGTCGCCCCGGACGCTGATGCGGTTTCTGGCGGTCTTTGAACGCGACGCCCGCAAGCGCAGCGAGATCGTGGACCTGGCCTCCGGTCAGGTCATCACCCGGCCGGACGGCGAACTTTTCTACGAATTCAACATTGAGTTGATGCGTTCGCTCTACGGCGAAGAATACATCCAGCGTCTGCTCAAGGAGCGGCTGCGGGAATTATGAAACCGCGACCGGAAAGAAAACGCGTCTCCTCCCGGAGCGTCATCCTCGCCGTCGTCGCGGCGGCGGCGGTGATGATCGTCCTCACCGCGGGATTCCGGGTCCTGCGTCAGGTCATCATGCGCGGTGCGGACAGTTTCTTCTACCCTTATCTGCGGGCGGCGGCAGGCTCGGAAAAGATCTCCGACCGGTCGCTGCTTTTGCGCAGTCCGGCGGAACTGGCGGCGCAGGTGGAACAACTCGGCGCCGCCAACCGGGAACTGGCCCTGCAAAGCAGCGCCGCCGGCACCCTGCTGGAGGAGAACCGGCTTCTCCGGCAGATGCTGGATTTGGCCGACCGCGGAGAACGGAAATTCGTGGTGGCGGAAATCATGCTCCGGGACCCGCTGCGCTTCCGGGAATCCTTCACCATCGGCAAGGGTTCCCGGCACGGCATCACCGTCGGCGCGGCGGTGGTGGAGGTTTCTCCCGACGGCCGGCTGCTGCTGATCGGCGTGATCGCCGAATGCGGCGCCCGCACCGCCAAAGTGGTGACGATCGCGGACAATTCGCTGCATATTTCCGGCCGGGTCGGAGCCAACGGCGCGGTGGGTTTCACCAATACCGGGACGGGGAACGCCATGCCGGGACGGGTTCGGTTCGGCATGCTGCCGGTGCGGGACGACTACATCTCCGGCGGCGCGGTGGTGACGACGGGATTTGAACGAAGCATCCCCGCCGGCATCAAGATCGGCGAACTCGATTTCTCCGGCGCGGTCCTGCCGGGGCTCAACACCCCGGATTACAGTTGCGACCTGATCCCGGCGGTGAAACCGGAATCCCTGCGCTTCGTCGCGGTGCTGACAACCCCGTTCCACGGACCCGACGCGCCATGAGAACGTTTCTGGTGATCGTGACCACGCTGGGGCTGATCCTGCCGGAACTGCTGATCGGCAATCTCGGTCTGTCGCTCCATCTGCCCCTGTACGGGGCGCTGTACTTCGCCGTGGCCTACCGGAAAAGCGCCGGACTGCTGAGCGCGGCGGCCGCGGGACTGATCCTCGATCCGATCTACTGCCGGAACGCCATGCTGCTGGCATTCATCCTGCCGGGCGTGGTCCTGCTGCTGCTGCCTCAGGTCAAGCGTCTGCGGCGGAGACTGCCGCTGGCGGCGCTGCTGCCCGGCATGCTGGGCGGCGGCGTGATGGCGGCGGCGGATTCCCTGCTCTGTCTCGGATTCGGAAGTACGGGACCGGGACCGGATTTCGTCAGTATGCTGATTTTTCAGTGCGGCGTTGGCGGGATATTCATGCCGGCATTCACGCTGGCGGCGGACGCGCTGGCATTCAAGTGCAATCTGCCCCGCTTCGGAGTCGCCGGAGGACATCGGAGCCGGGAGGAACGGTTATGACCCCCCCCCGCCGACGCGACCGGGCGGAACTCGGTATCCTCGACGACGACCGCTTCCGCATCTTCGTACTGGGCGGGGTGTTCATCCTCGCCTTCACCGCACTGGCTCTGCGGCTCTACTACCTCCAACTGCACCGCGGCGAGGAACACCGCCGCCGCATCGCGAGGCAATCCATCCGGCACATCCGCCAGCCGGGGGTACGGGGCTCCATCCACACCGCCGACGGAGTTCTGCTGGCCGGAAACCGCACCACCTACGATCTGGTCTTCTATCCTTCGGAAATGCGCTGCGCCGCCCGGGAACGGAAACAGCCGGTGGCCGCTCATATGGCCGAATGCGCGAAACAATTGGGCGCCCTGCTGGGGCGAAACGATTTCCCGGACGTCAAAAAGATCCGATATCACAAAACCAACTCCCCCGGCATCGCCATGACCGTATTCCGGGATCTATCGCTTCGGGAGACCGCGCTGGCGTTCGAGGCTCTGCGGACCATGCCCGGGGCGGACATCCAGCAGTCCTCGGTCCGCATCTGCCCGGAGAAGTCTCTGGCCGCCGCCATCATCGGCTACGCCCGTCCGATGGACCCGGGCCTGGCGCCCGACCGGGACAAATTCAAATACTACATCCCGGATGTCATCGGGATCGACGGCATTGAAAAAGCCTGCGACACCCTCCCGAACCGCGCGCCCGGACTGGGGTTGCGGGCCTATCCCGGATATTCGATCATTCAGGTCAACAACCTCGGTTACGCCCACCGGGAACTGCTGGGCCGCAGCGAACCGGTCAACGGAAGCGACGTCACGCTGACATTGGATTCGCGGGCGCAGAGACTGGGGGAGAAACTGCTGGCGGGCAGCGTCGGCGCGTTCGTAGTGGTGGACGCGGACAACGGCGACGTGCTGTGCGCGGCCAATTCCCCGGGGTTCGACCTCTCCCGGTTCTATCCCCGGCTCACGACGAAATACCGGCAGGCATTGGATGAGACCCCCGACAATCCCCGGCTCAACCGGGCCTTCGACGCCATCTATCCGCCGGGTTCGACGCTCAAGCCGCTGATCTGTCTCGCGCTGCTGCTTAACGGGGTCGATCCCGCCGAAACGTACCGCTGCGACGGGGAAATTGCCGTCGGCAACGCGACCATCCGCTGTTCGGCACATCGTTACGCCGGAGGCGACATGGACATGGAGACCGCGCTGGAAAAATCGTGCAACGGCTATATGATCCACCACGCACTGCCCGCGGGACTGGCGGCGCTGACGCCCGTGCTTCACGCGGCGGGCATCGGACGCAAAACCGCGCTTGAACTGCCCAACGCAGCCGGAGACTTTCCCTCCCCCGCCCTCAAGGAACGGCGTTACCGCGCCCGCTGGAACGAATTCGACACCGCGCTGCTCTCCATCGGCCAGGGACTCATCAGCGTCACCCCGCTGCAGATGGCACTGATCGCCGGAGCATTCGCCAACGGCGGCACCGTCTACCGGCCCCATCTGGTTCGGGAGGTCGTGGACGTCAACGGCCTGGAACTCTACCGCCGCCGGGCGGCCGTCGCCGGGAAACTGCCCGGCACACCGGAACAACTGGAGATCATTCGCCGGGGAATGTTCCGGGTGGTCAATTCCGACGGCGGCTCCGGACAGCGGGCCGCGGTGGGGGGACTGGCGGTCTACGGCAAAACCGGTACGGCGGAACTCGGGGCCGGGGCCAACCGGCGCAGCATCACCCATTTCATCGCCTTCACGGAATTCCGCCGACGCCGCTACGCCCTTTGCGTCACCGTCGAGGACGGGCTTTCCGGGGGAAGGACCTGCGCGCCGTTGGCCGCCGCCTTTTTCAAACACTATCTGCTGGGCGACTGAACCCCGGTACCGTCGAAAGCCGGGATGAATTCCGCTCCGGCGGATCCCGCCTCCTGCAGAAACCCGTCCTCGATCCCCGAGGCAAACAACGCCGCCTCCGCTTCGGCGTATTCCGCGTCGCTCACCCGGCGGTTCAACTCCGGGAACTCCCGTTCCCCGACCCGGCCGCAGGGCAGATACTGCCGCATCAGCGAAAACATCACCTGCCCCGGACGGAATCTGCGGGCCACGAAGTCAATGACCTTGAGGGTGTTTTCGATCTGTCCCGGCAGCATGAGGTGGCGGATAATCACGCCGCTTTGCATCAGACCGTCTGCGGAAAACCGGAAATCCCCGGTCTGATCGTACATCTCGTCGATGGCGGCGACGGCCCGCTCAAAATAATCGTTCACCCCGCTGTACCGCCGGGCCAACGCGTTGTCGGTGTACTTGAGGTCCGGCAAATAGACCGCGACTTTGCCCCGGAAGCGCCGCAATGTTTCCGGCAGATCGTACCCGTTGGTGTTGTAGACCACCGGGACCGGCGGCAGCGGGTCCAGACTGACCAGCACCGCGTCGGCGAAGTGGGTCGGCGTGACCAGATTGATGTTGTGCGCGCCCTGCGCGACGAGTTCGGCGTAAATTTCCCGCAGTCGCGGCACGGAAACTTCCGTCCCGCTTCGGCCGGCGCTGATGGCGTAGTTCTGACAGTAGACACAGTGCAGATTGCAGCCGGAGAAGAACACCGCGCCGCTGCCCCGGCTCCCGCTGATGACCGGTTCCTCCCAGAAATGCAGTCCCGCCCGGGCCACCACCGCGGTCCGGGGCGACCGGCAGACGCCGGCCGCGGCGGGACCGGATTCGGGACGATCGGCGTTGCAGCGCCGGGGACAAAGATTGCAGATCATAACTGAAAGTCTCGATACTGGAGAAAACTGATCTTCTGTTCCGTTCGGTTAACCGCCTCCCGCTCAACCGTCCCGGAAAGGATTTCCGGGACATCGCTTCCGGCGGGAGGTGTCGGCCTTCGCCGACCTGAACGCTTCGCTGAGATTTCGCCGCATTAAGCGGCGACCAGCGTTCCGCCGCTGGATCACGTCCGGGTAGCACCCGGAGGCAGATTTCTTTTTTTATTTTTCAGTTCTCTTTTCGTACAGAGCCAACTGAAAAAGATCGGGGAAAGCCGCCTTTCCCCGAATCAAAATTCCGAGTCTGGTCCGCCGCGGATCAGTCCAGCGGCAGATTTCCCTCCTCCGCCTGCGGCTCGGCCGGAGGCTCGTCCTCGATCTCCTGCACCAGCACGTCGACGGCGGTGACGCTCATGCCGGTGGTTTTCTCCACCTCGGAGATGACGGTCTTCTGAACCGCCGAGGCGACTTCCGGGATGCAGCAGCCGCAGCGGAGGATGACTTTCAGTTCGATGGAGACTTCGTTCTTCTCTCCGATGGAGATGTTGACCGCCCGGGACTGCATCCGGCGGCTGCCGACGATCTCGGCCAGATTGTCCACCAGCGAACTGCCTGCCAGCCGGGAAACGCCCTCCACCGCCAGCGCGGCCCGCCGGGCCACGGAAGCGATGACGCTTTCATGGATCTTGATATCGCCCATTTCCGTGTCGTCCAGAATCATGGTCTCCGTCTTGGCCGGAGTTTTCGGGGTTTCGGCGTTGTCGTTTTTCATTTGCTGCTCTCCTTTGTGGAACTTTTCTTGAGTTTCTGGATCACGTTCTCCACAAACCCGGTGTCATATTTGCCCTCGACGAAGTTCTTGTGTCCGAGGATCCGCCGCTGAAAGGGGATCGTCGTCTTGACCCCTTTGACCACCACCTCGTCCAGCGCCCGGTTGCAGACCGCCAGCGCCTCGGTGCGGTCCTGCCCCCAGACGATGAGTTTGCCGACGAGACTGTCGTAGTACGGCGGGATGAAGTACCCGCTGAACGCATGGGTGTCCATGCGGACGTTGGGCCCTCCGGCGGGAATGAACTGGGTGATCCGTCCGGGACAGGGGGCGAAATTGCGCTCCGGGTCCTCCGCGTTGATCCGGCATTCGATGGCATGACCGCGAAACACCACGTCCTTCTGGCGGATTTTCAGCCGGTCCCCGGCGGCGACCCGGATCTGGGCTTTCACCAGATCAATGCCGGTCACCATCTCCGAAACCGGATGCTCCACCTGGATGCGGGTATTCATCTCCATGAAGTAGAACTTGTCCTTGCTTCCGGTGTCCAGCAGAAATTCGATGGTCCCGGCGCTGGAGTAATGGGCGGCTTTGGCGGCTTTGACCGCGGCGAGGCCCAGTTTTTCCCGGAGTTTCGGAGAAATCGCCGGCGAAGGGGTCTCCTCGATCAGTTTCTGATTGCGCCGCTGGACGCTGCAGTCCCTCTCGCCGAGGTGAATGACGTTGCCGAAGTTGTCGGCCAGGATCTGCACCTCGATATGGCGGGGGTTTTCCAGAAATTTCTCCATGTACAGATCGCCGTTGCCGAAGGCGTTCTCCGCCTCGGTTTTCGCCGCGTGGAACCCCTGGCGCAGACTGGCGTCGTTGCGGGCGATCCGCATGCCCCGTCCGCCGCCGCCGGCCACGGCTTTGACGATGACCGGATACTTGAGTTTATGGGCGATCTCCAGCGCCTGTTTTTCGTCCTTGAGGATGCCGTCGCTGCCGGGGGTGATGGGGACTCCGGCTTTTTTCATGGTTTCCCGGGCGGCGTTCTTGTCGCCGAGGGACTTCATCGCCTCCGTGGACGGCCCGATGAACGTGATTCCGTGACGGCGGCAGGCTTCGGCGAAGTAGGCGTTCTCCGACAGAAAACCGTAGCCCGGATGGATGGCGTCCACGTCGCAGATGGCGGCCACGGTGAGCAGCCGCTCGATAAGCAGATAACTCTCCGCCGGCTGGGGCGCGCCGATGCAGATGGCTTCGTCGGCCATTTTCACCGGCAGACTTTCGGCGTCGGCGGTGGAATAGACGACCACGCTTTTGATACCGAGTTCCCGGCAGGCGCGGATGATCCGCACGGCGATCTCGCCCCGATTGGCGATCATTACTTTATTGAACATGATATGGTTCTCCGCGCCGCGTTGCGGCAGGGGGGTTATTCCAGAACGAACATCGGCTGGCCGAACTCCACCGGCTGACCGTTCTCCACCAGAATTTCCTTGATCGTGCCGCTTTTTTCGGCCTTGACTTCGTTCATGACCTTCATCGCCTCGATGATGCAGAGCACCGTATCGGGATGGACCTTGTCGCCCACCTGAACGAAAGGTTTGGCATCCGGGCTGGCGGAGCGGTAGAAGGAGCCGACCAGAGGGGAGTCGATAGTGACCGCCGGGACCACCGGCGGCGCGGCCGGGACCGCCGGGACCGGAACCGCCGGGACGGGAAGCGCCGCCGGGACCGCCGCGGCCGCCGCCCGGTCGTCACCGCGCTTGAAGCAGATGTTGCAGTTGTCGGACTCGATCTTCACTTCGGTGAGATTGTAATCCCCCATCAGTTTGACCAGATTGCGAATTTCCTCAAAATCCATGATTGCGCGTCCTTATGTGTTGCGTTTTCAGTATGCAGATTCAACAATGTCGTCCGCCGCATCGGGAAACCAGCGCCCGCAGGGCCAGCAAATAGGAATCCGGCCCGAATCCGGCGATCACCCCGGCGCACACCGGAGCGATGTACGAACGGTTCCGAAACTCCTCCCGGGACGCCACGTTGCTCAGATGCACCTCCACCGCGGGCAGCCCCACGGCGGCGATCGCGTCCCGGAGCGCGACGGAAGTGTGGGTGTAGGCTCCGGCATTCAGGATGATCCCGGAAAAGCCCTCCCGCCGGGCGGACCCGATCCAGCCGACCAGTTCCCCCTCGCAATTGGACTGTCTCGCGGCGACTTCACACCCCAGTTCCGCACCGAGGGCGGCGACCGCCGCTTCGATGTCGGGCAGCGTGGTACGGCCGTATATTTCCGGTTCCCGGGTCCCGAGCAATTGCAGATTCGGCCCGTTGAGCAGCAGAATTTTCATCCTTTCACTCCGTCGTTAAGCGGCAATGTCCTGAGTATAAGATAACATGGAAATGGTGAAAAATCAAGTTTTCCCGCGTTTTATCCCCCGTCGCCGGAGAGGATCACCGTGGCCACCGCGTAACGGGCTTCATGGCTGATGGAGACCCGAATCTCCTTCACGCCCGCGGCGGCGGCGGTCCGGGCCGCCGCGCCGGTAAAATTCAGCACCGGGCGGCCAGCGGCGTCGTTGACGATGCAGATGTCGGTGAAACCGCAGTCGCCGCCGATCCCGCATCCCAGCGCTTTGGCGGCGGCCTCCTTGGCGGCCCAGCGCCCGGCGAAAAAGGCCTTCCTCCCCCGCTTGCCGCCGGCCAGAGCCAGTTCGTCGGCGGTGTAGACCCGGTCGCAGAACTGTTCGCCGTATTCGTCGAGCATCCGTTCGATCCGGGCGATCTCCACGATGTCGGTGCCCAAGCCGATGATCTTCATGTCCGGGAACTCCTTGCCAGTTTCTCCACGGAGAAAGCGCCGACGGCGAAGCGTTCCGCCGCCGATCGGTCGAAACTTCCGGGACGGGAGGTCATGCTGTTGGCGCTGGCGGCGCCCAGAGCCAGTTGGAATGCCCGGGGCGGCTCCGTGCCGGAAACGATCTCGCTCAGCAGCACCGCGCTGGCGGTATCGCCGCACCCGATGGGATTGACCACCTCGGATATTTGCGGGATCTCGTAGGTGTATAAATTCTCCCCGTCCGAGGCGAACGCCCGGGCCGCGCCGTCGGTGATGGCCGCGAAGCGGAGACGGCAGCGGCGGAACAGCGCGCACAGCCCCGAACGCAGATCGGACATCCCGGTGAGTTTCGCCAACTCGCTCCGGTTGATCTTCAGCAGATTGTCGCCGGCACGCAGGCACGGTTCCAACTCCCGCCACGCGTCGAACAGCAACGGCCTGCCCGCGGCGTGAGCCAGGTCCGCCGCCCGCCGGTAAAGCCCGTAATCGCTTCCGTCCGGCAGGGTGCCGCAGATCGCCGCCGCCGCCGAATCGGTCAGCGCCGCCCGCCAGTTGCCGAGCAGGTCCTCCGCTTCGGATTCCGACACCGCGGCGGAGGGTTCGATCAGTTCGGTCATGACATGGTTTTTCTCATCCAGACATGTGACACAGCAGCGGGTCGTCCCGGAAACGACGGTATCCACGGCGGCGATATCCTCCCGGGCCAGCGCGTCGCGGATGAAACGTCCGGTCTCCCCGCCGGTGAACTGCATCAGCACCCCGGCAGCCCGGCCCCAGTGCGCGGCGGCCCGGCAGAAATTGATCCCCTTGCCCGAAGCCAGCACCTCCATCCGGGCGGCCCGGTTGACTTCCCCGTACCGGAATTCCGAAAAAAACAGCGTCTTCTGACAGGCGGGATTGGCTCCCAGCACCGCGATCTTCCTCATTTCAACCCCCGCAGCAGCATCTCCACCTCCGCATCGGAGAACTCCCGGGGATTGCACTTCATGCTCCCGGAACGGCAGTATTTCACAATGAACGGGATGTGGGCGGTCACGTCGCCGAACGAATGGAAATCCTCCGGCAAACCCAGTTCCCGCCGCAGGTTCGTCACATGGTCGATCAGCGCCTCCGGCCCGGAAAAATCCAGTCCCCGCGCCAGTTCCGCAAAGCGTTCCCGGCACGCCGGCAGATTCCACCTCAGCACTTCCGGCAGCAGAACGGCGCAGCAGACCCCGTGGGGAATGTGCATGGCGCTGCCCGCGGGATGCCCGATGCCGTGGACCGCGCCCAGACCGCCGGAGGCGAACGCCATGCCCGCCAGCAGACTGCCCCGGGCCATCTCCGTCAGCGCCCCCCGGTCCCGACGGTACGCCCGGGGAAGCGCGGTAAGAATGTGCCGCGCCGCACTGAGGGAAATCTGCCGGGTCAGCGCGTCGCTTTTCCGCGACAGGAATCCTTCCAGCGCCTGAGTCAGCGCATCGAATCCGCTCCCGGCGACCACGGCGTCCGGGGCGCCGACCAGCAGGTCCGGGTCCACCAGCGCGCAGTCGGCGGTCATACCCGGAGCCCGCAGGGACTGTTTGATCCCGGTGGTCCGGTCGACCATGACCGCGTTGGCGGTGACTTCGGCCCCGGTCCCGGCGGACGTGGGCAGCAGGACCAGAAAATTCCGCCGCTCCGAAACCTGCGCCCGGCCGTAAAAGCACGCCGCGGCATCCGCATCGGAATCCGCCAGCGCCGCCGCCGCTTTCGCGCAGTCCATGGCGCTGCCGCCACCCCAGCCGATAAAGTTCACCGCGCCGATCTCCCGGGCCGCCGCCACCGCCGCAATCACGTCGGACAGGGGCAGTTCCGGGGCGACCGGCGGCGCGAAACGGCACTCCCGCCCGATCAACGCCGGAAGCAGGTCCTTCCGTATCTCCGCTTCCGCATGGCGTCCGCAGACGATCAGCACCGCGCCGGGCGGCAGCAACTCCGGCAGCAGTCTGCGCACTCCGCTGCCGAACCGGATGTCCGGCGGCAAAATCTTCTCATACTTCATGACAATTCGTTCTCCCATCTCCGATGCAGGAACGCTTCCATTTTCACGGCGGCGGCGGTCTCCGCCAGTTTCCGGCTGGAACCGCGGCCGGGCGCGACGAACGGCCCCACCCGAACCTCTACTTCAAAAAACGGCTGGTGCGGCGGCCCGCCCCGGCGGAACAACCGGTACTCCGGCACCCGCTTCCAGCGGCCCTGCACCAACTCCTGCAACTGACCTTTGGGATTGAGAGAACAGAGCAGACGCCGGGGGTCGGGATAATCCGCCGCCATGGTCCCGTGGACGAACCGGCGCGCCCCCTCCAGCCCGGAGGCCAGATAGACCGCGCCCAGCACCGCTTCAAAAAGGTCGCACAGGGTGGATTCGCGCTCGTTGCCGGAACACTCCTTCTCTCCGTTGCCGATCAGCAGATAGCGTCCGAGGTCCAGTTTTCTGGCGGCGGCGGCAAGGGTCTTTTCGCAGGAAAGAGCGGCGCGTATCTTGGTCATGTCGCCCTCGGCAAGATCCGGGTAGCGGTGGTACAGATACTCCGTGTGGATGATCTCCAGCACCGCGTCTCCCAGAAATTCCAGCCGCTGGTTGTCGTATTTCAGTCCCCGCTCCACTGCATAGGTCCGGTGGGTCAGCGCCTCCTGCAAAAGCGGAAGCATTTCCCGCGGCATCCCCAGTTTCCGCAACAGTTGCGGGACTCGCTCCTCGTTCATCGGTAGCGTTTTCCCCGTTCCAGAAGCGGCCGGACCGCGCGCCGGACCGCCGCCGCGTCCAGCGGGAAATTCCCGGCGGCGGTGTAACGCTCCGCCGCCTCCCGGCATCGCTCCGCCGCGTCCCCCGTATCGCGGGCGCAAATCATGAAACTGCTCACCAGCCGGGCCGTTTCCCCGACCCGGAACCGCGCCGCGACGCCACCGCGACGGGGTGTCATGCCGTCCAGATCGACCATGCCGCACCGTCCGTCGGGACGCAGGTAGAGATTGCGCAGATTCACGTCGCCGTGAATCCAGCCGGAATCGTGCAGACGGACCAGCAGGGGCAGTACATCCTCCATCAGTTTCCGCCACACCGTTTCCGGCGGCGCGCCGCGATCCAGCGCCCGGTTGAAAAATTCCGTCTCCGGTTCCAACGCGGCGGTCACCAGAAACTCCCGGCGCACCCAGCCCCGGCTCTCCGTCAGCGCGGCGGCCACGGCCGGGGTGTCGATGCCCAGCGCGGCCAACTGCCGCGCTCCGGCCAGCGCCCGCCACGGACGCGGCGTCCGCAGCCGCCGGCGCAACTGGGTCAGCAGCCCGGGCAGATTGCAGCGCTTGATGAAATACCCGTCCACGCATCCGGCGGTGATTTTGGGGCGGTCCTTGCACAGCACCGCCTCCGGGCCGTCCAGTTTGCCGCACAGGGCCGCGAAACCGGCCGCGTCGCCCGCCGCAAAACCGCGCCAGCGCGCGCCGGAAGCGCGGAAATCCACTTTGCCGTACCGTCCGGGCATGCCGCGTCAGTAGCGTTTCTGCTTGCTGCGGGCCAGCACTTTGAGCCGCAGGGCGTTGAGCCGGATGAACCCGGAAGCGTCCTTGTGGTCGTAAGCGTCCAGTCCTTCAAAACTGGCGATGCTGTCGTCGTAGAGACTGTATTCGCTGCGCCGTCCGGTGACGTGGCAGGCGCCCTTGAAAAGTTTCACCCGCACGTCGCCGGTGACGAACTTCTGGCTCTCGGTGATCATCGCCTGCAGCATCTCCCGCTCCGGAGCGTACCAGAACCCGTTGTAGATCATGTCGGCGTAACGGGGGATCAGGCTGTCCCGCAGGTGCATGACTTCCCGGTCGAGAGTGATCTCCTCCAATCCCCGGTGCGCCGCCTGCAGAATGGTGCCGGCGGGCGTCTCGTAAACGCCCCGGGACTTCATGCCCACGAAGCGGTTTTCCACGATGTCGATCCGGCCCACGGCGTGCTTTTTGCCCATGGCGTTCAGCGTGCGCATGATGTTGGCCGGGGAATATTCCCTGCCGTCGATCCTGACCGGGATGCCCTTCTCAAAGGAGATCACCACGTCCTCCGGAGCGTCGGCGGCTTTGGAGAGCGGCTCGGTCATCACGGCGATGTCCTCGGGGAACTCGTTCCACGGGTCCTCCAGAATGCCGCCCTCGAAACTGATGTGCAGCAGATTGCGGTCCATGCTGTACGGTTTTTTCGCGGAGACGGAGACCGGGATGTTGTGCTTTTTCGCGTACTCGATCATATCCAGACGCCCGGTGAACTTCCAGTTGGGGTCGCGCCACGCGGCGATGACCTTGATGGACGGGTCGAGAGCGGCGGCGCTGAGTTCGAACCGCACCTGATCGTTGCCCTTGCCGGTAGCGCCGTGGCAGATGGCATCCGCGCCCTCCGCGATGGCGGTTTCCACCAGCCGTTTGGCGATCAGCGGCCGGGCGATGGAAGTGCCCAGAAGGTAGTTGTTCTCGTAAATGGCCTCGCCCTGCAGCATCGGGAAGATGAAATCCCGGGCGAACTCCTCGTTGAGATCGTCGATGATGCACTTGCTGGCGCCGGTGGCAACGGCTTTGGCCTCCAGCCCGTTGAGTTCCTCCTGCTGGCCCACGTCGGCGCAGTAGCAGATCACCTCCGCGTTGTAGGTCTCCTTGACCCATCTGACGATGACGGAGGTGTCCAACCCGCCCGAATACGCGACGACAACTTTCATTTTTTTCTCTCCTGAGTCTTAATTTTGCGGCTTTCCGCCGGATGCCCTTTGATTTCGCCGATCCCGGCGTCTATATTAATATAGACCTTGAATGGCGAAAATAAAAGTTTCGATTGACAATATGGCGGATTTTTTCGATCAGATGTGCCGCGTCATCGCGGAAACCGAGGCGCGCCGGCCCGGTTCGCTGAGTCCCGGACCGGAGGTGGAGGCGCTTTTTGCCGCCGCGCCCCGGCCGTCTCCGGCGACATCCGCCGCGCCCGCGGCCCCGCGGTCTCCCGAGGCCGCGCCGGTCCCGGCGGCGGGAACACTGGACGCACTGCGGGACATGCTCGCGGACTGCCGCCGCTGCCCGCTCGCCCGGGGACGCACCCATCTGGTTTTCGGCGAAGGCAATCCCCGGGCCCGGCTGATGTTCATTGGAGAAGGTCCCGGTTTCGACGAGGATCGGACCGGGCGGCCCTTCGTGGGCCGGGCCGGACAGTTGCTGGACCGGATGATCGCCGCCATGCAGTTCACCCGGGAGGAGGTCTACATCGCCAACGTCGTCAAGTGCCGTCCCCCCGACAACCGCGCGCCCGCCCCGGAGGAAGCGGCCTGCTGTCTGCCCTTTCTCAAACGGCAGATCGATCTCGTCCGCCCGGAGGTCATCGTTCTGCTGGGCGCCGTGGCGGTCAAGTACCTGCTCGACACCACCACCGGCATCATGAAAATGCGCGGCAAGTGGACCCACTACGAGAATATTCCCGTGATGCCCACCTTTCACCCCGCGTTTCTGCTGCGGCAGGAAGCGGCCAAACGGGAAGCGTGGCAGGACCTCCAGCAGGTCATGGCCCGCTTCGGGAAATTCCACCGCCGATGAGACGTCTGCTGTACTTCGCCCTGATGCTGATCGGAACGACCGGATGCGAACGGTTGATCTCGGAGCGTTTGGAGGCGCTGGATATGGAACCGACGGAACTCTCCGAGTGGAAACTTGCGCTGACCTCCCCCGCCAACCGGGTGGTCCTGCTCCGGGACAGCGCCGTCGCCGTGGTCAACGGCATTCCGGTGGAACTGCCCGGCCCCGCCGTCCGCGCCCCCCGAACGCGCTGGGATCTTCCGGAAACCGCCGTTCGCCGCGTACTCCTGCCGGTACTGGACTCCTCGCCCCGTCCGGTCCGCACCATCCTCGTCGACCCCGGCCACGGCGGACACGACCGGGGCACCGCCGCCGCGTCCGGGGATACGGAAAAGGACCTCAATCTGGCGCTGGCGCTCCGCCTCGCCGACGCTCTGCGCGAAGTCGGATTCACCGTCCGCCTCACCCGGGAAACGGATCGCTTCCTGACGCTGGACCGCCGGGCGGAACTGGCCGGAGAACCGGGAACCGATCTGCTCATTTCCGTCCATCACAACGCTTCCGCGGCCAACCCGGATGCCGCGGGCATGGAGACATTCGCATTGCGGGAGGAGGATCCGGCGGAATCCGCCCGCGCCCGCGCCGCCCTCCGTCTTGCCTATCTCATTCAGCGGGAACAATCCGGGGTGAACCGCGCCCCCGGGCGCGGCGTGAAAACCGCCCGGTTCAAAGTCCTGCGTCTGGCGCCCGTCCCCGCCGTCCTCGTGGAAGCCGGGTTTCTCACCAATCCCGCCGAAGCCGCCCGCTGCGCCGACCCGGAACACCGGACGCAACTGGCCCGCGCCATCGCCCGGGCCGTGCTGGAATGGAGCGGCGGCAACTCCCTCCGGTAACACGAACGACGGCCGGACCCCGTCCCCCGAAAGGAAGGCGTCCGGCCGGGCTCCCGGGCGAACCGGCGACGGCGGTCAGAGTTCCACCTTGAGATTTTCGGCCATGCGTTTGACTTTGGCCAGCGCCTTTTCGACACTCTCGTCGCGGGCGAGGAGCACGCCGAGACGCCGGTGGCCGCGCAGTTCCTTCTTGCCGAAAATGCGGATGTTGGTGTCCGGCTCCGCCAGGACCGCTTCCAGATTGCCGAACGCCGCCGCGTCGGAGTTGCCCGCCACCTTGATCGCTTTGCTGGCGCTGGGGCCGAGGAAGCGGATCTCGGGAATGGGCAGTCCGAGGATGGCCCGGGCGTGCAGATCGAACTCCGACAGGTCCTGCGAAATCATCGTCACCATGCCGGTGTCGTGCGGACGGGGACTGACCTCGCTGAAAATGACTTCATCGCCCTTGATGAAAAGTTCCACGCCGAAAATCCCCCTGCCGCCCAGCGCACCGGTGATTTTTCCGGCGATATCCCGCGCTTTGGCGATCGCCTGCGGCGTCATGGGCTGGGGCTGCCACGACTCCTGATAGTCCCCGTCCACCTGATGGTGGCCGACGGGCTGGAGAAAACTGGTGCCGCCGACGTGCCGGACCGTGAGCAGCGTGATCTCAAAGTCGAAGTCGATGAAGCCCTCCACGATGACCTTGCCCGCTCCGGCGCGGCCGCCCTGCTGGGATTCCGCCCACGCCGCGTCGATCTGATCGGCGGTCCGAATGGTGCTCTGACCGTGACCGGAACTGCTCATCACCGGCTTGACCACGCAGGGCAGACCGATCTCCCGAACGGCGGCGTCGAACTCCTCCCGGGTGGAGGCGAACCGGTACGGCGACGTCGGCAGTCCCAGTTCCTCGGCGGCCAGTTTCCGAATGCCTTCCCGGTTCATGGTCAGCCACGTCGCCCGGGCGGTGGGGATCACGGTGAAGCCTTCGCTCTCCAGTTTCAGCAGTTCCGGCGTGGCGATGGCCTCGACCTCCGGGACGATGTAGTCCGGCCGCTCGGCCTCGATGATCCGGCGCAGCGCCGCACCGTCCAGCATGTTGACCGTATAAGACCGGTGCGCGACCTGCATGGCGGGAGCGTTTTCATAACGGTCCACCGCCACGACCTCCACGCCCAGCCGCTGCATGGCGATGGTCACTTCCTTGCCCAGTTCCCCGGAACCGCACAACAGAACTTTCGTGGCGCTTGCGGTCAGCGCCGTACCCAGACGAGCCATAAGATCCCTTTTTCCTTCCTCTTGTTTCGGAACTTATTCGATCACCGTGCCCCGCTTGCCGTAGCGGTGACACTCCTTGAGATACTCCACCGCCTCCTCCGCGGTATCCACGACCTGAATGAGTTTCAGGTCCTCCGGCGAAATCATGCCCTCGCCCAGCAGCGTATGCTTGAACCAGCGGACCAGACCGCTCCAGAACTTCTGATTGACGAAAATGATCGGGACGAGGTTGATTTTGGCGGTCTGCGCCATGGTCAGCACCTCGGACAATTCGTCCAGCGTGCCGAACCCGCCGGGAAAAACGATGAACGCGGTGGCGTATTTGAGAAAACAGACCTTGCGCACGAAAAAGTAGTTGAACGTCAGCGAAACGGTCTGATACGCGTTGGGATTCTGCTCCTGAGGCAGTTCGATGTTGAACCCGATGGAACGGCCGCCGTTCTCGTACGCGCCCCGGGCCGCGGCTTCCATGATCCCCGGACCGCCGCCGGTGATCACCCCGTAGCCGGACGCGACCAGCCGCCGCCCCGTTTCCCGGGCGCTGGCATAGTCCGCGTCACCCTCCCGGGTCCGGGCCGAACCGAAAACCGAGACCAGCATCCTCGGCTGGGAACGCATGACCTCGAAGGAATTCACGATCTCCGCCATGATCCGCATCACCCGCCACGAATCCATGGGCATGAAGTTGGGATTGGCGGCGCCGGCACAGTCCGATAAGTCCATCGTCATTCTTCAAGCGACTCCTTCCGTCAAAATTTTCACCACTCGGGACAATGCGTTTCCCCCCTTCCGGCCCGATGCATTCCCGGGAAAGGCGGGATTTTTCGTTTCATACCATGCCGACGAACGGCAGATTGCGGTACTCCTCGCAAAAATCCATCCCGTATCCCACCAGATACCGGTCCGGAGCGGTAAACCCCGCCCACTCCGGCCGGGATTTCCGACCGGGGACCTGTTTGTCGATCAGCACCGCGCACCGCACGCCGAGGGCGCCCCGCTCCAGCAGGTACTTCCGGCAGAACTCCACGGTATTGCCGCTGTCGAACACGTCGTCGGCCAGCAGGATCTCCCGCCCCCGCGGGTCCAGTTTCGGCTCCGTCTCCATCCTTACCGCGCCCCGGGCATCGGCGATATAACTGGCCGTCCGCATGGAATCGAACCAGAACGACTGACCGATCGCCCGGGCCAGGTCCGCGCCGAAAAACGCGCCGCCATTCATCAGCACGATCAGCGTCAGCGGCTTCCCCGCGTAAAACGGCGCGATCTCCCGGCCCATTTCGGCGATCCGCCGGGCGATTTCCTTCTCCGAATACAATACTTCCATACCTCTATCTCGGAAATTGCTGGCAACTGTGGATCATCCAGCGTTGCAGCACCGGACGGAGGACGAAATCCTCCAGTTGCGGCCCGTCCGGGAACAGATGATTGCAGTACGGACACCGGGGATACATCTCCAAGTCCGCCGGTGTGACGCTCTCGCCGCACTCCGGACAAAATCTGCCGTCGATCAGGAACGGCGCTTCATTCTGATTGCTGTTTTCCATATTTCTCTCCGCCGGGGCGGATTGAAAAATCCCGCTTCCCGCGTTATGTTATGTTCCGTTTCTATAAGATAATGCATTGGCCCGGTAAAATCAAGGACGATGAAATGAAAAAAATCTGGATCGTGGCCGGGGAAACCTCCGGTGACATGTACGGCGCAGAACTGGCCGCGGAACTCCGGCGCCTCGCGGCGGAACGGGGCGAACCCGTGGAACTCTCCGGCATGGGCGGCGCGGCGATGATCGCCGCCGGAGTGCCGGTGAAAGTCGATTCCACGGAACTCGGGGTGATGGGCGCGTTTGAAGTGCTGAAACTCATTTTCACCTTCATCCGCATCTTCCGACAACTGGTACGCGCCGCCAAAGCCGAACGTCCCGACGCGGTGGTGCTGATCGACTACCCCGGGTTCAACCTCCGCTTCGCCCGGGCGATGCACCGCGCGGGCATCCCCGTTTACTGGTACATCAGCCCGCAGGTCTGGGTCTGGAACAAGCGGCGGCTGCCGATTCTGGCGCGGGTCTGCACCAAAATGCTGGTGATCTTTCCCTTTGAAGTCGACGTCTACGCCGGGACCGGACTGCGGACGGAATTCGTGGGACACCCGCTGACCGACCTGATCGCCGGACGCCGGGACCCGGCGATCACGCGGGACGGCAATACGTTTCTGCTGCTTCCCGGCAGCCGCAGGCACGAGGTCGAGAGGCTTCTGCCGCCCATGCTGGAAACGATCCGCCAACTCCGCCGCCGCCACGGGGAACTGCGCTTCCATCTGGCCGCGCCCCGGGAAAAAATCGCCGCCCTATGCCGGGAGATCATCGCCGCACGCCGACGCAAACACCCCGATCTGCCCGAGATCGAACTCAGCGTCGGCGACACCGGATACTGGCAGCAGCGCGCCGGGACCGGGCTGGCGGCCAGCGGTACCGTCACGGTGGAGTGCGCGCTCGCCGGACTGCCGCTGGTGGTGGGCTACAAACTCAATTACTTCACGCTCGCGCTGGCCGGTCTTTTCGTCAAATTGTACCGGGGCTTTTTCACGATGGTCAACATCATCGCCGGCCGGGAGATATATCAGGAATTCCTCCAGTGGCGCTTCCGCCCCCGGAAACTGCTGCCGGCGGTGGAGGCGATCCTGCCCGGCGGCCGCCGCCGGGAGGAGGTGGAAGCGGGCATGAGGGAAGTCGCCGCGCTGCTGAAAACCGATTCCGGCGAGTCCGCCATCCGCCGGACCGCCCGGGCCGTTTGGGAGCCGTAACGCGACACGTCCGCAACGCCGGGAAAACCGAACGCGGACCCCTTTCCCGTTTTCGGGACCGGGGCCCGCGCCGGGGCCGAAGTCGGAAGAAATCACTTCTTGCGGAATACGATCCGGCCCTTGGTCAGATCGTAAGGGGACATCTCCATCGTCACGCTGTCCCCGGGCAGAATGCGGATGAAGTTCATCCGCATCTTGCCGGAAATGTGGGCATTCACCACATGGCCGCCCTGAATTTCCACCCGGAACATGGTGTTGGGAAGCAATTCCCGCACCACGCCCTCGACTTTGATCACATCATCTTTTGCCACGTTAAGATCTCCGGTTCGTTTTCGGTTATCAGGATCATATGTTCGAAATGGGCGCTCCACGCTCCGTCGCGGGTCCGCACCGTCCAATGGTCTTTGCGGTCCAACCTCACCGCGTCCGTGCCCAGATTGAGCATGGGTTCAATGCAGATGACCATGCCCGGTTCCAGCCGGGGGCCTTTGCCCCAGCCGGTGTAATTGGGCACTTCCGGGGGTTCGTGAAGTTTGATGCCGCAGCCGTGTCCGACGTAGTCGCGGACGATGGCGAGACGGTGCTTCCGGGCGCATTTCTCCACGGCGGCGCTGATGTCCCGGATGTACGCGCCGCACCGGGCGGCGGCGATCCCTTCCATCAGGGCCTCCCGCGTGCCCTCCAGCAGCCGCCGAATTTCGGCGGGCGGATTTTCCCTGAATCCCACCGTAACGGCGGTGTCGCCCAGCGCGCCGTCGATCTTCACGCCGAGGTCCATGCTGACGATGTCATCCTCGGTGATGAGTTGATCCGGCGAACCGATCCCGTGAATGACGGTGTCGTTCATGGAGATGCAGATGTTGCCGGGATAGCCGCAGTAGTTTTTGAAGGCGCTCTCGCCCCCGGTGCGGCCGATGAGTTCGCCGGCCAGCATGTCCAGATCAAAGGTGGTCATACCGGGATGGACCAGCCGGGCCAGTTCGTCCCGGACCTGCGCGGTGACCGCCGCGGCGCGGCGGATGCGGACGATCTCCTCGGGAGTGTGAATGATCCGGGCCGGAGCCATCTTGTCTTACTCCAGCACCGCGGCCAGTTCCGCGACGATCCCGTCCAACTCCGTGCTTTTGCAGGTATGGAGCAGTCCGAGTTTGTCGTAGTAGTCGATAAGCGGCTGGGTCTGTTTGTGAAAAACCGCCAGCCGGGATTTGGCCGTCTCCAGCGAATCGTCGGGACGCTGATAGAGTTCGGAACCGCACTTGTCGCAGATGCCGGCGACTTTGGGCGGCATGAAAATCTTGTTGTAAATGGCGTCGCAGCCCCGGCAGTTCATCCGGGAAGTCAACCGCTTGAGGATCTCGTCGTCCGGCACGTTGAGATAGATCACTGCGTCGATCTTTTTGCCCATCCCGGCGAGAATGGAATTCAGCGTATCGGCCTGCGCGATGGTGCGGGGGAAGCCGTCGAGGATGAAGCCCTTTTCGCAATCGGGCTGTTTGAGCCTTTCGCCGACCATGCCGCAGACGAGGGCGTCGGGAACAAGGCCGCCGGCTTTCATGATGGCGCCGGCCTCCCGGCCCGCCGGAGAACCTTTGGCGACTTCGGCCCGGAGAATGTCGCCGGTGGAGATGTGGGCGACGCCGTACTTGGCGATCATCCGGTTGGAAACCGTACCCTTGCCCGCGCCGGGGCCGCCGAGGAAGATCAGATTTTTCCTGGTAAGCATGATGTGCCTCCTATGCCATGCGTTGGGAAATTGCTTCAAACAGCCGGTCTTCCGGCACCTCGACCTGGGTGCCGTCGGCCATGTTCTTGAGAATGGCGACCCCGCGGGCCATTTCGCTGTCGCCGCGGATCAGCGCGCAGACGGCGCCGCAGCGGTTGGCCGAGCGCATCTGGGATTTGAAGGAACGCTCCTCCAGTTCCAGTTCCACCCGGATCCCGGCGGCGCGGAGCCGGTCGGCCAGCACCAGATTGGCCATCCGGGACGCCGCGTCCAGTCCGATGAGAAACGCTCCGGCGACGGCGACGGACGGCGCGGGAACGCCGAGCGCCTCGCGGACCATGAGCAGCCGTTCCACTCCGGCGGCGAATCCCACCCCCGGCAGGGGCTTCTTCTCGCCCGGCAGAAACAATTCGTAACGGCCGCCGCCGGCAATGGCGATCTGTCCGCCGAGCCCGGGATGAGTGACTTCAAACACCGTATGCACGTAGTAGTCCAGCCCGCGCACCAGCCGGGAATCGACCCGGAAGGGCACGCCGAGCCGAGTCAGCGCTTCCTGAACCGCGGCGAAATATTCCCGGGAAGCGGCGCTGAAGCACTGCGAATAATCCGGTGCTTCGGTGATGATCCGCCCGCAGGCTTCCTGCTTGCAGTCCAGAATGCGCCAGATGTTCCGGTCCAGCCGGGTCCGGCAGTCCGGACACATGGCGTCGATGTGACCGGAGAAGTACTCCCGCAGCATCGCCTCGGCCGGAGGCCGGTCGTCCATCACGCCCCGGGTGTTGACGGTGAATACCGCCCCGGTGATGCCGATGGCACGAAGATAGTTGTGAAGCATGGCGATGCATTCGGCGTCGATGAGAGGAGCGCAGCGGCCCACATTCTCCACGCCGATCTGATGAAACTGCCTCCGCCGTCCGGCGGAGGGCCGCTCGCCCCGGAACATCGGACCGTAGTAGAAGACCCGCTGTTCGCTGCCGTTGGCCACGTCGGTGTTGGTCAGCGCGCGCATTACGCCGGCGGTGCCCTCCGGACGGAGGGTCAGACTGCGGCCGCCCCGGTCCTCAAAGGTATACATCTCCTTCTGGACCACTTCGGTTTCGCCGCCCAGCCCGCGCTGGAAGACTTCGGTGTACTCGAACACCGGCGTCCGCAGTTCGCCGTAGCCGTAAGCGGAAAAAACCTTCGCGGCGGTATTTTCCAGAAAGCGCCAACTGCCCGCCTCCGCGGGAAAGATGTCCGCCGTGCCCGGCGGCGGGGAGAATGCTGCCATGATCTATGAAACCTCGTCTGTTCTCGGGAAAAAAAGCAAAACGCCCGACGAAGCACTTGATTTCGTCAGGCGGGAATCCACAGCGGTCAGACCCACTTGCGGGGGTTGTTCACCGGAACTGGGCGGGGTCGAGTTTCTCGACCGCTTCCTTCAGTTCCTTGCCGGCACGGAACTTGATGACCGCGCGCTCGGGGATGATGACCTCGTTCTTGGTATCGCGGGGATTGCGTCCCTTGCGGCTCTTGCGGACCTTGATCTCGAAGACGCCGAAGTTGCGCAGTTCGATATCGTTGCCGGAGATCAGTTCCCCCGCGATGCTGTCCAGCGTACGCTGGACGATATCGGCGACGTCGCTCTGAATAATTCCGGTTTCTTTGGCGATTTTGACTACCAGATCACGCTTGGTCATTTTTTCTTTTCCTTTTTCTGATATGGTTCCGATTTATGCTAAATGACTGTTTTTCAACTGACATCCGTATAATATCGCACCGAAACGCGGTTTCGTCAAATCAAAATTCGGGATTTTTCCGCTTTTTTGCGTTTCCCTCTCCGCTATTGCGCGTTTTTCCGGAGGAGGCGGCATAAGCGGGCGGCCAGATTGGAATACCGCGGCCGGATGCGGGCATCCCGGACCGCCAGTTCCACGGCCTTGCGCCCGCCGATGAGGATAAGCAATTTTTTCGCCCGGGTCATGCCGGTGTAGAGCAGATTGCGCCGGAGCATGACGAAGTGCTGATTGAGCAGCGGCATCACCACCGCCGGAAACTCGCTGCCCTGCGATTTGTGAATGGTGACGGCATAGGCGGGATTGATCTGATCGGCCTCCTCGAAATGGTAGACGACCGCGCGGTCGTCGTCGAAAAGGGCGGTGAACTGTTTGGCGTCCCGGTCGATCCGGACGATCCGGCCGAGATCGCCGTTGAAGATGTTCTTGTCGTAGTTATTGGCGTTCTGCATGATCCGGTCGCCCTGCTTGAACACCGTCCCGCCGAACTGAAACTCCGGCAGGTCGCCCGCGCGCAGCCGCGCGGAGAGCCGGGCGTTCAGCGCCGCGGTACCGCATTCGCCCCGGTTCATGGGGGTAAGCACCTGGATGTCCTGCATGGGGTCGAAGTGAAACCTTTCCGGAATGCGTTCGACGACCAATGTTTCGATGAGGGATGCGACCCGCTCCGGATCATCCTGTTCGATCCAGTAGAAGTCCGCCAGTTTTCCCGGCCCGGCGGACGCCGGTTCGGGCGGCAGACCGGCATTGACCCGGTGGGCGTTGCGGATGATGGCGCTGTTCCCGGACTGGCGGAAGATCCGGGTCAGTTTGGTCACGCCGAAAAATCCGCTCTCCATCAGATCGGCCAGCACCCGGCCCGGCCCCACCGACGGCAACTGGTCGGCGTCGCCCACCAGCACCACCGAACAGCCGGGCGGGATCGCCTGAAACAACTGGCAGGCGAGAATGATGTCCAGCATGCTCGTCTCATCCACGATGATCAGTTCGCAGTTGAGGCGGTTGTTCTGATCGTAGTGGAACCGGGCGGTGGCGGGGTCGAACATCAGCATCCGGTGGATGGTTTTGGCCTCGGCGCCGCAACTCTCGCTCAACCGCTTGGCGGCGCGGCCGGTGGGCGCGGCCAAAAGGAACCGGACTTTGGCGGCTTTGGCCCGGCGGACGATCTCGCCCACCACGGTGGTCTTGCCGACACCGGGACCGCCGGTGATGATGTTCAGCGGCCGGGAATAAAGGGCTTCCACCGCCTGGTGCTGCACCGGGTCCAGCACCAGTTCGGACGGCGCGGCGACCCGCCGGAGCCTCGGGCCGGGAAAATCCCGGGCGGCGGCCAGCGCGGCGATCACCTCCGGCAGCCGGGTCTCCGCCACGGCGGTGCGGGGGGTGTAGAAGCATCCGTCCAGACGGTAGAGCAGTTTCCGCTCCACCGCGCCGGCAAGTCCGGCGGCGGCGGCGGCCCCGTTCTGTCCGGTCAGCCGGACGCACTCCCGTACGAGTTCCTCCTCCGGGGCGCAGACGTGGCCCTCCCCGATCATCGTGTTGAGCGCGTAGACGGCGGCGGCCTCCATCCGGGCCGGGGAATCGGGAGCGAATCCGAGGTTGCGGGCGATGGCGTCGGCTTTGAGAAATCCGATGCCGTCCACCTCCTCCGCCAGACGGTAGGGATTCCGGCGCACGGCGTCCGCCGCGCCGTCCCCGTAACGCTTGAAAAGCCTCGCGCAGTAGGCGGGAGTGACTCCGAGGCCTTCCAGAAAGATCCGCTCCTCCCGGCTCCGGGCGGATTCCTTCCAGATCTTCACGATCTGCGCCGCCTTCTTTTTGCCGATCTTGGGAACTTCCAGCAATCGTCCGGGGTAGAGGTCGAGGACTTTCAGCGTCTCATCCCCGAATTTCTCCACGATGGCGGCGGCGGTTTTGGGTCCGATGCCGTTCACCGTGTGCCGAAGGTAACGGATCACCCCGTCCCGGGTGGACGGCGGCACCGTGCGGCACTGTTCGACGCGGAACTGCAACCCGTATTCGGGATGTTTTTCATAGTACCCCTCCGCCTCGATGGTCTGCCCCGCCGCGGGACCGGGGATGTTCCCGGTGGCGGCCAGTTTCGTTCCGTCGGCGCAGCGCAGCGTGACCACGGCGAACCCGTTGTCCGGGTTTTCGAAGCGGACGCTGAAAATTTCCGCCGTGAGTCGGGTGCGGGTGAGCAGTTGGATTTCGGGCATGACCGGTCTTTCCGTGCTGTTGACTGTTTCCGGAGAGAAAATATATATTGCAAACCCCGTTCCGTCAAGTTGCCGACCCGTCGTCCGGGCGGTCCGGTGCAAAAAATGTCGGCCGCGGGGCCTGTCTGCCCCCCCCGACAACGGCCCCGCTTCCGACTCCGCGATGCGGGGTGCTCCGTCGCGGGATGCGGTTGCAAATCGTCCCCGACGGTGCTATATTATTTGTTCGTAACAAATGAGGTCGATTTTACCCTGACTTGCGGAAAGGATGTCACTGTGAAGGAATACAAAGTCGGAATCATCGGATTCGGCACCGTCGGCGCCGGCACGGCGGAAAATCTGCTGCTCAACTGCGACTGCATCGCCAAGCGCACCGGGGTGCGCCCGAAACTGCACAAGATCGCGGACCTGGACATCAAAACGGATCGCGGCGTGAACGTGCCCTCCGGCGTGCTGACCACCGACGCCGCCGAAGTCATCCGCGAATGCGATATCGTGGTGGAACTGGTCGGCGGCACCACCGCGGCAAAAAAATTCATTCTCGACGCCCTCGCCGCCGGCAAGTCCGTCGTCACCGCCAACAAAGCCCTGCTGGCCCACCACGGCGAGGAACTTTTCGCCGCCGCCGAAAAGAACGGCTGCGACCTCTTTTACGAGGCCAGCGTTGCCGGAGGGATCCCCATCATCAAATCCCTCCGCGAAGGCCTGGTCTCCAACCGCATCAGCCGCATCTACGGCATCATGAACGGCACCTGCAACTACATCCTCACCCGCATGGAGCGGGAGGGTTCGGACTTCGCCCCGGTGCTGGCCGACGCGCAGAAACTCGGGTATGCCGAAGCCAATCCGTCGCTGGACATCGACGGTTTCGACACCGCCCACAAGACGGCGATCCTCGCGGCGCTCGCCTACGGCAAGTGGTTCGGGATCGACGCGGTCCATGTGGAAGGCATCCGGGAACTGGAACTGGCCGACATCGCCTGCGCCGAGGAACTGGGCTACCGGATCAAACTGCTGGGCATCATCAAGTGCGATGACGGCGCGGTGCAGATGCGGGTCCATCCGACACTGATCCCCGCTTCCTCGCTGATGGCCGGCATCAACGACGTATTCAACGGTGTGCAGGTGGAGGGCGATACCGTGGGCACCACGCTGTTCTACGGCCGGGGCGCCGGACGCAAGGCCACCGCCAGCGCGGTCGTCGCCGACATCACCGACGCCGCGCTCAATCTGGCCCGCGACTGCCGACGGCGCATTCCCTGCTTCGTCGAGGGGGCGCAGTTCCGAAGCCAACTGGCCATGGACGACATCGTCAGCCGCTACTATCTGCGGCTCAAGGTGAAAGACTGCGCCGGAGTCATCGCTTCGATCACGCAGGTCCTCGCGTCCCGTTCCATCAACATCTCCAGTTTGATCCAGCACGAGAACCGGGACAACGACGGTTCGGTGTCGCTGGTGATGCTGACCCACCCGGCCCGGGAAAAGGAGATTCGCGCCGCGCTCTCCGAGATCGCGGTGCTTTCGTTCAACAGTTCGCCGGTCCGGCTGCTGAGAATCGAGGATCTGTGACATGGCCCGCGGAATCCATACGGTAGAGAAGATCGGCGGGACCAGCATGACCCGCTTCGGGGAGTTGATGCGCAACATCCTCATCGGCTCCCGCAGGGGGCCGGAGTTGTACAACCGCATCTTCGTGGTCTCCGCCTACGGCGGCGTCACCAACTGGCTGCTGGAGGATAAGAAAACCGGCGAACCGGGCATCTACGGTCACTTCGCCGCCGGAGACAACCGGGCATGGCAGGAAAAACTTGAGGCGACCCGCGCCAAAATGATCGACCTCAATCATTCCTTCGCGGACTTGAAGTTGGACCTCGCCGGCGCCGACGCTTTCGTCAACGAGAGAATGAACGGGATCAAAAACTGTCTGCTCCATCTGATGCAGTTGCGCAGTTTCGGCCATTTCCAGCCGGGAAACTACCTGCCCGCCGCGCGGGAACTGCTCAGTTCCGTGGGCGAAGCCCACAGCGCATTCAACTCCACGCTCATCCTCAAGGAACACGGCGTGAACGCCGTTTTCGTGGACCTCTCCGGCTGGAAGGATCAGGAGACCGGCACGATGGAGGAGACCATCGCCCAGCACCTCGAAGGCCTTGATTTCAGCGCCTGCATGCCCATCGTCACCGGCTACGCCAAGTGCGCCGAGGGCGTGATGGCCAAATTCGACCGGGGGTACAGCGAGATCACGTTCAGCAAGATCGCCGTCGTGACCGAAGCCCGGGAGGGGATCATCCACAAGGAGTTCCACCTCTCCACCGGCGACCCGAAACTCATCGGCGTGGACAAGGTCCGCACCATCGGACACACCAGTTTCGACATCGCCGACCAGTTGGCCGACATGGCCATGGAGGCGATCCACCCCAGGGCCTCCAAGGAAATGGAACGCCACGGCATCGCCATCCGGGTGGACAATGCGTTCGACCCCGGCCACCCCGGGACCCTCATCAGTGAGGATTTCGTCTCGCCGTACCCGAAAGTGGATATGATCTGCGGCCGCAAGGATATCGTGGCCATTGAGATTTTCGATACGGAGATGGTCGGAGCCAGCGGCTACGATTATCAGGTATTGGAGAGTTTCGCCCGCAACAAGGTAAGTTACATCGCCAAAAATACCAACGCCAACACCATCACCCATTACGTTTCCGAGCGGTGCAAGGGTCTGGAACGGTGCCTGACCGAATTGCGCGAAACTTTCCCCGGAGCCAAAATATCCACCCGGGAAGTCGCCATCATCGCGGTCATCGGCAGCAATATGAAAATTCCGGGATTCCTCTCCCGCGCCGCCAGCGCTCTGGCCGGAGCCGGGATCAACATCCTGGCGCTGGACCAGTGCATGCGGCAGGTGAATATGCAGTTCATCATCGAACGGGAACACTTCGCCGCCGCACAGCGGGCCCTCCACGCGGAACTGGTGGAGAAACAGCCCGCCAACTGACCGCACTTGCCGCGGAAAAGCGGGAAAAGTTTTCACAGATTTGGCCGCGATTTTCCCGGAGCCGTCCTCCGCAGATCGCCGAAAAACGCCCCGCCCGCGCCGTGACCGTTCAAAAGTGTTTTCGGCGCAGACTGGAAGCGGGTATCCGCATACTTTCGCGGTATTTGGCCACGGTGCGGCGGGCGACGGACAGACCGGATCGTTTCAGCAGTCCGGCCAGCGCGTCGTCGGAAAGGGGTGCGGCGGGGTCCTCCGCGGCGATGGCCCGGCGAATCTGTTCCTTCACCGCCTGCGCCGCCACCTCGGACCCGTTTTCGGAGTGATAGCCGCCGGAGAAAAAGAACCGCAGCGGGAACATGCCCTGCGGCGTGGCGGCGAACTTCTCCGCGACCGCGCGGCTGACGGTGCTTTCGCTCAGATCGAGTTGCGCGGCGGTCTGCTTCATGGTCATGGGTTTGAGTTCGCGGACGCCGCGATCGAGGAAGTCGCGCTGTTCGGCGATGATGACGTCGCCGATCCGCTTCAGGGTGCTTTCCCGCAATGTCATCGCCTGCACGAATTCCCGGGCCCGGTTGATTTTTTCCGTGAGATAGGCCCTGTCTTCCCCGGAGAGGTCGGGCCGCTCCAGCAGTTTTTCGTAGAGCGGTGAAACCGCCACCCGGGAACGGAATTCCCGGCGCACCACGGTGCGGTAACCGCCGTCCTCCGTCCGCACGATCTCGATGTCCGGCAGGACGGCCGCGACCTCCGGACGCCGTTCCCGGCCGGGGGCGGGGTCGAGGGTGCGCAGTAATTTGAGCATCTCCTCCAGTTCCGCCGGGGAGACGTCCAGTTTGGCGCACAGCGCGGGGAGCCGGTTCTTTTCCAGATCCTCCCGGCCCTCGGTCAGCAGTTTTGCCAGAACCGGCGTCAGTTGGCCGCGCCGTTCCAGTTGAAGTTTCAGCGATTCACTCACGTCCCGGGCGGCGACGCCCGCCGGAGCAATGTTCTGAACCAGGCGCAGTGCCGCCAGCACGTCGTCCATATCGGCGTCGCTGGCCATGGCGATGTCCGCCAGATTGCTGGCGACCAGACCGTCGTCGTTCAGCGCGGAGATGATCTCCACCGCCGGAGGGAAAAGTTTTTCCGGGCAGTTGGCGCAGTTCAATTCCGCCAGCAGCATCGTCTTGAGCGACGGCGGCGGCGCCGGGGAATTGCCGAGCGGGTCCGCCGCCGCGTCATCCCGCTCCGCTCCGCCGGACGGGGCGGAACCGGGCAGGGGCAGTTCGTCCGCCCACTCGTCGGCGCAGGCGGCGTTGCGTTCGTAATCGTTCTCGTCCTCCGCGTCTCCGGGACGCCCCTCCTCCGGCAGATCTCCCGCGCTCTCCGGCGGGACCTCCTCCAACACCGGATTCACCGCGAACTCCTGAGCCAGTTTCGTCTCCAGCGCGGCCAGCGGCAGCGCGAGGATCTCCAGCGAATGCCGCTGGACCGGAGACAACTGCTGACGCTGTTCCAGTTTTCCGGTCAGGACCGGAGTTAATTCCGCGGCGGACATGGTGATCGTGCTCCTCGATTTTTTCCGGGGAAAACTCCGGAAACGGATTTGACTTTGCCCGGTATAGAATTTAAATTATGAAACGGGTTTTTTCCAGTCGCGGACGGAAATTTTTACGGTTTTATTTCAAGATCACATGGCGGACGGCGAAGTTTTTTTCATTTCTCTGGGCAGCGGCAGCGAGGGCAACAGTTTCTTTCTCGATACGCCCCGCGGCGCGCTGCTGATCGATCAGGGGTTTTCCCGCCGGGAACTGCTGGCCCGGATGAAGCGGGCCGGATGCGACCCCTCCCGGCTGCGCGGCGCGCTGCTCACCCACGAACACAGCGACCATGCCAAAGGCGCCCGGGTCTTCTGCGACGCGCTCCGGCTGCCGCTCTATACCTCCATCGGCACCGCGACCCGGCTGGCCCGCCGGAACAATCTGCCGAAACTCGTGCGGACTTTCGAGCCGGGAGCCGCTTTCGACGTGGCCGGAGTGGAAATTTCCTCCTTTGCGCTGCCTCACGACGTGGACACGGTGGGATTTCACATCACCTGCGACAACGTCTCCGTCGGCATCGCCACCGATCTGGGGTGCGCCGGGGAAAGCGTCCGCCGCCAACTGGCCAACTGCAACGCGCTGGTCATCGAAAGCAACTACGACCGGGAAATGCTGATGAATTCCGACCGCACACTGGAGTTGAAGCGGCGCATCTGCGGATTCCGGGGCCATCTGGACAATGCCTACACCGCCGAACTGCTGGCGGAACTGCTGGGAGAGGAGACCGGACTGCTCCTGCTGGCCCACGTCAGCCGGGAGTGCAACGACCCGGAACTGCTGCGGACCGTCTGCCGGGAGAAACTGCGCGAACTCCACCGGGACGACCTGCGGTTCGACATTCTGAGACAGGACGAACCTTCGGCGCGTTTCACCGTCCGCGCCTGATTTTCCCGTATTCCGGGCCCGCTTCCCTTCATCGGCAAAAGCGAGTTTCCCTCCGATCGACTCCGATGGGAAACACCGACACAACATGACCGGAGATCCAACAGGGCCTAAGTAAAGTCACTCCGGAGAACTTCCGAGCATCCTCCCCCGCGTAAAAAACTCCGACATCTCTTTCGGGACATGCCGGAGTTTTTGGTCCTTCGGGAAAAAATCGAATTTTTCCAGGGGACAGGGGGTGAAAATGCCGCGTTGAAGTGCTATATTATAGGAGTTTATTGTGTGTTTCTGGTCAACCCCAACCATGGATGGAGAAACAAAAATGAGTTGTCCGTATCAGTGCTCGCATGAAGTCGAGCAGATGTGCCGCGTCGCCAAAGGCGTCAAACACGGCCCGGCGCCCATTCCCGAGGAGGGTAAATGGGTCAAATCCAAACAGATTTCCGACATTTCCGGCCTGACCCACGGCATCGGCTGGTGCGCTCCCCAGCAGGGCTGCTGCAAACTGACGCTCAACGTCAAGGACGGCATCATTCAGGAGGCTTTGGTCGAGACTCTCGGCTGCTCCGGCATGACCCACAGCGCCGCGATGGCGTCGGAGATTTTGCCCGGCAAAACGATTCTCGAGGCGTTGAACAGCGACCTCGTCTGCGACGCCATCAACGTCGCCATGCGGGAACTCTTTAAGCAGATCGTCTACGGCCGCACCCAGACCGCGTTCAGCGAAAACGGCCTGCCCATCGGCGCCGGACTGGAAGACCTGGGCAAAGGTCTGCGTTCGCAGGTCGGCACCATGTTCTCCACCGCGGAGAAAGGCCCCCGCTATCTGGAAATGGCCGAAGGCTACGTCCTCAAGATCGGTCTGGACGCCAATGACGAGATCATCGGCTACCAGTTCGTCCACCTCGGCAAAATGATGGAAGCCATCCGCAACGGCGTCTGCCCCGGCGATGCCTACGAAAAGAACGTCAAGACCTACGGCCGCTTCGACGAGGCCGTGAAGACCATTGATCCGCGCAAGGAATAATTGGAAGGAGTTCACCATCATGAGTGTGAAATTTGAAGGTTACGAGCGCCGGATCGCCCAAATCGAAAAAGCGCTGAAACAGTACGGCATCGCCAGTCTGGAAGCCGCCCGCGAACTCTGCCTCGCCAAAGGCGTGGATGTGGAATCTATCGTGCGCGGCGTTCAGCCCATCGCCTTTGAAAACGCGGTCTGGGCCTACACCCTCGGCGCCGCCATCGCCCTCAAACTCGGCGCGAAGAACGCCGCCGACGCCGCCGAAAAGATCGGACTCGGACTGCAGGATTTCTGCATCCCCGGTTCCGTGGCGGACAGCCGTCAGGTCGGCCTCGGCCACGGCAATCTGGCCGCCATGCTGCTGCGCGAGGAGACCAAGTGCTTCTGCTTCCTCGCCGGACACGAATCCTTCGCCGCCGCCGAAGGCGCCATCGGCATCGCCAAGACCGCCAACAAGGTCCGCAAGGAACCCCTCCGCGTCATCCTCAACGGTCTCGGCAAGGACGCCGCCTACATCATCAGCCGGATCAACGGATTCACCTTTGTGGAGACCGAATACGACTACTATACCGGCGAGTTGAAGATCGTCGAGGAAAAAGCCTTCTCCAACGGTCCCAAAGCCGCCGTCAAATGCTATGGCGCCGATGACGTCAGCGAAGGCGTCGCCATCATGATCAAGGAAGGCGTGGACGTTTCCATCACCGGCAACTCCACCAACCCCACCCGCTTCCAGCATCCCGTCGCCGGGACCTACAAGAAGTGGGCGATCGAACACGGCCGCAAATACTTCAGCGTCGCCTCCGGCGGCGGCACCGGCCGGACTCTCCATCCGGACAACATGGCCGCCGGTCCCGCCAGTTACGGCATGACCGACACCATGGGCCGGATGCACGGCGACGCGCAGTTCGCCGGGTCCTCCAGCGTCCCCGCCCACGTCGAGATGATGGGGCTCATCGGGATGGGCAACAACCCCATGGTCGGCGCTTCCGTCGCCGTGGCCGTCGCCGTCGCTCAGGCCAAATAAGCCCGTCGGACCGAAACGATCACAAGGAACCGGGCCGGCGGCAAAGCCGGTCCGGTTTTTTCATGGAGGCAACGAAGATGAGTACGGGAACTGAAATGATCCGGCGGCGCTATGCGCTCATGGCGCCCCGGGTGCTGAATGCGCTGCGCCATCGGGGATACGAGGCGCATTTCGCCGCCGATTCCGCCGCGGCCCGGGCGCTGGCGCTGAGTCTGATCCTCCCCGACGAAACGGTTTCCTGGGGTGGTTCGCTGACGCTTGAGGAGACGGGGCTCCTGTCGGCTCTGCGCTCGGGCGGATACCGCCTCATCGACCGGGACGCGGCCGCGTCCCCGGAAGAACGTCGGGAACTGATGCGGCAGGCGCTGCTGTGCGGCACCTTTCTCTCCAGTGTCAACGCCATGACCGAGGACGGGGAAATGATCAACATCGACGGCAACGGCAACCGGATCGCCGCCATCGCCTTCGGGCCGAAACGGGTGATCCTCGTCGCGGGCATGAACAAGATCTGCCGCGACCTGCCCTCCGCGCTGGCCCGGGCCGCGGGATTCGCCGCGCCCGCCAACGGAGTGCGGCTGCATGCCGACACGCTGCCCTGCGTCCGAACCGGGGTCTGCTGCGACTGCCGCTCCGGCGACAGCATGTGCGCTCAAGTGGTGCGAATGCGCTGCAATCACATTCCCGGACGCATCAAGGTCATTCTGGTGGGCGAGGACTGCGGCCTTTAAGCCGCCCGGGGACAGATCCCTTTCCGGCTCTGTACTGAAAGAAACCTGATTTTCCGTTCCGTGCGGTCGGCCGCCGGACCACGTCCGGGCGGCACCGGGGGGCAGATTTCTTTTATTTTTCAGGTCTCTTTAGGCAGGGAGCCTTCTTCTTCTTCCGGCGGGAGGTCGGGGCAGGAGGCCGCCGGACGCGGGGACTGCATCTCCTCAAAACGCTTTTTCAAATCTTCCAACTGCCTACGCGAAGCGTCGTTGCGCCGGACCGCCATGTAACTGACCCAGATCACGAAAACGAACGTCCCGGCGATCACCGTCAGGATCTCCATTTTGCCGATAATGCCCGTCATCAGCGCAATGACGCCGAGGGACATCAGGCCGTTGAAAAATCCCTCCCGTCTCATGCTCCACCGCTGCCGTTCCGTGGTCACGATGTTCCATCCCCCGTTTCATTTCTCTGTTACCCCGGAAATATAGCACGGTTTTCCGCGATTTGCAACACTTTCCCGGAGAAAAACGCGCGAAACACGCGGCACCGCGGTCCCGGGAAAACGGCAACCCGACCGGAACATCCCCGACATCCCGGTCGGGAGCCACGGTCAGAAGTCGATCAACTCAACTTTGCCGGATCGGATGGATTCGTTGGCGGTGATGCCGACCAGCGCACTCAGCGCCCCGGCGCGGGAACCGGCGACCTGCCCCAGCGGATCGGGGCCGCCGGCGCCGAAAAGTTGGTCGAACATGGCGTAGTCGCCGCCGCCGTGAGGCGTGAGGGCTTCCTGAAAAGGCAATTCCCGCATGACGATGTTCTGTCGGGTGGTTCCCGTGATGATGCGGATGTAGTCCTCGCTGCGGAAGTTCTCCGGACGGGTGGCCCGGTTCACCGTGCCGACCTCGACACGCCCGGCCGTGCCGTTGAAAACGATGTTGTACCCCTGCCACGGCGCATACGCGGTCTCGCAGTAGTTGACCCTGGCCCCGCCCTTGTAGGTGATGATGGCGTTCATCGTATCGTAAATGTCGGTCTTGCGGTCGAAACAGCAGCGGTCGCGGCGGTAGCCGTCGATCTTTTCGGCTTTGAAATACAGTTCGTTGAAAATATTGCCGTCGGTGCCGGGATTGAGATCGGCGTCCTCCAGCGTGGACTTCAGCACCGCCCAGCACGTATGGGCGTGGGGACAGTTGGTGCAGCGCTCGCCGTAGAAGGGATTCGCGTCGCCGTAGACCTCTCTGCCGGCGGTGGCGTACACCGAATACGGTTCGTCCTCCAGAAACCAGTTGAGCATGTCGAAATGATGGGTCCCCTTGTGGACCAGCAGTCCGCCGCCGTTTTTCATGTCGCTGTGCCAGCGGTGAAAGTATTCGTTGCCGTGAGTTCGGTCGATGAACCACTCGGCGTTGACGCTGGTAATGCGCCCGACGGGATGGTCCATCATCACCTTTTTAATGGCTGCGGAATAGGGGCTGAACCGCATGTTGAATGTGACGACGACCTCCTTGCCGTACTTGATCTCGGCGGCGCGGATACGGTTGACCCCTTCCCGGTCCATCGCCATCGGCTTCTCCGTGACCACATTCAGCCCGGCCGCGAAACCCCGCTCGACAAATTCCGGATGCAGCCGGTCCGGCACCAGCACCACCATCGTGTCCGGTTTGACCGTGCGCAGCATGGTGTCGAAGTCAGTGAAGCAGGGCACTTCACCGTTCCCGATCAGGACCTTGAACCCCTCCATGCGTGCGGGGTTGTTGTCATAAAGCCCGACCAACTGCGAATACTCGGAGACCCGATGCAGCAGACCGTCGGCAAAATTGAGCGCCCGCGTCCCGCATCCCGCCAGTACCACTCGTCTCATGGATGAACTTCCTTTCCTGATCCATGGTTCCCGTTTTCGGCCTCCGAAAGCACACCTCGGGGACCCGGCCGCCCGATCATGAAAAAGTCCCCGACCGTCCGGCGCATCCATAAGATACTCCGTATCGCGGCAAATGTAAATAGTGCAAAATCACCAATGATTGCATCGCATCACCAAATTTTGCCGGATCGGAAATCCCCGCCGCGTCAACGCGGTCCGGAAGAATTTTCGGACGAAGGCAGATACCCGGACAGCGCGGCGCGCACCGGCTCCGGAAGCGGTATTTTGACCTGACGGACGAAATCGAAACAGACAATGACTTCCCGTCCCCGGGCCGCCAGATCGCCGGCGTCATCGTAAATGCGGTGGGAGAGGATGAAACTGGTCTGCTTGATCTCCGCCACCGAGGTGCACACCCGGACGTGCCCGGGATAGTGCAACTGCTTGGTGAACTGGATCTCCGTCGCCGCTTCGATGGGACCGACGCGCATGCCCGGAAATACCGGCAGTCCGACTTTTTCCGACAGCATCACCCGCGCCGCCTGAAAATACCCCACGATCGCCAGATTGTTCACATGCCCCAGCAGATCGAGATGGCTCCAGTCGATCCGCAATTCCAGTTCCTGTTCTTCCATATCGCTCCTTTCCGCAAAAACCGTTTCCGAAAGGATAATATAACACATTCATGCGTTTTTTCCATCCGCCCGGGTCCCCGGCGGAAAAACATTTTTTTGTCGGCAACGATTTGCATTGAAGTCGAAGAAATGCTATATTCAAACGCGGCGCGGATGATTTTCGGGGCCGGCCCGGTTTGACATCCCGCGCCCGGCAGTAGTGTTTGCCGCCGTCATGACAACCCAACAACCCCCAAAAGGAGACTCAAAAAAATGGAACTCAAAGGAAGCAAAACCGCCGCCAACCTCGCGTTCGCCTTCGCCGGCGAATCCCAGGCCCGCAACAAGTACACCTATTTCGCCAGCGCCGCCCGCAAGGAGGGCTACGAACAGATCGCCGCCATCTTCGAAGCCACCGCCAACAACGAGAAGGAACACGCCAAACTCTGGTTCAAAGCCCTCTCCGGCATCGGCGATACCGCCGCCAATCTGAAAGCCGCCGCCGCCGGGGAACACGAGGAATGGACCGAGATGTATAAGAATTTCGCCGCCGAAGCCCGCGCCGAGGGATTCGAGGAGATCGCCAAAAAGTTTGACCTCGTCGCCGCCATTGAGAAACGCCACGAGGAACGCTACAAAAAACTCCTCGCCAATCTTGAGTCCGGCGAAGTCTGGGTCAAAACCGGTCCGAACCGCTGGGAGTGCCGGAACTGCGGCCACGTCTACATCGGCGAAAAAGCCCCGGAGGTCTGCCCCACCTGCAACCACCCCCGCGCTTACTTCGAAATCGAAGCCCAAAATTACTGACCGGCTTTTTCTTTCACGGACGAAAGAAAAATCGGCAAAAGAAACGCGGACCGGCGGCAATGCTCCGCCGGTCCTGTCTCGCGGCGGCGTGTTCGCCGCTTCTTTTTTCGTGAAAAGAAAGGAGAAGGCTATGTACGAAAAGAACCCGGAATTTCCATTCCGCGCGGTCAGCCGCCTCCCGCTTCCGCCTTCGCCGAGGCTACGGCGGACAAGCAACCCCGCCCTTTCTTTGGTTACTTTCTTTTTGAAAGAAAGTAACGCTGTCGCCTTTTCTTGCCTTACTTCTTTTCCCGCGAGAAAAGAAGTAAGACGCTGGATCACGTCCGGGTAGCACCCGGTGGCAGATTTCTTTTTTTTTCAGTTCTCTTTTTGTATGGAGCCAGGGAAAAAATCATGAGTTATCTTGACGAGGCCCACGAGTTTGAATCAAGGGACACGGCGTTTCATCTGGGATTTCTGCCGACGGAGCAATCCAATCCGGAGACGGCGCACCTGGATGAGGCATTCCGGACATCGGCGGCAACGGGCATCCGCAATCTGCAGCGGGTGGACCGCAGCGTGCTGACGATGGCGGAGCGGGTGTTCCCCTCCCCGGGATTTGCCGCGCTGGTGCGGGCGATGGGGGAGGCATTCCGGCGGGGGGGCCGGGTGGTCTTTTCCGGGTGCGGCGCCACCGGACGGCTGAGTATTCTGCTGGAAGCGATATGGCGCGAGGGCTGTCCGGAATTTGCCGACCGGGTGCAAAGCATCATGACCGGCGGGGATTTCGCGCTGGTCAAGTCGGTGGAATCGTTTGAGGACTATGCGGTCTTCGGCGCGCGGCAGGTCCGGGACATGAAAATGACGCCGGACGATCTGCTGGTGGCGATCACCGAGGGCGGCGAAACGAGTTCGGTACTGGGGACGGTGAAGGAATTCACCGGGCTCGGAGGCAGGGCGTTTCTGCTTTTCAACAATCCGGCGGCGCTGCTGAGGGAGCGGCTGGCCCGGAGCCGGGAAGCCATTGACAATCCGGCGGTCACGGTGCTGGACCTCTCCTGCGGTCCGATGGCCATTGCCGGGTCCACCCGGATGCAGGCGGCGAGTTGCGAACAGTTGATCGCGTCGGCGGCGCTGGAACTGGCGGCGCGGGAGCGGTACGGCGAACGGACGGAAATGGATTTCGCCGCCGGATTCGCCCGCTTGCTCGCCGCGCTGGAGCGCGGGGAAACCGTGGCGCGCATGGCGGACGAGATCATACGGGAGGAGCGGACTTACGCCGACGGCGGGCGGGTCACCTACTATGCCGACGCATACATGCTGGACCTTTTCACCGACACCACGGAACGCAGTCCGACCTTCATGCTGCCGCCGTTCCGCAAGACGGACGATCCCGCGGCCCCCGAACCGTGGGCGCTGGTGCGCAATCCCGAGCGGTCCGCGGCGGAGACGTTTTTCCGGGCGCTGGGCGGCCGCGGACCGCGCTGTCTGGAGTGGACCGGGGCCGACTACGCCGCCATGGGCGCGCCGGACCGCATCCGCACGGCGCCGCCGCGCATTTCGGAGGCGGAACTGCTCAAGTTTCCCGTGGGCAATGAGGAACTGCCGTCCCGGTGGGCGACCGGACACGACACGGCGGTGCTGTTTCGCATGGGCGAAGCGGAGGAAACTCTGCGGGCCGCTTTTGACCGGGAGGCGGCGAAGTTCGCGGCCCGGGCGGAATTCGACGCCGCCCTGCCGGATCTGCCGGAGACGAGACTGCGGGTTTTCGAGCATCTGGCGGTGAAACTGCAGTGGAACAACATCTCCACCGGGACCATGGTCCGATTGGGCCGGGTCAGCGGCAACTGGATGAGTTTCGTGGCGATCTCCAACAAGAAACTGATCGACCGGGCCGTCCGGCTGGTGGCGGAACTGGGCAAACTGGATTACCACACCGCCTGCGAGGAACTTTTCCGCTCCGTGGCCGAAGCCCCCGGCGAACCGGCGGTCCGCCGGACGCTGGCCCGACTCGGCCGGCTCTGACCGGAAGGAATACGGTCACCGCTTCAGATTTTGGAAATCGTGGAAAAATGCCAGCAGTTTTTCGTGGATGCGGCCGTTGGTGCATAGAAAACCGCGTCCGGGATAACCGTCGGCGCCGAAAAGATCGGTGATGACCGCTCCGGCTTCCCGGGCGATGATCACTCCGGCGGCGATGTCGTAGGGCTGGAGAAACAGTTCCCAGTAGCCGTCCACCGCGCCGCGCGCCGTAAGACAACAGTCCAGCGCGGCGGAACCGAACTTGCGCAGATCGGAAAGTTCCGGGGCGATCCGGGCGATGAATTTGAGGTTGTTCTCCTCCTGCCACCGCGCCCGCAGACAGGCCAGTCCGGTGGCGACGATGCAGTCGGACAGTTCGGTCCGCCCCGACACATGCATCCGCAGTCCGTTCACATAACTGCCGCCGCCCTCCTCGGCGCAGTACAGGTCATCGGTCTCCGGCTGGTAGATCACTCCCGCGACGGAACGGCCGCCGCAGGTCAGCCCGACGGAGACGCACCAGTTGGGCAGACCGTGAATGAACGACGCGGTGCCGTCGATCGGATCGATCACGAAGCAGTATTTCCGGTCGCCGGATTCCCGGCCGGTCTCCTCTCCGAAAATCCCGTACTCCGGGAAACGGCGCTTCAATTCGGTGATGAGGAATTGTTCGACTTTGCGGTCGGTGTCGGTGACCAGGTCCATCGCGGTCGCTTTGGTGTGGATATTCTCCGTCCGCAAACGGAGGCCGTCGGACCGGGCGATGGCGCCGGCCTGCCGCGCCAACTGCTTCAAAAACTCGATCATCGTCGGATTTTCCTCTGTTGGTTCATTTTGTTCCGCATGTGGACGTATAATATATCTCTCCCGGAAACGGAAATCAAACCTTCCCTGCCGGGAATGGGGCGGCGGGGCTTGAAAACCCTTCGGAACGGGCTATATTATCCGATCTGTGACCGAATGATGGAAAAAACGGGTTCTGTACGAAAATTAAGGACTGAAAATAAAAAAGAAATCTGCCTCCGGGTGCTACCCGGACGTGATCCAGCGGCTTACTTCTTTTCTCGCGGGAAAAGAAGTAAGACAAGAAAAGGCGACAGCGTTACTTTCTTTCACAAAGGAAAGTAACCAAAGAAAGGGCGGGGTTGCTTGTCCGCCATAGCCTTGGCGACGGCGGAAGCGGGAGGCGGCTGACCGCACGGAACAGAAAATCAGGCGACATTGAGTACAGAACAAAAAACTACTGCGAGGAGGACAGGATGATTTCGGATTTCGCTAGATTCAAAAAGATCGATGCTCACTCCCATATCGGGACGTTCGGCAGCCCGTTCGACGTCGCGTTCGACGGAACGATGCTCGCCGCGCAGATGGCGGAGTACAACATTGAAAAGACCATTCTCTGCCCGGCGGCGGCCACCCTCAACGCCGAACTGCGGGAGGTCTGGCGGCGGATGCCGGAGCAGGTGATCCCGCTGTACTGGATCAACGCCAACCTCGGCGCACCCGCCTGCGAGGAGTTGGAACACTATCTGCGCGATGTCGGCTTCGCCGGGGTGAAAATGCAGCCGCTTTTCGACGGATTCACGGCGGATTCGCCGCTGGTCGACCCGATCATGGAGATCGCGCGGCAGTACCGCAAACCGGTCTTCATCCACTGCGGCCACCCGCCGTTCTCCCTGCCGTGGCAGATCGGACTGCTGGCCGAACGGCACCCGGATGTCCCGATCGTCATGATCCACATGGGGCACGGGCACGGGGTCTACATCGACGGAAGCATCACGATGGCGAAAAAGTTCGACAACCTTTTCCTGGAGGTCTCCGGGATGCCGATGGGCTGTCAGATCCGCAACGCCTATCTCAACGTCGGGTCGGAACGGGTGATGTTCGGCATTGATTCGCCGTTTCATCACCCGAGCGTGGAGATCCAGCGTGTCATGTCCTGCGGCCTGAACGACGCGCAACTGGAAGACGTGTTCTATAATAACGCCGCCAAATTCATGGGTCTGAAGTAAACATCCCGGCGAAAAATTTTGACGATCATCCGTCCGGCGGCTTGATTTGTCTTTCGACAGGCGCTATCTTAACAAAATCGTGTGTTTCAAACATTTTCAGGGAGCAGAGTATGAAGAAATTCATCATCGTCGCCGCCATCGTCGCGGTCATCGTCCTCGTGGGTTACGGGGTCAACAGTTATCTCAAAAACCGTATCTACAACGACCCTTCGTTCGCCCACGGCAACGGCCGTATCGAAGCGACCGACGTGAACATCACCACCAAGTTCTCCGAACGGATCGCCGAGGTCAAGGTGCATGAAGGCGATCTGGTGCAGAAGGGCCAGGTGCTGGCGGTGATGCAGACTGCCACGCTCAAGGCCGAACTGGCACAGGCTCAGGCCCGCAAAGCGCAGGCCGAGGCGGAACTGGCCCAGGCTCGGGCCTCCATCGAACTGCGGAAAAGCGAGTTGGAGACCGCCAAGGCCACCGTCGCCCAGAAAAAAAGCGCTTTCGACGGCAACAAAAAACGGTATGAACGCGCCAAGGAACTGCTCAAAAACGAGGCGACGAGCCAGCAGCATTACGAGAACGACGAGACGCTCTACCTCACCAGTCAGGCCGAACTCAAAGCCGCTGAAGCAGGGGTGAAGACCGCCGAAGCCAACGTCAAGGCCGCCGAAGCCGAAGCGATGGGCGCCGAAGCCAACATCAAGGCCGCCGAAGCCGATATCGCCAAAATTCAGGTCAATCTGGACGATTCCGAACTCACCGCCCCGCTGAAAGGCCGCATCCAGTTCCGCACCGCCGAACCCGGCGAAGTCCTCGGCGCCGGCGGCAAAGTCCTCAGTTTGGTCGACCTGACCGACGTCTACATGACGTTCTTCCTGCCCGAAGCCACCGCCGGAAAGGTCAAGATCGGCGCCGAAGCCCGCATTCTGCTGGACGCGCTGCCCAACGTCGCCATCCCGGCCAAGATCACCTTCGTGTCCAGCGTGGCGCAGTTCACCCCCAAGACCGTGGAAACGCAGGTCGAACGGCAGAAACTCATGTTCCGGATCAAGGCTCACATCGACCCGGAATTGCTGAATAAGTACATCGACTACGTCAAGACCGGTCTGCCCGGCGTCACCTGGGTCAAACTCAATCCCGACGCCAAGTGGCCCGACTTCCTGAAACTCAAGGACGAAAAATGAGCGCCGTTCCGACCGCTCCGGTCGTCAGCGCCCGTCACATCACCTACAAGTTCGGCAAAGTCACCGCGCTGAACGACGTGACGCTGGAGATCCCCCGCGGGGTCATCATGGGCATGATCGGCCCCGACGGAGTGGGCAAGTCCACGCTCCTGTCGCTTATCACCGGCGCCCGCGCCATGCAGAAAGACGGCGGCGAACTGGAGGTGCTGGGCGGCGACATGCGCAGCAAGGCCCACCGCGACGCGGTCTGCCCCAAGATCGCCTATATGCCGCAGGGACTGGGCAAGAACCTCTACTTCACGCTGACCGTGGAGGAGAATCTGCAGTTCTTCGGACGGCTTTTCGGACACGACGCCGCCGAACGCCGCCGCCGCATCGATCAGTTGACCCGCAGTACCGGGCTGCATCCTTTTCTCAACCGCGCCGCGGGAAAACTTTCCGGCGGCATGAAGCAGAAACTCGGCCTCTGCTGCGCGCTCATTCACGATCCCGATCTGCTGGTCCTCGACGAGCCGACCACCGGCGTCGATCCGCTGGCCCGGCGACAGTTCTGGGACCTGATCGACAGCATCCGCGCCGCTCAACCGGATATGAGCGTCATGGTGGCCACGGCCTACATGGACGAAGCCCAGCGGTTCCAGTTCCTCGTGGCCATGGACGGCGGGAAGATCCTCACCACCGGCACTCCGGCGGAACTGCTGGAACGCACCGGCAAGAAAGACCTTGATGCCGCTTTCATCCAACTGCTCCCCGAGGAGCGGCGCGCCGGCCACCGTGAAGTCACCCTGCCGCCGCTGGACGCCGACGCGGACGATATTTCCATCGAAGCCGAGGGCCTGACCAAGCGCTTCGGGAACTTCACCGCGGTGGACCATGTGAGTTTCCGCATCCGGCGGGGCGAGATATTCGGATTTCTCGGTTCCAACGGCTGCGGCAAGACCACCACCATGCGCATGCTGACCGGGCTGCTGCCCGCCACGGAGGGAAGGGCCGAACTTTTCGGCCGGCCCATTTCCGGCGACACCATGGAAGTACGCCGGAACCTCGGCTACATGACGCAGTTGTTCTCGCTGTACAACGAATTGACGGTCCGGCAGAACCTCACGCTTTACGCCCGGCTGTACGGGATCCCGGAACCCGAAGTCAAAGACAAAGTGGAGGCGATGATCACCCGGTTCGACCTGAAAGATTTCACCGAAGTCCTGCCGAAATCCCTGCCGCTGGGCATCAAACAGCGGCTCAGTCTGGCCGCGGCGGTGATCCATTCACCCAAAATCCTCATCCTCGACGAACCGACCTCCGGCGTCGATCCGGTGGCACGGGACGGATTCTGGGAGTTGATCATCGAACTTTCCCGCCGGGACAAGGTGACGATCTTCATTACCACCCACTTCATGAACGAGGCCGGACGGTGCGACCGCATTTCCCTGATGCACGCGGGAAAGTCGCTGGCCTGCGATACCCCGGACAACATCATCGCCGCCCGAAAAACCGAAACGCTGGAAGCGGCGTTCATCGACTGTCTGGAGGAGGCCGAAAGCGCGGAGGCCGCCGCTCGGGGCGATGCGGAGATCCCGGAGACGGAACCTCCCGAAGTCCCGAAGGAAAAAACGACGCCGGGATGGATGCGGTGCCTGACGGAACGCTTCAGTTTCCGCCGTTTCTACAGTTGCATGTGGCGGGAAGATCTGGAACTGGTCCGCGATCCGATCCGCATCACGCTGGCGCTTTTCGGCGCTCTGCTGCTGATGGTGGTCATGGGCTACGGCATCAGCATGGACGTGGAAGACCTCACCTTTGCCGTGCTGGACCGGGATCACTCCGAACTCAGCACCGACTATGCGCTGAACATCGCCGGTTCCCGATACTTCATCGAGAAGCGTCCCGTCGAAACCTATGACGAGATCGACCGCCGGATGAAAAACGGCGAATTGAGCATGGTCGTGGAACTGCCCCCCAACTTCGCCCGGGATGTGGAAAAAGGCCTCTCGCCCAAGATCGCCTTCTGGGTGGACGGGTCCATGCCCTCCCGCGCCGAGACCATCAACGGTTATGTGGAGTCCATGCACAACAAGTGGCTGTCCGGCCAGAATGAGAAGCGGGGCTTGGGTTCGACCTCCAAAGTCGATGTCGATGTGCGCTATCTTTACAATCCGAATGTCGAGAGTCTGCCCTCCATGGTCCCGGCGGTCATCCCGGTGCTGCTGATAATGATCCCGGCGATCCTGGCGGCGCTGGCGGTGGTGCGGGAAAAGGAGATGGGCTCCATCATCAATCTCTACGTCACTCCGCTGACCCGGCTGGAATTCCTGCTGGGCAAGCAGATGCCGTACGTCTTCTTTTCGGTGCTGAGTTCGCTGTTTCTGGTGGTGATGGCGGTAACGCTTTTCGATGTGCCGATCAAGGGCAGTATCCCGTTTCTGCTGATATCGCTGGCTGTTTACTGTGTCGTTGCCACCGGCTTCGGACTGCTGGCTTCGTCGGTGACGCGGAGCCAGATCGCGGTGATCTTCCTCACCATGCTGGCCACGGTGCTGCCCGCGACGCAGTTGTGCGGCCTCATCAACCCGGTGGAGTCCCAGGCCGGACTTTCCCGGTTGATCGGCGAGTGTTACCCCACCACCTACATGCTGCTCATCAGCCGCGGGGTATTCAACAAGGCCCTCGGCTTTGCGGAACTGCACACGCAGTTGCTGGTACTGATCGCGTTCATCCCCTTCAACGTGGTGGTGGGCACACTGCTGCAGAAAAAACAGGAGTCCTGACCATGAGCCGGTTCAAAAGCATGTGCCGCAACATTTTCCATCTCGGGCTGAAGGAACTGCTCGGGCTGTGGCGTGACCCGATGATGATAATCCTGATCGTCTATTCCTTTACCCTCGGCATTTATGTGGGCGCGAAGGCCCAGCCGGATTCGCTGACCAATGCCGCCATTGCCGTGGTGGACGAGGACCACTCCCCGCTTTCCGAGCGGCTGACGGATTCCTTTCTGCCGCCGATGTTTCTCCGGGCCAAGGAGATCCGAGGGGACGAGATCGACCCGCTCATGGACAAGGGGCACTTCACCTTCGTCGTGACCTTCCCGGTCAACTTCTACCGGGATGTGCTGGCCAACAAGTGTCCCACGGTGCAGGTCAACGTGGACGCCACGCGGATGTCGCAGGCCTTCACCGGCAGCGGCTACATTCAGGAGATCATCAACGAGGAAACCAACCGCTTCATCCGGGAAACTCAGGACAGTCAGTCGGATCTGGTCTCCCTGGAACTGCGGAACCGCTTCAACCCCAACCTCACGCAGTCCTGGTTCGCCGCGGCGGTGCAGTTGATCAACAACATCTCCATGCTGGCGATCATCCTCACCGGGGCGGCGCTGATCCGGGAACGGGAAAACGGCACGCTGGAACATCTGCTGGTCCTGCCGCTGAACTCCTTCGAGATCATGGTGTCCAAGATATGGTCCATGGCGCTGGTGGTGCTGGTGGCATCGGTCCTGTCGCAACTGCTGATCATCGAGTGGCTGATGGGCGTGCCGATCGAAGGGTCGCGGCTGCTGTTCATACTCGGGCTGGCGATGTATCTTTTCGCGGTGACGTCGCTGGGGATATTTCTGGCGTGCGTGGTGCAGAACATGCCGCAGTTGGGCATTCTGCTGATCCTGGTGCTGCTGCCGATGGAGATGCTCTCCGGCGGCGCGACGCCGTTGGAAAGCATGCCGATCGTGATCCGGAGGATCGTGATGTTCTCTCCGACAACGCAGTTCATGAGTTTCTGTCAGGCGCTGCTCTACCGCAATGCGGGGCTGGAGGTGGTGTGGAAGGAACTGCTGGCGTTGTTCGGCATCGGCGCGGCGTTTTTCTGGTATTCGTGGCTGCGGTTCAAGCGCAGCGTCGCCTGAGCGGAACTTTTGGAAAAAAAGTGGCCGCATTGCTTGACAATCCGGGGAATCCGGATTATATTAAGAGTCTGGAACCGGGAATGGTGACATGGTTTCCGGTCCGGAGTTGATGGAAAAGCCGACGTGGCGGAATGGCAGACGCGCTAGGTTCAGGTCCTAGTTCTTTCACCGGAGTGAGGGTTCAACTCCCTCCGTCGGCACCAAATTGCGGGTATGGCATAACGGCTGTGCACCAGCCTTCCAAGCTGGTTATAGGGGTTCGACCCCCCTTACCCGCTCCAAACCGCCGGGTGGGATTGCCGAGCGGTCAAAGGCGGCAGACTGTAAATCTGCTCTCTCCGAGTTCGATGGTTCGAATCCATCTCCCACCACCATTTTGAGTTAACCGTCGCCAAGACGGTTTTTTTGTGCCTGAATTCCCGTACTTCAAGCGTAAAACCGCTATCCCCTTTGGTCGCGCCATAACCAAGTGGGGCGGCTTGGGGTACATTTTGGGTAACATCACGGGTTACTTTTTGGGTTACTTTTGAACTCCCCGCCGCCTCTTAAAGGACAACATGGGGAAGACGTATTTACACCGGGACGGACAGAGGGCGAGATTTTGGATCAGGACACCGAAAGCGCTGTGGGATTGTCTGCCGAAGATCATTGCACGAGATTTGAACGCGCCCGACACCACCGACATAGGATCGCGGTGTCAGGCGTGCGGACAGCGGCTCCGGGCTTTGTTCGAGCGGGCAGAACAGGGCATGGTCGCTCGAACTGTCCTGCGCGAACTGGTCAACGAGCAGACGGGGTCAGTTGGCAGACGATAACCGGAGCCACCGCTTACAGCGTGGATTTCTCTACGGACGATTTCGTGTCCACGCTCTCCGTTGCCACGACCGGAAACAAGGTCGACGCCTATGGCATGTCCGGGATGTATCAGTGGCGTGTCTGTGAAACTGGCGGCGAAACATGGGCGGTCGGAAATAATATTGCCGCCGAAGGTTCCGCATCACCGAAGTTGTTGCGATCGAACGCCAACGGCAATATGGACGTGTTCTTCGCAACAGGTAAGGGAACATGGGAGTCGAACTACTCCGCCCAGCATTTGGGAGCTGTCGGTGGTTGGGAAGGTACGCTGGAAAAGATCGGACTTTTCGGCAAAAACAAGATCACCGATATTTTCGAGGGTTCCTCGGACGCCAATGTGCTGGTGATGACCGACTATGCCAACGGCGACGCGCTCTTCGTGGACGATATTTTCTCCGACAGCCCGGTCGCGGAACAACAGGCGCGGCTGGCGCAGATCAAGGAGATCCGCGCTGGTGCAGGAGATGATGTAGTGGACCTGACCAGTCAGCGGTTTGCATTCACTGGCGGGGTGACTGTTTACGGCGGTCTGGGCGATGACACGATCTGGGCCAACAGCGGCAGTAATAAGCTCTTTGGGGACGCGGGTAACGACCGCATCGTCGGAGCCTCCGGCGACGACGTGATCGTCGGCGGTGTGGGTGATGACTCCATGCACGGCGGCGGAGGTAATGACATCTTCTGTTTCGGCAGCAACTGGGGCAACGATACCGTGGAACAGCTTGCGGGCGGCAAAGTTACGCTGTGGTTCGAGTCCGGTTCTTCGGAGAACTGGGATGTAGCGGCCATGACTTACGTCGACGGTCTTAACTCGGTGAAAGTCTCCGGCGTCTCCTCCGTAGAACTGCGGTTTGGCGCGGATGCGAGTCTACCCGCGGGAGCGTTCCTTGATGCCGCCAGCGAAAAGGTCTTCGAGGACAAAAACAAAGGTCTGCTGGCGTAAAAAGTTCTCAAAGGGCAATGCCGTCGGACTGCAAGCAGTTGTAAATTCCTTCGCGCAGGAGCCAACATTATTAATCAATACCGAAAAATTGTATCGGATAGAAGTGGCCTTGTTTATGAAAATCGAAATGGGTGAATCTCTCGGTGTCTCTTGGATGAAGCATGTTAAGGAATGCCAATTTGTCCAAACGAATTGGAAGGTGTCTCCATGTTGGAAACCACGGCATGACGAACAAGAACTTGACGCGTTTTTGAATGAACTAAAAAAACACTTCGGCGCAAAAGGACTGGATATTTTCAAGAACAACTCGAATTTTACACAGATTATGCGCCAAGCCGAATGTGATATCATTGGATGTGCTTTGGCAGAACGTTTTACCCATTATTATGCTCTGGAGGTGGCCTATCATGGCAACCAACTTAACTACGGATCAAAATTAAACACCATTGCAAAGGTCATTGCCAAGTTGCTTAGGGCTGCCATTGTTTTTTACTGCTATCTTGATGTCAAGGAAGCTGAGATCGGATTTGCGTCTCCCAAGATCGGTCCTGCTATTCTTGATCGGCTCATGGTGGAGATAGCGGATCTTCAAAACCTATTTTATGAGAACAATTTCAGGTTTCAGTTCAAGCTCTATGCAAATCAGGATTTCGGAACAGAAATCATGAATCCGGTGCTTAAACTCAGTGATTCAATTGCCGACACGGGAGAACTTTTCTTGAGAAGTGTGCAGTTATATGACTTGATCCAGCATAACGAAAGTATGGATGATAATGAGGTTCATGCACGAGACGAAGAAAATACAGTCCTACCGAAGCTAGCTCAACTCGTAAAAGACGAATTGATACCCGTGTTACGGCGAGAAGACTTTCCTCAGGCGGAAATTAACGATTTCTTGGATTTGCAATTCTCAAAGGACGTTTTCGGTATTTCCTACCCGTTACTTGCCAGAAGCAGAGAGCCAAGCGAGCGATATTACGCGACCCCGGTTACACTTCATGGTCAGAAGTATTACCTGTGCTCGCAGTGGTTCGAGAAAAATCGTGGCGCGCTAGTTTCATGGATTGAGCAACATCAAGCCGAGAGAGACTAAGAGCACCCCGTTTTTTGTATGATGTCGCGAGTTGGTCGCATGTGCGGATCAGCAGTCTGGGGTAACAGGATTTTTCATCGTATACGCTCACTGACAGGAACGCAACCGGTAGTTCGCCTAGTAGTGTCCGAAGTTTTGCGCGCATAAGGTCGTTCCTCGTCAAAATCAAGAACCTCCGCCAACTCCCGTCATGATTCGGGAGCTGACGGAGTGTGTCTGACATCACAATATCGCTTCGCTGGGCGGCGGAACACCCGGAAACCGTCGGGGCGATCTATCTTGACGCTCCCGTGTGCTCCTTGAGTTTTGCCGCGGAGCGCACCCCCGGCAACGCGTCCCCGGCAATGCTGGATTTCATGCGGCAGGAAGCCGCCAGACACCTTAAGGCTTACCATGTCGGCAATCGGCGGGAACTGTCGGCGCATCCCGATAATCCGCTGAACAATTATCGGCCGATCGCCCGGGCGGGGATCCCGATCCTGGCCATCCGCAACGGTCAGGATCAGTCCGTGCTGCCGGAGAGCAACATTGATATTTTTGCCGAACGTCTTCAGCAGGCCGGCGGCAGAATCCAAATCATCCGCAGAGACCTTTTCGGACACCATCCACACGGATTGGACGATCCGTCTCCTCTGACGGACTTCATCCTCGATAATTATCCGGAAGCGGAGTGACTGCCCCGTTTCCTTTTCCAACGGAATTTGAAAGGAACGCATTTCTCCGCGGGAAACACGTTCCCGCCGTCAGGAGATCCGCGAGATGATAATCCCGATCGCCACGATGACGGCGCACAGACAACCGCAGCCGCACGAACCGTCATTCCCGCTTTTTGACGGTCCGCCGCTCACGTCGCCCAGCAGTCGAAACAAACCGTAAGCCGCCAGAATATCCTTGAATGACATCCTTCACTTCCCTGTATCGCCCGCACCGCGACGATTGCGGCGGCGATGCCGAACAACTTTTCGCGGACGGACCTCGTCGCCCTGCTCTGCCCGGCCTTAAAATAGCATGTCCCCGCGGTTTTTCAAGTTCGTTCCCGGATATTGCTTCGGAGAAAGAGGGGGGCTTCCGATACCGGTGCGGCGCTTCCCCCGGCCCCCTGATCGGAATTGCCCCGGCGGGAACGACACGGGGGCAACATGCAAAACGCCCCGCGGTCGAAACCGTGGGGCGGAGTTTTCCCTGATTCCTTTCTTTTGCGGCCAAAAGAAAGGAACGAAGTCCGCTTTTCCTGTTTTACTTCTTTTCCCGTGAAAAGAAGCAAATGGCATCTCCAATGGGAGTCGAACCCATGTTGCCGGGATGAGAACCCGAAAGCGATGAGCTGAATATTAGATATTTACCCTCAAAATCGGCAATGCTGCAAACAAAACCAGTTACAAAATCAGGGGAAAAACAGGGGAATCATATTTGTTCACAGGGCGGGATATGCCGACAGGTCTGCATTCCGTTCGCCGTGATAATATGTGCCCTCCGTCAACTCGACCGAAGTATGACCGACGACCGCTTGCACGTGTTTCAAACTGACACCAGCTTTCAGGGCTTCCGTGACAAACGTATGACGCAGGGAGTGAAATCCGTAGCCCTTGCCGGAAAGTCCGGCCTTAGCCAGCAGACGACCGAACTGAACCGTCAAAACTCCGCGCCGCCGTTCATATATCTCCACCTTATCCGGGAAAAAGTGTTTCAGACTCTTCAGCTCGATGCAGGACAATTCGCGCGCGAGTTCGGGGCGGATCGGAATCCTCACCCGCTTTTTACTGCGCTCGGTTTTTGCCGGTAACAGATCAAGATAACCGTCAGCCGTTATCTGCGACCGTTCGAGCATGACAACGTCTTTCAGACGCAGCCCGGTATAGTATGAAATCAGAACCGCAGAATGCCAGAACCGTTCCCCGTTTTCCCGGCAATAGGTCAGAAGTTGCCGCACCTGGTC
>JALEMG010000050.1 GCA_022768375.1 Lentisphaeria bacterium
TTTTAAACCGAGTCGCCATTCATTTCACCCGTCGGGTTGAGTTTATCCATGTCTCGAAACACATACATAATATACTGCGACTCAACATCTTTTTCTTCTATTTTATCGTCGATTTCACCAATTATTTCACGGATTCAGGAAGAAAGTAACGCAGTCGCCTTTTCTTGTCTTACTTCTTTTCCCGCGAGAAAAGAAGTAAGGATCACGTCCGGGTAGCACCCGGTGGCAGATTACTTTTTTATTTTTCAGTCCTCTTTTAGTACAGAGCCATATTGTTTAACAAACCTAAAAGCCTTCTTCATAAATCACTCCTATTATCATACACTATCCTTCGACACGTTTCAAGTGTCTGACCGGAAATTTTCTTAACACACTGAAATTGCCGCTCCCCCCGTCACCGGGAATGAAAATGAAAAAGCCATTCCCCGATCACGGTTGTCCGGTAAAAAAACCCGGACGGCAATGTTCTCGGCATTACTTTTTTTCGTTTAACATTTTTATATCATCTTCCAGTCGTTTTATCGCCAACATCGATTTTTGCTCTCCAAATATCTCCGCCTGTGTGTAACTTTGATTGAAATCAACGTTGACATTATATTGGTATGCAACATCCTTCATTTCCGGATTTTTTATGATTTCTCCCGTTTTTAAATTCAATATGAAGAATGTTGAAATATTTTTCCTGTGTATCATCCCCCACGCATATATTTTATCACATTTTAAGGTAATTGATCCGGGACCGACGATAACTTTTTGATTCCACAGAAGGGATGACTCCGTTTCATCGGTGTATACCCATGTCAAATTATCCGTGATTTTGACAATTTTCCGATTGCGATTACACGCCATAAGGAAAACAGCCAAAATCGTGAGGCAAGACAGTATTACTTTTTTCATTGAGTCAACCTCGATTCAGGACGCCTCATCAGACCGCCGTGAATTTTGATCGGTGAAACAGTTTCCCGAATTTGCAAAAGAAAACCGGGAATCCGTCTCATTTGACCGGTCCCCGGAGAATTTTACGATGGTGGGCGGTACGTGACTCGAACACGTGACCTCTGCCGTGTGAAAGCAGCGCTCTAACCAACTGAGCTAACCGCCCGAATTGCGGTGTCGTGTCCCTAATATACCCCGTAAAAGTGAAAAAAGCAAGCGGCATCCGCAAAATCCGCAGGAAAATTTCAGCGCGGCAAAGCCGCCCCCCTATTCACTTCAGCACGCCGGTGGCGTTCAGCAGCACCACCAGCAGACACGGAATGACGACGACGCACATGCAGAACTGAAACAGAAACTCCCGCCGCCACGGGCGGCCGCTGCGGATGTAATGGGAGAACTTCTCCAGCCCCACCACCGCCACCACCAGCACCGTGGTGAAAATCGCGCCGACGGGCATCAGCACGCTGTTGCTGAGAAAATCCAGCGTATCCAGAATGTCGAAATTGCGGTACTTCTCAATAAAACCGAGCGGACGCACATGCGAAAGCAGACTGTATCCCATAAGCGTCACGACTCCGATGCCGATGACTTCTCCCAGCACACAGAGGATCGCCTTGAAACGGGAGATGCGCATCTCCTGACTGACCATCTGCACGTTGGTCTCCATCAACGACACCGCGGACGTGGCTGCGGCGAACAGCACCAGCACAAAGAACATCACCCCGAAAATCCTTCCGCCCGCGAACCCGGCGAAAACCTGCGGCATGGTAATGAAGACCAGCCCGACGCCCGCATTCTCCGCCGCCTTTTCGCCGCCAAAGGCCACCACCGCCGGAATAATCATCATTCCGGCCAGAAACGCCACCGCCGTATCGAATATCTCCACCTGATTGACCCCGGAGATCAGATCCTCGTTCCGGCGCATGTACGCGCCGTAAGTTATCATGATCCCCATGGCGATGGAGAGCGAAAAGAACAACTGTCCCATCGCCGCCACCACGGTCATGTAACTGAATTTCCGCACATCCGGCATCAGGTAGTACCGGAATCCCGCCCCCGCTCCGGGCAGAAACATGCAGTAGACGCAGATGCCGATGCACAGCAGGATCAGCAGCGGCATCATGATCTTGTTGAAGCGTTCGATGCCCTTCTCCACCCCGCAGGCGATCACCAGCGCGGTAATGATCACGAAGACCAGAAAAAACGCCGTGGAGCCGACCGGGTCGGAGATGAAGTTCAGAAAATACGCCGCCGAAGCGCTCATGCTCTTTCCCGCATGGGTCGCCAGCGCGTCCTTGTGAAACGCGCTGACCGGATTGACGAGAAGCGCGGCGACATACTTGGTGACCCAGCCGCCGATCACACAGTAATAGGGCAGGATGATCAGCGGCACGATCGAATTGATCCAGCCGCCCCAGCGCACCGCGCCGAGAAACGAATGCTTGCCCGCGCACAGTTTCCGGAACGCGCCGATGGGCGAACGGCGGGTCATACGGCCGATGGCGTTCTCCGAGATCAGCAGCGCGTAACCGAAGGTCAGCACCAGCACGACATAGGTCAGCAGGAAGATCCCCCCGCCGTATTTGGCCGTCAGATACGGGAACCGCCAGATATTGCCCAGCCCCACCGCGCTGCCGGCGGCGGCCAGTACGAACCCAAGTTTTCCGGAAAAACCGTCCTTCTTCATGCTCCTGCCCTTGTTCGCGCCCGACGAATACGGCCGTTAATATACCACTGCAATGCGGATTTTTCAATCCGTCCCCGCTTGAAATCCGTCCTCCGGTGTGGCATATTATCCGGAATTCGTGAAAAAGGCGGCACCCGGTGAAATAAACCGGCGCTTCGCCGCGTTAATCGGATATGGAAACGGCGCGGATCGCGCGAGGCAGGAAAAAAAAGGAAGCGGGCGGAAGATGAGGAAACTTTGGAAACTGGCGGTCCCGGCGGCGGTGGTCGCGGTCATCGTCGCGGGTGCGTGGTTCGGGTACGGTTTTTTTGCTCAGGGCGAAACGGATTACTCCTTCAAGACCGAGAAGATCGTCCGGGATGATCTGACCAGTTCCATCAGCGCCTCCGGGACGGTGGAGCCGGAGGAACTGGTCAACGTCGGCGCGCAGGTCACCGGCAAGATCATGGCCTTCGGCAAGGACGCCGCCGGCGGCACGGTGGATTACGGTTCCCGAATCAAGGCGGGAGAACTGCTGGCCCAGATCGACGATGTGCTTTACGCGGCGGAACTGCGGGAATGCAAAGCCAGAAAACTTCAGGCCGAGGCTGAAATCACTTCCGCGAAAGCCGCCATCAGCCAGTGCGAAGCCCGACTCAACCTCGCTCGGATCAACTGGGAACGCGCCCAGCAACTCTGGAAAAGCACCGCCGTCTCCAAAAGCAATTACGATGACGCCGAAGCCGCCTTCATCTCCGCGCAGGCCGACCTTGCCGCCGCCCGCGCCAAGCAGGAACAGACCAACGCGCAACTGGCCATCGCCGAGGCCGCGCTGGTCAAAGCCCAGCGCAATATGGACTACTGCGCCATCACCTCCCCGGTGGACGGCATCATCATCGACCGCCGGGTCAGCATCGGACAGACTGTGGTCTCCAACATGAGCGCGTCCAGCATCTTCCTCATCGCCAAGGACCTGAAGAAAATGGAAGTCTGGGTCTCCGTCAACGAAGCGGACATCGGCAGCATCAAACCGGGCATGCCGGCGGAGTTCACCATCGACGCCTTTCCGGGAGAGGTTTTCGAAGGCACGGTAAAAAAGATCCGCCTCAACGCCACCATGTCCCAGAACGTCGTCACCTACATCGTGGAGGTCTCCACCGACAACTCCGACGGCAGGCTGATCCCCTACCTCACCGCCAACGTCCGGTTCATCCGCGCCCGCCGCACCGACGTGCCGGTGGTCCCCAATTCCGCCCTCCGGTTCACCCCGGAGGAGAAGTACATCATGCCGGAATACCGCGGGCGCAAGTTCGACCGTTCCCGGAAAGTCGTCTGGGTGGCCGAGGGCAAACTGCTTCGCCCGGTGGAGGTCAAAACCGGCCTCAACGCCGGCGTGCGGGTGGAACTGGTCGACTCCCCCCTCCCGCCCGGGACCGAGGTGGTCTACGGCATCGTTGAAACCGCCGCGGAAAATCCGCAGGACGGCGGACCGGCGAAAAGTCCCTTCATGCCCACTCCGGAGCGCAAGGGCGTTCAGGGCGGCGGCAGCGCCGCCAACCGCGCCCGGGCGGCTCAGGCCCAATGACGGGAGGCCGGCCATGGCGCTGATCGAACTGCGTGACATCACCAAAAACTACCCGCTGGGCGACGACTTCATCTCCGTGCTCAACGGAGTTTCGCTGGAGATCGAACCGGGCGAATACGTCGCGCTGATGGGGGCGTCGGGTTCGGGAAAAAGCACGCTGATGAATATTCTGGGCTGTCTGGACCGGCCCTCCGGCGGCGATTACTTTTTCGACGGGGTCGAACTCGGTCGGGCCGACGGCGATCTGCGCGCCGGGATCCGCAACCGGAAGATCGGATTCGTCTTTCAGAGTTTCAATCTGCTGCCCCGCACCTCGGCGCTGGAAAACGTCATCATGCCGCTGGCCTACACCGCCGGTTCCCTCAGCCGTTCCGAGCGGCGGAAGCGGGGCATGGCCGCGCTGGAGGCTGTGGGCATCGCCGACCGGTCCGAACACCACCCGTCCCAGTTGTCCGGCGGCCAGCAGCAGCGGGTCGCCATCGCCCGGGCGCTCATCAACCGTCCACCGGTGATCTTCGCCGACGAACCCACCGGCAATCTCGATTCCCACACCAGCGTGGAGGTGATGAACCTGTTTCAGCAACTCAACGCCGACGGCATCACGGTGATCCTCGTGACCCACTCTCAGGCGATCGCCCGATACGCCCGGCGCACCATCTGCATGAGCGACGGAAGGATCGTCTCCGGACTGTTTGAAGGAGGACTGGCCCAATGAACGTTTTCGACACCGTCGTCATGGCGCTGATCTCCCTCCGGCGCAACCCCACCCGCACGCTGCTGACCATGCTGGGCATCATCATCGGCATCGGCGCGGTCATCACCATGATGGAGATCGGCAAGGGGTCCTCCACCGCCATCCGCACCACCATCGAACGCATGGGCGCCGGTTCGGGGATCATCTACCCCGGCGTGCGCCGGGTGGCGGGTATCCGGGCCGGGACCAACTCGTGGGCGTCGCTGCTGCCGGCGGACGCCGAAGCGATCCTGCGGGAGTGTCCCAGCGTGTCGCTGGTCTCCCCCATCGTGCGGTCCAGTACCGCGCAGGCGATTTTCGGCTCGGAGAACTGGATCCCCAACCAGATGTACGGGGTTTCTCCGTCGTTTTTCGCCATCCGGGACTGGGAGATCGCGGAAGGGCGCTTTTTCAGTGAACGGGAAGTGGACCGGAACGCCCGGGTCTGCGTCGTCGGCGCCACCATCGTCCGGGAACTTTTCGGCGGCGTCTCCCCGGTGGACTGCGAACTGCGGATCAACAACTCCTCGTTCAAGGTCATCGGCGTGCTGAAAAGCAAGGGCGCCAACATGATGGGCACCGACGAAGACGACGTGATCCTCATGCCGTGGACCACCATGCGCATGCGGATCACCGGACTGCGCAGCGGTTCGGCCACCAGTACCAAAAGTACGCTCTCCAGCCGCCCCGGGGACCGCTATCCGGTGAGCGGCGTCGCGCTCTACCCCGAACAGGATGCCTCCATGACCGAGGATAAACTGGTCTTTCCCAAGTTCACCTACATCGACCACATCGCTTTTTCCGCCGTCGCGCCGGACAAAGTGGACGCGGCCACGGCGGAGATCACCGCGCTGCTCCGGGAACGCCACGCGCTGGTCGCGGCGCAGGACGACGACTTCCGCATCCGCAGCGCGTCGGACTTCATGAAGATGATGGACAAGACCTCCACGCTGATGAATAATCTCCTGCTGGGCGTGGCGCTGCTTTCGCTGGTCGTCGGCGGCGTCGGCATCATGAACATCATGCTGGTCTCCGTCACCGAACGCACCCGGGAGATCGGGCTGCGCATGGCCGTGGGCGCCCGGAGCCGGGATATCCTGAAGCAGTTCCTCATCGAAGCCGTGGTGATGTGCGTGCTGGGCGGTATTATCGGGATTTTGGCCGGACACGGCACCGCGCTGCTGATCGAAAGCCAGTTGGGGTGGCCGATCGAAAGCAGTCCCGCCGCCGTCTTCGCCGCATTCGCGGTCTCCGCCAGCATCGGCATGGTCTTCGGCTTCTACCCGGCATGGAAAGCGAGCCAACTCGACCCCATCGAAGCGCTCCGTTACGAGTAGCGGCGAACCCTTTTTCCTCCGTCATGTCCACCTTTTCTTTTCAGGGGGAAGCGGAAGCCCCGACGACGGCGGCAAACACGCCGTTTTTGAACAAAGTTTTCCTCGAAACCAAAATTAGCATAAACTAATTTATTGTATTTTTTCCCTTTTCGGCATTTGCATTGCATCGGAATAGCGCTATATTATGAATTAGACAAGACTAATTCAGGGGTCTTGGCGGATGATGGAAACGCGGTTGCACGGACCGCCGGGGGATGAACGCGCGCCTTTCGCTCCTTTGACGTGCGGACTGTTCCGGTGAAGTTTCCGTTGTCTACCCTGCCGCTGTCCCGGTGGATGTCCCCTTTCGTCGGGACAGCGGTTTTTTCGGTAATGCGGAGGAATGCGGATGGTCCGCGGTTCCCGTAAACATAGAACATGAAAGGAAAAGAAAATGTTCAAAACAATGATGGCGGCCGCGTTGGTCGGCGGTATGATGCAGTTCGGTTGTGCGGTTTGTTCCACTGATGCTCCGGCGGTTCCGGAAAAGAAGGCTTGCGATCACGCCGGAAAGAAGGGCGGCTGCGATCACGGCAAGATGGGCGAGAAGGGCGGCTGCGATCACGGCAAGATGGGCAAAAAGGGCGGCTGCGATCATGGCAAGATGAGCAAGAAGGGCGGCTGCAATCACGGCAAGATGAGCAAGAAAGGCGGCTGCGATCACGATGCCGCGAAGGCGGTTCCGGCCCCGGCTGCTCCGGCTCCGGTTGCTCCGGCCCCGGCGAAGTAACGGCGAAAGGTCGCGTACAGCCGCGGCCTGACCGCGGCTGTTTTTAAGAAATTGTAGTTAGACGCGACTAATTTTAGATATGCAACAAGGAATTTTTCGGTATGAAAAAATCGTTCACACTCATTGAATTGCTGGTGGTCATCGCCATCATTGCGATCATGGCGGGGATGATGATGCCGGCGCTGGGCAAGGCCCGGGAATCCGGCAAAACGGCGTCCTGCACGGGAAATCTCCGGCAATTGGCGGAGTCGGTTCATTTGTACAGCGGAACTTACGACGATTTTCTGCCCAGCGCCACCGGCGGTTGGTGTTGCAATCGGGGAACATGGATCGGCAAGAACGTCAATCAGCGGCGGGTGGACCTGCGCACGACGGGCTTTGCGGTCGACAGCAAAAATCCGGCGGCCAAGAGTTGCCCGTCGGTGCTGGCGGACGCGCTGGCGCAACTCGGCCCCCAAACCGGCGACGACAGCGCGACGAGCGCATCGGTGGGAACCTGCCGCGGCGGCGGTTACGGAATGAACATCAATCTCGGATTCCGCGACAGCAATTACCAACCGGTCCGGCTGCGGGCCGGCGGTGTTTACAATGCGGCCAGAGCGGTGATGATCAGCGATACGGCGCTGGAGTGGTCTGCCGGACTGACCGTATTCCCGTACTATCTTGCCCCCCGGACTTCGGTGGCGGCGGCAAATTGCGGGACTCAGACTTCGTGGTCGGCCACTCAGCAGTTCCGTCACAACGGCAGGGCCGCGGTCGCCTGGATTGACGGCCATGTTTCGGCGGAACGTCCCGGAGAATTCGATACCGGGGATTTTGCGCTGGCCAACAACATCGGCTGGATGGGCAAAAATGACGCGGTGTATTGTCTTACCAAAGATGATTTCATCGAACTCGGTTTGACCCCGGGAGCATATTGATCATGCAAAAGAAATACATCGGGTACGGGATCGCCCTTTTGCTGCCGGCGATGCTGGCCCTTTGGGTCCTTTGGCCGCAGGAGAGTTACAGGGAACTCAAGGCGCAGACGGCGGTCGCCGCCGACCCGGAGGCCGAAAAACTGATCCGCGAATTCTTTGCGGCGGCCAAAGCCCGCGACAGAAGCAAACTCGGCGGCATGATGCTGATTCGGGACAATACCGACCGGGACCGTTACACGGAACCGTTTCTCGGCAAAAATGCGGAACCCGTGCGATTTCTCGGCTTCAGGCGGCTGAATCACAGTTCCAAGATCAATCTGACCGCCGTTGTTTACAGCCAGCCGCTGGACAAAAGTTTTGCCTTCACGCTGGTCAAAAATCCGCGCGATCAATACAAGGTGTATTCCATTGGAAGTTCCGTCCGAAGACCGTGAGGAACGGGTCATGAAATTTCGCATACTCATCATCATTCCGGCATTGACGATGCTGACAGTCGGATGCGGCGGGGACTCGGGGAACTCCGCGCAAACGGCGGCCTCCTCCGATGCGGTCGGGGGGCTCGGCGCGGCGGTGGGCGGAGAATACGGTGCGTTCATCATGGACATCAAAACCGCCTTGCCGCGGTTTGCCTCCTTCGGCAAACGCTCCGCCCGGCGGGTGGACCTGCTGGACGGGGACGGCAATGTGATCGGCCGCCTCTTTCTCGCGCCCGCGGGCAAATACCCCCGGACCGAAGGCTTCAACGGTTATGTTGATACCGCTGTGGTGCTGACGCCGGACGACCGGATCGCCGGTGTTGCCGTCGGCAAAAACGAGGAAACTCCCCGCTGGCTGAAACGGGTCCGCGGGGCCGGATTTCTCACCCGCTGGAACGGTCGTTCCGTCGGGGAAGCCGCCGAATTGCAGGTGGACGCCGTCACCGGCGCCACCTATTCCAGCACCGCCATCAAAGACGAGGTCCGGACCATCCTCAATCAGTGACGGGCGCATTCGAGGGATTTTTCCGCTTTTTTGACTTCGGTCGCGGAAACGAAGCGATATGGAGCGGCTCGACAACCTCGAAACGGCAATGCGTCAACGAACGGTCGTCGCGGCGCGGAACCGGGGATAGAACGGGCCGGGGGCTTTGGTCAGCCGCACCCGGACGTTTCCGGCGCCGGGAGCCAGCGGGAACTCCGCGGCCCCGGAAGCATCGAAAGCGGCGGCGACCGGAGGTTTGCCGTCCAGTTCGATCCGGAAATCGGCGGTCTCCGCCGCATCGCCGTAAATCACCAGTCTGCCGCCGTTGGCGGGGCGGGCAAGTTCCATCTCCAGAAAGCCGTTGGGGAAGACCGTGTTCCCGGCGTAGCGGAAAAATTCGCCGTGATCGAAGTTGGCGTGACAGGCGTGCATGTAGCGGGCGATGCGCCACTCGTCGGTGATGACGCCGCAAAGAATGCAGTCGACGGTGCCGGGGACGTATTTCCGCCGCATGGCGAACTCCGTTTCATACTCGTCGGCCAGAATGCCGAAAATCGCGTAAAACGGCTTCAAGTAGACGACCGTCGCGCTCGACGACTCGTGAAAAAGGTCGGTATCCAGGCCGTTGACGAAACGGGTCTTCCGGGTCTCCTCCGCACCGAGGTCGTATCCGGCCAGATCGCAGAGGGTCCGCCTCCCGGCGGCAACGGCGGCGGTAAGCGAAGCGGCGGAGTTGTCGCCGGATTCCATATCGTCGAAGTAGGCGCAGACGATGCGGCAGAGCCAGAGAAACGCGGTCGCGGCGACTTTGGCGTTCTCCCACAGCCGTTTCCGCCACGCATACTCGGCTTCCCAGCCCGGCTCCACGGGCAAAGAATTCAGCAGAGACAATCCCTTCTCGACCAGGGCGCACGCCTCCTCTTTTTCCCGGAGGATCGCGGCGCGTCCGGGGGTGCGGTTCTGCGCGAGGATGGACCAGACCCCCGCGCCGTTATGCAGATCGACGCCGTTTTTGAACAACGCGAAAATGAATCCGGCTTTGAGATACTTGGTCATGGGCTGGCTGGGGAACTGGTGAAAAATCACGTTGCCGGCGATGAAGTTGGTCTTTTTCACCACCTCGAACCCGTCCAGTCCCAGTTGCAGAAACGCTTCCCGCGCCGAGGCCGGGGCGTGTTGTGCCAGCCACTCCCGCCGGATGTCGGCGGCGGTCACGGCGGGATCGTCGATCGCCCGCTCATAGGCGTAGAGATTCACCTCGTAGCAGTCGAACGTGCGGTTGCCGATGCGGTCCAGCCGGATGGCGTAGCGGTCGACTCCGGCGGTCTGCCCGGTGCGGACGTAGTTGACGATGTTCTCGACGTTCTCGGCTGGAAGCATGCCCGCGCCGAGAAATTCTCCGAGGCAGTCGCACTCCGCGCCCAGTTGCGCACCGGGCAGTTTCCGCAGGAAGGGATTGACGGGCAGGAAGGGGTCAAAATCGTAGGGCGTGATCTTGGTCTCGATCTCGAATCCGTATTCGCGGGCGGCCGCGGCGGCCCCGGCCAGAATATCCTCGTAGTCCTGCGCGATGGAGCCGAAGGAGCGAAGAACGAACCGCTTGTTTCTTTTCCGCAATTCGGAGGCGAAGATCCGCACCAGATGCTCCACCACCTTGCGGGGCGGGAACTTCGCGGTGTTGGAGTTGTGGATCACCGAATAACTGGCCTCGGTCAGCGTCAGCACCAGACCGTCCAGCGCGGGCATGGCCCGGAACGTCGCGTCGATCTTGTACCGGAGCAGTTCCGCGTAGGCGGCCCCGAGCAGATCGAATTCGCCGTTGGCGTCCAGCAGGTCGGGCCGGTCGACGAGCAGACCGTCCGGCACCATGGCCTCCCGGTGCCAGTAGAGCACCGGTTTGCCGGCGGCGTGGGCCAGTTCCAATATCTCTCCCAGTTTCCGCCGATTGGCGGCGATGCCGGCGAGGTCGATCCTCCGGTGGGTCTCCGGGTATTCGGCGTAGTCGGCCAATCCGTCCATGCCGCCTAAATTGGTGTGGCAGTCGGCGCAGATCTCGAAACTGTCCACCCGGTACTCGGCGGCCTTGCGCACCACCTGCTTCATGTATTCGACGTTGAGCGGAGTCGGGTGCATCAGACTCCAGGTGATTTCGGCTTTCCGCATGGTCATATCCCTTATGTTCTACGGTTGTTCCGTTTCTTCCGTTCCCTCGACGGCGCGGACGCCGACGACGATCTCGCCTTTCCATTCCCGCTTCAAGGCGGCCAGTTCCGCCGCGGTGCCCCGGAGTATTTCCTCGTGCAGTTTGGTTGCTTCGCGGATGACCGCCGTCCGGGCATCGGGGGCGATCGCGGATAATTCGGCGAGGGTCCGGGCGATGCGGAAGGGGGATTCAAAAAAGAACCCGGTGCGGTCGTCCGCGACGATCCGGGCAAAAAATTTGCCCCGCTTCCCCGGCTTGACCGGCGCGAACCCCCAGAAGGCGAAGCGGTCCACCGGCAGTCCCGAAGCCGTCACCGCGAATGTCAGGGCCGACACCCCGGGGATCACCACCGGTTCGATCCCGGCTTCCAGCGCGGTCCGCACCAGCAGGAATCCCGGGTCCGCCACGGAGGGGGTCCCGGCGTCGGAGACCAGCGCCAGCGAGTGCCCGGACCGCACGAAGTCGATCAGTCCCGCGACTTTGGCGTGTTCGTTGAATGCGTGGCAACTCTCCAATTTGCCGTGAATGTCGTAATGACTGAGCAACTGCCGGGTGTGCCGGGTGTCCTCGGCGGCGATGAGATCAACGGAACGCAGGACGTTCAGCGCCCGGAGGGTGATGTCTTCCAGATTGCCGATGGGGGTGCTGACCAGAAAAAGTTTGCCGTTCATGCCGAAAAAAATCCTGTTTGGAGTTCCGGATCTTAATATACTTGCGTTTTCCGGGGCTTTCAACCTTGCCAATCCGGGTTTTTGGGGGTATTTTATATGGCATGGCGAATTTGGTGAAATATGTGGCCGCGTGCGGCGCGGCTTCCCGGCGCGGGGCGGAAACGCTGATTCGCTCCGGCGCGGTGACGGTCAACGGCGCGGCGGAAGTCAATCCCGCCCGGCAGGTGGCGGAAACGGATGCCGTGGCGCTGAACGGTCGGCCTCTGGTCCCCGCGGCGGAGAAGCGTTACATTCTGCTCCACAAGCCGCGGGGGTATGTGTGCAGCAGCGCCGACGCGCACGCCGCGCATCTGGCACTGGAGTTGATCGACCTGCCCGGCACGCGCCTGGTCTCCGCCGGACGACTGGACAAGGAGAGCGAAGGGGCGATCATTTTCTCCAACGACGGGGCGTTCGTCCATATTCTGACGCACCCCCGGCACGGAGTGCTGAAGCGGTATCGCGTCTCGGTCCGTCCGGCGCTGTCTCCGGCGGCGCTGGCGCGCATCCGCGCCGGGATCGCGGACGACGGAGAGGTCCTGCGGGCGCGGGAAGTGAACGACCTCGGCGGCGGCGAGTACGAATTTGTGCTGAATGAAGGCAGGAAACGGGAGATCCGGCGGCTGGTCAAAGCCTGCGGCTCCGTGGTGACGAAACTGGTGCGGCGGCAGATCGGCGCGGTGGAACTGGGCGATCTGCCGTCCGGGGCGTGGCGGGACCTGACTGCGGCGGAAGTGTCCGGACTGCTCCGGGGCGGAGGCGCGGCGTGACGGGCGTGCTGCACACGCTGTCCCGTATCGCGGTGCCGTTCCCGGAGCGGGAGGTGTTTCTCCGGCTGGGCGGCCGCCTGACCCGGACCGCGCTGACGGAAGCGGAGTTGCGGGAGTACCGCAAAGTCGCGCTGGAGGCGTTTGAGAAGTGCTTCCTCCGGGGCCGCTGGACGGTATTTCCGGCGCGGGCGGAGGAGGCCGGGGTCCGGCTGGACGACGGGACGCTGATCCCCGGCACGCAGTTCGCCCGCCGCAGCGCGGGCATCCGGGCGATATGGTGCGGGGCCGTCACCGCCGGAGCGGAGATCACCGCCGCCCGGGATGCCGGAGGATCGGTGGCGAAAAGCGCGGTGTACGACGCGGTGGGCGGCGAATGCGCCGACGCGGCGATGGGATTCATGCAGCGTCAGGCGGCGACGCAGTTGCGGGCCGGGGCGCTGGGATTGCGGGAGTCGCGGTATTCGCCGGGGTACGGCGACATGCCGCTGGAGGTGCAGAAGATTTTCTTCGACCGGCTGAAACTGGAGGAACTGGGCATGAAACTGGATGAAAACTGTTTCATGCTTCCGGAAAAGAGCGTGACCGCCTTCGCGGGCGTGGATTGAGGTCGAATCGTGAACAGAGGTGAATTTCGAGCGCTGGCCGCGAGCCGGATTCTGCTGCTGGACGGAGCCACCGGCACCGAACTGGCCAAGCGGGGCATGCCCGCCGGGGTCTGCCCGGAACTGTGGGCCTGCGAGCACCCGGAAGCGATGCGGGATATCCGCCGCCGCTACCTCGCCGCGGGCAGCGACATCGTCTACGCGCCCACATTCGGCGGCAACCGGTGCAAGTTTTCGGAATTCGGCCTCGCGGACCGGGTGCGCGAAATCGTCTCCGAACTGGCGGCCGCCGCCAAAGCCGACGCGCCGGACGCGCTGGTTTTCGGGGACATCGCCCCTACCGGAAAATTTGTGGAACCCTGCGGCGATCTGCCGTTCGAGGAAGCGGTCGCCGTTTTCCGGGAAAGCGCGGAGGCGCTGCTGGATGGCGGCGTGGACGGATTCGCCATTGAGACCATGATGGACCTGCAGGAGGCCCGGGCCGCACTGCTGGCGGTGCGGGAGGTCGCGCCCGATCTGCCGGTGCTGGTCACGATGACCTTCGAGTCCGGCGGCCGGTCCCTCACCGGCGTCCATCCGGTCGCGGCGCTGAACGCCCTGCAGTCTCTGGGCGCGGACGCATTCGGCTGCAACTGCTCCACCGGGCCGAAAGAAATGGCGGAGATCATCGCGGCGATGGCGCCTTACGCCCGCATCCCCCTCGTCGCCAAACCCAATGCCGGACTGCCCCGGCTGGAAGGGGGGCGGACGGTGTTTCCGATGGGGCCGGACGAATTTTCCGCCTGCGCCGAAGCGCTGGTGACGGCGGGCGCGGGCATCCTCGGCGGCTGCTGCGGGACCTCCCCGGCGCACATCGCCCGACTGTCCGAAGCGGCGGAGGGCGTACCGCCGCCGCAGTTGCCCGCTTCGCCGCCGGCGCTGATCTCGTCGGTTTCGGAGATCGTGGAAGTTTCGACGCACGCGCCGTTCACCGTCATCGGGGAGCGGATCAACCCCACCGGCAAGAAGGCGTTCCAGGCCGAATTGCGGGCGAACCGCACCGACATGGCGCTGGATTTCGCATTGCAGCAAGTCGCCGCCGGAGCGAAAATCCTCGACATCAACATGGGGCTCTCCGGGATCGACGAAGCGGGGATGATGCGTCAGACCATGACCCGGCTGCTCAAAGCCGTATCCGCGCCGCTGTGCATCGACTCCACCGACCCCGAAACGGTGGAAACGGCGCTGCGGCTGTATCCGGGCCGCGCGCTGCTCAACTCCGTTTCGGCGGAGAAAAGGAAACTGGAAAAAATCCTGCCCCTCGCCGCGAAGTACGGCGCGATGCCGATCCTGCTTCCCCTCACCGACGCGGGCATTCCCGCCACGGCGGACGAACGCATGGCGGTGCTGGAGGATATCCTCGCCGCGTGCGCCGAATACGGCTACACGCCGGCGGATGTCTGCGCCGACGCGCTCATCATGACCGTTTCCGCCGAAGCGCGGGCGGCGCGGACCTCGCTGGAGTTCATTTCCCGGTGCCGCGAACGGGGCATCGCCACGGTGTGCGGACTGTCCAATGTGAGTTTCGGCATGCCCGCGCGGCCGCTGCTCAACCGGACGTTCCTCGGCATGGCGATGGGCCGGGGGCTGAATCTGGCCATCGCCAACCCGCTGTTCCCCGAACTGATGGAGATGACGCTGGCGGGGGACGCCCTGCTGGACCGCGACCCGAACATGGCGAAATTTCTGGACCGCTTCGCCGCCGCGCCGCCGGAGACCGCCCGGCCGTCCGCCGCGGCGGAGAGCGTTTCTCCGGCGGAACAACTGCGCCGGACCATTCTGCGGGGCGACGCGGAGGCGGTGCCGGCCCGGATCGACGAACTGCTGAAACTCGGCACCCCTCCGGCGGAGATCCTCAACGCCATTCTCATCCCCGCGATCACGGAGGTCGGACAGAAGTACGAGCAGAAGGAGTTCTTTCTGCCCCAGTTGATCTCCGGCGCCGAAGCGATGCAGCGGGGGACCGCCTGTCTGGAGCAACTGCTCTCCGACGCGAATGCGGAGACCGGCGCGGCCGGGAAGCCGAAAATCATCATCGCCACCGTCAAGGGCGACATTCACGACATCGGCAAGAACATCGTCGCGGTGGTGCTGCGCAACTACGGACTGGATGTGGTCGACCTGGGCAAGGACGTGCCGCCGGAGGTGATCATCGACACCGCCGTCCGAGAAAACGTGCGGGTCGTCTGTCTTTCCGCGCTGATGACCACCACCATGGGAGCGATGCGGGAAACCGTGGCGCTGGCCCGGAAACGGGGACGGAACGAGTTGCGGTTCATCGTCGGCGGCGCGGTGGTGGACCAGTGTTTCGCCGACGAACTGGGGGCGTGCTACGGCGCCGATCCTATGAGCACGATGCGGCATGCCAGGCGTCTGCTGGAGCAAAATGACTCCGTACCGAAGGAATAGTGAAAAACAATCAAAAATAAGCGGCGGGGTTGCCGCTCTTTTCGGCGGAAAAACGAAGTAGGACGACAAAGGCGGACTCGTTACTTCCTTTTGACCGCAAAAGAAAAACTCCGCCCTACAGTTAAAACCGCGGGGCTTTTTTTACGCGGAGGCGGGAAAAAATCATTCCCGCTTTCCACCCGATCAAAAGTTGGCGTTATCCCGGACATCCCGGGCGGTCGATCCGATCAGGCGCGGCAACTCGTCCGCGATCAGGGTACCGGGGGCGTTTTCTCCGGCAATACCGTGGAGATAGACACCCAGCGCCGCGGCATCCGCCGCCGTCATTCCCGGCTGAGCGGCCAGTGCGCCGATGGTTCCGGCCAGCACATCGCCGCTCCCGGCCGTCGCCAATGCTGCGGAACCGGCGGCCGCGATCCGGCGGGAACCGTCCGGGGCGGCGATGACCGTATCCCGTCCCTTGAGCACCACCACCGCCGCAAGTTTCCTTGCCAGCAATACGGCTCTTTCCCCGCGTTCCGCCGTTCCGGGCAGGCCGAATGCCTTCTCCAGTCCGGCGGCTTCGCCGGGGTGCGGGGTGACGATCACATCCCGGCGCGGGGACCATACTTCCGCGTGGCGGGCGAGGGCGTTCAGCCCGTCGGCGTCCAGTACCAGTGTCCCGGGGAATTGCCATGCCGTCCGCAAATGCTCCGCCGTGCCGCAACTTCCCCAGCCGCAGCCGCAGACCATCACATCGGAATCGGGGAACCAGTCCTCCGGGCTCTCCCCGGACCGCAGACGCCGCACGATGGCGCCGTTCGGAACCCGCAGATACGCTTCGGAAGCCGCCCGAACCACTCCGGCGCCGCCGTACATCGCCGCCGCCGCCGCCAGCGCCGGGGCGCCGGAATATTCCGGCCCGCCGCCCCAGATCAGCACCCGCCCCCGCTGATTCTTATGAATATCGACGGGCCGACGGGGGATCCGCCGCACCGCGTCGAGATTGGTGAAAATTTCCTCGCCGGCGCCTTCGTCCTCCCGGGGCAGGCCGATGTCGATCACCCGAAGCGCGCCGCGCAGCACCGCCCCGTCATGACGGAACAACCCCGTTTTGGGCCGCCCGAATGTCAGCGTGACCGTCGCCCGCACCGCCCCGTCCGAAGACGCAACGCCATCATCGCCCCCCACCCCGCTGGGCAGATCAAGCGCGATCGCCGGACAGCCGGAAGCGTTGGCCGCCGCGATGAAAGACCGGACCTTCGGCTTGAGTCCTCCTCCGGCGAACCCGATTCCCAGCAGTCCGTCCACGATCACGTCCCCCGGACGGAAATCCGCCGCCGTCAGCGAATCGCGTACCTCCCACGGGATACCGGACGGCAGTTCCGCCGCCGCCTGCGCCGCGCTGCCGCGATAAGCGGACTTCGCTTGGGTGCCGAATACGCAAACCGGGAACCGGCGGCGATGCAGTTCGGCCGCCGCGACCAGCGCGTCGCCGCCGTTGTTGCCGCCTCCGGCCAGCACGACGAACCGGTCCGCCCGGGCAAAACGGCGGGCGATCCACGCCGCCGCGCCCGCGCCCGCCCGGAGCATCAGCGTGTATTCGGGAGTGCCGTCGGCCACGGCCGCCCGTTCCAGACGGCGAATGGTCTCAGTGTCCGCGCTCCGCATCTCCGGCCTCGGACGTGGAGGGTTTGCGGATGAACCCGGAAATCACGAAAACGCCGATCCCGCAGCAGATCGCCATGTCCGCGATGTTGAAAACCGGATAATGCCATACCGATTCGTAGTGGACGTGAATGAAATCCACCACCGCGCCGCGAAACATCCGGTCGATGGAGTTGCCGACGATACCGGACAGAATCAGCATCTGCGCGACATAACGCTCCGGGCAGTTCTCGGCCAACTTCCGGAAAAAAATCAGAATCCCCGCGGCCGCCAGCAGTCCGAAAATCAGCAGGGGCCACACGTGACCGCTGAAAATGCTCCACGCGGCCCCGAAGTTGCGGACGTAGGTGAAATTGAGCCACCCGGGAATGACCTCCCGGCTCTCATGCAGGGCAAAGGAACGGACAAACCAGAACTTGACGGCCTGATCCGCCGCCAGTACCGCGAACGCCGCCGCGCCGGAAATCCACAGCAGCCGGCGTTCGGCGGCGGTGCCGGGTTTCACTCTCGGCCACGCGTTCATCGGTTTTTCATCATCTCCTCGTGGCGGCTTTTGCACTTGATGCAGAACAGCGCGTACGGCCGCGCCATCAGCCGCGCCTCGGAGATCGGTTCGCCGCAGTCCATGCAGATGCCGAATTCCCCGTTGGCCAGACGTTCGATGGCGTCGTCGATCAGTTTGATGGTGTTGCCGTTTTCGGTGAGCATCTGCAACTCCATCTCATGGCGGAAATTATCGCTGGACACGTCGGCCATGTGGGTGGTGACGCCCCGCTTCTCGGCATTGGTGCAGTCCAGCGTCTCGTCGATGCAGCCCTGGATCTGTCCGGAGAGTTGATTGCGGATCTTCATCAGGGCGTTGTAGTATTCCAGATTCCGGCCTTCAAACTTCGGGATGCGGGTTTTGCTCGGCATGGTATGTCACTCCTGTACGGTAAATGGTTTCCACATCGCAGTCAATATAGCACGGAACACCGGTTTTGTCAACCCGGCCGCCGCAGGAATTTTTCTCCGCGGTCACACGGAGAACCGGACGTGGATCACGTCTCCGTCCTGAACTTCGTAATCCTTGCCCTCGATGCGGAGTTTTCCGGCCAGTTGCGCTTTGGCCCAGGAACCGCAGGCGACCAGATCCTCGTAGGAAACGGTCTCCATCCGGATGAACCCGCGCTGAAGATCGGTATGGATCTTGCCCGCCGCCTCCGGCGCCAGCGCCCCCCGGGTCACCGTCCACGCCCGGGATTCCATCGGACCGGCGGTGAAAAACGTGATGTAGTCCAGCAGACGGTAACCCGTCTCCACCACCCGGTCCAGCCCGGAGCCGCTGATGCCGAGATCGGCCATGAACGCTTCCGCCTCCTCCGGCGGCAGAGCGCCGAGTTCCTCCTCGAATTTGGCGCAGACCGGGACCACCTCGAACCCGTTGGCCTGCGCGTACTCCGCCAGACGTTTTCCCGCTTCGCAGGAGGTGTAATCCGCCGCCTGATCCTCGCCCACGTTGGCGCAGATGAACGCCGGTTTGACCGTGAGCAGACCGAACGTGCCGACCAGCGCCCGGACCCTCGGATCCTCCCGGTCGTACCGCGGACGGCGCCCCTGCTCCAGATCGGCGATCATCGCCACGATGAGTTCGTACTCGGCCTTGGCGTCCGGGTCGTTGGAACGGGCGGTCTTGTACGCCTTGTCCCGGCGCTTCTCCAGCATTTCCAGATCGGCCAGCATCAGTTCGGTGTTGATGGTCTCCAAATCGCCGACCGGATCGATCCGCCCGGCCACATGCACCACATCCCCGTCCTCGAAAAGCCGCACCACGTGAGCGACGGCGTCCACGTTGCGGATGTGCCCGAGGAACTGGTTTCCCAGCCCCTGCCCCTGGCTGGCGCCCTGAACCAGACCGGCGATGTCGATGAACTTGAGTGTGGAAGGAACGATGCGGGCGGATTTTTCCAGTTCAGCCAGCACCTTCAGCCGCCGGTCCGGGACTTGAGCGATGCCGGTGTTGGGTTCAATGGTGCAGAAGGGAAAATTGGCCGCATCCGCCCCGCCGTGGCTGAGCGCGTTGAACAAAGTGGACTTGCCCACATTGGGCAGTCCGACGAAACCGCAGGAAAAACTCATTTGCCGTACCTCTCCGCAAAACAATAAAAACAAAGCCGGAACGTCACGAAACGCTCCGGCCGGATGAACTCCGCTCTCGTCACAGCGACGCGGGATTGACGATCGTCTCGTTGCTGTAGATGAAATTGTTCCAATCGCTGGACACCGGCACGATCCACGCCGGTTTCATGATCGGACCGTATCCCCAACCCGCGTCCTCGGGATAATTGGGACAGCCGGGCAGCGGAATGAGGAACGTGGCCACATCCACGACGCCGACCACCACCCGGGCAACCGTGTAGCAGACCCCTTTGAGGGTGCCGTAGGTGATCCCGGCCAGACCGCCCTGATCGTTGTTGACCTCGGCCCACTTCATGGGGATCTCGAAGACGCCGAACGCGATGTTGGCGACCCCGCGGCCGAGTTTCTGCACCGGCAGCATGATGCCCGGTTCGTCCGCCCGCACTTGGGGGACCACGCTGAAAGACGCCACCGCGACCAGCGCCGCGACCAAAAGCGATTTACCGAATTTCATTCTCATTCACTCCATCAATAAAACCCGTTGCCGAAAACAAACCGTCGAACTCACTGATTGAATATAGTTTTAAGTCGGCGAAAATTCAAGCCTTTCGCCGCAATATCTTCATTTTTTTTCAAAAAAACCGCGTCGTTACTTTCTGCCGAAGCGGTTTTCGGTCCCGTTGAGCAGGCGGGAAATGTTGGTGCGATGTCGGAAAACCGCCAGTGTCGCAATCAGCGTCAGCACCAGCGCCACCGATTTCGACTCGTCGCGGGTCAGGACGAAAACCCATTCCAGCACCGGCACCGTCACCGCCGCGCAGATGCTGGCCAGCGACACGTAACGCGAAACCAAGAACACCACCACCCAGACCACCAGCGCCGTGATCAGCGGTATCGGGGCCAGCGCCATGATCGCCCCGGCGGCGGTGCTGACCCCCTTCCCTCCCCGGAAGTTCAGAAACACCGGGAAGATGTGACCGAGAATCGCCGCGAACATCACCACCAGCACCGCGGGATGCCCCTGTCCGACGACGAGATCCCCCTTGCCGAGGATCAACTCCGCCGCCAGCACCGGGACCAGTCCCTTGAGAAAGTCCAGCGCGAAACAGATCTTGCCGGCCCGACGCCCCACGCAACGGGTGACGTTGGTGGCGCCGATGTTCTTCGAGCCGGCGGTGCGGACATCCACTCCGTTCAGCCTGCCGATGATGTAACCGAATGGAATGCTGCCGCAGACGTAGGCAAACACCACCACGACCAGCGATTCAATGAAATCCACCATAATTCCCTTTTCCTGCTTGAAAACCGTCGGATGTCACGCTATATTTCCTTCCTCATAATATGAACCGACTTCAACCAAAAGTCAATAGCGAAACATGAAAAATTTCATCCGATTGCTCATCGGCTCCGGGGAAAACTGCGCCGACATCCGTTACGCCGCCGGGATTTCCACCCCGGACGACTTCATCTTTTTCGCCTGCGGCGGGGAAAAATCCGCCGTCATGTCCGCGCTGGAGATCGACCGGGCGCGGGCGTCGGCCGCGCCCGGCGTGACCGTGCTTTCCGAAAGCGAACTGGACGGACCGGACCGCCTGAACATCCTGCGCGCCATCGCCGCCCGGTGTCGGTGCCGGACGTTCACCGTACCGGAGGATTTTCCTTTCGGACTGGCGGAGAGGATGAGGGCCGCCGGGCTGACGGTGCTGCCCGCGGAAGGCCGGTTCTTCCCGGAACGGGAGTTCAAGAGTACCGCCGAAGTGGAGAAGATCACCGCCGCCCAGCGCGCCGCCGAAGCGGGACTGGCCCGGGCGGTGGACATCCTGCGCGCCAGCACCGTCTCCGGGCAATACCTCTCGTGGCGGGGACAACCCCTGACCAGCGAGATCCTGCGCGCCGAGATCGACTGCGAGATCCTGCGCGCCGGGATGCTCCCCACCGGCACCATCTGCGCCGGAGGAACGCAGGGAGCCCAGCCGCACCACGCGGGCAGCGGACCGCTGGCGGCCCACGCACCCATCGTCATGGACATCTTTCCCCGTTCCCCCGCATCGGGGTACTGGGGCGACCTCACCCGCACCGTGGTGCGGGGCCGGGCGGATACAACGATTCGCCGCGCCTATGAAGCGGTTCTGGCCGCCCGGGAACACGCCAAGTGCCTGCTGCGTCCCGGCCGCTGCGGGGCGGAAATCCACTGTGCCGCCGAAGCCGTGCTGGAGCGGCACGGCTTTGAGACGGGCGTGGGAGAGCGCGGACAGTTCGGGTTCTTCCACGGTCTCGGCCACGGCGTCGGGCTGGAAATCCACGAGAATCCGCGCCTGTCGCCCCGGGCGGGAACGCCGCTGCGGGGCGGCGAAGTGGTGACGGTGGAACCGGGCCTCTACTACCCCGAGTGGGGCGGCATCCGGCTGGAGGACCTGATGTATCTCCCGCCATCCGGACCGGCGCGGTGCCTCACCGCCGCGCCCGACTTCCTCGAACTTTAGAAAAAGAGTCTCTGTGCCAAAAGAGAACTGAAAAATAAAGAATCCTGCCACCGGGTGCTGCCCGGACGTGATCCAGCGTCTTACTTCTTTTCTCGCGGGAAAAGAAGTAAGACAAGAAAAGGCGACAACGTTACTTTCTTTCACAAAAGAAAGTAACCAAAGAAAGGGCGGGGTTGCTTGTCCGCCATAGCCCTGGCGACGGCGGAAGCGGAAGGCGGTCGACCGCATGGAACGGAAAATCAGGCAATGTTGAGTACAAAGCCGTGGGAAACCGCCGCGTTCCGGCTTGATTTTTCCCGTTTTCAGGTTATATTTCCCGCCGGAAAGGAGTTTTTGCGATCCATGTCCTCGAATTCGATCATCACCGTCGCCGGACTGCTGCTGCTGGCGGGGGCGTTCGCCAACAAGATATCCAGCCGTTTCAATCTGCCGACCCTGCTGCTCTTTCTGGCGGTGGGGATTTTCGCGGAAAACCTCCTGCCGTTTGAGGGCAGCCTCTACGCCGAGGAGATCAATTTTTTCGGCATCATCGCCATGTGCTTCATCCTTTTCTCCGGCGGCGGCGAGACCTCGCTGTCCACCGTCCGCAAAGTCGCCTTCCGCGGGGTGATGCTGGCGATCCCCGGCGTGATGCTCACCGCGCTGTTCCTCGGAACGGGAGCGTATTTTCTGCTGGAGAGGAAGCACTCTCTGCTCTGGTGTCTCCTGCTGGCGGCGCTGATCTCGTCCACGGACGCTGCGGCGGTTTTCGCCATTCTCCGGGGCAAAGGCGTGGGGCTGAAAGGACGGCTCCGGCCGCTGCTGGAACTGGAAAGCGGCAGCAACGACCCCACCGCCGCGTTTCTCACCCTGTTGATGATCGGTCTGGTGCTCGACCCCGAATCCCGGAGCAGTGCCGCGCTGCTTCCCGGCGTACTGCGGGTGGTCTGTCAGTTGGGCGGCGGGGTCGCCGCCGGGATCGCCATCGGCTGGCTGGGCAGAAAGGTCTTTCTCGTCAAACTGGAGTACGAGGGGCTGTATTTCGTCGTCAGCGTCGCATGGGTCCTCCTCTCCTACGGATTGACCCAGTGCCTCGGCGCCAACGGCTTCATGGCCTGCTACGTCTGCGGCATCACGTTGAATGCCGGCCGCTACAACTACCAGAAGGCGCTGTCCAAGTTTCACAACGGCGTCGCCTGGCTGATGCAGGTGGCTCTGTTCACCGTGCTGGGTTTCCTGGCCGACCCCGAACTGCTGATGCGCCCGGCGGTCTGGGTGCCCGGGGTGGTGCTGGGGCTGTTTCTGATCTTCGTCGCCCGGCCGCTGGCGGTTTTTCTCTGTCTGCTCGGCAGCGAATATTCCATGCGGGAACGCCTCATGATCTCCTGGGTCGGCATTCGGGGCGCGGCTCCCATCGTGCTGGCGACGTTTCCGCTGGCGGCGGGCGTGCAGGACGCGGAACTCATGTTCCGGCTGATCTTTTTCATGGTCCTCGTCTCCATCACGTTCCAGGGCTGGCTGCTGATGCCGGCGGCACGGCTGCTGAAACTGGCGAAAAATGATTCCCCGACGGCCGACCCGCCGCCGCTGGAACTGGAAGTCACCAGCGGCTCCGCCGATCAGGAGATGCGCGAATTCAAGATCACGCCCGGCGCGGCGCTCATCGACCGGACGCTGGCCCAGATCAATTTCCCGCCGGGGGTGCTCGTCACCATGATCCGCCGGGGGGGGACCTTCGTCCCGCCCAACGGCCGCACCGTGGTGAAAGACGGCGACGGCCTGCTGATCATGGGCGAACGCCGGATGCTGCGTCAGGTGGCAAAGGAATACTTTCCCGGGCAGCACGCCGAAGACGAGTGAACCCGGTCACAAATTCGGCGGAACGAACACCGGATACGGCGAAGGGGCCCGGTTGATCCTGATCCCCGGTTCGTCCGCGCTGAAATTGATGAGCCGCATCGTCTCCAGCAGTTCCCGGACGGTGGGCTGGGTGATCTCCTTGTTCCGCTCGTAATGGTGCACCGCGAATACGATGCTCCCGCCCAGCGTCGCCGCCGCCATGCGGTGAGGCCGGGCAAACGCGCCGCTGACCAGATGGATGAACGGCACCTTCATCTCCCGCTTCAGCACGGACGTGGTGAGAAACGCCTCGGCCAGTTCTTCCGGGGTATCGACTCTGGTGACGATCTTCACCAGTCCCGCGCCCCGGGCTTCCATGGTCTTCATCATCTCCAGCGTCTGTTCGCAGTTCACCGCGCAGGGGGTATGGCAGGACAATTCCGGCACCGCGCCGCGTTTCCGGATCTCGTCGAAAAGCCGCTGCTGCTTCTCCACCGCCCGGGGGGCGCGGGTCAACTGCATCGGGTGGGGATCATAAAGGTCCGCCATAACGTCGATCACCTCCGCTCCGGCCTCGGCCGCCGCCAGCAGGACCTCCTGCCGGGCCGCGTCGGACTGCACTTTGGCGAACTTGTCGTCCCGGTAGGCGAAAAACATGAAGGGCAGATCGAACGGCTCCATGATGGAACGCAGGCATTTCAGCGTCCGGAATTCCGGCCGGTACCGCTCCAGATCCACCGCGATGCCCTGCGCGCCGTCGGCTTCCGACGCCGCCGCCCACTTGACGATCTCCCCGGGGGTCTGCCCCCGGATGATCGAAGTGACCACCGGAGCGGTCCGATGAAAAAACGACGCCCGCGCCGACGGCTCCTTCCCGTCCCGGCCGCTCATTTCCCCGCTCCCCGGTACAGGGGCACACAGCAACTCCGCCCGGAATCCACCAGATGACTGCTGCCGGTGATGCTGCGCGCCCGGTCGGAACACATGTACATGATGAAATCCGTCAACTCGTCCGGTTCCGCCGCATGGCCCAGCAGCGTCGGCATCTCGGCCATGTTGGCCCGGGTCAGGACCGGACCGGGGATGACGCACACCGCCCGGATGTTGTAGGGCGCGCCGACCACCGCGAGCGACTTGATCAGCCCCTTGATCCCGGTCTTGGAACAGCCGTACTCCACATTGTTGGTCCCGGTCTCGCTGTCGATGGAGCCGACACCGATGATGACGCCGCCGGGGTTTTTCATCATCTCCGGGAATACCGCCCGCGCGAAGTACAGCGCACCCCGGAGATTCACATTCACCCCCCACTCCAGCAGCCGGGGCTTGCGTTCCCAGAAAGGAGCGAAATCCTGAAAGGTCCGCGTGGCGGCGCCGCCGGCGAAATTCACGAGGATGTCCACCCCGCCGAACTCCCGCACCGCATGATCCACCGCCGCCTGAATGGAGTCGTAACTCTCCACGTCGACCCGGGCGGCGGCGGCCCGTCCCCCGGACTGCCGAATCTCCGCGGCCAGAGTTTCCACCGCGTCGCCGTTGATGTCGCAGGCCAGCACTTTCGCGCCGGCGGCGGCGAACTGCCGGCTGATGAGGTTGCCCATTCCCAACGCGGCGCCGGAGATGATGACCCGCTTGTCCCTGAAATCCATAACGTCTGCCCTCGCCTTTCTTTCGGAATCCGTCGCATCCGGGGACAGAATGTAGCCTCCGAAGACGAAAAAATCAACCGCCAAAGGGCTCCGCGTCGGACTTCCGTGCCGATTGATCTAAACTGATCTAAGAAATCAGTTCAGTTCGTTCTGCTGGGCCACCAGATGGTCCGCGCCGTAGAGTTTGCGCAACTTCGGCTTTTCGATCTTGCCGGTGGGATTGCGGGGCACGGAGGCGAAAAAAACCTTGCGGGGGCGCTGATACCGGGGCAATCCGGTGCAGAAGGCGTTGAACTCCGCCTCGTCCAGCGCGAATCCCGGCTTCACCTCCACGATGGCCGCGGCGATCTCCCCCAGCCGCGGATCCGGCAGACCGATGACCGCCACGTCCTTGACCGCGTCGTGTTTGCGGATGAAATCCTCGATCTGCACCGGATAGAGGTTCTCCCCGCCGGTGATGATGACGTCCTTTTTCCGGTCCACGAGATAGATGAAGCCGTCCTCCGACTCCCGGGCCATGTCGCCGGTATAAAGCCAGCCGTCCGGGGAAAGCACTTCGGCGGTGGCTTTGGGGTCCTTGTAATAGCACTTCATCACGCCCGCGCCGCGCACCGCCAGTTCTCCGACCTTGCCCCGGGGAACATCCCGGTGCCGCTCGTCCACGATCCGGGTCTCCCAGCCGTAACCGGCCACGCCGATGGCGCCCACATGGTCGATGTTCTCCACGCCCAGATGGACCGCGCCGGGGCCGATGGATTCGCTCAGGCCGTAGTTGGTGTCGTACTGATGGTCCGGGAAGCGTTCCTTCCACCGCTTGATCAAACTGGGCGGCACCGGCTGGGCGCCGATGTGCATCAGCCGCCACTGGGAGAGGTGGTAAACCTCCAGTTTGATCTCCCCCCGGTCGATGGCGTCCAGAATATCCTGCGCCCACGGCACCAGCAGCCAGACGATGGTGCAGCGTTCGCTGGAGACGGCGCGGATGATCCACTCCGGTTTGATGCCGCGCAGCAGCACCGCCCGGCCGCCCACCAGAAAACTGCCGAACCAGTGCATTTTCGCCCCGGTGTGGTAGAGCGGCGGGATGCAGAGAAACACGTCGTCCCGCGTCTGCCCGTGGTGCTTCTGCTCCACGATGCAGGCGTGCATCAGACTGCGGTGGCGGTGGACGATCGCTTTGGGAAATCCGGTGGTCCCGCTGGAAAAATAGATCGCGGCCTCCTCCTCGTCGTCCAGCGGGATGCCGGGATTCGTCCCGGGAAGGCCGGCGGTCAGCGCGCCGTAGGATTCCGCGAACGAGGGACAATCCCCGCCCACATAGAAAAACGACCGCACGCGCGGCAGCCGGTCGCAGATGTCCTCAAGCCGGCCGACGAATTCCGGTCCGAAAAACAGACAGTCCGCGTCGGCGAGGTCCAGGCAGTACCGTATCTCCTCGGCGGTGTAGCGGAAGTTCATCGGCACCGCCGTCGCGCCGCTGCGCAATATCCCGAAGTAGATGGGCAGCCACTCCAGACAGTTCATCAGCAGAATGGCGACCTTGCTGCCCTTGCCGATGCCCCGGGAGAGCAGCAGATTCGCGAGTCGGCTGGCCTTGACGTCGAACTCCCGCCACGTCATTTCGGAACGGAACGAGTCGTTGCGGCTGGGTTCGATCAGCGCGTAGTCCCGCCATGAAACACGCTTGGATTCCAGTTCCTGGGGATTGATCTCCACCAGCGCCACGTCGTCACCCCACTGTTCGGCGTTGCGGGTCAGAATATCGGTTATCGGCATTTCCGCGCTCCCGGGTTGATTTTCGCATTCCCGTTAATATAGCCCGGATGGGCGAAAATGCAAGCGGCGGCACCTTGCATTTGCACGATCGCGGTGCTATATTATGGGGAATGCGGTTATCCATCAAACAGGAGAAAATCATTATGTTCAGTGCTTCCGATCTCAAGAAAGGCCTCAAAATCCAGATCGACGGCGCGCCGTGGGTCATCACCGAGTTTGAATTCTGCAAGCCCGGCAAAGGCACCGCGCTGTACCGCTGCCGGATGAAAAACATGATCACCGGCGCGGGCATGGAAAAGACCTACCGTCCCACCGACAAGATCGACGAGCCGGACATCGAGGAGCGCGAACTCTACTACTCCTACAACGACGGTCACAACTATATTTTCAGCGACCCCGTGACCTACGAGGAGATGTCCGTCGCGCCGGAGGTGCTGGGCGACAAGGTCTACTTCCTGCTGGAGGAGAGCCTCTGCAACTTCGTGCTTTTCAACGGCGAACCCATCGACATCGCGCTGCCGACATTCATTGAGAAAGAGATCGTGGAGACCGAACCGGGCGTGCGGGGCGACACCGCCACCAACGTCACCAAACCGGCGAAAATCGACAACGGGTATGAGATCCAGGTCCCGCTTTTCATCAATCAGGGCGACATCGTCAAGATCGACACCCGCACCGGAGCGTACGCGGAACGGGTCAGCAAAAAGAACTGACCGCGTGAGCAGGAACGTCCGTCAGACTCCGGAACCGTCCGGAGTCTTTGTTTTTTTGAGGCGAAAATGATTTCAGCATGGTATCTGCCCACCGTGATATCCGCCGCCGCGCTGGGCTTCTATGACATCTGCAAGAAGCACGCGGTCCGGGAAAACTCCGTCATGCCGGTCCTGTTTTTCGCCACGTTGAGCGGCACGGGATTTTTCGTGCTGATGACGCTGGCCCGGGGGGACGCGGCGCAGATGTTCCGCTGCAGCGGGAGCGGGCAGGTACTGGTGGCGCTGAAAGCGTTGCTGGTCTCCTCAAGTTGGATCTGCGTCTACTACGCCATGCGGGAACTGCCGATCTCGCTGGCCGCGCCCATCCGTTCCACCTCGCCGCTGTGGACGCTGGCCGGCGGCATTCTGCTCTACCGGGAGATCCCGACGTGGACGCAGGCGCTGGGCATGGCGGTGATCCTGACCGGCTACATGCTGTTCACCCTGCTCGGCGGCAGGGAGGGCTTTCCGTGGCGGAGCCGGGGCATGCGGCTGATCCTCGCCGGCACGCTGCTGGGCGCCGCTTCCGCGCTCTACGACAAGTATCTGCTGAACGTGCGGCGACTGGACCCGGTCATGCTGCAGTTCTTCTTTTCGCTGGACCTTGTGGCGGTGCTGGGCGCGGCGTGGGCGGTGCGGGCGCGGTTCGGCCACCGGCATCCTTTCGTATGGAAGTGGAGCATCCCGGCTACCGGGATTCTGCTGATCCTGGCGGATTTCTGCTATTTTTACGCGGTGAGCGTCCCGGCGGCGCCGATCTCCATGATTTCGCTGCTCCGCCGCTGCAGTTGCGTGGTCACATTCTTTCTGGGCGCGAAACTTTTTCACGACGTGAATCTCAAACGCAAAGCCGCCGCGCTGGTGCTGCTGCTGGGGGGAGCGGCGCTGCTGGCGCTGGCCAAATAACGAAGGGATGGACCGCATCATGGCACGTCTGCACATCTTTGACATGGACCACACGCTGATCGAATCGGACTGCGATGTCACCTGGAAGAAGTTTCTGGTGGCGGAACACCTCGCGCCGGAATCCGATCTGCGCGAAGCGGAGCGCTTCTTCGATCAGTACGACCGGGGCTGCATGGACCAGGACGAATTCAACGTCTTTCAGTTGCGGGAGTTCATCGGACGCACCCCCGAAGAAATGGCGAAATTGTGCCGTCGGCACTTTGATATCGTCATCCGGCCCCGCATCCGTCCGGCGGCGGAAGCGTTCGTCCGCGCCTGCCGGGAGAGCGGAACGCCCTGCGTCATTTTAAGTTCCACCAATTGCTGGATCGTCGCCCCGGTGGCGGAACACTTCGGCATCACGGATTTCCACGGTACGCAACTGGAACTGGACGGGGGACGGTTCACCGGGCGGATCGCCGGAGATTACCTGGCCGGAGCGGGCAAAGTCGAAGCGCTGCGCCGCATCTGCCGGAAATACGGCGTCGCGCCGGAGGAGACGGCCGCCTACGGCGACAGCATCAACGACGCGGAACTGCTCCGGTCGGTCGGATTCCCGACGGCGGTCTCCCCGTCCCCGGCCCTGCGGACGCTGGCGGAGACAAACAAATGGCGGATTCTCGACTGGCGGACTTGATAAAGCGGCGAAGCGCGTGTATATTCTTTTATCCGACGGCGGCAAACGACATGAGGATGGGGGCATGACCCGGCAACTGACATACTCCGCGCGATTCAGGCGCAACTATGTGACCGTATTCGCGGTGGCACTGTTTTTTCTGATGGTCGCGTCGGAAATCGCGCTGGCCGTCAGCATCCCCGCGTACATGAACCGGGAAAACGTCATGGCGGAGGAACTGCTGCGCCGGGAAACGCTGCTGCGCTTCGACGCGCTGCGCGGGATGTGCGCCGCCATCTCCGGCGGCGACGAAGTGCTGATGCTGGAGAAGCAGTTGATCGCCAACGCGCTGGACAATCTGGCGATCTATCTGCGCACCGAAGCGTCGAACCTCACTTCGGAGGAGATCGGAGAATTGAACCGGCTCACCCGCGAAGTGGAAAGGATCCTTCACGTTCTGCGTTCCGGCCGTTCGTTTTCCCGTGAGAACCGGCTGGATTCGTCCGCATACATCGACGCGCTGGTGGCCAAATACGCCGGGAAGGAGACAAAATGACCGCAGATGGCAGAATTTCCGCGGTGGAGCGGTTCAGTCGGGGCCGGGTCGCCGTCATCGGAGACCTGATGCTTGACGTCTATCTCTGGGGCAGCGTCACCAGGATCTCGCCGGAGGCTCCGGTCCCGGTGGTCAACGTCCGGAAACGGACGTGCTGTCTCGGCGGCGCCGCCAACGTCATGCGCAACATCGCCACCCTCGGCGGCAAGGCGCTGGCGTTCGGCGCGGTGGGCGATGATATTTCCGGACGGGAGATCGTCGCCGGTCTCGGCGAATTCGCCATCGCCGCGGAGGGGGTCGTCCGGGCGCCGAACCGCCGCACCACGGAGAAATGCCGGGTGGTGGCCGGAGCCCAGCAACTTCTGCGCACCGACTTTGAAGATACCCGCCCGCTGGCGGACGACCTGCGGGAGATCATGGTGGACCGGATCGTCCGGCTCATCGCCGCCGGAGAGTTGGACGCGGTGATTTTCGACGACTACGCCAAAGGCGTGCTGGACGCGTGGATGCTCCGGCGGATCATCGCCGCCGCGCGGGAAAAAGGCATCGTGACCCTGCTGGACCCCAAACCCAAGACCGGCGGCGTCGCCCCGGTGTCGGGGCTGACGGTGCTCAAACCCAATCGGGGCGAGGCATTCGCGCTGGCCGGGATGAACGACGACAATTTCACCGGCGTTCCGGAGGAGAACCGGGCGCTCCGGGAAGCGGCGCTGCGGATCTTCGAGATATGGGAACCGGAATTTCTGCTCATTTCGCTGGCGGCGCAGGGCATGGTGCTGTTCCGGCGCGGAGAACTGCTGCGGGTGATCCCCACCCGGGCGCGGGAGGTTTTCGACGTCTCCGGAGCGGGCGACACGGCGGCGGCCAGTTGCACGCTGGCGCTGGCCACCGGATGCGACGCGGCGCTGGCGGCGGAACTGGCCAACTTCGCCGCCGGAGTGGTGGTGGGCAAAATCGGCACCGCGCCGGTGCTTCGGGACGAACTGCTGGCGGCGGTCCGGGACAACTGAGAGACGAAAGATACGGAGAAGATCATGATTTGTGTCAAAGCGGGTGAAATCACCATCGGCGGCGGGAAATTGACCCTGCTCGGCGGCCCCTGCACCGCGGAGAGCGAGAAACTCTGTCTGGAAATCGCGGAGTATCTGTTGGAACTCTGCACCGAACTGGGTGTGCAGTACGTCTTCAAAGCCTCGTTCGACAAGGCCAACCGCTCCAGCGGGGCCTCCCGGCGCGGCCCCGGCATGGAGATCGGGCTGCAATACCTCGCCTCGGTCAAGGAGCATTTTCACATCCCGGTGGTCACGGACATCCACGAAAGCGGCGAAGCCGCGCCCGTGGCGGAGGTGGCGGACATCCTTCAGATCCCCGCCTTCCTCTGCCGTCAGACCGATCTGCTGGCCGCAGCCGGACATACCATGCGCCCGGTCAACATCAAAAAAGGGCAGTTCATGGCCCCGGAAGACATGCTCGGCGCGGTGGAAAAGGTTCGTTCCACCGGCAACACGCAGGTGATGCTGACGGAGCGCGGCAGTTCCTTCGGCTACCACAATCTCGTGGTGGATATGCGTTCGTTGATGACGATGCGCGGCTTCGGCGTGCCAGTGGTCTTCGACGCCACCCACTCGGTGCAGTTGCCCGGAGGTCTGGGCAATGCTTCCGGGGGCCGCCGGGAGTTCGTTCAGCCGCTGGCCCGGGCCGCCGCCGCCGTCGGGATCGACGCGCTGTTCACCGAAGTCCATCCCCGGCCGGAGGAGGCGTGGTCGGACGGGCCGAATTCGCTGGATTTCAAGCAGATCCGGGAAACTCTGACTCAAGTGAAGTCTCTGCATGATCTCATCGGCTGACTTTGAACGGATCACCACGCTGATCTTCGACATCGACGGCACGCTGACCGACGGGCGGATCGGCTGGGACGGCGGCGGCAACGCGGTGAAGTTCTTCCACATCCGGGACACTCACTGGCTCAAACTGGCGCTCCGCGCCGGACTTCGGGTCGGCGTGCTGTCCGGGCGTTCCGATGCGGCGAACCGCCGACTGGCCGGGGAAGTGCGCCTCAGTTTCGCCTTGGAGGACGCCAAAGACAAAATCGCCGGATTTGAAGACCTGTTGCGGACTTACGGCCTGACCGCGGCGGAGTGCCTGTACGCGGGCGACGATGTGGTGGATATTCCGGTGATGCGCCGGGCGGGGATCGGGGTGGCCGTGGCCGACGCCGCGGCGGAAGTCGCGGCGGAAGCCGACTGGCAGACCCGGGCCGCCGGCGGATGCGGCGCCGCCGCCGAGATCGTGCGCCGGGTACTGAGCGAAAAACATCTTCTGGATCAAGTCATGGAGCGTTACCGCCGATGAAACATAAAATTTTTCTCTTTTGTCTTGCGGCGCTGACGGCGGCCGCGTACACGCTGAGTGCCGACGGGATCGGCGACATGCGCGGCCTGGCGCTGCAGAATGTCAAGATACCCTTTTACAAGGAGAAGCAATTGCAGTTGGTGGCGTTCGCCGACACCGGGCGCCGGGAGGACCAACTCATGCTCTGCGGCAACACGTTTCTGGACATCCTGCTGGAAAGCGCCGACGTGGACCGGATCCCCGACGGCTGGCGAGTGCATCTCTACCCGCTCAAAGCGCCGCTGCCGGAAGTGCTGAAGTTCTGGTCGCCCCGCCGGGAAACGAGCAAGGCGGTGTTGTTCACCCCCGACAGTTCGATCGACCAGTCCCGGAGCGAGGCGTTCGGCGACGATCCGGTGTTCATGCGTTCGCCCATGCTGGACCTGGACGGCATCGGATTTCAGGCCGATTTCAAGAACAACGTCATTGAAGTGACCTCCGAAGTCAGCATCACCGCCCGCAAATCCGACGCCGATCCCCGTAAACTGCTGACCGGGACCCCCGCGCCGCCCCGCTACGAGGCGGTTCACGCCACGTCGGATTCCCTGCGGCTGGACATGACGAATAATGAACTTATGCTCATCGGCCATGTCAAGGTCATCGACGGCCCCAGCACCCTCACCTGCGACCGGCTGACGGTGTTCCTGAGCGATGACGCTCCCGAACCCGACCCGGCGGCGCCGATGCTGAAGGGGGTCTCCCGGGTGCTGGCGGACGGCGACGCGGTGCTGGTCAGGATCCCGGACGATCCCTCCGGCGACACCGTCACCGCCAAAAGCGACCATATGGAATACGATTTGAAAACCGGCATCATCGTCCTCACCGGCGACTCTGCGGAACCGCTGATCCTGCGGGGCATCAACGACCGGCTTTCGGGGACCCGGATCGAGATTCTGCGTCATGAGAACCGCTACTTCGTCCACGGCAACTGCCAAGTCGTCTCCTCCGAGCGGGACGCGGAGGGCAAAGTCACCGGCGTCAGGACCATCACCTCGGCGCGGGCGGACTTCGACGGCAACACGGATGAAAGCAACTTCCACGAGCATGTGACGGCGGTGGACGGCGACACCACGCTCAACTGCGACCGGCTGCGGATACTCATGAAGAAAAACCAGTCCCGCGAAGTGGAAAAAATTTTCGCCGAAGGCAAAGTCCGGGTCGTCAGCCGGACCGAAAAGGACGACCCGCAGGCGCCCGGCGGCAGAAAGACCGCCCAAAGCACCGTGGATTCGGAACTGGCGGAGTTGAACTACACGGTCAACAAACTGATCTTTTACCGGAACGTCAAAGTACGCGACGCGGAGTCCGCGCTGGACTGCGACCGGCTGGACCTTTTTCTCAAGGACAAACGTCACGCCGCCGGTCAGGTCTCCGGCGCGCCGCTGGGCGGCGGCATGGGCAGCCGCAACAAAAGCCTGACCAAAATGATCGCGTCCGGCCGGGTGTTCATGACCAACAGCAAGGACGAGATGCGCACCGAACTTATGACGCTCTTTTTCCGCGATCTGCCGGATGGCTTCAAGCCGTCGCCGGGGATGTTCCAGTCCGGCGGGGTGCAGTTGACCCGGATCGTCTGCGACGGCAAGGTGGTGGGCATCGGCGATGCCAAATCCGCGCCCGAGGACCGGCGGATCCTCAACGCGGAGCATGCCATGTGGGACCTGCTCAAGGACTATTCGGAATTTCACAACAACGTCGTGGTGTACCGCGGGGAGACCGACGCGCTGCACTGTCGGGACATGTATGTTTTCACGCGGGAATCCTCGCCGGACGAGGAAAAAACCGCCTCGCTGAAAAAAGCGGCGAACCCGCTGGACGAGGACCCGTTCGCATTGGACATGGGGGAAAATTCCGTCCCGGCCCGCATCGCGCTGTCCGACGGACTGAACATCAAGCGGATTGTCTGCAAGCACGAGGTGGTGATGGTCAAGCGCGCTTCGGACGGCCAACTTCAGCGGGCCGGCGGCGATCAGGCCGTCTACCGCGTGGCGGACAAGGAAATGGTCCTCACCGCCGAACCGCCCCGCCGTCCGTGGCTGCGGAGTGACGGACGCAAGCAGTTCTGCGACATCATCCGCAGCGACACCGAGACCGAGGACCTGCGCGGCATCGGCAACGTGCAGGTCATGCCCGACGATCGGTGACCCGCCGCCTCAGCGGAACCGGAGCAGCCGCAGGGAGTTCAGCACCACCGTAAGCGAACTTGCGGCCATTGCTCCGGCGCAGAATGCCGGATGCAGGATCACGCCGACGCCGCTGAATACGCCTGCCGCCAGCGGCACGCCGATGAGGTTGTAGCAAAAGGCCCAGAAAAGGTTCTGCCGGATCACCCGGAACGTCGCCCGGCTCAGATCGATCATGCGAACGACTTCCCGCAGGTCCGAACGCATAATCACCACGTCCGCGCTCTCCAGCGCCGCGTCGCTGCCCGACCCCACGGCGATGCCGAGGTCTCCGGCCGCCAGTGCGGGCGCGTCGTTGACCCCGTCGCCCACCATGCCGACGACTTCTCCCCGGCGCCGCATCTCCCGCAAGGCATCCAGTTTTCCCTGCGGCGTCAGTGCCGCCTGAAATCCGTCCAGCGCCAAACGTTCCGCGACGGCGGCCGCCGCGCCGGGACCGTCGCCGGTAAGCATGGAACAGCGCACGCCCCGCCGCCGCAGGGCTTCGATCACGGCGGCGCTCTCCGGGCGCAGGGTGTCACCGACGGCGATCATCCCGGCGAACCCGGATTCACAGGCACCGTAAATCATGGTGCATCCGGTCAAATCCGCCGGGATTTCCGGCAGGGGAACGGCAAGCGCCGCCATCATCCCGGCATTGCCGAAGTGCCACCGCCGCCCGTCGATCCGCCCGGAGACGCCGAATCCGGGCCGGGCCGCGAAGTCGACCGCCGGCGGCGGCGGCCCGATCCGCCGGCGGCGTGCTTCGGCGGTCACCGCGCGGGCCAGCGGGTGCTCCGAATACTGTTCCAGTGCCGCCGCCGCCGTCAGAAACTCCGCTTCCGAACCGACCGGACGCACTGCTTTGACCTCCGGCATGCCGGAGGTGAGCGTTCCGGTCTTGTCAAAGACCAGCGCCGTCAATTTGGCGGCCTGCTCCAGCGCCGCGCCGCTTTTGATGAGGATTCCCAGCGCCGCGCCCCGGCCGATGCCGGAGATCAGCGCGACGGGCGTGGCCAGCCCCAGCGCGCACGGGCACGCCACCACCAGCACCGACAGCGAATAATGCAGTGCCTGCGCTCCGGTACCGAGCCAACTCCAGACCCCGGCGGTCAGTGCCGCCGCCGCGAAAATCGCCCAGACGAACCACCCGGAGACCCGGTCGGCCAGCGCCGCCGCCGGCGCCCGGGAATCCTGCGCCCGGGCCACCAGACGAACGATCTGTCCCAGCACGCCGTCTTCCCCCGCGGCGGTGACCCGCACCAGCAAAGTGCCGTCGACATTCAGCGTCCCGCCGCAGACCGGAGCACCGACCCGCTTCGGCACCGGCAGTTCCTCGCCGGTGAGCATGGCCTCATTGACCGAACTTGCCCCGTCGACGATCGTTCCGTCCGCCGGGATCTTCTCTCCCGGGCGGATGCGCACCGTATCTCCGACGCGCAGGTCCGCGCTGTTCACCGTGATCTCCGTTCCCTCCCGGACCAGTTGCGCCGTCGGCGGTGCGAGATGAAGCAGCGCCCGGATCGCGCCGGTCGTGGAACGGCGGGCCCGCGCCTCCAGCATTTTTCCCAGCATGACGAGCGTCAGGATCATCGCGGCGGCATCGAAATACAAATGCCCCGCCGTCCGGGAACCCAGCAAAATCAGACTGTAAATCACCCCCGCCGCCGCGCCGCAGGAGATCAGGGAATCCATATTGGGCGCACCCCGGAACAGCGCGGGCACCCCCCGGCGGAAAAATCCCGCCCCGCCGATCAGCACCGGAATCAGCAGAAGCGCCTGAATCACTCCGCCGAGCCGGAAATCCCAATGCGCGTGACAGACCGCCGTCAGCAGCCCGGTGAAAACCGCGCATCCGACGAACCGCCGCACTTCGCGCCGCGCTTCCCGCCGGTCCTTCTCCGAAACGGCGGCGGACGTTTCCGCCGTCGGCGGCGCCGCCTGAAACCCGGCCCGCTTCACCGCGTCCAGCACCGCCGCGTCCCCGGGATACCCCGCGCCGGGACGCAGATTCAGACGCCCGGTGGCGAAATTCACGTAAATGTCTTCCGCGCCGGAAATCTTACGCACCGCCCGTTCCACGGCGGCGGCGCATCCGGCGCAGTGCATGCCCGTGACGGTAAAACTCCGGATCTCAGCCATGATCCCGCCCGGCAAGCGGAACTTCATCCACGATAAAGCCGGTGATGTTCACCGTGGCGGCCAGTTTGCCGTCCCCGTTGAAAACCTCCACCGCGTAAACCGCGGTGCGCCGCCCCTGATGCACCTTGCGGGCCACCGCCTTCATCTCCGGCCCCTGCCCCGGACGGAGGAAGTTGGTCTGGCAGTTCAGCGAAACGCCGGTGACTCCGGTGGCGTTCACCGCGCCCGCGTAGGCGAAGTCCGCCAGCGTCATGATCGCGCCGCCCTGCACCACATCCCGCCCGTTGAGCACATCGTCCGTCACCGTCAGCACCGCTTCGGCGTACCCCGGCTCCACCACGGTCAGACGGATGCCGCAGAACCTGCAGAACCGATCATGCTCGTTGAGGTACGCTTTGACCTTTTCACTGTCCACCGCCGCCATGTCCCGCCTCAGAATTTCAGTGTCCCATTCAAATACGAACGCAGAACGCGGTCCGATTCGCCGGTGACCCCGGTGATCAGATTGATGCCCGCGTCAAAAAGTTCCCGCTCCAAAGAACCGGAGATCCGACCGGCGATGAGCAGATCCACCTTGAGATTGGCCAACTGCCGCTTCAGCGCCTCCAAACCGTCCGCCGCCCGGATGGATTCCCGTTCCAGCGTCCGGCCGTCCTCAATGCGGTAGCAGACGAAGCGGACCAGTTCGTCTCCGAACTCTCCGGACACCGCGATCGTCATATCCCGTCTCCTTCCGATTCAAAAACCGCCCCGGCCCATGTCTCCATGATGCCGGGGCGACGCATCGTTCCAATAATCAGGCTTCCGCCTCGCGGACCTGCGCCGCGTCGGTCTCGCCCGTCGCCGTGGCCCGGTGATCCTGAATCCGGGTCTTGAGGTCCGCGCACTGGGCCTCAAGTTTGGCGGCGGCGGCGTCCAGCGCCCGGTAGAGGTCGAAATCCTCCACCTCCGCCGTAAGAGTGTGATACTTGCAGTTCAACACCAGCGACACCTGAAACCGGTTCTTCTCCCGGGCCATGACCGCGCTGACGGAAGTCACTTTCAGCGTCGGCACATCCAAAACCGACAGCACTCCCGTCGCCCGGGTCCGAATGGCTTCGGTGATTTCAAATTGACGTCCGGTGATGTTGATGAGCATAATGCGCACCCCTTTCTGCTTGGCGGCGCGGGCCCATTCCCCCGCCGCGTTCCAAAACTTGCCGCCGGGAAGGATCCTCACATGGAGAATTGCGGTCCCAGATAAATCTCCCGGGCCTGCGGATCGTTGACCAGATAATCGCTCGGCCCTTCCAGCAGAATTTTGCCCATGCACATGATGTAGGCCCGATCCACCACCGAAAGCGTTTCGCGGACGTTGTGGTCGGTGATGAGGATGCCCAGATTGCGTTCCTTGAGTTGCAGAATGATCTGCTGGACATCGTAGACCGCCAGCGGATCGACGCCGCTGAACGGTTCGTCCAGCATGATGAAGGACGGATTGGTGACCAGCGCCCGGGTGATCTCCAGCCGCCGTCTCTCACCGCCGGAAAGCGTCATGGCCTTCTGGTCCTTGAGCCGGGTCAGTTCCAGTTCATCCAGCAGTTCCGCACAGCGGCGCTTCCGGTCGGCCCGGCTCATATCCAGCGTCTCCAGGATCGCCATGATATTCTCCTCCACCGTGAGTTTGCGGAAAATGGACGGCTCCTGCGCCAGATATCCCATGCCCATCCGGGCCCGTTTGTACATCGGCATCCGGGTAATGTCCACCCCGCGGAAGGAAACTCTGCCGCCGTCCGGCCGGATCAGCCCCATCACCATGTAGAAACTGGTGGTCTTGCCCGCGCCGTTGGGTCCCAGCAATCCCACGACTTCGCCGGAACGGACCGAGATCGACACCTGATCCACCACCGTCCGTCCGTGATATATTTTGACCAGATTCTCGGCATTCACCAGCATGCCGCCGTTTTCCAGTTGATCCATCGCCATATTTTCCAATCCGTTGCTTCGCGCTCCCACTGCATAGTATACACCGCCAACGGCCACATTCAAGCGTCCGGGGCCGGATTTCCGCGATTTTTTCACGATTTTACCGCTCGGCAAGCGCGAAGCGCAAAGCCGTCAACCCGACGCGCAGCGCCCGTTCGGACCCGGCGGAGGAGACCGAGACCCGCAGGAAGTTCCGCTCGGGGCGGGGCCGGACCGCAAACCGGGAGGAGTGCTGGACCCGGACCCCCCGGGCGGCGAAAAACGCCTCCGTCTCCACTTGGCCGCCGAACCGGTCCGGCAGCGGCAGCACCCGGAAAAAATCGTCACGGTCCCCGGATGAATCCGACGGAAAGATCCGGTCGAAAATCCGGTTCGCCCGTACCGCCAGCGCCCGTTTCTCCCGCAGGATCGCGGCGGCCCGCCCGCTCTGAAGCAACTCCGTCACGATCTCGGCATCCAGAGCGCTGGTCTTGATGTTGAGCAGAAAAAGTCCGTTGAGCAGCCGCTGCCGGAACCGCTCCGGGAAGGCGGCGACCGCCACCCGCAGCCACGGTGAAAGGTACTTGAGCGCGCCGCTGATGTAGACGGTCCTCTCCGGCAGCCGGGAAAAAAGCGTCCGCGCACCCGGAGTTTGCGGCGGCAGACAGGCCGGATCGTCTTCGATCAGGGTCAGGTCGTATCGCCGGATCACCTCCGCCAGCGCCGCCTTGCGCTCCTCGCTCAGCGTCAGCGTGGTGGGGTTGGCGCAGTTCGGCATGAGAAATATTCCCGCCACGGGATCGCGTTCGCAGCAGCGGGTCAGCGCGTCCGGGTCCATCCCGCCGCCGTCGCCCGGAACCGGCAGCAGACGCAGATGCGCCAGATGCGCGGTCCCGATCAGATTGGCGTAGGTGAATTCATCCACCGCCAGCGTGTCGCCGATGGTGAAAAGGGAGAGCAGCGCCGCGCTGATGGCGTTCTGGGCGCCGGAGAACAGCGCGGTATGTTCCTCGTCGGTCGCCACCCCGAACCCGGCCAGATAATTCACCGCCGCCGCCCGCTGGTGCAGATGCCCCGACACCGCCGCATGGGAATTCAGACGGTGAAGATATCCCTTGCCGAGCACCCGGGCCGCCGCCGCCACCGCCGCGCCGCCGACGTAGTCGAAACCTTTCACCACGCCCAGTTCGATCAGAGCGTCCCCGCCGGAAATTTCCGCTTCCCGCACCCCCGGCAGCGGGGAAACAAAGGTCCCCCGTCCGGTCACACCGTAGATGAGACGCTTCTCCCGGCACAGATCGTAAGCCCGGGTCACGGTGGTGAAATTCAGGTCCAGATAATCCGCCAGTTCCCGCTGGGGCGGCAGTTTCGCCCCGGGCGCAAGCCGCCCGGAACGGATGTCGTTCTCCAGCAGATGGGCCAGCGACAGGTACCGCGGACGCCCCAGTCGGGCGGCCTCCGGCATCCAACTCAAAAATCCGCTGCGAAAGGAATTTACCGGCATAATTGTAATCCATACAATTTTTAAGATTGTATATAATGTAACCGACATTATATTATGCGTCAAATCCGAACTTAAAAAAAAACGGGAGAAATCATCCATGGAACTCAGTCGTCAGCAGGAACTCAATTACAATCTGGCCGCCATGCTCAAAGGCGGCGTCATCATGGACGTGACCACGCCGGAACAGGCGGTGATCGCGGAGAAGGCCGGGGCCTGCGCGGTCATGGCGCTGGAACGCATCCCCGCCGACATCCGGGCCGCGGGCGGAGTATCGCGCATGAGCGACCCGGAGATGATCCGCGGCATTCAGCAGGCCGTGACCATCCCGGTCATGGCCAAATGCCGCATCGGACATTTCGTCGAAGCCCAGATTCTGCAGGCCATTGAGATCGACTACATCGACGAGAGCGAGGTCCTCACCCCCGCCGACGACACCTTTCACATCGACAAGAACGCCTTCAAAGTCCCCTTCGTCTGCGGCGCCCGGGACCTGGGCGAAGCGCTCCGGCGCATCGCGGAGGGCGCTTCCATGATCCGGACCAAAGGCGAGCCGGGCACCGGCGACGTGGTCCAGGCGGTACGGCACCTGCGCCGGATGAATGCGGAAATCCGCCGCGTCACCTCGCTCTCCGCCGACGAACTCTACGAGGCGGCCAAACAACTCGGCGTGCCTTTCGCGCTGCTGCGGGAGGTCCACGACCGCGGCCGGCTGCCGGTGGTCAACTTCGCCGCCGGCGGCGTCGCCACCCCCGCGGATGCGGCGCTGATGATGCAACTCGGGGCGGAAGGCGTTTTCGTCGGTTCCGGGATCTTCAAATCCGGCGACCCGGCCAAACGCGCCGCCGCCATCGTCAAGGCGGTCACCAACTTCCGCGATGCGGCGCAGATCGCGGAGTTGTCCGCCGGATTGGGCGAAGCCATGGTCGGGATCAACTCCGACGAGATCCGTACCATCATGGAAGCGCGCGGCGTATGAATCCCAGAATCGCCGTCCTCGCGCTGCAGGGGGCGTTTCGCGAGCATATGCTGGTGTTCGCCGCCCTCGGCGCGGAGTGTTTCGAGATCCGGCAGCGCGCCGATCTGGACCGTCCTTTCGACGCGTTGGTGCTCCCGGGCGGGGAGAGTACCGTGCAGGGCAAACTGCTTCGGGAACTGGGGCTTTTCGACCCCCTGCGGCAACGGCTGCGCCGGGGGATGCCGGTGCTGGCGACCTGCGCGGGCACGATCCTGCTGGCGGAACGGATCGCATCCGACAGCGTTTCCCACTTCGCCACGCTGCCGATCACGGTCGAACGCAACGCCTACGGACGACAATTGAGCAGTTTCCACGCCGAATCCGCATTCGCCGGGATGACCGGGGTGCCGATGCCCTTCATCCGGGCGCCCCGGATCACCGCCTGCGCAGAGGGAGTGGAAGTGCTGGCCGAAGTGGACAAATTCCCCGTGGCGGTGCGGTACGGACGGCAGTTGGCCCTGACCTTTCACCCCGAGATCACCGCCGACCGGCGCATCCACGCGTACTTTCTGCGGGAAGTCATGCGCTGAATCGCCGCGATTCTCCGGCGTCCGGCTTGCAAATCCGCCTTTTCGCGTGTATATTTTCCAGCCGTAGGCAGTCAATCTTTTTCCGCGGAAGGAGCGGGTTCATGAATGCGATTACGGTCTTCTGCACCTTGTGTCTGCTGCTGGTCGGCGGCAAAATCGTCCGGCTGCTCTGTCCGTTTCTCCAGCGGCTGTACCTGCCCAGTTCCGTCATCGGCGGTCTGCTGGGACTGCTGCTTTTCAGTACCGGAACGGTCACGCTTCCGCCGGGGGTAACGACGGCGCTGAAATTGCTGCCGGGATTCCTCATCAACGTCATTTTCGCCGCCATGTTCCTCGGCGCGGCCGCACCGAAACTGAAGGCGATCTTCCGTCTCGCCCTGCCCCAACTCTGCATGGGCCAACTGCTCGCCTGGGGACAGTACGTCATCGGACTCGGACTTGTCGGATTTCTGCTGATCCCGCTGTTCGGGGCCAACGCCGCCATGGGCAATCTGCTGGAGATCGGCTTGGAAGGCGGCCACGGCACCGTCGGCGGCATGAGCCGGACCTTCCGGGAGTTCAACTGGGAGGACGGCATCGCGCTGGGCTACACCGTCGCCACCGTGGGCATGATCCTCGGCATCGTCGTCGGCATGGCGCTCATCAACTGGGCGCTGAGTCGGGGGTTCATCCAAAGCGTCCGTAAATTCGCCCAGCGCGGCCGGGCGGAAAAACTCGGCATCTACCCCGGGAAAAAACGGCCGCCCGCCGGAATGCAGACCGTGTTTTCCGATTCCATTGATTCCCTCGGCTGGCACATCGCAATGATCGGAACCGCCATCCTCATCGGCTTCGCCATGCTCCGGGGACTGCAGCATCTGGAAATCCTGCTGCTGCCGGAGAACCGCACCCGGCTGTTCGCCGGATTTCCGCTCTTTCCCCTCTGCATGATCGGCGGGGTGCTGCTGCAGATCGTCTTTCGCCGGTTCAAACTGGATTCCCTCATCGACCACGGCCAGATGCAGCGCATTTCCGGCGCGGCACTGGACTTCCTCGTCGCGGCGGCGGTCTCCACCATCCAGATCACGGTGGTGGCGCAAAACTGGCTGCCGCTGCTCATCCTCGTGGCGGCGGGATTGCTCTGGAGCATCGTGCTGGTGCTGTTTCTGGCGCCGAAACTTTTTCCGACCGCGTGGTTCGAGTGCGCCATCGCGGAATTCGGGCAGGGGATGGGCGTCACCGCCACCGGTCTGATGCTGCTGCGCACCGTCGACCCGGAGAACCGCACCCCCGCCGCCGCCGCCTTCGGCTGCAAGCAACTGCTCCACGAACCGGTCATGGGCGGGGGATTATGGACGGTTTCGGCGCTGATGCTGGTTTTCACCATCGGCTGGCTGCCGCTCTGGGGAATCTGCACGTTCATGCTGCTGGTGTGGCTCGGAATCACCGCCGCGGTCATCCGGAACCGCAGGAAAGAGTCCCGCCTCTCCTGAAGGTTTTGCACGAAATATTGCCCGTTTCGCCCGTCAACGCCGGCAGTTGCCTCCCGCTTCCGCCGTCGCCGAGGCTATGGCGGACAGGCAACGCCGCACCTTTCTTTGGTTACTTTCTTTTGTGAAAGAAAGTAACGCTGTCGCCTTTTCTTGTCTTACTTCTTTTCCCGCAAGAGCGGCAACGTGCCGCCGCAAGATAACGGCCCGGCTCCGTTGTCGCCGGTCCGGTTTGCATTCCCCGCGTTTTCTTTGGTTACTTTCTTTTGCGAAAGAAAGTAACGTAGTCGCCTTTTCTTGTCTTACTTCTTTTCCCGCGAGAAAAGAAGTAAGACGCTGGACCACGTCCGGGCAGCACCCGGTGGCAGATTTTTTTTATTTTTCGGGTATTTTCAGTACCCGCCGGCAATGCGGATTCCGGTCAAAGTGAACGTCTCATCCGCCGGCGTCGCCTGCGGGAACTCCCCGGCAAAATACGCCGCGTCACCGCCGGTCAGCACCACGCTGCGCAGCGGCATCGTCCGGTTCACCTGCGCCAGAAACTCCCGGATCATCCCGACCATGCCGCGATCGACGCCGAAATCAATGGCTTCCGCCGTGTTGCGCCCGGGAATTTCCGGCAGTCGCTTCGCCAGCGGCGTCTCCGGCAACTGCGCCGTTCCCGCGTGCAGGACCCGCCGCATCAGACGCCGCCCCGGAGCGATCGCTCCGCCCCGGAACCGGAACTTTTCATCCACGACCTCCAGCGTCAGCGCCGTGCCGCAGTCGATCACCGCCCCCGGCAGCGGAAACAGCGCCGCCAGCGCCACCGCGTTGGCCACCCGGTCCGCACCCAGCGTCGAACCGTCCACCGCGGAAAAATCCACCCTCGAACGCTGTTCCAGCGCCGAAATGAAGAACACCTCCCGTCCGCGCAGCCGGTCCCTCACCTCCGGACAGACACAGGCCGCCACCTGCGGCAGCCGGGTTCCCGTACCGAAGAAATCCGCGGTCGCCACCCGGCGCAGTCCGCGGATCCCGGTCCCGTCCCATTCGGCGATGCGGGTAAAACTGTTGCCGATATCCAGTAATTCAACCATGTTTCAGCCTTGCCGAAGCCGCTCCGGGAACTAACCCGACATCTTCTCGATGATCTTGGTCAGCGGCAGGAACAGCGCGATCACGATCGTACCGACGATCCCCGCCAGACCGACGATCATCAGCGGTTCGATCAGCGAAGTCAGGGCGCTCACGGAGTTGTCGACCTCCTCCTCGTAAGTGTCGGCGATCTTGTCCAGCATTTCGGGCAGTTTTCCGGTCTCCTCGCCGACCTCCACCATGCTGATCACCATTTCCGGAAAAATCTTGGTCCGGCTCAGGGGCACCGCGATGCCTTCGCCTTCCTTGACCGCGCCGTACACCTCCTGCACCGCGCTGGCGACCACATCGTTGCCGCTGGTCTCCTTGACAATGGCCAGCGCGTTCAGCACCGGCACACCGGAACTCATCAGCGTGCCGAGCGTCCGGCTGAACCGGGAAATCGCCGTCTTGGCGATGATGGGGCCGAAAAGCGGCATGTTGTACTTGCACCAGTCCACCCCCCATTTGCCGGCGGGGATCATCACGATCACCTTATAGAGAATGATGACCGCCACGATGCCGATGATGTAGAAATACCAGTTGTGGATCAGCGTATCGCTGACCGAGATCAGAAATTCGGTGATCCCGGGCAGTTTCTCCTTCTCGCCCAGCAAGTCCTTGAAGATCTTGCGGAAGTTCGGCACGATGAACACCATCAATCCCACCACCGCCAGCAGCGAAATGCTCAGGATCACGATCGGGTAGATCAGCGCCGACTTGACTTTGCCGGCGATCCGGGCCGCCTTTTCCATGAATCCGGCCAGACGGTCCAGAATGACCTCCATGGCGCCGGAAGCCTCCCCGGCGCGCACCATATTCAGATAGAGTTTGTCAAAGGACTTCGGACTCTGCGACAGCGCTTCGGCGAATGTCGCGCCGCCCTCCACGATGTCGGACGTCTTGCCCAGCACCCCGCGCACCGCCGGATTTTTCGCCTGCTTCTCCAGCGTCCGCAGCGACCGGATCAGCGGCAGTCCCGCGCTGAGCAGGATCGCCAACTGCCGGGTGACGATGGTCAGGTCCTTGCGCCCGATGACCATGGGACCGAGGTTGATGTTGAGACCGCCCCCTTTGGCTTTGGCCCGGACTTTTTTCATGTCGACCGCCACCCGGATCGAAGTCACGTAGAGGTTTTTTCCCCTGAGTTCCGCGGCGGCGGCCTCCTCGCTGACGGCATTGATCTTGCCCTTGCGCTCCTTGCCGTTGCCGTCCATCGCGGTGTATTGATATTGCGGCATCCTGTCTTCTCCTGATCTTTGCCGGAGCCCCCCGTCCCCGGTCGGTTTTTATGTGTAACGCACGACCTCGTCCACCGTGGTCTCGCCGTTGTAAATGGCCAGCAGTCCGTCATCGCGCAGCGTCCGCATACCGAACTCGCACGCCTTGTCCCGCAGGATATTCGCCGGAGTGCTGTCGGCGATCATGTCCCGCAACTCCTCGTTGATGACCATTAACTCCGTCAGCGCCTTGCGGCCCTTGTACCCGGTGTTGTTGCACAGTTCGCACCCCCGGCCGTAGCAGAACTTGCGTTCTCCGACCTGCGCCCGCTCCAGATTCAGCCGGTCCAGATCGTCGTCCGTAGGCGTGTAATACGTTTTGCACTGGGGGCAGACCCGGCGGATCAGCCGCTGTCCCAGCACCCCCGCCAGCGACGATGCGATGAGGAACGGTTCGACCCCCATATCCATCAGCCGCGTCACGGTGCTCGCCGCGTCGTTGGTGTGCAGCGTACTGAACACGAAGTGTCCGGTCAGCGACGCTTCAATGGCAATCTGGGCGGTTTCGAAGTCGCGGATCTCCCCGACGAGGATCCGGTCCGGGTCCTGACGCAGAAACGCCCGCAGCGCCTTTTGAAAAGTCATGCCCACCGCGTCGTTGATGGGGCACTGCACCAGTCCGGCGATATCGTACTCCACCGGGTCCTCGGCGGTGAGGATCTTGTCCTCGATCTTGTTGATCTCGCTCAACGCGGAATACAGCGTGGTGGTCTTGCCCGAACCGGTCGGCCCGGTGACCAGCAGAATGCCGTTGGGCAGGTGGATCATGTCCCGCAACTTGTCCAGCACGTCCTGACCGATGCCGAGGGCGTCCAGTTCCAGATTGACCACCGAACGGTCCAGCACGCGGAGCACCACGGATTCGCCGTGACTGGTGGGAAGACAGGAAACGCGGAGGTCCACCGGACGGCCGTTGTACTTCAACTGAATGCGCCCGTCCTGCGGGCGGCGGCGCTCGGAAATATTCAGCCCGGAAATGATCTTGATCCGGCTGATGACCGGGGTCGCCAGACTCCGGGGCGGCTCGGGCATCTCGTACAGCGCGCCGTCCACCCGGTAGCGGATGCGGAAGTTCTTCTCGAACGGCTCGAAGTGGATGTCCGACGCCTTGTCCTTGATCGCCTGATGGATGACCACGTCCACGAATTTGATGATCGGCATCTCGTTGGCCTTGTCCTCATCCGGTTCGTCTTCGTCGGAAATCTCGATGGTGCCCATCTCCGCGATGATGTCGTTGACCGAATCCTCCTGCTCCGGGTAGTAACGGTCCAGTTCGCTCTCGAACTGATCCGGGTCGCAGACCACCGGCAGCACATCCTTGCCCAGGATGAACCGCAGCGCCTCCACCGTCTGGTAATCCAGCGGCCGGCGCATGGCCAGGTGCACGCAATCCCCATCCTGCGCCACCGGAATGACGCCGTTGCTGCGGGCGGTATTCACGTCGAAAAGGTTGACCAGATCCCGGGGCAGGTCCACCGCCCGGGGATTCCACACGTAGGAGCCGAGACTCTCCGCCATGAGACCGAGCATGTCGGCGCGGGTGAACAATCCGTAGTTCTCGATGACCTCCATCGCCGGTTTGCCGGAACTCTCGCACTCCTCGGCCACCTCCTGCAGATGGGATGCCAGCGCCGGATTTCCCTCCGCCCGCTCGCCGCGGAGCAGGTCGATGAGCGCGGAACTCTGAATATCCAACATTTTATCGCAATCCTCCCGGTTAATCCTCGTCGCGCAGGGTCACGAAAATGACCTCCTCCAGCGTGGAAATACCCGCTTCCGCCTTACGGATGGCATCGTCGCGCAGACTCCGCATCCCGTTGCGGCGGGCGAAATTGCGCAATGTGCCGCTGGTCTCGTTGGAGAAGATCAACTGCGCGATCTCCTCGGTGATGAGAAATATCTCATAGATCCCGACCCGGCCCTTGTACCCGGTGTAGCCGCAGTGCCGGCAGCCTTTCCCCTTCACGAACTGGTGATTGGCCAGATATTCGTCGGTGAGCCCGAGTATCCGCTTCTCCGCCGCCGTGGGGGTGTAGGGTTCGGCGCACTCTTTGCAGACCCGGCGCAGCAGCCGCTGGGCCATCACCGCCCGCAGCGCGGTGGCTACCAGAAACGGCTTCACGCCCATATCCACCAGACGGGTCACGGCGCCGGGCGCGTCATTGGTGTGCAGTGTGCTGAACACCAGGTGACCGGTCAACGCGGCGTTGATGGCGATCTCGGCGGTCTCCAGATCGCGGATCTCACCGACCATGATGATGTTGGGGGCCTGCCGGAGCATGCTTCGCAGCGCGGCGGCGAACGTCATGTCCACGTGCCGGTCCACCTGCACCTGATTGATACCCGGCAACTGGTATTCGATGGGGTCCTCCACCGTGATGAGTTTGCGCGCCGTGGTGTTGATGGTGTTCAGAAACGCGTACAGCGAAGTGGTCTTGCCCGAACCGGTCGGCCCGGTGACCAGAAAGATCCCGTCCGGATAGTTGATGATCTTGGTGACCAGTTCCAGATCGTCCGCGTAGAACCCCAGCCGGGGGATGTCCAACTGGATGCTGCTCTTGTCCAGAATACGCATGACGATGCTCTCGCCGAACACGGTGGGGATGGAGGAAACGCGGAGATCCAGATCCTTGTCGCCGACGGTGATCTGGATGCGTCCGTCCTGCGGGATCCGTTTCTCGGTGATGTCCAGATGGGCCATGATCTTGACCCGGCTGGTGAAGTTCGCCTGCAGATATTTCGGCGGACCGTCCACTTCGCGCAGCGCGCCGTCGATCCGGTAGCGGACCCGGTAGCGTTTCTCCATCGGTTCGAGGTGGATATCCGAAGCCCGCATCTTGTACGCGTCGATGATAAGTTTGGAGACCAGCCGGATGATGGGGGCGTTGTCATCGTCGTCCATCGTATTGGCGGCGTCGGCGTCGGCGCTCTCAATGACCATTTCGGCGGCGCTCATATCGACATCCTTAGCAATACTGCCGGACTCCTCCTCCGCCTCGGGATAATAACGGTCCAGCGCCGCGATGATCTCCGCTTCCGGAGCGATCACCGCATCCACATCGCCGCCCAGCAGGTAGCGCAGCGTATCCAGTTTCTCCACGTCGGTGGGATCGGACATCGCCACGGTGAGCAGCATATCTTCTTTGGAAACCGGCACGACCTGATAGTAACGGGCGTAGTCGGGGCTGATCGCGTCGATCACTTCCGGCGGGATGTCGTAATCCGCGATGGACATCATCTCCATACCGTACTGCTGGGCGAGCATGGAGAGCATCGCTTCATAATCCACGGCGCCGGATTTCACCAGTTCCCCCACGACGTCGCCGCTGCCGGAATCCATGGCGGCATTCCGGGCCTCGGTGATCTGGGATTCGGAGACCATACCCTGTTCGGACAGCAGTTTCAGGACAAATTCAGAATCTTTTATCAATCTCGCACCCCACGTTTCACGGGTTCCCGCCGCTCCGATCCCGGTACGGCATACAACATGCATGACAAATTAATCCCATTCCGCCGCTTTGTCAAGCGTCAAAAGCAATATCCTCGACAATTTTTTCCAGAATTCGAGCATATTCGGGGATTTTGGCTTCCTCCCTGAGCGCCAGATCCACCGGAACGCCGGTGGCCGGACTGGACGGCGCGAACACCGTGCAACTGTCCGGCACCTGCACACTGGACAGTTTCATGGTGCCGATCCTTTCCGCCACGGCGATGGTCTCCAGTTTGTCCGTTCCGACCAGCGGACGGAGCACCAGCATATCCACCGCGCGGTTGATGGTGTCCATGTTGGCCACGGTCTGACTGGCCACCTGTCCCAGCGCTTCGCCGGTGACCAGCGCCTTGCAGTCTTCTCTGCGGGCGACGGTCTCGGCGATGCGGAACATGGCCCGGCGGTAAAGTACGGTGCGCATCCGCTCGACGCAGTTATCCCGCACCGCCTTCTGGAACTCCGCCAGATTGACGATGAACAGCCGCCCGTGCCGCTGGAAGCGGTTGAGGACCTTCACCAGTCCCCGCACCTTGTCCACCGTTTCCGGCGGCGTGTAGGGCGCGCTGTGAAAGGTGATGAAGTCGGTGGGCGAACCGCGCTTCATGATCTGCCATGCCGCCACGGGGGAATCAATGCCGCCGGAAAGCAGCGTCAGCACCCGGGGATTGCTCCCCACCGGCAGTCCGCCGGGGCCCCGGAAAATGTCGAAATAGATCAGCGAAAATTCGTCGCGCACCTCCACGCCCAGCGTGATGTCCGCTTCGTCCAGATCAATGTCGAAAGCGCGGTCGCCCAGCCGCTCCGCCAGCGCGGTGACGAGGTCGATCTCCATCTCTTTGGACGTGAGCGGGAAGCGCTTGTTGCTCCGCCGGGCCCGCACCCGGAAGCGGGGATGCCCGACGGAACAGCCGGAGAAAACCGCCGCCGCCATGTCCAGCGCGGCGGTGCGGATGGCATCCATGTCCACCGGCAGCCGCCGCGCGGGGGAAAAGGATTCCAGCCCGAATACGTCCTTCAGCGCGGCGAGGATCGTCTCCAGTGCGGCGGGAGCGAAATCCTCCGCCGCTTCCGGTTCGATCCACACCCGTCCCCGGACGCGCCGCACCCGGCAGGGGAAGTCCGCCGCGCGGACGGCGTGCTTGATATTGTCCACCAGACACTTCTCGAACATGCCGCGGTTGTTGCCTTTGGTGGCGATCTCATGATAGCGGCAAATCACACAGTTGTACATACGAAACCTCTCTCCCGGAACCCGCTTCTCTTCTCAAAGGGAAGCGTGATTTTATCAGTTCAACAGATCCCTGCTGCCCAGGGCTCTGTGTTCAGCGTCCCTTCGCCGCGATGTAAGCGTCGATGGTCTGGCGCAGGGCTTCGGAGAAGGTGTGGGAGGGAACAAACCCGGTGGCTTTCAACTTGTCCACCGCCGCCATGGAGTGCTTCACGTCCCCCGCCCGTTCCGGCAGGTGGATGATTTTGGACTTGGAATCGGTGAGCCGGACGATCTCCGCGGCCAGATCGTTGATGGTGATGCGGCCGCCGTAGGCGATATTGTGGACGCCGGTGAAGTCGTGCGTCGCAAAGAAGGCGTTCGCCGCCACCACGTCCTTGACGAAAACAAAATCCCTCGTCTGCTCGCCGTCGCCGAAAATGGTGATGTCGGCGTTGTTCAGCGCCTTCTCAATGAAGATCGGCACGGCGGCGGCATAGGCGCTGTGGGGGTCCTGCCGGGGGCCGAAGACGTTGAAGTAACGCAGACACGCCGTTTGAAGCCGCCCTTCGCGGGTGAACATGCCGCAGTAGTATTCGCCGTCCAGTTTGGTGACCGCGTAGGGACTTTTGGGTTCGGGGAACATGGTTTCGACTTTCGGCACCACCGGATTGTCGCCGTAGATGGCGGCGGAGGTACTGAAACAGAGTTTTTTCACCCCGGCGGCGGCGGCGGCTTCCAGCACGTTGATCATGCCGAGGCAGTTGATGTCGATGCATTCGGAGATCTTGGTCATGGATTCCGGCACGCTGATCATCGCCGCCAGGTGAAAAACGTAGTCGACCCCTTTCATCGCCCGGTCGACGACGGCGCGGTCGCGGATGTCGCCCTCGATGAACTCCGCGTCGAAACCGTCCAGATTTTTCCGGTAGCCGCTGCGCAGACTGTCCAGCACCCGCACTTCCGCCTTGCCCTGAAAATGTTCCACGATGTGACTGCCGATGAACCCGGCGCCGCCGGTAACCAGAATCCGCATTTGTTCCGCCCTTTCCTCATAAGTGAAGCGAATGTTTCATTACGGATAATATAGCACCGCATGCCCGGTTCGCGCAATGCACCTTGCCGTCAAAAACATGGATTTTGCGGCAAATTTTTTCAGCGGGGCGACAGACGTTTCGCACGCGGGACGTTGCATTTCCAAGGCGGCGGGTTATATCATGTTCCGTTCACGATGACACTAACCTGCTTGAGAGGGGCGTCGATTTATGCCTGATCAAAATGATCGGCGTCTGGAACTGGTGCGGGAGTTTCTGGCCTGCGGGGACTTTGATTCCGCGCTTGACTACTGCGACCGGGTGCTGGACGACGATCCCGGAGACGGTTTTGCCTACTACTGGCGGCTGCTGGCCGAGTTGGAGTGCCGTTCCGAAGCGGAACTGACGAAAATTCCGGGTTTATCCGTCCATCGCACCTTTTTGCTGGCGCGCCGGTACGCTTCGCCGGAACTGGCGGCGAAACTGGCCGGCATCATTGCGGCGCAGAATACCGCGCCGAGACGACGGACCGTCGTCCCCCGTCCGATAAAACCGGAAACGGCGCAGGAACAAACTCCGGCCCCGGTCGCGCTGCCGGAACCGGAAAGCGAATCCGCACCGGTCGAGAAGGGGAAAAAATTCCGGCGGATGTTCGGCATCGCGGCGGCACTGCTGACGCTGGCGGCACTGGCGGCAACGGCCGTCATGATCTTCGTCCGGAAACCGGCGGCATCCCCGCCAGCGGCGGATCCGCTCGAGCTCCGTCGGAGTGCGGCAAAAAAGAACGGGCTCTCTTGGGACGAAACCGCGACCGTGGTATGAAATGCGACCCCGAATGCGACGGCGTATGTACGATCCCCAAGGGAACGACGGAAATCAAAGCGTATGCGTTTCAAAACTGCAAAAACTTGACCGGCGTAGTCATCCCCGACAGCGTTACAAGTATCGGCGACGGCGCGTTTGAGGGGTGTACCGGATTGACCAGCATGACCATCCCCGATAGCGTTACGAAAATCGGCCACCGCGCGTTTCGAGGGTGCACCGGCCTGACCGGCGTAACCATTCCTAATAGTGTTACGGAAATTGGCAACTACGTGTTTGAGGGGTGTACCGGGTTGACCGGCGTAAACATCCCCAACAGCGTGACATCCATCGGAGACGGTGCGTTTGCGTCCTGCCGTGCCCTGCGGATGGTGACACTGCCGCACCGGTTCAACCAACGGGAAATCAAAACGCGCGTATTCCCCGATTGCGGCGGATCGCTGATTCTCCGCTTTCGGTGAGGAGTTCCGGCGCGGCAGCGGAAATCTTGGCGATATTTGCTCTTTCGCGCTTGACACAACGGGGTTGTGACGCTATATTATGCGTTTATCATGAAAATTTCGGTAAAAAAGATGGAGTTTTCGCACATGCCGGGAGCGCGGTTCCGCAGTGTGCTGCTGATGATGCTGCTCGCCGGGTGCGGTCTCTTTGAGACGGACAACAACTACCTGCGTCCGGAGGATTTCGCCCGGCAGTTGACCCGGGACGGCCTCACGGTCGATGCCGTCCGCCCGCTCGATCCCCAGCCGCTCTCCGCCGCCGCCGCCACCGAGATCAAGGTCGGCAATTCCAACATCGGGGTCTACAAATACGACGTCAACGTCAAGGTGCAGAAGGCCCGGCTGGAACGTATCAAGAGGAGCAAAAAGATTTTTTTCAACGGGATACCTTATCCCGTGTATGAGGTGTCCGGTTCGTTTATCGTCGTCGGACTGGACAAGCACAAGGACAAGGAGCGGATACTGAAATCATTGAGAAATTTCAAGTGACCCGTCCGGCACCGCAGCGGCAGAGAATCACCACGATCGGAAAGGCAAGTTGATTCCGCCGTTGCTTTTATTTTCCGGGCCGGGTCCGGAACTCCGCGCCAAAGCAGGCAGAAGGAAAGGAAAAAGACAGAATGACGAAGAAGAAGTATGTGTACACGTTCGGCGGCGGCCGTACCGAGGGCGAGGGAGCGATGAAAAACCTCCTCGGCGGCAAGGGCGCCAATCTGGCGGAAATGGCCAACCTCGGACTGCCGGTCCCTCCGGGATTCACCGTCAGCACCGAGTGCTGCGTGGATTACTTCAAAAACGGCAATCAACTGCCCGACGGAGTGGAAGCGGAAATCAACCGGGCGCTGAAGCACATTGAAAACAGCATGGGCATGACCTTCGGTTCTCCCGAGAACCCGTTGCTGGTCTCCTGCCGTTCCGGCGCCCGCAGCAGCATGCCCGGCATGATGGAGACCGTGCTCAACGTCGGCCTGTCGACCCGGACCATTCCCGGACTGATCGCCAAAACCGGCAACGAGCGGTTCGTCTATGACGCCTACCGGCGGCTCATCATGATGTACAGCGACGTGGTCATGGAGAAAGCCGAGGGCATCGAACCGGCCGAGGGTCAGGCCATCCGCCGCCAGTTGGACGGGATCATGGACGAGGTCAAGGCCGCCAAAGGCTATCAGTACGACACCGACCTCACCGTCGCCGATCTGAAAGCGCTGTGCGACGTTTTCAAGGCCAAGATCAAGGAAGTGCTGGGCAAGGAGTTCCCCGACGATCCCATGGACCAGTTGTACGGCGGCATCGGCGCGGTGCTGAAAAGTTGGAACGGCAAAAAGGCCGTGGCCTACCGCCGCATCGAGGGCATTCCCGATGACTGGGGGACCGCGGTGAACGTGCAGAGCATGGTTTTCGGCAACATGGGCGACACCAGCGCCACCGGCGTGGCGTTCACCCGCGATCCGGCCACCGGCGACAACAAGTTCTACGGCGAGTGGCTCATCAACGCGCAGGGCGAGGACGTGGTGGCCGGCACCCGGACTCCGAACCCGCTCAACAACGACACCTGCAACGAGCAGAATAAGCACCTCAAATCCATGGAGGAACTCTATCCGGCTCTCTATCAGGAACTTTTCGCCATCCGCAACACGCTGGAAGCCCACTACCACGATATGCTGGACATCGAGTTCACCATTCAGGAGGGCAAACTTTTCATGCTCCAGTGCCGGGTCGGGAAACGCACCGGCACCGCCGCGCTCACCATGGCGATGGACATGCTGGACGAGAAACTGATCGACGAGAAGACCGCGGTGCTCCGGGTCATGCCCAACCAGTTGGACGAACTGCTCCACCCGATCCTCGACGTCAAGGCCGAGGAGGAGGCCATGCTCCGGGGCGAAGTCATCGCCAAGGGGCTTCCCGCCGGTCCCGGCGGCGCGGTGGGAAAAATCTGCTTCACCTGCGATGAAGTCGTCGCCGCCGCGGCAAAAGGCGAAAAGGTCATCCTCGTACGCGAGGAGACCAATCCCGAAGACGTCGAAGGCATGCGCGGCGCCAGCGGCATTCTCACCGCCCGCGGCGGCATGACCAGTCACGCGGCCCTCGTCTGCCGCGGCTGGGGCAAGTGCTGCATCGTCGGCGCCGGTTCGCTGATCATCGACGAGAAAAACGGCATCCTCAAAGTCGGCGGCAAAGTGCTCAAGCGCGGCGACATGCTCAGTCTCAACGGCAGCCGCGGCTACGTCTACGAGGGCGCGCTGCCGACGATGGATTCCAGTGAAAACAAGAAACTGCAGCGCTTCATGGCGCTGGCGGACAAATTCCGCCGTCTCGGGGTCCGGGCCAACGCCGACACCCCGGAGGACGCCCGGGTCGCCCGCGCTTTCGGCGCGGAAGGCATCGGCCTGTTCCGGACGGAGCACATGTTCTACGGGAAAAACAGTGAAAAGCCGCTTTTCTACCTGCGCAAGATGATCCTTGCCAACAGCACCGCCGAGCGGGAGAACGCGCTCGCCGAACTCTATCCCTACATGAAAGCCAGTGTCAAGGACACGCTGCTGGCCATGCAGGGCCTGCCGGTGACGTTCCGTCTGCTGGACCCGCCGCTGCACGAGTTCGTCCCGGAGGAGAGCATCAAGCGGCGGGAACTGGCCGACGCGCTGGGCATCACCCCGGACGAGATCGACAAACGGGCGGAAACTCTGCACGAGAACAACCCGATGATGGGGCACCGCGGCGTGCGCCTCGGCATCACCTATCCGGAAATCTCCCGCGCCCAGATGAAAGCGATCCTGGAAGCGGCGGTGGAGGTCGGTAACTGCGTGCCGGAGATCATGGTCCCGGTGACCTGCGACGTGAGCGAACTCAAACTCCAGAAGGAGATCCTCGCGGAAGTCGCCAGAGAGGTCGCGGAGACCCACGGCCGGGACAAAGTTTCCTACAAACTCGGTTCGATGATCGAGATCCCCCGGGCCGCGCTGCTGGCCGACCAGATGGCGGAGGTGGCGGAGTTCTTCAGTTTCGGCACCAACGACCTGACGCAGATGACGTTCGGCTTCAGCCGGGACGACATCGGGGCGTTCCTGCCGGATTATCTCTGCAAGAAACTGCTGGATTCCGACCCTTTCCAGACGATCGACACCAAAGGCGTCGGACGGCTCATCGAATTCGCGGTGGAGGGCGGCCGCAAGACCCGCCCGGAACTCAAGATCGGCATCTGCGGCGAGCAGGGCGGCGAACCCAAGTCCGTGGCCTTCTGCCACGCGGCGGGGCTGAACTACGTCTCCTGCAGTCCCTTCCGGGTGCCGCTGGCGCGGCTCGCGGCGGCGCAGGCGGCCATTCAGCAGGGCTGAAGCGGCGCGTCACTCAAAAACCGGCACGGCACATCGCCGCGCCGGTTTTTTTTATAGGCTCTGTACTAAAAGAGGACTGAAAAAAAAGTAATCTGCCACCGGGTGCTACCCGGACGTGGTCCAGCGTCTTACTTCTTTTCTCGCGGGAAAAGAAGTAAGACAAGAAAAGGCGACAACGTTACTTTCTTTCGCAAAAGAAAGTAACCAAAGAAAGGGCGGGGTTGCTTGTCCGCCATAGCCTTGGCGACGGCGGAAGCGGGAGGCGGCTAATCGCACGGAACAGAAAATCAGGTTTCTTTTTTAGTACAGAGCCTTTTTATATTGCTTCAGCGTAAAAAAACTACCGCCGCAGGACCGGTTCCAGCGTCACGGCGGAGATCCGCCAGCGGCCGTCGTGTTTGACCGCTTCGCCCCGCACCGTCACGACCTCGATATCGACCGTCCGTCCCCGGAACTCCGCGGTGATCTCCGCGTCAAAGGAGAAATTCGCCGCGCCGCCGGCCACGTGGATGTGCACCCCCTCGGTCTCCACCGCGATGCCGCGAAGTTGCCGATGCACGAATGCCAGCAGACCTCGGCATTCGCTCCGGGAAAGTTCCCGGACGAAATATGGCCGCTCGGAGTAGAGTTTCACCGGTTCGGTCACGATCCGGTCCAGCGCCGCGTATTTGAGGATCCCTTCGTGCGGGGCGGCGCCCGGCGTCCGGCGCACCAGTTGCAGCGCGTCCTCCAGCAGTCGGGCGACCTGTCGGCGGTCGCTTTTCCAGTACAGAAAACCGCCGATGCCGCCGCCAATCAGACCGGCGGCCAGCAGAGACAGCACGATCCGCTTCAAAACAACAGCCCTCCGACGACCCGATCCTCCGCCACTTCGCCGAACATGTGTTCAACGTGGTGCTGTCCCCGGTTGTCCCCCACCACAAAGAGATGCCCCGGCGCCACGGTCCGCGCTTTCACGTCCCAGTCGCCCCGGTAGCGGACGTAGGGTTCCGGAAGTTCCCGCCCGTTGAGAAAGACCCGGCCTTTACGGAATTCCACCGTTTCTCCCGGGAGCGCGATCACCCGTTTGAGCAGATACCGCCGCCCGAAATACGAGAGAACGACGATATCGCCCCTCCGGGGACGGCTCCAGCGGTAGCGCAGGCAGTTGCAGAATACCAGCCCCCGACTGCCGCGGGTCGGCAGCATGCTCTCGCCGTGCAGAAAAAACGGCCGGGCGAGAAAACCGAAGACCACCGCGGAGACCGCGGCCACGGCAAGGATCCGCCGCCGCGTCCGGGAGTTGAATTCGGGGACGACGAAGTTCCGGCACCACCGGATCAGCCGTTCCCGGAATTTCGACATCCCGCCCTTCGCGTCATTCATGAGACGGCTGCTTCATCTGCTGCTGCAGGCGCCGCTTCTCCTCGGCCTCCATCAGCGGCAGGAAGCGCCCCTTGTCGCTGGATTTCATGTACGCTTCCTCGGCGGTGATGTTGCCGGCATCCAACTGGGCCTGGATGGAGTTGTCCATCGCCCGCATGCCCCGGCCCACACCGGCGTCGATGATGGTCCGGATGTTGGAGATCTGCCCCTCCCGGATGGTGTTGGGCAGACCGTCGGTCCAGAGCAGGACCTCGTGCACGGCGACGCGGCCGCCGTTGACCGTCCGGCAGAGCAGTTGGGAGACGATGGCCTGAAGACACTCCGCCAGCATGGTGCGGATCTGCGCCTGTTCGTCGGAGGGAAACGCGTCGATGATCCGGTCGATGGTCTGAGGCGCGTTGTTGGTGTGCAGCGTGGCGAATACCAGCATCCCCATGGCGGCGCAGGTCAGCCCCAGCCGCATGGTCTCGTTGTCCCGCATTTCCCCGATCAGCACGATGTCCGGATCGGAACGCATCGCGCCGCGCAGCGCCTGCGGGAACGACGGACTGTGAATGCCCACTTCGCGGTGGACGATGGTACAGTATTTATTCTGATGCACGAACTCGATGGGGTCTTCGATGGTGATGATGTGCTTGCTGGAATTCTCGTTGATATAGTCGATCATCGCGGCCAGCGTGGTGGATTTGCCGGACCCGGTGGGGCCGGTGACCAGCACCAGACCGGATTTGTAGGCGCAGATCTCCTTCAGAACTTCGGGCAGAGCCAGTTCGTCCAGCGTCAGGATGCGGCTGGGGATCTGCCGCAGTACGCAGGCCATGCCGTGGTAGTTGTAGAAGAAGTTGCACCGGAACCGGGCCAGTCCGGGAATTTCGTGGGCGAAGTCCAGATCGTGGGTCTGGAGAAATTTGTCCCAGCGCTTGGGCGGCAGACAGATCTCCTTCATCAGAGTTTCCATGTACTCCGGGGTGAGGATGTTGTCGTCCAGCGCCCGGATGTTGCCCTGAAAACGGGCCTTGGCCGGGAAGTTGATGGAGAGGTGCAAGTCGGAGCCGCCGTCGGCCAGCATCTGCCGCAGGTAACCGTTGATGATGGGTTCGTTTTCCATGATTGTCACTGTTCCTGAACGATGAAGGGATTACTTTCTGTTCTTCCGCGCCTGCGCCTCGCGCTGCGCCCACAGGGAGTTGAGTTGGGCGATGATCGCCGGATCGTCCATCTCGGCCAGCGCCGCCTCCCGGGTCATGAGGCCGAGGGAGTACTTCTCCAGCACGCACTGGTCGAAGGTGCACATGCCCTGCTTGTTGGACGTCACCATGGTGGACTGGAGCCGGAAGGTCTTGCCCTCGCTGATGATGTTGGCCACGGCCATGGTGTTGAGCATGATCTCGTAGATCAGCGTCAGTCCGCCGAATCCGTCGGGGACCAGTTTCTGACAAATGACCCCGCGCATGCTGCCGGCGGTCATCGCCCGGATCTGCGGCTGCTGCGCCGGCGGGAACACATCCAGCAGTCGGTTCAGCGTGTTGGCGGCGTTGCCGGTGTGCAGCGTCCCGATGACCAGGTGCCCGGTCTCGGAAGCGGTGATGGCGTTTTCGATGGTCTCCAGATCGTGCATTTCTCCGATGACGATGATATCGGGGTCTTCGCGCAATGCGGCTTTGAGTGCGACCCGGTAACTGGCGGTATGCTTGCCGATCTCCCGCTGGGAGACCTGACAGTTCTTGGAGAGTTGCAGGATCTCGATGGGGTCCTCCACGGAAATGATGTGATCGGAACGCTTCTCGTTGATGATATTGGTCATGGCCGCCAGCGTGGTGGATTTGCCCGCGCCGATGGGACCGGTGACCAGCACCAGACCGTTGTGGTAATCCAGCAGACGCTTGATGTGCACCACGTCCTTGTCCAGGAAGCCCAGTTCCTCCAGCGTGCTGATGTGATCCGGCACCAGCCGGTAACTGCCGGAAACACCGTCCTTCTGGTCCATGAGGCAGACCCGGAACCGGTCGCTGCCGATCTCCAGCGCCATGCTGAGGTCCTGCCGTTCCCGGAACGCCTGTTTCCGTTCCTCGTTCAGCAGCGCCAGATTGAGCCGTTCGGAATCCTCCCGGGTGAGCACGTAAGTGTCCAGCCGCTCCACCTGCCGCAGCCGCCGGACGAAAGGCGGCGCGCCGCCGGACAGGTGCAGATCGCTGCATCCCAGGGTCCGCAGACAGGTCAGCAGCAGCACCATGCGTTCGGCCACCTCCTCGTCGGACAGCGAAGCAACATCGCTCAGACTCGGCAGGTCCTCGTAGCCGGAAACCCCGGAAAGATCGGCTCCCGCGGCGTCGTAGTGCAGCGCGTCCGAATCGCCGGGTTCCGGCGCCGCGCCGGAAGCGGCCTGTTCGCAGGCGTAGTCCACCAGCGCCTGAACCTGTTCCACCACCTGATTCTGCTCCTCCAGCGACAGCGAAACGCAAAGCCGGTCGATCACCGCTTCGGCGAATTCCGCCAGATCGCCGGTCCGGTTCAGCGATTCCCACAACTGCCTGGCGTCGGCGTCGGACAGCGCGCCGTTGTCGGCCAGCGCGTAGGCAAACCATTGGATATCCAGAGGGGTGTCCGGGGTCATGGCTGCAAATCTCCTTAGAAATATATTGTTACGTTTCGGAAACGGACGAGGGAACCGGTTCCCGGACCCGTCGCCGAGACATACAATACTGCAATTTTTTCTCAAGTCAAACCGAAAATCGCAATGCGGCGCAAAAAAACACCCGGGAGGTTGAAAAATCGCGGCGATCGGAGTATATTACATGGAGGTTTGGCATGTTTTGTGCCTTTTTACTTATCAAACATGGAGGTAACCCCGTGAGTTTTCATCTGTTGGTTTTCGTCAAGCAGGTGCCGGACACGCAGAATATCACCGGCGACGCGATGACACCGGAAGGTACCGTGAACCGGGCCGCGCTGCCGGCCATTTTCAACCCCGAGGATCTGAACGCGCTGGAACTCGCGCTCCAATTGAAAGACCGTTATCAGGCTCACGTCACCGTTGCCACCATGGGTATGCCGGCGGCGGCGGAAGTCCTGCGGCAGTCGCTGTACCGCGGCGCCGACCGGGGAGTGCTGATTACCGACCGGGCGCTGGCCGGAGCGGACACGCTGGCCACCAGTTATACCTTGAGTTGCGTCGCCAAAAAACTCGGCGGCATCGACCTCGTGCTCTGCGGACGGCAGGCCATCGACGGCGACACCGCGCAGGTCGGGCCCCAGATCGCGGAAAAACTGCACATCCCCCAGATCTGCTATGTGGAGGAGGTCCGTTCCATGGAACCGGGCCGGATCGTCGCCCGCCGCGCCATCGAGGGCGGGTACGAGGTGCTTTCCTCGCCGCTTCCGGCGCTGCTGACCGTCATCGACGCCAACGAGCCGCGTCCGGTCAACGTCAAGCGGATGATGAAGTACAAACGGGCCCGGACCCCCGGGGAAATCGACGCCGCCGCGAAAAAAGGCGAGATCGCCGACGCGGAAGCGTGCAAAGCCGAACTCAAGGCCCGCGGGCTTCTGCTGGATGAATTCTCCGCCGCCGACATCGACGCGCTGCCGAACCGGATCGGCTTCCCCGGTTCTCCGACCAAAGTCAAACAGGTGATGAGCGTCGTTCTCACCGCCGGGGAAGCGAAAACCGTCTCCGCCGATGCCGCCGGTATCGCCGGACTTATGCATGAACTTATCAGCGATCACACTCTGGGGTAAGCGGAAATGGCTAAAAAAGGCAACGTCTGGGTCTTCATCGAACAGGAACAGGGCAAAATCGCCGGCGTCAGTCTGCAACTGGTCTCCAAAGGACGCGAACTGGCCGACCGGCTGGGCGTGAAACTCGAAGGCATTCTGCTGGGCGACCATCTTGCCGGCTGTGTCGACACCCTCTACCACTACGGCTGCGACCGGGTCATCCTCGCGGAAGACCCCCGGCTGGAACCTTTCACCGTGATGCCTTACGCCAAGGTCATCATGCAGTTGATCCTCGAACACAAACCCAACATCCTGCTGTTCGGCGCGACCCTCAAGGGCCGCGAACTGGCTCCCCGCGTCGCGTCGGAGAAACTGGCCGGGCTGACCGCCGACTGCACCGATCTGCAGATCGACGATTTCGAGGACAAGAAGAACAATCAGAGTTACACCGACAAACTCATGCAGATCCGTCCGGCATTCGGCGGCAACATCATCGCCACCATCGTCAACACCTGGGACGATCCCCAGATGGTCACGGTGCGCGAGGGCGTCATGAAACTCGGCGAACCCGATCTCTCCCGCACCGGCGAACTGCTGAAAGTCGACGTCAGACTGGATGACGCCGACACGGTGGTCAAGGTCATCGAACGCGTCCGCGCCGACAAGGAAGTCGATCTGCAGGGCGCGCAGATCATCGTCGCCGGCGGCTACGGCGTCGGTTCCAAGGAGAACTTCAAACTGATCTACGATCTGGCCGAGGCCATCGGCGGCGAAGTCGGGGCTTCCCGCGCCGCGGTGGACGCCGGATGGATCAGCCACGATCATCAGGTCGGCCAGACCGGGGTCACGGTGCGGCCGCGTCTCTACATCGCCTGCGGCATCTCCGGGTCCATCCAACACGCCGCCGGCATGAGCGAGTCCAAGAAGATCATCGCCATCAACACCGATCCCGGCGCGCCGATCTTCAGTCTGGCCCACTACGCGATCGTCGGCGACCTGAATCAGGTCATCCCGCAGATGATCAAGGCCTTCAAAGCCAAGCAGCAGTAACGAGGAGAAGTTTTTACGATGTTGAACTATTTTTCGGACAATCAGGATCTCCAGTTCACCCTGAAAAATCTGGAACTGGCCGAAATTTCCGCCATGCTGGAGGACAACTACCGGAAAGCGGAGAAGTACGAGGCCGCGCCGGAGGATTTTCAGGACGCGCTGGACAACTACGAGCGTTCGCTGAAAGTCATCGGCGAGATCGCCGCCGAGCGCATCGAGGCCCGTTCCCGGGAGGTCGATCTCAACGGCGCGAAGTTCAAGGACGGCAAAGTCACCTACAATCCGCTGACCGTTCAGAATCTGGAGGACCTCACCAAAGCCGGACTGATGGGCGTCATGCTGGGACACGAGTACGGCGGACTGAACTTCCCCGTCTCCGTCTACACCATGATGACCGAGATCGTTTCCCGCGCCGACGCTTCGCTGCAGAACATCTTCGGGCTGCAGGACATCGCCGAGACCATCAACTTTTTCGGCAATGACGAGCAGAAGGCGCATTACCTGCCGCTTTTCGCCGCCGGCAAAGTGGACGGCGCGATGGACCTGACCGAGCCGGACTACGGTTCGGACCTGCAGTCCGTGCGGCTGCGCGCCTATCAGGACGAGAACGGCCAGTGGTACCTCAACGGGATGAAGCGCTTCATCACCAACGGCTGCGCCAAAGTGCACCTGGTGCTGGCCCGTTCCGAGGAAGGGACCACCGACGGCCGCGGACTGTCCATGTTCATCTGCGAAGCCTGCCCGCAGTTGGTGGTGCGCCGCATCGAGGATAAAATGGGCATCCACGGCGTGGCCACCTGCGAACTGCAGTTCAACGACGTGCCCGCCCAGTTGTGCGGCAAGCGCCGCCTCGGTCTGATCCGCTACGTCATGAGTCTGATGAATGGCGCCCGCGTCGCCATCAGCGCGCAGGCGGTGGGCATCGCGGAAGCCGCCTTCCGGCAGGCCCGGAAGTACGCCTCCGAACGGGAGCAGTTCAAGCGCAGCATCGACAAGTTCCCCGCGATCTATTCCATGCTGAGTTCCATGAAAGTGCGGCTCACCGCCGCCCGGGCGCTGCTGTACGAGACCACGCGGGTGGTGGACCTGCGCAACGCTTACACCCACATCGTCGAACACGGCACTCCGACCGACGAACAGCGGGCCAAGCAAAAGTATTACACCAAACTGGCCGCGCAGTTGACCCCGATGTGCAAGGCGCTGGCCACGGAGAGCGCCAACTCCATCGCCTACGACGCCATCCAGATCCACGGCGGAACCGGCTACATGCGCGACTTCAACGCCGAGCGGTACTACCGCGACGCCCGGATCACCAACATCTATGAAGGCACCACCCAGTTGCAGGTGGTCGCCGCCATCGGCGGCGTGGTCCAGCGGGACGCCGACACCCGGATCAAAGAACTCTTTTCCACCATGGTTCCCTACGAACTGGCGGAACTCAAGGACAAACTGGCCGGTCTCCACGCCAAACAACTCGAAGCGGTCAAGTTCGTCTCCGAGAAACGCACCGACGACGGCGCCAAAGACACTGCCTACCACGATCTGATGGCCCGCAATCTGGTGGAGATGGAGACGTACATTTTTGTCGGTCTGCTGCTGCTCCGGGACGGCGCGGCCTGCCCCGAGCGGGCGCCGATCGCGGAACGGTACATTCTGGACGCGATCCCGGAATTTGAACGCCGCTTCGCGGTGGTCACTTCCGGGGACAGTCAGTTGATCAAGAATCACCGCGACATCATCGACTACTGATACCAAGGAGGTCGGAACTATGAACAACAGTTATCTGGAACGGGCGAAAAAAGTCATCACCGATCCGCAGATCCTGTCCGTGGTCGCCGCGAAACGGGCCAAACAACTGGCCGCCGGCAACCGCCCGATGATCAAATGCGATTCGGAGAACCTGCTGGATATCGCCCTGCTGGAAATCGCCGAAGGTCTGCTGACCTACGAGTTTCCCGACGAGACGGCGGATGCCGCTCCCGCGGCTCCGGCGGCGGAATAATCCGCCCGGACGGGTGCGTTTCGTTTTCGGGAGAGGGGGAAACTTCCCCTTCTCCCGAACCCGTTTCTCTTTCCGAAAACTCCGCACGGAACGTGATCTGATTTTCCGTTCCGTGCGGTCGGCCGTCGTCCGCCATGGCCATGGCGGACAGGCGCGGCAAAAAATTGAGGACCGGCACCCTCGTCGCCGGTTTTTACAAAATCAGAAGCACCAGTTGCCCCGCCGGAATATCGGCACCGTCCCCCCGTCCGGAGCAACGCCGTCGATCTCCAGGTCGTCGCGTCCGATCATGAAGTCCACATGGATCATGCTGTCGTTCACGCCGAGCGCGCGAATCTCGTCCTGAGAATACCGGGCGTAGTCCCGGACGCACATGTCGAAGCCCCGCCCCAGCGCCACGTGGCAGGAGGCGTTTTCGTCGAACAGCGTGTTGTAGAACAGGATTCCGCTTCGGTTGATGGGGGAATCCTCCGCGATCAGCGCCACTTCGCCCAGGAACGCGGCCCCCTCGTCCATGACGATCATCTTTTCCAGCACCGCCTGATTGCGGGCGGCCCGGACCTCCACCGCCCGTCCGCCGGCGAACCGGACGGAGAAATCCTCGATCAGCGACCCCTGATAGGAGAGCGGTTTGGATGCCACGAGCAGACCTTCGGCCACCCCCCGCCGGGGGGTGGTGAAAATTTCCTCCGACGGGATATTGGGATTGAACACCCGTCCGGCAAGGTCCGTTTCCGCGCCGCCGGCAAACACCCCCTGCGCCATCAGCCCCGCTTCAAAATCCGTTCCGTTGCCCGCCCGGTAGCGCAGCGCGGTGAAGTGATGACGATTCAGGATATCCGCCCGGCGGCGGATCGTGGCGTTGTGTTCGCGCCAGTTGGCCGCCGCGTCGCCGTCGGCCCGGCTGGCGGCGAGGATCGCCTCCCAAAGCCGCTCGACCGCCTCCGTCGGGGCGATCCCGGGGAAAACCTTGCGCGCCCACGCTTCGCCGGGAACGGCGGCGATACACCACTGGTGCCGGTTCTCCATCGCGTCCCGAAAAGGCTTGATGACCGGAAATTTCGCCATCTGCGCCCGCGCCCGCTTCTCCGGGTCGCTCCCCGCCATGCCGTCGGGGTCGTCCGAATCCAGCCAGATCCGGGCGGGCAGTTTCTCCGCCTGCCAGCGCCATTTCTCCACTTCCCACGCTTCCCATGTGCCCAGCCGCGCCTCGGTCTGGTACTGACAGTGAAGTTTCTCCAGCGGCATATCCGTCCAGTTGAACCAGACTTTGCCCGCCCCCCGCCGGTAGCAAGTCTCCGCCACCAGCCGAACGAAATCCAGTTGATCGAATCCGGCGGTGATCACCACATCCTGCCCGGGATCGGGGTTGATCCCGGTGTTGACGATCAGATCCGCATATCCCTGCAAACGCCCGCTGTCCATCTCATTTCTCCGCGAAATTCATTCCCTGTTGTCAGCACAATTTTCCGGCGATCCTGGCGACGTTGGCTCCGGCCCGGCGCAGGTTTTCCCCGGTGGCGGCGATCGCCTCCGCCAGCGTTCCCGGCCCGGCGGCGATACTGTAACAGCCGTCGAATTGAGACTCCAACTCTCGGGTATCCCCCCGCAGCGCCCCGGAAAACAGCATGACGGGGACTCCCCGCGCCCGGGCCGCCCGAGCGACGCGGGCGCAGAGTTTGCCGCAGACGGTCTGATCGTCGCTGCACCCCTCGCCGGTGACGACCAGCGCCACGCCATCCAATGCGGCGTCAAAGCCGATTGCCTCCATCACCAGTTCCGCGCCTGAGGCCATCTCCGCGCCCAGCAGATGCCGCAAGGCGAATCCCATTCCGCCCGCCGCGCCGTCTCCCGGCGCATTCCCGGCGTCGCCGCACAATTCCGCCCAGTGCCGCAGGTTCGCGTCCAGCGTCCGGACCATGTCCGGCGTCGCCCCCTTCTGGGGGCCGAAAACCGCCGCCGCTCCGGTCGGCCCGCTCAGCGAATTGGTGACATCGCACGCGACTTGAAGCGCACACGCCCGCCAGCGGGACAGTCCGCTGAAATCCGCCGCCGATACATGATGCAGTTCACCGCCGCCGATGCCCGGCGGCAGTTCCCGTCCGGCGGCGTCGGTCAACTTCGCCCCCAGCGCCTGAATCATGCCCGCGCCGCCGTCCACGGTGGCGCTGCCGCCGATCCCGATGAGATATCGGCGAAATCCTTTCGCGTACAGGGCATTCAGCATCTCGCCGACGCCGAAAGTCGTTGCGGACAGCGGATCGAGTTCCTCCCGGCGGAGCCGTTCGATGCCGTTGGCTTCGGCGGTTTCCACAATGGCGGTCTCCCCCGCGAGCACGGCCCGCACCGGGATCTCCCGGCGCAGCGCGTCATGCGCGGTCAGCGTCACGGTACGGCCTCCCAGAGCCGCGCCGAGCGCGGCGGCCATGCCTTCGCCGCCGTCGGAGAGCGGCAGTTCCAGCACTTCGTCCCCGGGCCGGACCTGCCGCCAGCCGGACGCGAACGCGGCGGCGACTTCGCCCGCCCGCATCGCCCCCTTGAAGGAATCCGGTGCCACGACGATCTTCATTTTTCGACCTCCACCCGGAATGACGGCGCCGGCATGCCGGCCCGATTGTACAGCGTCGAGGGCGGAAAGTCCGCCCACGCGTAGCGCACTTCCGCGACTTTGCTCAGCGCGGCGGACCGCAGAATCACCGCGTCGCCGTCCACTTCGGCGGAATCCGCCGGGACGAAATCGCGCCCGTCGGCGGAAAGATGAAGCGCCGGCGCGAAATCCTCCCTCAGCGTCAGTCCGTCGCTCCAGTCAAAGCGGAGCCGGACGCCGCCGTCCGCCAGTAATTCCGCCCCGCGAATCTCCGGCCCGGACGGGACCGTGCCGGTGTTGCCGTAGACATGGTGCAGCGCACTCTGCGCCAGCCGCCACCCTACGCTCTGCTTGTCCTGCGGATGGATGTCCAGTTCCTCGCCGCAGTCGACAGCGCTGGCCATAAAGGTCCCGGCGTCCTCCGCCGCCAGTCGGCGCTGGGCTTCCCGGATCACCGGCCACTGCGCAGCGGCGTCGAATCCCCGCCGCATGCCGTACCCGGCCAACTGGACCTGGACCCACGCCAGATCCGGATTCATGAAGTGATAGCGCCAGTCCGCGATCAGCCGCTTCATGATCGCGTAATATTCATCGGGGAAAGCCGCATTGCTCTCGCCCTGATACCAGATCACGCCCCGGAGGGCATAGGGCAGAAGCGGACGGATCATGCCGTCGAAAAGAATGCCGGGCGTATTGGGATTGCCCGCGCCGAAAAAGGTATTGTCCTTGCGGAAGTTGACGACGCCCCGGTCGTACTCCGCCGCCGCGCGCCAGACCCCATTGAGGTCGATTTCCGCGCCGTCGGCGGCCCGAACCAGTTTCCACTGCCCCATGAAACTGCCGTCCTGACAGAACGAGAATCCGCGAAACGCCACCACCGCGGTCCGGGAGGTGACCAGTCTGCCCGGCACCGGATACGCGCGGGGCAGATTCCAGCACGAAGTATCCAGTCCCGCGCCGGTGCGCCCGATCTCCGCGCCGTTGAAATAACCGATGTCGTGCTTGTCGATCCCGCCGGTGCGCACGACGAGGTCCCGGCCCACCCAGTCGGCGGGAAGTTCCACGCGCCGCCGTATCCACACCGCGCCGTTGCCCGCGAACCGCTGTTTGATCCAACTGCCGGGCACGAGGAGTTCTCCCCAGTCGGAATCGTCGAATCCCGGCTCGGCCCAGTTGCGGGTCACCCCGATGTTGCCGGAATCCGGCTGGACGGAGGCGCAGAGAGTGTAATCCAGTTCCCGTCCCTCCTCCGTGGCGTAACATTCCCGGGTCCGCTGGCTGGCCCGCGCCAGCGCCGCCAGTTCCGCCGTGGCCGGGTCGGAAGCCAGCCCGGACAGGCTGGTCCATGCCTCGGCCACGGTCCCGCCCCACGCGGAGACGATCACGCCCACCGGGATATCCAGTTTACGCCGCAAATACAGCCCGAACCACGCGGCGACGGCGGAGCATGCCCCGGAATTCTCCGGCGTCATGCGTCGCCACATTCCCGCCGCGGTCGATTCCGGCGCCCCCTGCGCCCGGCGCTCCACCGTAAAATAGCGGAAATCCTCCTGCGCGCGAAGTTCCGCGTTGAACGCCCGTTCCTGCACCCTCGCCGCCGGATCGGACTCCGAAAGATCGGTCCGCCAGTCGGCGTTGAGCGGATATTCCATATTGGACTGCCCGGAAGCCAGCCACACCTCGCCGATCAGCACATCCCGCACGGTCACGGCGTCCCCCGTCTCCGGAACGGACACGCGCAACTCCAGCGGTCCGCCGGGAGAGTGCGCCGGAAAATACAGACAGAAATCCCCCGTGCGCGAGGTCCGGCAGAACACCCTGTCGGTCCCCAGTTCTCCCTCGATCATCACCCCCGGCCGAGCCTGTCCCCAGACCGGGATCACCCGACCGTGCTGCAGTACCGCACCGTCCTGAAACAACGAACCCAAACGCATTGCCGATGCTCCTTTTCCTCCCGGACGCCTGACCGCGCCGGAACTTAAAACGAATTTCCGAATCCGGAGGCGTCGGCGGTCCGCACCGTCTTGACTTTCCGGGTGGAATTTTTCACCAGACCGGCCAGCATTTCGGCGTAGGCGGCGGCATCCAGCGGGAGCGTGATGTCCTTTTTCAGCAATCCGCTCATCAGCATGGCGTTGCCAAGTTCCAAACCGTTGATGCCCTCCTCCAGCGGCGCGATGAGTTTTTCACCCTTGAGAATGGCGTTGGCCACATTTTCGATGACGAGTTGGTGCCCGGAGGAACGGAGCGCCGGCGGCAGACCGATCTCGCACTCCCACATCGGCGGCTTTTGGTAGGAACCGAGGGAAGTCCGGGTAAATTCCGTCGTCCCGATCTCGTTGCGGAGGAAGGAAATTCTGCCGTTCTCCAGGATCACCCTTCCCCGGTCCGCCATCACTTCCAGCCGGTTGGTCCCCGGGGCCTCTCCGGTGCTGGTGATGAAATTCCCCGTTTTGCCGTCGGCGTATTCCAGATACGCGTTGACCTCGTCCTCCACCTCGATATCGTGATACTTGCCGATCCGGACCCGGGCGCTGACCAGTTGCGGCATGCCGAAAAACCACTGAAACAAGTCCAACTGGTGCGGACACTGATTGAGCAGGACCCCGCCGCCCTCGCCGCCCCACGTGGCCCGCCAGTCCCCGGAATCGTAGTACATCTGACTGCGGAACCAGTCGGTGATGATCCAGTTCACCCGGAAGATCCGACCCAGTTCGCCGGAGTCGATGAGGTGTTTGAGTTTCCGGTGGGCCGGAAGCGTACGCTGGTTGAACATGGCGCTTTTCACCAGTTCCGGGTGCTTCGCGGCGGCGTCGATGAGCCGCCGGGCCTCGGCCTTGTGCACGGCGATGGGCTTCTCCACGATGATGTGCTTGCCGTGTTCCATGGCGGCGATGGCAAGGTCCGGATGGAAGTAATGGGGCACGGCCACCAGGACCGCCTCCAGTCCGGGGGTGCGGAAAAACTCCTCCGGATCGGTGCAGCAGCGGATACCGGAACGCACCTTTCCGTCAATGCGATCAAAGGCCGCAGGATCGCGGTCGCACACCGCCACCAGTTCCGTATTCGGCAATACGCCCAACGACTCCACATGGTTGCTGCCCATGACGCCTACGCCGATCACTCCGAATCCGACTTTCCCGTTCATCGTCACCTCCTGTCCGTGTCTGATTTTGCCCAGCGTTACACAAAATATTACATGGCGCTTTTTGCAAAACGATTATTTTTATAACTACGCTTGTATTAACGATTTGAGGTTGGATTCATTGGTACCCGGGACGGGGATCGAACCCGTACGCCTTGCGGCACAAGATTTTAAGTCTCGTGTGTCTGCCATTCCACCACCCGGGCGATGTGCATAATATAGCGCGGGCGCGCGGATTTTTCAACCTCGTCCGCCCCGCCGCCGGAGCAGGGACGCCAGTTCCCGCAGTTCGGGGGCACGGACCAGCGCGGAGATCCCGACGTACAGGATCCCGAACGCGGCGGCGATGCCCGCCAGCAGCAGGATGTTCGCCCCCATGCCGCCGTATCCGGCAAGACCGATCCCGGCCCGATGCAGACCGTACCACACCGCGCCGCCGGAAACCGCGGCGACCGCCGCCGAACGCAGCGCGGAGAACGCGGTGCGCCACCCCGCCCCCATTCCCTGACGGCGGAGGATCGTCATCAGCACCCCGTTGTTGACCAGCGACGAAATGACCGTCGCCAGCGCGATGCCGCCCTGTCGGAGCGGCCACATCAGAACCAGATTCAGCGTGATGTTCACGGTGATGGCGGCCAGCGAGACGTAGAACGGCGTTTTCATCTGCTTCCGGGCGTAGAATGCGGGCAGAATGACCTTCAGCGAACAGAAAAACGGAATGCCCATGCCGTAGAAGACCGCCACCATCCGGGCCGCCCGCAGGTCATCCAGCGTGTATCTTCCTCCGAGACAGAGCACCCGCAGGATATCCGCGTGAAAGAACACCACCCCCGCCGCCAGCGGCGCGCAGAGAAACCAGACATGGCGCAGGGAAAACGCCAACTGCTCCCGCATGGTCTCCCGATCGCCCTCCGCCGCCGCACGGGACATGGCCGACATCAGCACCGACCCCAGCGACACCGCGAAAATCCCGATGGGCAGGTCGATGACCCGGTCCACATAGTTCAGCGCGGGCACCGCCCGGTCGCCCAGCGCCACCGCCAGACTGCGGTCCACGAGGAAACTCATCTGCAACGCCCCGTAACCCAATATCCCCGGCAGAGCCAGACGCCACAGTTTGCCCAATATCTCCCGATCACTCCACCACACGGAGACGAATCGGGGATATCTGCCGCACAGGGAGAGCATCCACAGCATCAGCGCCAACTGGATCGCCCCCGCCGCCGGGGTCAGCACGGCGAGAAACGGCAAAACCGTTTCCGGGCTCCAATGCCCCAGCCATGCCGCGCCCAGCCCGGCCAGCATGAATAAATTGAAAAGCAGCGCGGTCAGGGCCGGACGCACGAAAATTTTCGCGTAGTTCAGCACCGCACCGATCACCCCGGTAAGGCAGATGAAGAACGCATACGGCATGAGAAGCGGCAGCAGCCGGATCATCTGCGTAATGCGCGCGCTTCGCCAGAATTCATTGCCGTACAACGCGATCCATTTCCCCGACCCCAGCGCGGCCAGCGAAATCACCAGCACGATCAGCGACAACAGTACGCCCAGCGCGATCAGCACGGTCGCCAGTTTGCGCCGGACGGCGTCAACGCCCTCGCGCCGTTCTATTTCCGCCACCAGCGGGATGAGCGCGGTTCCCAGCGCCCCCTCCCCCAACAGCCGCCGAAACATATTCGGGATCGTCAGCGCCAGCCCCCACGCGCTGGCCCAGACGCCGCCGCCCAGCACGGTGGCCTCCAGCCGGACCCGCAGCAGACCGCACAACCGGCTGGCGAAGGTCGCCGCCGCGGTCCCGAAACTGCTTTTCAGCAACTTCCCGGACTGGAAACTCATACCGCCGCCCCCATTCCGGCCAACTTGTCCAGTTCGGCGTACACGGTCCCGTCCGCGCCGGGACCGGGGTCGAAGATCATCACCGGATCGGCGCTTCCGGCGGGACGAAGCAGTTTCACCAGACGGCGGCAGAGCGTTTCGCTCAGGTAATTCCCCGCCGCCGCGTCGAAACAGACCCGGATCATGTCGCAGTCGAACCGGAACCGCGCGGCGAACTTCTCCACCGCCTCCAGCGCCCCCGGTTCGTGAGGGTACAGCACACACATCGTGCGGAACGGATAGAGCAGAGCGCGCCGGAACGATGCAAACGCCTCCGGTTCCGCCGCCGGGCCGGGGATGCGCACCTCCAGCGCCAGCGGCAAACGATACTTCTCCGCAATCCCGCAAAGCACGCCCAGTACCGGACGCAGGCCCGGCAGGTCCGCGGGGTCGGGCGCGAGGGAAACACTGCGCACCCCGCAAGTTGCCGCCGCCGCCGCCCGCTTGGAGCACAGCCGGTAAAAATCCTGCTTCACGCCGATTCCCGCCTCTCCCAGCGTGCGGTAAAGCCGCCGGTCCTCCCGGTCGCAGAGAAAAATCTCCTTGCGCTTCAGCGCGGTCGGCAGTCGGAATCCCGGTTCGGTCAGCCGGACGCCGGACAATTCCGCGATGCGGAGCGCCGGCAGTTCCGGGACCCCGGACAACTCCCCGTGAATACTGACCCCGAACCTGATCTTCACAGAAACCCCGCCTCCCGCAGCGTATCCATGGTGATCGCGGAAGTCGCCGCCGGGGATGCTTCCCGCAATTCGGTCTGACGCAGGATATACCGTCCCAACACGTCGAATTCCAGATTGACCGTGCCGCCCGCGTCCCGTTCCTCCAGCGCGGTCTCCCGGCGGGTCACCGGGATCAGCCGCACCGCGAAAAAATCCCTCCCCGTCTCCGCCACGGTAAGCGAGACGCCGTCCACGGCAATGCTGCCTTTGGTCACCACAAGCGGCGCGCATTCCGGCGCGAGCGCGATCCTCAGATCGAAGTCTCCATCCGGCAGTTTTCCGCACGCCAGCACCTTTGCCGCGGTATCCACGTGCCCCTGCACGAGATGCCCGCCCAGCCGGTCGCCCAGTTTCAGCGCCCGTTCCAGATTGACGGCGGCGCCGAGGGGCAGAACGCCCAGATTGGTCCGGCGCAGACTCTCCCGCAGGGTGTGAAACGTCATCACTCCGCCGCGGGACGCTTCCAGCGTCAGACAGCACCCGTTCACCGCGATGCTTTCGCCGAACTCCAGGTCCGCCCACGCCGCATCCGGCCGCACGACCAGCGTGCCGCCGTCCCGGGCGACGATCCGCCCCGTGGCCTGAACCAAACCGGTAAACATCTCACCACTCCCGCAAATATCCGCTGACGGCGATGTCTTCTCCATAGTGCCTGACCGTCACATGGCGCAGCGGCCGCGCCGCGTCCATGCCTTCGGGAGCCGCGCCGCCCAGCACCGGAATGCTCTCCCGGCCGCCCAGCAGTTTGGGCGCGATGTGAAACTCCACCATATCCACCGCGTCCGCCCGCAGCGCCGCCGCCGCCAGTTCGCCGCCGCCCTCGATGAGAACGGCAACGCAGTTCCGGCGGCCCAGTTCCCGCAGGTAAGCGTCCCACGCCGCCGCGTCCGGCAGATCGACCGCTTCCGCCCGGCCGTCGGGGAAATACTCCTTCAAATCCGCGTCCGTCAGTGTGGACGAGACGATGATCCTCTGCGGCTGGCGCGCCCAGTTCTCCGGTTCGCGCACCGTCAGCAGCGGATGGTCCGAACGCAGCGTACCGCCGCCGATCATGATCGCGTCGGCCAGCCGCCGCAACTGCTGGACCCTTCTCCGCGCCTCCGGACCGGTGATCCAGCGGGATTCGCCGTCGGGAGTGGCGATCCTGCCGTCCAGCGTCATGGCCATTTTCAAAATCACGAAGGGCTTGCCGCTGGTGATCCAGCGGAAAAAATGACGGTTGAGATCACAGCATTCGCCGCTCTCCACGCCGCACACGACCTCCACTCCGGCGGCTCTCAACTGTTCCAGCCCCCGCCCGGCATGCTTCGGATTGGGGTCCAGCGCGCCGGCCACCACCCGGGCGATCCCGGCCTGGAGAATGGCTTCGGTGCACGGCGGCGTCCGCCCCCACGTCGAACACGGCTCCAGCGTGACGTAAAGCGTCGCTCCCGCCGCGTCGAATCCGTGCAGTTCCACATCGCGCAGGGCGTTGATCTCCGCGTGGGCTTCCCCGGCCTTACGGTGAAACCCCCGGCCGATGACCGCGCCGTCCCTGACGATGACGCACCCCACCATGGGATTGGGATTGGTCAGCCCCCATCCCATCCGCGCCAGCGAGAGCGCTTCCCGCATGTATTCGGCATCCGTTTTCATTTCCGCTCCATGCCGAACAACGCGTCGGCGTAAAACTCCGGATCAAATTCCTGCAGATCTTCCGGCCGTTCGCCGAACCCGGCGAAAAACGTCGGCAGTCCGAACTCCTCGTGCAGCGCCACCGCCATGCCGCCGCGCCCGGTCCCGTCCAGTTTCGTCAGCACCAGCCCCGACACGGCGGCGGTTTTGCCGAATTCCCGGGCCTGACTGATCACATTCGCGCCCAGCGACGCGTCCACGGTCAGCCACACCTCGTGCGGCGCTCCGGGCATCACCTTGCCGATGGAACGGCAGATCTTGCCCAGTTCCGCCATCAGATCCTGCTGGTTGTGCTGGCGGCCCGCCGTGTCGATGATCAGAATATCCGCACGGCGGGCCCGCGCCGCCGTCGTCGCGTCGAATGCCACGCTGGCCGGGTCCGCGCCGTGTTTGGCGGCAACGACCTGGCAGCCGGTGCGTTCCCCCCACAACTGCAGTTGCTCCACCGCCGCCGCCCGAAACGTGTCGCAGGCTCCGAGAATGACCTTCTTGCCCGCGGCGCGCCACCTGGCGGCCAGTTTGCCGATGGTGGTGGTCTTGCCGCTGCCGTTGACGCCGACCATCAGGATCACCAGCGTCTCCCCCTCCGGGACCGTCCGGATCTCCCGCATCCCGCGCTTCAGGATCGCGGCCACCTCGTCCCGGGCCACGGCGACCAGATCCGCGTCGGTGGCGATCCCGCCCCGCTCGTAGCGGTCCCGGATGCCGTCCGTAACCTTTTTCGCCGCCGTCACGCCGAAATCCGCGGCGATCAGCATCGCCTCCAGATCGTCGAAACTTGCCTTCCCGTGGGCTTTGACCCCGGAAAACACCCCGGTCACCGCCCGGGAAAGTTTCGTCGCGCTCTTTTCCAGTCCGCGCTTGAATACGGAGAAAATGGACATCTTAACGGGGTTCCTCCGCAAATTCCCGGTTCTTGATCGAATTCAGCACTCCGTTGATGAAGTTCCCCGCCTCCGCGCCGGAGAAATCCCTTGCGATCTCCACCGCCTCGTCGATGCTCACCACATGCGGCACCTCGGGGAATGCGAGCATCTCGGCCACCGCCACACGCATGATGTTCCGGTCCACCGGGGAAATCCGGTCCATGTCCCAGTTGTGGCAGTACTTGACGATGATCCCGTCGATCCGGCGCTGATCCAGCGCCACCGCCTCGTACAGTTTGACCGCGTACTCCCGCGCCCGCCGCGTGAGCCGGTTGTCCGCCAGTTTGAACTCGTCTTTCACCGACTCCATGAAAACGTCGAAGGCCGCGGCTCCGGGCACTTCCCGCTTCAGTTCGCAACTGAACAGAAATTCCATCGCCAGTTCGCGCCCCAGCCGCTTGGAATGCGGCGCGGGAGCCTCGTGATCCGCCGCGTCACGCATTTTCGATCGTCCGGGCCAGATTGACCATCTCGATCGCCGCCAGCGCGGCGTCAACCCCCTTGTTGCCGGCTTTGACGCCGCTGCGGGAAATCGCCTGCTCCAGATTGTCCGCCGTAATCATGCCGTACGTCACCGGCACGCCGTACTCGAACCCGAGTTGCGCCAGTCCTTTGGCCACTTCGGAGTTGATGTAGGAGGCGTGGGGCGTCTCGCCCTGAATGACCACGCCCAGCGCGATCACCGCGTCGTACTCCCTGCGCTCCAGCATCTTTTTCACCGCAAACGGCACTTCGTAGGAACCGGGGACATACGCCACCGCGATGTCGGCGGGGTTTCCGCCGTGCCGGACGATGACATCCATCGCGCCGGAGAGCAGCCGATTCACCAGAAAATCATTGAATCGGGCGCAGACGATGCCGAGTTTCATCCCGGCGGCGTTGAGCGCCCCCTCGAAAATTTTGCCCGCGTTCTTGTCCATCGTGTGTAGTCCTTTCTCTTTCGCGTCACCGCAACTCCACATGCAACTCCGCCGCCAGCCGGGACCGCAGTTTTTCCACCGCCGCGTTGACTTCGGCGTCCGTGAGCGTGCGCTCCCGGTTGCGGAAACTCAAACTGTAGGCCATGCTCCTGCGGCCGGATTTTTTCAGCGTCTCATCGACGAAGATGTCGAAAAGCCGCACCGATTCAAAATTCGGAACCCTGCACCGGCGGATGAACTCCGTCACCTCCCCGTTGGTCAGCGACTCGGGAGCGGTGAACGCGATATCCCGCGCCGTCCCGGGGTACTGGGCCAGCGGCCGGCACGTTTTCTCCACCCTGCCCGCGGCCGCCAGCAGCGGACCGACCTCGATCTGAGCGAAGAACACCGGCGCCGCGCCGCGCCACGACGCGGCCAGACGCGGATTCAATTCGCCGAGGATCCCGGCGGATTTTCCCTCCAGCATCAGCACCAGCGCATGCCCTTCCCGGCACCGGCCGTCCGGCTGTTCCGGGGCGGTCAGCCGGCAGTTGCGGATCGCCAGTTTCTCCAACAGGGTCTCCACCGCGCCCTTGATGTCGTAGAAATCGTACTTCTCCTCGCCGGCGGCGGAGAAAAGTTCCGGGTGCCGCCGACCGGTCAGCAGCAGCAGCAGTTCGTTGCGCTCCTCCGGAAACTTGGCCGGATTTTTGCAGAACGCCTTGTCCAGTTCAAACAGCCGCAGATCCCGGCTGCCCCTTGCGAAGTTGCGCCCGACGGTCCCCAGCATCTCGCCCAGCAGCCCCGGCCGCATCCAGCCGTTGTCCGGGGAGAGCGGATTGCTCAGTTCGATCAGGTCCGCTTTGGTGAACCGGCTGTCCGCCAGCGCGGACGCGCTGCCGACGATGCTGTAATGGACGCACTCGTCAAAGCCCATGCCGATCACCTCGTCCCGCAATCCGCGCAGGGGCGCGTAGGCATCCTCGCTGTCCGGGTGGCAGACTTTGCCCGTCACCGGGATCGCCGGGATCTTATCCAGTCCGTCGATCCGGGCGACCTCCTCGGCCAAATCCGCTTCCCGGGTCAAATCCAGCCGAAAGAGCGGCGCGGTCACCACGCACTCCGCGTCGGTGATGTCCGCGACCTGGAGACGCAGTTTGCGCAGAATATCCACGATCCGCTCGTTGCTCACCGCGGTCCCGATCAGTTTGCGGATGCGCTCGAAGCGGCACCGGATCACCGGTTCCGCCGGACGCGCGCCGACGACTTCCATCGGCGCGCTGGCCAGTTCGCCGCCGGCGGTCTCCAGAATCAACTGGCACGCCCGCCGCGAGGCCAGTTCCGCCATGTCGAAGTCCACCCCCCGCTCGTACCGGTAACTCGCGTCGGTGGAAATGCCCAGTTCCCGGCTGGTCGCGCGGATCCGCGACGCCTTGAACACCGCGCTCTCCAGCAGGATCTCCGTCGTGCCCTCGTGGACCCCGGAGTGCTCCCCGCCCATGACCCCGGCCAGCGCCATCGGTTTCTCCGCGTCGGCGATGACCAGATACTTTTCGCTCAGGTCCAGCGTCCTGCCGTCCAGCAGCGTGAGTTTCTCCCCCGCTTTCGCCCGCCGGACGACCACCCGGCCCCCGGCCAGACGGGAACGGTCGAACGCATGGAGCGGCTGGCCCAGTTCCAGCATGACGAAGTTCGTCACGTCCACCACGTTGTTGATCGCCCGCAGTCCGACGCTCTCCAGACGTTCCCGGAGCCAGTCGGGAGATGGGCCGATCTTCACATTCCGGATCACCCGCCCGATGTACCGCGGGCACAACTCCCGATCCTCCACCGTCACCAACTCCGGGATCGCGGCCTCGCACTCCGGCACCGTGATCTCCGGCAGTTTCGCCGGGGTGGAGAGCAGACAGGACACGTCCCGCGCCACGCCCCAGAGGGACAGACAGTCCGGACGGTTCGGCGTCACTTCCAGTTCGATCCGGGTGTCGCCGGGAAACAGCGCCGTCAGCGGCCGGCCCAGCGCCGTGTCCGGCGGCAGGATCATCAGTCCGTCGTTGTTCGCGGAGAGCCCCAGTTCGGCCTCGCTGCACATCATGCCGCTGGACTCCACGCCCCGCAGTTTCGACTTCTTGATCTTGAAGTCTCCCTCCGCCGTGTGAAACACCGTCCCGATCTTCGCCAGCGGTACGATCCTGCCCGCGTCGCAGTTCGGCGCGCCGCAGACGATCTGCAGTTCCTCGCCGCCGTCCGTCACCCGGCAGACCGACAGATGATCGCTGGCGGGATGGGGTTCCCGGGAGAGGATTTTCGCCGTCACCACTCCGGCGGGCACGGTGGAGGCCGATTCCACCTTTTCCACTTCAATGCCCGCCATCGTCAACCGGTCGCACAAATACGCGTCGTCGCAGTCCAGCGTCACGTAGTCACTCAGCCATTTTCTTGAAATATCCATCGTCAGCGCACCTCAAAATTGCTCCAGAAAGCGGACGTCGTTATCGTAAAGCAGCCGCAGGTCCGGAATCCGGTACCGCAGCATCGCCAGCCGTTCCAGCCCCAGTCCGAACGCGTACCCGCTCCAGACCTCCGGATCGTAGCCCACGTTTTTCAGCACGTTGGGGTCCACCATGCCCGCGCCGGCGATCTCGATGTACCCGGAATTCTTGCAGACATTGCACCCCTTGCCGCCGCAGACCACGCAACTGAAGTCGTATTCCACGCTCGGCTCGGTAAAGGGGAAAAAGTGGGGCCGCAGCCGGATTTTCACATCCTTGCCGAACATCTCCCACGCAAACGTCTGCAGCACGCTTTTCAAATCCGCCATGGAGAGGTCTTTGTCGATGCTCAACCCCTCGATCTGGTGAAAGTTCATCCCATGCGTGGCATCCGGGGTGTCCCGGCGGAACACCCGCCCCGGCGCGACGATGCGCACCGGCGGTTCGTGGGTCTCCATCACCCGGATCTGCACCGGACTGGTCTGGGAACGCAGAATCCGCCCGTCCGGGAAGTAGAACGTATCCTTCGGGTCCCGGGACGGATGGTCGTCCGGGGTGTTCAGTGCGTCGAAGTTATGGTAGACGTCCTCGATCTCCGGCCCCTCCACCGCGACGAACCCCATGCGCCGGAACACCGAAACGCATTCGTCCGCCAGTTGGGTGATCGGATGCCGGTGTCCGACCCCGCTCCGGCGGCCGGGCAGCGTCAGGTCGATGGCGTCCCGGACCGTCCGGGCGCCGCCGCCCAGCCGGGCCGCGGCCGCTTCCAGCGCCTGCTGGATCCGCGTCCGCCCGGCGTTGAACGCGCTCCCGGCGGCCTTGCGCTCCTCCGGGGGGACGCTCCCCATCTTTTTGGACAATTCCGGGAACAACCCGTTGCGGCCGAGATATTCGATGCGCAACGCCTCCAGCGCGGCGGCGTCGGCGGCCTGCGCCGCCTTGCTCTCCGCGTCCGCCGCGGCGCGGTTCACCGCCTCCACGATCTCATTCATAATCCATCCTCAAACAATTTGCACGTCCCAAACTCCGGCGGACGCTCCCGATCCCGGGTTCCCGTCCGGTCAAAAACCAAAGGCCCGGACTCAACACCGCCCGATTCTCCCGTCGGCGCGGTCAGCCGCCGTCCGCGTCCGGGGAAGCCCCCGGCGGCGGATCTCCTTTTTTCACTCTCCCGATCAAACAAAAACAACTTGGAGCCGGTGAAGAAACGTCACCATCTCCAAGCTGTAAACTCCGGCATTTCCGGCGCTTCCGGCAAACCCCGGCGCCGCTCCCCGCGGGAGCGCTTCCGCGCCGGGATCCGCCTTCGCACCGCGCCGCCTCAGGCCTGGGTGACTTTCTCCACCAAGGCCTTAAATTCCGCCGGCTCGTGGACCGCGAGGTCGGCGAGGACTTTGCGGTTGAGCGCGATATTCGCCTTTTTCAGTCCGTTCATAAAGGTGCTGTAATTGACTTCCAGCGCCCGGCACGCCGCGTTGATGCGCACGATCCACAACTGACGGTACTGTTGCTTTTTCTGCTTGCGGCCCTGATAGGAGTGCACCAGCGCCTTGTCCACCGCGTCGTACGCGGTGCGGATGTTGCGGCTGGCGTTGCCGTAGAAACCTTTGGCCCGGGCAAGGACCATCTTCCGGCGTTTCCGGGAAGGAACTGCATAAGTCGTTCTGGCCATTTTACCTCGCCTCCTCTCTCAAAGTCCGTACGGCAGCGCGACCTGAATGCGGCGCTTCTCGGCGGGAGAAACGGCCCCATCCTGACGGAGACGGCGTTTGCGCTTGGCGTTTTTGCTGCTTTTGAGGTGACGCGCGCCCGCCTTGTGGTGGCGGAACGCCCCGGTGCCGGTCTGCTTCAGACGCTTCGCGGCGCACTTTCTGGTTTTGAGTTTCGGCATTGTTGACATCCTTTTCGTTTGATGTTTCCCGCCGGCCGGGTCAATGCTCCACCCGGCTCGGCGCGACGCCGTTTCCGGCGTCATAATCCATGATTCCCCTCCGGGAACCGACTTCAGTTTTTCGGCGCGAAGTTGACCGAAATATTCCGGCCCAGCAACTTCGGCTTGCCGTCGGCCTCCGCGTACGGAGCCAGCGCTTCGGACACTTTGGCCATGAGTTCAAAGGCCATGTCCTGATGCGCCATTTCGCGCCCGCGGAGCGCCAGCGTCACTTTCAGCCGGAATTTCTTGTCCAGAAAATCCAGCGCCCGGCTGAGTTTCGTTTCATAATCGTGCTGGTCGATGTTGATATGAAACTTGATCTCCTTGATCTTCTGAGCGGCGGTGTTCCTGCGCTGTGCTTTGAGATTCTTCTTTTGCTCGTAGCACAACTTGCCGAAATTCATGATCCTGACCACCGGCGGATTGGACGAATCCGATACCAGAACCAGATCCTCCCCCGCCTCGGCCGCCAGTTCCTTCGCCCTGGCATACGGAACCACGCCCAGTTGTCCGCCATCGGAACCGATCAGGCGCACCTGACTCAACTGGACACTGTGATCATTGGGTTTCAACAACTTGGCGATAAGAACACCCTCCTCTCAAACCTGCTGATTTTTTCTCTTGACGCCGGTTTCCCGACATATCCGGGGTATAATATATTACCAAATCACCTTATTGTCAACTTCAAGCCGCATTTTTTCGGCAAGTTTGTCGATCGTCATTTCGCCGATCTCGCCCTCCTTGCGGTTGCGGACGGCGACGGTGCGGTGTTCCGCCTCCCTTTCGCCCAGCACCAGCAAATAGGGGATGCGTTCGCTCCGGGCGGTGCGGATCTTGGCCCCCAGCCCGGCGGCCTGCGTGTCGACATCCACCCGGAACCCCCTGGCGCGCAGTTCGTCCCGGAATTCCCGGGCCAAAGTCAACTGCTTGTCCGACACCGGCAGGATCCGCGCCTGCTCCGGCGCCAGCCACAGCGGGAACGCGCCCGCGTAATGCTCCACCAGTATCCCGAAGAACCGCTCCAGCGACCCCAGCAGCGCCCGGTGCACCATGTAGGGCCGGTGCTTCCTGCCGTCCTCTCCGATGTAGGTCATGTCGAACCGTTCCGGCAGATTGAAATCGAACTGGATGGTGGTCGTCTGCCACTCCCGTCCGATGGCGTCCCGCAGTTTCAGGTCGATCTTCGGCCCGTAGAACGCGCCGCCGCCCTCGTCCACGTCGCAATCCAGATTGCACTTGGCCACCGCTTTGCGCAGGGAATCGATCGCCTTCTCCCACCGTTCCGGTTCGCCCACGGCCTTCTCCGGCCGGGTGGAGAGATACGCCTTGATGTCGGTGAAGCCGAATGCCCGGTTGATGGCCAGACTGAACCGCAGCACTTCCGCGATCTCGTCCTCAATGGACTCCGGTGTGCAGATGATGTGGGAATCGTCCTGCGTGAAGCCCCGGACCCGCATCAGACCGTGCAGGGAACCGGACTTCTCATAGCGGTAGACCGTGCCCAGTTCCGCCCAGCGCAGGGGCAGTTCCCGGTAACTGCGCAGCCGGGACTGGTAGACCTCGATGTGGAAGGGGCAGTTCATCGGCTTGACGTAGTAGTCCTTTTCGTCGATCTGCATGGGCGAATACATGCCGTCGCGGTAGAAATTCAGATGCCCGCTGGTCTCCCACAGATTGCTCTGCCCGATATGCGGCGTGTAGAGCAGTTGATAGCCGTTCCTGTAGTGCTCCTCTTTCCAGAACGTCTCCATCAGGTGCCGGATCAGCGCGCCTTTGGGGTGCCACAGCACCAGCCCGGGCCCGACGCTGTCGGAGAAACCGAAAAGGTCCAGTTCCGTTCCCAGTTTCCGGTGGTCGCGCCGGGCGGCCTCCTCCAACTGCCGGAGGTAGTTCTGCAGTTCCTCCTGCGTGGCAAACGCCGTGCCGTAAATCCGCTGCAGCATCGGATTTTTCTCGTCGCCCCGGAAGTAACTCCCCGCGATGCCGGTCAATTTCACCGCGCCGATCTGCCCGGAATGCTCCACGTGCGGCCCCCGGCAGAGGTCCAGATAATCGCCGGTGCGGTAGAAACTGATCGGCGCGCCTTCCGGAATGTCCGCCAGACGCTCCAGTTTGTACTCCTGACCGGCCAGCAGTTTTTCCGCCTCGTCCCGGCTGGTCTCGAACCGTTCGAAGGGCACCTTGCGGCCGATGATCTTTTTCATCGCCTTTTCGATCTCTTTCAGGTCCTCGTTGACCAGACGGTGCTCCATGTCGAAGTCGTAGTAGAACCCATTCTCCGTGGCAGGCCCGATATCGAACTTCGCGTCGGGGAAAAGTTGTTTCACCGCCGCCGCCATGACATGGGCGGCGCTGTGCCGGATCGTCTCCAAAGGAAAATCGCTCATCATTGTTATCTCCAGATTTTTTGGCTTCTGAACTTGATTGGGAACTCAAAAAAAACATCACCGGCAGCCGGTGCCGCCCGCGCCGGTTGCGCGGGGGATTCCTCCATGATCGTGAAACAACTTCTTCATTTTTCCTGTAAATCCAGCATTCCCTGAACCGGAAAGTCCGGCAGCAACTCCCGCACCGGACGGAAACTTTTCCGATGCAGTTCCGACGGGCCGTACCGACGCAGCATCGCCAGATGCTCCGCCGTCCCGTAGCCCTTATGTTCGGCGAATCCGTACTGCGGAAACTTCTCCGCGGCCCGGATCATCTCCCGGTCCCGGGTCACTTTGGCGATGATGCTCGCCGCCGCGATGCAGGCGCATTTCGCGTCGCCTCCGACCATATTCCGCGACGGCAGGTCGAACCGCACCGGCAGACCGTCCACCAGCACGAAATCCGCCCGGCGCAGATCCGCCACCGCCCGGCGCATGGCCAGATGCGTGGCCCGGAGGATATTCAGCGCGTCGATCTCCGCCGGCGACGCCGACGCGACGCCGATCTGAATGCCCTCCAGCGCATACAGTTCCGCGAAAATATCTTCGCGGGCGGCGGCGCTCAACTGCTTGGAGTCGAACACCGCCGGCAATTCGTCCCGATCCGGCGGCAGCACCACCGCCGCGGCGACCACCGGACCGGCCAGCGGACCGCGGCCGGCTTCATCCACCCCCGCGATCCAACAAAAACCCTCCGCCCGAAGCGCCCGCTCCGGCCGGAGGAGTTCCCGTACATCAATTTTCCGGCGTGCCGTCATGCACGACCCGGATCACTTGGTGCGCAACTCTTTGACGCGGGCGGCCTTGCCCACTTTGTCGCGCAGATAGTACAGTTTCGCCCTCCGCACCTGACCGCGGCGGATCACTTCGATCCCGGCGATCCGGGGGCTGTTGATCGGGAACACCCGCTCCACGCCCTGACCGGCCTGCACCCGGCGGACCGTAAACGTCTCCTCGATGCCGCTGCCGCGCCGGGCGATGACCGTTCCCTGAAAGTGCTGGATGCGCTCCGTGTCGCCTTCCACGATCTTCACCGAAATCCGGACGGTATCCCCGACCGCGAACTCATAATCGGCCTTTGCCTCTGCCTTGCGGATGTTTTCCACGATATTCATGTTGAACCTCATTTAAGTTCTGTTTGCAGATACTTTTCCCACAAATCCGGACGCCGCTGGCGGGTTATCCGCTCCGCTTCGCGCTTCCGGAACTCAACTACCTTGCCGTGGTCGCCGCCGAGCAGCACCTCCGGCACCTTCAATCCCCGGAATTCCGGGGGGCGGGTATACTGCGGATACTCCAACAGTCCCATGGAGTGCGATTCCTCCACCGTCGACCCCGCGTCGCCCAGCACACCCGGCAGCAGCCGGATCACCGCGTCGGCAATCGCCATCACCGCGATGTTGCCGCTGGACAGCACGAAGTCCCCGATCGAGACCTCCCGATCGACCATCAGGTCGATCACCCGCTGATCCACGCCTTCATAATGACCGGCGATCAGGACCAGATGTTCCTCTTTCGCCAGTTCCGCCGCCAGACGCTGATTCATCACTTCGCCCCGCGGCGAAGTCAGGATCACCGTACTCGCGGCATCCCGCACGGATTCGATCGCCCGGGCCAGCACTTCGGGAATCATCAGCATTCCCGGACCGCCGCCGTAGGGCTTCTCGTCCACCGTGCCCCGGGCATCCGCCGCAAACGATCTCACATCCACGGCATTCACCGTCACCAGGTTCTGCCGGACCGCCCGCCCGATCACGCTCTCGCCGAGAGGACCGGGGAACAACTCCGGGAACAGCGTCAGGATGTCTATCCGCATCGACCAAACGCCCGTTTTTCGTCAGTCAACTCAATCCATCACGTCGACGGAGACCCGCTTGCGCTGTCTGCCGGCGGCGCCGCTCACCAGAGAACGGATCGCCATGATGGTCTTGCCGCGTTTCCCGACGATCTTGCCGATATCTTCCTTGCGGCACCGGATCCGGATGGTGGTCCCTTCGTCGTTCTCGACGGTGTCGATAACGACTTCGGCGGGAGCATCCACCAAAGCCTTGACCACGTAGTCGACGAACGCCTCAAGATCACGCAGGGAACCGGCCGCGCCCGACGCGGAACTTTTCTTCTCGCCGCCGAACAGGAAGCCAAACAATTTCTTAAACATCGGAGATCACTCCAATTTCTTACGCTTCCGGCGCGGCTTCGGCACCGGCGGTTTCTTCCGCGGCGGCAGCCTCGGCAGCGGCTTTCGCCTCCTCCTCGGCTTTGGCTTTCGCCTCGGCTTCGGCGGCGGCTTTCGCTTTCGCCTTCTTGGACAGCGCCGGCTTGCGGACCCGGTCCTTCAGCGACTTGCCGGAACGCACCCGGTCGATGATGTCCTCCACCGTCTCGGAAACGACCGCGCCCACGCTTTTCCAATACTCCGCGCGCTCGAGGTCGATCTTTTCCTCTTTGCTCCGGGGATTGTAGAACCCCAACTGCTCGATCGCCTTGCCGTCCCGGCTGGAACGCTGGTCCATGACCACCACCCGGAAACAGATCGCATTGCGGGTGCCGGTGCGTTTCAATCTGATTCTTACCATAAGAACTCTTTTACCTCTTGCTGAAAAATTCTTCGTTCCATGTTTCCTTCCGTCGTGCCGGACTTCCATCCCCGGGGAACAGCCACGTTATTTCCCGGATTTTCTCAGCGGGAGCGCCCGTTGGAACGCTGTTTCGGTCCAGCGCCCCGACGTTCCGTTCCCTGCTCCGGGATCCCCGAGATGTGCCGGCCGGACTCACAGGCCCAGAGGATTTTGGCCATAAGTCCACGCCCAACGCGTCTCCAAAAGTTCCATAATATACTCCGTTGCGGCCAATTATGCAAATGCCTCCCGGAAATTTCCGCGACTTATTTTCGTTCCCGGCCGGAAAACCGCCGAAAACGGCCCCTTTTCCTCACCGCGCCGCCGCCTGCGCGATACTCCAGTAATCGTTGGTCAGGATCGTGTCGATTCCCGCGTCCAGATACTCCCGGACCTTGCCCGGATCGTCGCAGAAATAGAGATTGCACCGGATGTTGCGGGCTTTGGCCTTGTCGATCATCTCCTGATTGACGTACGGCACGAAAAACTGCACTTTCGCGCACCCCATGGCGATCGCCCGGTCCACGATGTGCCACGGGTCGGGGAACGCCCCCATGCACCGGGGGATGTATGGCGCGTACTTGATGGCGGCGCTCATCACCGACGGAGCGCCCATGAAGTAAACATGTTCCAGTTGGTCGTAGGCGTCCAGCAGGGCGACGACCTTGTCCAACTGTTCCTTCGGCAGTTCCTCCTCGCCCTCCTTCTCCTCGGATTTCAGGTGGAGATTGAAGATCGCGTGGCGGGCGAATTTCGCCAGCACCTCCTTGAACGTCGGGATCGTCACCCCGGCGAAACGGGGACTGAACCGCCCGCCGAAATCCAGTTGCTGCAACTCCGCCAGCGTGCGGGTCTCGATGGTCCCCTCGCCGTCGGCGACCCGGGACAATTCACTGTCGTGAGCGACCACCGGCACACCGTCCCGGGAAAACCGGATGTCCAGTTCGATCTCCGGCGCGCCCAGCGCGATGGCCGCGCCGAATGCCGCCAGCGTATTTTCCGGGGCGGCGGTTTTGAACCCCCGGTGGGCACAGACGCGGGGATAGGGGTGCTTCGCATCCGATTCGATCGTCATGCTGCCCGCCGGCCGGCAGACCCAGGACTGACGGGACTGCTCAATGAACCGGTCGTTGGGAATGAGAGAACCGCCGAAACTGTTGGAACGCATATATTTGTGCCTGACGTCCGCCACCTCGCACTCGAACCGTCCGCACCGGTTGCCGAATTCGCCGAGAATGACGCCCTCCGGAGCGGCCGCCAGCGAATTGCCCCCGGTGACGGCGTCCGGCCCCATGGAGACCGAGGCCCGCAGAACATAGCAGTTGCAGTGGAACGCCAGACTTTGATTCTGCATGCGCAGGATATCCGGGCGCTCCGCCCGCTGAAAGGACGACACCAGCACCACGTCCGGGTGCCGCCGGGCCAGATGCGCGATGTATTCCGTGAAATAGGTGTCGTAGCAGATGAGAAATCCGAAGCGGATGCCGTCGATCTCCACGATCTCCGGCAACCGGAAGCGCCGGGTGTACTCCTCGTCCAGCAGGTTCACGTTCTTCTCGGCCCGGGGCAGATGCTGTTTGAAGTACCGCCCGCGACTGACGCCCTCCCGGTCGAAAATCTCGGTGGTGTTGCGAAAACGGCCCGGTTCGGCCTCGCAGACGTAGTTGACGGCAACGATGGCGTCACACCGTTTCGCCGCCGCCCGCGCCGCCCTCAGCAGCGCCTCCGTGTGACGGCGGGCGAAGGGGATGCACTCCCCCGTCGGAAACGCCGCCGGAGCGTTGGTGTACTCCGGGGTCAGAATGATGTCGCAGGACCGGTCGCACCGGTCGAGTTCCGCGACGGCCATGGCGGCCGACGCTTCCGCCTCGGCCATGCTCCGGGCGAATGGGATCTGGATCGCGCAAAGTTTCATAAGGCCATGTCCCGGATGTCACCCGCTTTTCCGTTCCATGCGGTCACCCGCCGGACCGCCTCACCACGTCTGGCCCTGTTTGGCAAAGTACGCCGCCACGTTGGGAATCAGCGGCTTGATCAGTTTCTTGATGGCGACGGCGTATTCCCGGATCTCCCACTGGGCGTGATCGCTGTCCCGCAGTTCCAGAAAGTGCAGGAGATTGGAGAGGTCCACCGTACCCCAGAACGTCACCATCATATTCTGCGGCAGCACACCGCGGGCCTGTTCCCGGCACACGCCCGCCCCCAGCAGTTTTTCGTACAGGGCCAGGCTCGCCCGGTTGTGAGCGGCGATCTCCCCGATCAGCGCCCCGCCGTCAAACTCCGGGTCGCTCACCGACGCCTGCCGGTTGTTCTCCGCCTGCCGCCGCAGCGCGGTCGGCGTGTAGAACTCCATGTCGATCTCGGTGTACCGCCGGGAAATCTCGTTGTAACTCCACGTCCGGTGCCGGTGCCATTGCCCCCGGACGAACAGCGGACAATGAATGCTGAACGTGAATACCATGTGCTCCAGCGGACTGGTGTGCCGGTTGGCGATGAGATATTCCAGCAGTTTGACGTCCCGCTCCTCCATCTCGGTTTTCAGTTTGCCGAAGGAGACCCGCGCCGCGTTGACGATGGTGCTTTCCGTCCCGAGATGATCGATCAATCCGACCCAACCCTGACCGTCAAGGACCTTGACGTGATTCACCGGAGGCACATTCAGATGTTCCATGGTTCTCTCCCTAACTTTCCCTGTGTCGCCCGCTAATATACACCCGGCGAAAAAATTATGCAAGGGGCGGTTTGAAAAGAGGATGATTCTCGGGCGGGGAAACACTTCTTTTCACGGGAAAATATCTTTTTTCTCCCGAATCCGCCCCCTTTTCAAGAAAGACGAAATCCCCCGCGTCTTTCGGCGGAATGTATGGCCGGGCGTTGTCCGGCAGACTGCATGGCGGCGGGATGGAATGCCGGGCGTTGTCCGGCGGACTGCGGACGGCGGGATGGAATGCGAAGCGTTGTCCGGCGGACTGCGGGGCGACGGGATGGAATGCCGGGCGTTGGGCCGCTTGAGAGAGACAACCGCTGGCGGTTTTCTCTCTCAAACTCTCACTTTTCCCGGCATGGAGCAAATGGGTTACGCAAGTTCCGGGGAAAGGCGTGCGGACGCGGGCGGATGTGGTTTCGTGAATTCCCGTTCATTTTACAGCGCCTGCGCTTGACGGCCTCCGGCCGTCTGCGCTCGCGGCTTACTGCTCGCCTCCGTTCACCGGCTTCGGATATTTCCTCGCCGCTGCGCTAACGCTGTCGCGTTGCGCAGTACGTTCACATGCGGCTCCGCGCTCGGCGGCAACCGCCTCGCATCCGCTTGCAAATAAAGCGTTGGCAGACCGCCGCGCGACCAACGGGAGCGCGAGACGCGCGGAGGCGGAGCCGACGCGCAGGGGGTCCGGGGGCTACCCCCGGGTGGCAACTGGTGGCGCATGACATGAGCCGATTTCGCCAGAAAAGGCGGATGCGGATCGCAGGATTGCGCCACAAACGTCCAACCACCGCCGCCGCCGAGAACCCAGACACACCCAGTACCAAACGCGGCTTTGGCCGCCGCCGGGGTGCAGGGGGCGGCGTGAGCCCCCCTGCAAAAAAACGCTCCGCACTCCATCCCGCCGCCACGCAGTCCGCCGAACAACACCTGACATGGCATCCCGCCGCCACGCAGTCCGCCGAATAACGCCGGGGGCAGGTTTCCCCGCCTATCCCAAACGTCACCGATCTTCCTGCGACATCTCCCGCACGTGCTGGCGGCGGCGTTCCAATTCGGTGAGCAGAATTTTGCGCAGGCGGATATTCTGCGGGGTAACTTCCACCAGTTCGTCGTCTTCGATGTACTCCAGCGCCTGTTCCAGCGACATCTTGCGGGCGGGGGCGATTTTCATATTGCGGTCGCTCCCCGCGGCGCGCAGGTTGGTCAACTGCTTGGCCCGCTGGACGTTGACCACCAGGTCGCCTTCCTTGCAGTGTTCGCCGACGATCATGCCCTCGTAGGCGTCGACGCCGGGTTCGATGAAAAACTCCCCGCGCTGCTGCAGTCCGTCGATGGCGAACGGCAGCGCCTTGCCTCCGGCCATGCTGACCATCACCCCGTTGATCCGCCCGGGGATCGCCCCCTTGAACGGCGCATAGTGGGAAAACAGATGATTGACGATCGCCTCGCCCTGACTGACGGTCAGCGCCTTGCTGCGGAAGCCGATCAGCCCCCGGGTCGGGATGTAAAAATCCAACACCTGCCGGTTGCCCCGGCTCTCCATCTGAATGAGTTCGCCCCGACGCAGACCGACCATCTCGATGATCTTGCCGGCGAATTCATTCGGCACATCCACGGTCAACCGCTCGACGGGTTCGTGCTGGACGCCGTCGATCTCCTTGCAGATGACCTGCGGCTTGCCCACTGAAAACTCGTACCCCTCCCGGCGCATGGTCTCGATGAGAATGGCCAGATGCAGCACGCCGCGTCCCGAAACCTTGAACGAATCCCCGCTCACCGCTTCGACCCGCAGCGCCACATCCCGCTCGGTCTCGTTGAAAAGCCTCTCCCGCAACTGGCGGCTGCTGACGTACTTGCCTTCCCGTCCGAAAAACGGGGAATCGTTGATGCGGAACAGCATGGACAGCGTCGGCTCGTCAATGGCGATCGCCGGCATCGCCTCGGGGTGTTCCGCGTCGCAGATGGTGTCGGAGATGTCGATGTCGGTGATGCCCACCACCGCGCACAGATCGCCGCACTCCACCTGACTTGTCTCCTGCCGCCCCAGCCCTTCGAACGTGAACAACTGCTTCACCGTCGCGGGCATGACCTTCCCGTCCCGCTTGATGATGCTCAGAGGCTTTTTGAGATCCAGCGTGCCGCGGTAGACCCGCCCGATCCCGATCCGGCCCACAAAGGTGGAGTAATCCAGCGTGGCGATCTGCAGTTGAACCGGGCCCTCCCGGTGCGGCGGCGGCGGCACCATGTCCACCATGGCGTCGAGCAGCGGGGTGAAGGATTCCCGCTTGTCGTCCAAGCTGCGCACCGCCCAGCCGTCCCGGCCGCTGGCGAACAGCGTCGGAAAATCCAACTGCTCATCCGAAGCGTCCAGTTCACAGAAAAGATCGAACACCTTGTTCTGGATCTCCAGCGGGCGGGCGTCCGGCTTGTCCAGTTTATTGATGACCACCACCGGACGCAGATGAAGCGCCAGCGCCTTTTCCAGCACGAACCGGGTCTGGGGCATCGGGCCTTCGGCGGCGTCCACCAGCAGCAGCACGCCGTCCGCCAGTTTCAGCACCCGCTCCACCTGTCCGCCGAAGTCGCTGTGTCCCGGAGTGTCGATCAAATTGATCTTGACGTTCCGGTAGGTGATGCTGATGTTTTTGGAGAGAATGGTGATGCCGCGTTCCCGTTCCAGATCGTTGTTGTCGAGGAAGCACTCCTCCACCACTTCGTTTTCCCGGAACAGATTCGCCTGCCGGGAAATTTTGTCCACCAATGTCGTTTTGCCGTGGTCAACATGGGCAATGATCGCAATGTTTCTGATCTCACGCATCTGAACTGTCAAACCTTATCAATCTTCCTCTGAATGTCTTGCGTTGTCCCCCAAGGCTCATTTTCGTATAAAGCCTCAAAAAAATCGCCGCGCATCCGGCGGCGAAAACTCGTCTTGTGATCCCGGCGCTTCACTCCAGATTGCGCAGGAAGTACCGTTTGAAAAACCGTTCCGGGTCCAGCGAACGCTTCGCGTGGCGCAGCGTTTCCTCGTTCATGTCCTGTTCCCGGTTCATGAATTTGGCCTTGCCCCGCAAGGAGACCGCCAACTGCCATGTCAGCGTCTGGGACGCGCCCTTGACCGCGTGGTCCGCCTTTTCAAAATGGACGTCCACGGTGTCGGAAGGCATGAAACTGTAGACCGACAGCCCGGCCGGATATCCCGGTTCGGCGAACAGCAGGATCCCGTGCAGGTCCAACTCCTCGAAGTGATCCCACGCGCTCTGAAGCGCCAGCGCCTCCTCGTCCAGAAATTCGCACTGTTCCATCCGGGAATTGAGGTCGGCGGCCAGTTTCGCCGCGACGGGGATGTCGGCCCGGGTGATGCGGCGGACCTCGGCGTAAGGCCAATTCGCCTGAAACTGCTTGACCAGATTGTGCTTCTTGCGCAACTTCGGCCCGGTGAAACTGGCGATCTTTTCGATGGAAAACAGGTAGTCGATGGCCCCTTCGTCGTATTCCAGTTCAAAGAACCGGTCGCAGTCCGGATAATCGTCGAGAAACGATTCCGGCACGTCGTAAATGCCGCCGTCGGTCAGCCCGGCTTCGACGAAAGCGCCGCTGATCCGGTACAGCAGTTCGGGATTGGTGGTCCGGCCCAGCGGATAGTGGATGATCCGCGTCTGCCTTTCGTAGACCACCAGCCGCCCCGCGATCTCCACGAATTCCAGACCGTAGGGCCGCCGGTACATGAACACATTGGGGAACGACGCTTCGCAACTCTGGCTGCCCATCCGTTCCAGCACGGCATCAAAACGCGCCCGGTCGGACAACTCCACCGGACGCAGAGCACTCAGGTCGATTTTCATATTTTCCCGCTCACCAGTTGCGAATTTGCTTGAGCATTTCCCCGGTTCCGTTGACCACCGCGTAGAGCGGGTCCTCGGAAACGAACACCGGCAGACCGGTCTCCTCGGTGAGCAATTTGTCCAGCCCGGTAAGTTTCGCGCCGCCGCCGGCCAGCATGATGCCCCGGTCGATAAGATCGGCAGCCAGTTCCGGTTTGCAGGTATCCAGCGTCGCCCGCACCGCTTCCAGCACCATGGAAACAGGCCCCTGCAGCGCCATGCGGACCTCCGCCGCGCTGATGCGCACCATTTTCGGCACCCGGGCCATCATGTCGTAGCCTTTGACATCCATGCTCTCGTCGTCGCGCACCGGATAAGCGCTGCCGATGTGAATTTTGATCTGCTCGGCGACCAATTCGCCGATCTGGAGACTGTAAGCCTTTTTCAGATGCTGGATGATCGCCTGATCGAAGGCGTCTCCGCCCACCCGGACGCTCTTGGCGCTGGCGATGCCGGAGAGCGAGATCACCGCCACCTCCGTCGTGCCGCCGCCGATATCCACGATCATGCTCCCGGCGGGGTCCGCCACCGGAAGACCGACGCCCACCGCCGCCGCCATCGGCTCCTCCACCAGCACGGCCTCTCCCGCGCCGGCATGCTTGGCGCTGTCCATCACCGCCCGGTGTTCGACCTCGGTGATGCCCGAAGGAACCGCCACCAGCACCCGGGGCCGCAGCAGCCGCTTGTACCACGGCACGGTACGGATCGCCCGCTGGATGAAATAGCGCAGCATGTCCTCGGTGACCTCGTAATTGGCGATGACGCCCTCGCGCATCGGACGGATGGCTTCGATGTTGCCGGGGGTCTTGCCCAGCATCTCTTTGGCCTCGTGCCCCACCGCCAGCACCTCTTTGGTATTGACCTTGCGGGCCACGACCGACGGCTCGTTGAGGACGACTCCCTGATCCCGGACATAAACCAGACAATTGGCGGTACCCAAGTCGATGCCGATGTGCGCCGAGAACATCTCTGCCAAAAACTGTGTATTCATCGTGTTACGCCTTTTTTCTGTATCATTTTCTCCGGTCCACGCCCCATCCCGGCGGAGGGAACGCCGCTCAGGGCACTCCGACATGTGTATAATATACACTTGCCGGACAAGGTTTTTCAAGTCTTCACCGGATAAAATCACTTTTTTTCCGCGCTTTTATCCTCCGGCGCATTGCAAAAAAAACCTTGTCATGGTATTTTATGGGGCGTTGTATTTTCAAGTTGTGCGACAGAGAGGTCATTGATGAGTGCAGAAGTTCGTTGTCAGGACGTGTCATCCCGAACGCCCGGAGTTTGCTTTTCCCCCCGCAGGGTCCCCGAATTCCGCAACGGGCTCATCGTCCGCATGCCCAATCATCTGGGCGACGCGGTCATGGCGCTGCCGGCGCTGATGTCGCTGCGGACGATTTTGCCGGAATACTGCGGGCTTTTCGTCATCGCCCCGGCATCCTCGGCCTCGCTCTATCGGGCGCTGCCGGAGGTGGACGAGGTGGTGATCCTGAAGCATCCGCACCACTTTTATTCCGCGGCGGAGCGGCGGGAGATCCGGCAGTTGCGGCCGGGTGCGGCGGTGCTGTTCAACCATTCGTTCCGGGACGCGGTTTCTCTGCGTCTGGCCGGGGTGAAGTATCTTTACGGGGAACCCACCCGGTTCCGGGGCTGGCTGCTGACCGCGGGATTCCCGTTTCCCCGGGAAAAGGGGCGCGCCTCCTCCCATCAGGCCATGCGCTATCTGGCCATTGCCGAAGCGCTGGGCGGCAAACATCCCGGATCGCTGATGCCGCGTCCGGTCCCGCCCTGTCCGGCGGACGAACTGCCGGACACCATCCGGGACCTGCTGAGACACCCGCTGCTGCTGACTCTCGCCCCGGGCGCGGCCTACGGCGCGGCCAAACGGTGGCCGCAGGAGTACTTCGCCGCCGTGGGGAAATACTGGATCCGGCGGGGCGGCATCGTCGCGCTGGTCGGTTCGCCCGGCGAGTGCGGGATCTGCGCGGCGGTCGCCGCCGGGATGCCCCGGCACAAGTGCTTCAATCTCTGCGGGCGGACCGAACTGCCGGAGTTGATGCAGTTGTTCCGCTTCTCCGCGCTGGCGATGACCAACGATTCGGGGCTGATGCACCTGGCCGCGGCGCTGGACAAAACGGGGCTGACCGTATTCGGGCCGACCGATCCGGGCGACACCGGACCGCTCTCGACGAAGTGGAAAATCCTCTACTCCGGGGAACCCTGCTCTCCCTGCCTCCGCCGCGTCTGTCCCAAAGGCAACGCCGTTTGCATGAAAAAAATCACGCCCGCGCAGGTCATCCGGGTGTTGGTGAGAACGGCAAAGGAACTGCGCCTGCCGCTGGGCAAATACTTCCGGCGCTGAACCGGAACGCGCCGATCCGGAGAACGTACTTCACGCCGGGATTCATGTGACTTCGCGCCGCAACCGGTGCGCTTCGCGCCCCCCGACGGTCACTCCGCGGCGGCGGCACCGCTGAACCGCGTTCCGGCTGTCCGCCGCACCCGGTTCGTTTTGTGCCCCCGGCGGTCTCGCCCCCCCCGGTCACTCCACGGCGACGACGCTGTTGAGGGTCCCGAAGTCGTTGGAGACAAAGTTGGAATTGGAATCGTCGAGCAGCCATTCGCCGTCGACCACGAATTTGTACTCGTAGACCCCCGGCGGCAACTCCAGTTCACAGCGGTAGGCGGACGCCTCCGGCGTGTAGGTCATAACGGCGCGAACGGCGTCCCAGTCGTTGAAAACCCCGGCCAGAACCACGGAATGCCCGGGCGCGGCGGCATGCGTGAAAACCACCTTTTTCCGCGCCGGACCGGAACCTTGCTGCACTTCAACCATAATGACGGAATCCTCAATTGTTATTGCCGTACGTCCGCATAATATAACTCCCGAACCGCTTTTTTTCAATCCGAAGATGGCATTTTCCCGGAAGTTATGATATTTTATGAGGCATGACCGCATTAAGAACGAAACGATCATGACTGCGATGCCGAACACCATTCCCCGATTCGAGGTCTGGCCCGGTCCCATGGAGGGAGTGGGCCGCCCGGAGTTCGTCCGGGCGGTCAACGCACTGGGACTGACCGACCGCTGGATGACGCCGTTTCTGCGGCTGTCGCGGGAACTGCCGGCGCCGGGGAAACTGCGCCGGTGCGGAGAGGAATACTTTCATTCCGGTCTGCCGGTCGTACTGCAGTTGATGGGCGACGATCCCGTCCTTCTGGGAGCGGCGGCGGCGAAACTTCTGGAACTCACACCCGCCGTCGGCATCAACCTCAATCTGGGCTGCCCCAGCGCCCGGGTGGTGAAAAACCGCGCCGGCGGGGGCGTGCTCCGGGACCCGGGACGGGCGGCGGAATTCTGCCGGACCGTCGCCGCGGCGTTGCCGCCGGGGAAGTTGAGCGTCAAACTGCGCGCCGGATTCACCGATCCCGGCGACATGGAGGAACTTCTGCCGCGCCTGGCGGAATCCGGCGCGGTGAGCCGGATATTCTTTCACTTCCGCACGGTGAGCGAACTCTACTCCCCCCTTCCTCCGTCGGAGCGGGAGGAACGCTTCGCCCGGGCGGTGCAACTGGCCGCGCCGGTGCCGGTCATCCTCAACGGCGACATCGCCGACGTCGCGGAGGCGGAAGCGCTGACCGCATCCGCCGGTGCCGCCGGAGTGATGATCGCCCGGCCGTGGATGCGCGACCCCTACCTGTTGCGGCGGTTCCGGGGTCCGGCGCCGGACCCGGAATCCGGGCGGGAACGCTTTTTTTCGGAACTGCGCCGACAGGGGGTGCGCGACGGCGCCCTGATCGAAATGGCCCGGCTGCTCTGGGGCGCCGACGCGCCGCGATTCCGGGAACTGCTGGCCGGAAATCTCAGTTGAGCGAACGGAGTTTCCCCCGGCGGCGGGGCGGTTTGCGGAACCCTCCGTCGGCGTCCACACCGGCGCAGAACCGCTCCGCTCCGGCGGCGGTCTGGGCGATGTTAAGCGCCAGCGCCAGCCGCCCGGCCGGGGTGACGTTGTCCAGCATCCGCGCTTCCCGGGCCAGACGGAACCGGCGGCCAGCCGGGGTCAGTTCCACGATGCCCCACTCCGCCGGGATCATCCCCGGGTCGATCAGCCCCGCCGGGACCGCGAGATAGCACAGATCGGCGTTTCCCGCCCGACGGATGTACTCCAGTTTGCTGCCCTGGGTGAGCAGTTTGATCTCCCGGTCCAGTCTGCGGCGGAGCCGGTGATACTCCCGATTGGTGCTGGCGGCGTAGTCCCACGTCCGGAATTCGCTGAAAAGATCGTCCGCCGCCGCCAGATGCGGTTCGGTGCGGCGGATCTCCGCCTCCAGCGCGGCTTTGGCCGTCTGCAGTTCCCGGATGGCCGCGATCCGCTCCTCCCGCCCGGAACAGTCCGAAAAACAGCTGTCGGCATCGTCGTACATCACCACCAGCGCGGTACGTTCCACCTCCATGCCCCGGCGGGAACGCTCCGGCCGCCAGAAAGCCGCCGCCGCCACCTTGTACTTGCTCCGGCGGGTCGGGACATTCGCTGCGATGCCCGACGGTTTCAGTCCCGAAAGAAACGCAAACGCCGCCTGCTGCAGTTCGCGCTTGCCCAAAACGCGTTCCGACGGCGGCACCGGCGCCGCCGCTTCCTCCCGGGCCGCCTGAGCCGCCGCGAAATCGAAAAGGTCAAAGTCGTGATCCATCACCGCCGCTCCCGTCAAAAATATTTTCCGTCCTTCGTCCCGAAAACCCAGTCTTTCTGCGCTTTTTTCTTCCGCAGATGCTCTCCCTGCCGCATCGACCGCACCGCCGCGGCGTCGGATTCGGAACCGCCGTTCATACGCCGCTGCTCCTCCTCGGAAAAAATCGACGCTCCGTGCCTTTGGGGTTTGCGCCGGAAAATCAGGTCGAAAGCGGGATCTTCCGATTCCGGACCGATCTTCCGTCCGGCCCGGGCCGGGGCCTCGGCCTTCCGGGGACGGTGTTCCTTCGGCGGGGGTTGTCGGTCCAGATCGGCGGTGCTCCGACAACCGCAGACCAGCAGCAGTCCGATCATCGCCGCCCATGCGTACTGCTTCATCTCTCCTCTCCTCCATGATTCACCCGTTCGGACCGCAACTGCCCGCAGGCGGCGGTGCTCCGTCCGCCGCGCTCGACCCGGCGGGTCACCCGGGCGCCCGCGGCGGCGACCCGCCGTTCAAACTCCGCAATGACCGGACGCTCCGGCCGCCGGAATTCGCTCCCGGTCTCGTTGTACGGGATCAGATTGACCTTGGCCCGGTGCGCAACGGCGAGACGGCCCAGTTCCTCCGCCGCTTCCGGGGAGTCGTTGATCCCCGCCACCAGCGTGTATTCCAGCGTGTACTGCCGCCCGTTGGACTCCCGGACCGCATCCGCCGCACGCAGGATGTCCTGGACCGGATAACGGAAATGCGGCGGGATCAGTTTCGCCCGGGTCGCATCGTCCGCCGCATGCAGACTGACCGCCAGATTATACTCCCGGCGCAGCGCGGCAAATCGCTCCATCCCCGGCACATAACCGCTGGTGGAGACCGTGATCCGGCGCGGCGACATCCCGAATTCCCCGGTCAGTCTGCCCAGCGCCGCCGCCAGTTCGTCGAAGTTCAGCAGTCCCTCTCCGATGCCCATGAACACCAGATTGTCCGGCCGCCCCGCCCGGGCGACGCCGCAGGCGAATTCCTCCAGCATCTCCTCCGCTTTCAGATTGCGCACCAGCCCGTGCCGCCCGGACGCGCAGAACCGGCACCGCACCGGGCACCCCACCTGCGTACTGAGGCAGAACGTGACCCGGCCGTCCTCCGCCGGTAGGATCACCATCTCCACATGTTCGCCGTCATAAAGGGTCAACAGCAGTTTCTCCACCCCGTCCGGGGAGGCGACCGTCTCCGCGCCGCGGCAGCCGGGGGCGTAAAAATCGTTTTTCAGCGCGGTCCGCAACTCCGCCGGCAGATTTTTCATCGCGTCCGGGTCGCACACCGCGTGACGATAGAGCCAGGACGCGATCTGCCTCGCCCGGAACGCCGGGATCCCGCGTTCTCCGGCGTAGGCGGTCAACTCCGCTTCGCTCCGCCCCATCAGAAACGGTTTCATTTCAGCAGTTCCCGCAATTGTTTCGCCCGGGCGTAATCGTAATCGTCCTGGCACTCGCCCACCATGTTCTCCGCCCGGTTCAGATACTGCCGGGCGGTGTTCCGGTCGCCGGAAGCGGCCAGTTCGATGTCGGCGGCATGGAGCAGGATCACCGCCACGGCATCGGTGGGACGGCGGCACCGGATCGCTTCCCCGATGACCTGCCGGGCTTCCGCGGCCTTCCCCTGCCGGAACAGCAGCCACGCCCGGCTGTCCAGATACCCGAAATTTTTCGGGTCCGACCGCAGGGCCATCCCGATCAGCCGCTCCGCCAAAGCCAGACGGTAATTCAACTCCGCGCAGGTGAAACCGAGGGCGTTGGCGATTTCCGGCGGCAGGGCGTCCGGCTTGTCCGGGTCGATCTCCGCCAGAAGAATCTCCAGCAGGCCTGTGTCCCGGAGCCGCATCGCCGCGCCGCAGACCGCGGCGACCGCCTGCGGTGAACGCGGCCGGATATTCTCCTCGCGCACCAGCCGGCGGATCTCCGCGTCGTCGCGCTTGAATCCGAGCACCAGCAGACGCAGATCGTCCCGGATCGTCTCCGCGGCGACGTCGGCCAGCGCCTTTTCCGCGCCGGGGATGTCTCCCGCCGCGGCCAGTGCGAGCGGCAGGACCTCCGAAGAAGCGTCCCGGCACAACTCCGGCATCCGCATCCGAATGCCGATCTCCGGCAGTTCCGCTCCGCCGGAACCTTTCACCACCGGGACATCGGCCCGGACCGCCAGCGCCCGAGCCAGCAGCGCCGCATCGTGAAGTTCCACCGCCAGCAGGCAGAACGCTTCCGCGCCGACCGGGTCGGCGACGCACATCGCGTCGGCGTTGCGGCGCAGGCGGAGCAGCCGCGCCTTCCAGCGGTTGTCCGCGCTCAACTCCGTCCAGTTCCGCATACCCGGCGCGGTGTCCGTGTCGAGAAAACACTCGTGAACGTACAACCGCGCGGCGCTGTGAGCCAGCACCGGATCGCGCGGGAATTTTCCGATCAGCAGATCACAGAAATCCGCCGCCGCCGGAACTTCCCGGCTCTCCAGAAGCGCGGCGAGATAGAAGTGCAGTTGACGGAAAAATATCCCCCGCTCCTCCGGTCCGAGACGAGGCAAATCCGCCGCTTTGAGCGTGGCGCGGCACAAATCCTGCACCTCCGCAACCGGCACCTGCCCGCGCAGCGCCTGCCGCAGCGCCAGGTCCGCGCAGCGGAGGTCCGCCGGGCGGTTCCGCCAAACCTTCAGCAGCCGTTCGGTCACGGTGCGGTGACCGCCGGAAGCCAGTTCCGCCTCCAGACACCGGACCAGTGTCGGCGACGCCGTTTTGGTCCTTTCCAGTGCCCGGACCAGCGCTCCGACCCGATCCTCCGGAAGTTTTTCCGCCAGCGCCGCCGCCAGATCACCGGTATCCGCCGGATGCGCCGCCGCCGCGCACACCCCGATCATACCCAGAATGCCGAACCATCGTTTCATCGCCGGGACATCCTCACCTTTTCTCCCACCAGATCATCCCGGTATGTTTTCACCGCCCGAACCGTGACGAAATCCCCCGGCCTGACACCGCGTCCGGCGGGGAAGCGCACCACGTTGTCGATCTCCGGCGCATCGGCGGCGCCCCGGGCCAGCGCCACGCCGTCCGCCACCTGATCGACCAGCACCCGGAAGACCGAACCGATCTTCCGCCGCTGGGAACGCCGCATGATCTCCCGTTGAAGTTTCATCAGACGCTCCGCCCGGTCGTCCGCGACTTCCGCCGGGATTTGATCCGGCATCGCCGCCGCCGGGGTCTCCGGCTCCGGGGCGTAGGAGAATACTCCCATGCGTTCAAACCCGCTCTCCCGGACAAAATCGCACAACTCCTGAAACTCCCCTTCGCTCTCTCCCGGCAGTCCGGTGATGAAGGTGGTGCGCAGCGTGAGACCCGGGATCTCCCCCCGCAGCCGCGCGATCAGCGCCCGGATCGACCGGGCGTCGACATGCCGGTTCATCGCCCTCAGGATCCGGTCGGAAATGTGCTGGAGCGGCATGTCCAGATACGGCAGGATATTCCGGGAGCCGGCCAGCACCCGGATCAACTCGTCCGTGTAGTGGGCCGGATGGGTGTAGAGCAGCCGGATGACGAAATCCCCCGGCAGCGCCGTCAGGTCCGTCAGCAGACCGGCCAGCGTCGCGCCGTCATTGCGGTCGTGCCCGTAGGCGGTGATGTCCTGCGCAATGAGGATCAACTCCCTCACCCCGTTGGCCGCCAGCATCTTCGCTTCGGTCAACACCGACTCCCGCGACCGGGAACGCAGCGATCCCCGCAGTTTCGGGATGGCGCAGTAGGCGCAGCGGTTGTCACAACCGTCGCTGATCTTGAGATAAGCCACATGGGGCAGCGTCAACTGCATCCGGGGCATGGTCTCGTCGCACAGATAGGTACATTTACGGGCGCGGGACGCGGGAACTTCGCCATAGAGCAGCGCCCGGATCTTCGCGGTGTCGTTGACCTTGCACCACAGGTCCACCGCAGGGAAGTACGCTTTGAACTCCGGGAACTGCGCGTGGTTCATCAGACACCCGGCCACCGCGATCTTGCGGCCGGGCCGGGCCTGTTTCCACTCCGCCGCAGCCGCGATCTCCGCCGCGGCTTCGGCCCGGGCCGAAGGCAGAAACGCGCAGGTGTTGATGATGTAGATGTCGGCGTCCGCGGGATCGGTGCAGAGACGGTCGCCGCCGGAGAGAAAGGCGCCGGAGATCAACTCCGCCTCCACGATATTTTTCGGGCAGCCCAGCGCCGCGATGAAAAAATTCCTGACTTCGGCCATGATCCCGCGCCTCACTCCGTCTCGTCCAGCACGAGTTCCACCCGGCTGCACACCTTCTCTCCGGGGGCAAGATACTTCAGCAGACCCTTTTCCCGGTTGCTCACCTGACCTTCCGGTACGCAGTTCCCCGGCTCCAGACCGAGCACATACTCGCCCTGCCCCATCTGCTTCCACTCCATGAACTGCGGCAGACTCGCCTTGCTGTACCGAACGCGCACGGCCAGTTTCAGCGTCGGACTGACCAACTTCATCTCCGCCATCCCGGAGGCGTCGGCGGGCAGATCGTGATAGAAGACCTGCTCGACGAATCCCGGCGTCGGCGCGGACATCCGGTCCCACTGCGCCAGTCCCGCCGCCGCCACGTCGTTCTGGGGCATCACCGGATGCTCCGGCGCGACGAGAAAACTTCTCTCATCCACCAGCGGCCAGGAGAAATTCATGTGATACAACTGCATGTACGGCGTCGTACGAAATCCCGCATTCTCCACCGTGTCGACGATCTCCAGCGTATTGCCGCCCAGCACGGTGGAAATCCGACGGGTCAGCAGCAGGTCCTCTCCGAACACCCGGCGATGCGACACTTTGCCGGAAACCGTCAACCGGTAATTCCCGGCCCCGTCCCACTCGCGTTCCGTGTTGACGTCGACGGCCTTCAGGTGCGACAGGCGTCCGTGCAGACCGTGGCTCTCCCCCGCTTCGCACGGACCGCCGACGTTGAGCAGGCCGCACCCGGTCAGCAGACCGCCGCCCCAGGTGCGCAGCCAGTTGAACTGTTCCGGCTCGTAGGATTCCGGCGTCGCGCTCCCCGGGGTAAGCCAGACCAGCGGCATTCCCTTGTACGACGCTTCTCCGATGTCCATTCCCCGGTCCGGGTACACCGTGAAACTCAGCCCTCCGCCGGCGCTGACGTCGATGATCCGCATTCCCCGGCCCGGACCGTCGTCCAGCACCGCCCGCCGGATCGCGGCCACCTGCCGCATCGCTCCGACCCGACCCGAAATCTTTTCGCGCGAAAAATCCATTTTCCCACTCTCCGAATTGTCTTCACAACGCACCGGGGAAATATAACACCTTCCCGCGGTCTTTACAAACAAAAACCGCCGTCCGGAACGAAAAACGATTGTAAAATCCCCCCGGCGGAGTTATATTATCTCAAATATGAACTGCGACAGACGTGTTGAGATAAGCGTGAAGGAGAGAGTCACCATGGCGGATGAGAAAAAAGACCTGCAGTTGATGGACAAGATCGTCAGTTTGTGCAAACGGCGCGGTTTCGTGTTTCCCAGTTCCGAGATCTACGGCGGTTTCAACGGATTCTGGGACTACGGCCCTTACGGTTCGCGGATGAAGCGGGCCATCGAAAACCTCTGGTGGCACGAGATGGTCGAAACCCGGGACAACGTGGAGGGTCTGGACTCCACCATCATCGCCAATCCCACCATCTGGAAGGCTTCCGGCCACCTCGACCAGTTCAGCGATCTTATGACCGACTGCAAGAAATGCAAGTCCCGTTACCGGGTCGACCAGATGGACGACCCCACCACCTGCCCCAACTGCGGGTCGAAGGAACTGACCGAACCGAAGGAATTCAACCTCATGATGAAAACGTTCGTCGGTCCGGTCTTCGACGACGAACATGTCGCCTACCTCCGCGCCGAGACCTGCCAGCCGATCTTCGTCGATTTTCACAGCGTCCGCATCGCCACCCGGCAGAAACTGCCCTTCGGTATCGCCCAGATCGGCAAATCCTTCCGTAACGAGATCAATCCCCGCAACTTCACCTTCCGCAGCCGGGAATTCACGCAGATGGAAATGGAATTTTTCTGCGACGATGCCGAGGGCATGGAGTGGTTCGAATACTGGAAGGCCCAGCGGATCAAGTACTACCGCGAAAAACTCCGCTTCCCGGAGAACTTCATGCGGATCTACGAACACGAGAAACTCGCCCACTACGCCAAGGCCGCCGTGGACATCGAGGTCAAATACCCCTTCGGCTGGGGCGAACTCGAGGGCATCCATCACCGCGGCACCTGGGATCTGAGCCAGCATAGCAAATTCTCCGGTCAGGATCTGAGTTACGTCGATCACGACAATCAGCGCAAACTCATGCCCACCTGCGTGGAGACCAGTGTCGGTCTGGACCGGACCATCCTCGCTCTGCTCAGCCTCGCCTATGACGAGGAAAAAGCCGCGACTCAGAAGGCCGATATGGACGAGGATATCCGGGTCGTGCTGCACCTGCCGCCCCTCGTCGCCCCGATCCAGGTCGCCGTTCTCCCCCAGTCCAAGAAACTCAAGGAGAACGCCTACAACCTCTACAAGGACCTCGACCGGCATTTCCGCTGCGAATACGACGAAACCGGCAGCATCGGCAAACGCTACCGCCGGCAGGACGAGATCGGTACGCCCTTCTGCATCACTTTCGACTTCGATTCCCTCAACGACAACGCGGTCACCATCCGCGACCGGGATACCATGCAGCAGGAACGCGTCAACATCTCCCAACTCCGTGCCTGCCTCGAAGATCGGATCGGCTTCTGATTTCCTTTTGGCTCTGTGCGGAAAGAAGCCTGATCTTCTATCCAGCGCGGCTTGCCGCCATCCGCTCAACCGTCCCGGAAAGGATTTCCGGGACATCGCTTCCGGCGGGAGGTGTCGGCTTGCGCCGACTTCAACGCTTCGCTGAGATTTCGCCGCCTCAGGCGGCGACCAGCGTTCCGCCGCTGGACCACGTCCGGGTAGCACCCGGTGGCAGATTACTTTTTTTATTTTTCAGTCCTCTTTTAGTACAGAGCCTTTTTTTATTTTTTGCTCCGTACTGAGAGAAACCTGATCTTCTATCCAGCGCGGTTTGCCGCCGCCCGCGGAGTGCGGATGTGGTATGTTCCCCAAACGACGGCGGGCCGCCGCGCGACCAACGGGAGCGTGAGACGCGCGGAGGCGGAGCCGATGCGCCGGGGGGTCCGGGGGTGTTCTCCCCCGGAGCGGCAAGTGCGGTCAAAGCGTGAAAACTCTTTTCCGCAGAAAAGCGGGAAAAGTTTTCACAGATTTGATCGCGTTTTTCCCGGAGCCGACATCCGCAGACCGCCGAAAGAGACCTCGGGGTGCAGGGCCTTAAGCCCTGCCGGGGGAGTGTCGGGGGGCGAGCAGCCCCCTGACAAAAAAACCGCCCGGCCTTGCATCCCGCCGTCCGCAGACCGCCGAAAGAGACCTCGGGGTGCAGCCCCCTAAACCACGCCGGGGGGTGCAGTGGGCGAACAGCCCCTGACAGAAGCACCTCCCCGTTCGTGCTCCGCCGTTTCCTTCCGGCCTTTGGTTCAGCGGTGTTCCAGACTGATGGCGCGCAGTTCGCCTTTGAACATGGCCGAGCGGGGGGGCAGGCCGAATTCCGGTTTGGTATGTCCGCCGAAAATCCCGGGCCGGAAATACAGCGCCAGCGCCGCCGGAAATTCGCAGGAGGCGGACTTCCCGTTGACCTTCAATGTGAGGCGGCGCAGGTCGTAATGGATCTCCACATCCGACCACTTGCCGACCTCCAACGTCAGCGCGGAGGAGAAGCGGCGGGTCTTGAGATACCGGTCCCCGAAAGCGAAGCAGAGCCGGTCGAATTTGGTATACACCGTCACCGAGCCGAGGATTCCGCCGAAATGCCGGAAGAGCACATAATGGGACGTGCCCTCGTCCGGTTCCGGTTTGATCGAGAATTTCAGTGTGAAGGCCCCCCGGGGGAATGTTTCCACCGGGAAATGCAGATAGGTCGAACCGTCGAATTTCAGCACCGTGTCTTCCCCGTCCCGTCCGAAAACCGGCGCGTGCCGGCCCGGCGGCACCGCGATGGTGTGGTACCCGTCGTTGTAGGTGTAGCCGCCGCCGAGATCGCACCGGAAATACGGGTCGTAATCATTCAGCAGCATATCTCCGGCTTCCGGGGAGAAGCGCCACTTCAGCGTCGGGACCAGCGCGGAGACCACGTTCGCCGCCGTGACCTTGCCGGTGCTTTCGCTGAATACGTTGAGCGTTTCCGTTTTCTCCGGGATCGGCGTCGGGATCACCGCGTCACTGCGGAAAATGCGGCCGCACTCGGTCACCGCCCGCATCTGCAGGATCGGGTACGGCCGGTCCGAAGCGATGACCGTGTCGAATTCAGCCGTTTCCGCGTGGATACGGGGCGCGATGTCCGGCAGTTGCCGGTAGTAATACCACTGGACCCGGCACTTGGGGAACGCATGGGCCATGGTCCGGCAGCGCATCAATTCGGCGGCGGAGAACTCCCGGGTCTCGCCGTCCACGGAGAAGCGGAGTTTTACCTTGCCGATGTCGGCTTTGGCGATTTTGAGGATGAAACGGTTGTCGGCCCCCCAGACCGGCCAGTCGGAATCCACGCGGTTTCCCTCCCGTTTGGGCATGAAAAGCGTCACATTGGGAAATCCCCACTCCCGGAAGTCCCAATCCTCCGTGCCCCGGACTTCCAGCGTCACCGGGCGGCGTCCCGAACGCCGGGAACTGATTTTGCCGACGAATATCTCATACTTTTCCCGGTCGAATTCACGGGACGGATCGACGGCGAAAACCTCCCGGCCGAAGTCGGTCACCTCCAGCGAGGAGAGTTTCTCCCCGCCGGTCCGGATCTTTCCCCGGACCCGATAGCAACCGCCGTCCGCGCGCTCGGCGGTAAAGGAGACTTCCGCCGGGCGGAGCATATCCCGCAGACTGTGCCGGACCGTCTTGTAGTTGTAGCAGAATGTCGGCAGCAGCCGGATGTACTGGAATCCCGTGAAGACGATATCTTTCCCGTCCGCGCCTTCGACGGTGAGCCGGGGGTGGAGCACGGTGTGTCCGGCCAGCGCCTCCGTGGGGACGCTGTAGGTCACCGCCTCCAGTTTGGCCCGGTCGAACTTCTCTGACGGGAAGGTGTGGACCAATTTCCCGCCGGCGTCCCGCAGTTCCAGTTTGGCGGTGTAGGCGGCGCTTTCCAAAGTGTCGGGGATGTTGAGCAGTTCAAACCGCAGAACTTCGCCGCACTTGAGCGTTTCCCGGAATGAGAGCGCCAGCGGCGGGATGTTGCGGTCGTCGGCGGCGTTGGGGTGCGGCGCTTCCCCCCGCATGACGTCGGCGTAGTAGCGAACGAGCCGCTGAAGCACGAGGGAGTTGTACAGCGTCGGCTGCCAGCAGGTGTTTTCGTTGAATTCGTTCCACTCGAAAAAGAAGATCACGTCGCAGTTCAGCCGGGCCAGCCGGTTCATGATCCCGCGGACGCGGGCGGTGCCGTATTCGCCTTTGTTGACGCCGCTCATGTGGTTGATGTAGCCGTGCTGAACGTAGCCGATGACGATTTTGTCCCGGTTTTCCGGGCGGGCGAGCGCCGCCATGATCATCGGTTCCAGATAGCGGTCGTAGAAGCCGGATTCGGGGGTGAACGTGTAGTCAAGCGTCCGCTTCTCCTCAAAAGTCCGCACCTGGATCCCGCCGAAAATCTCCATGATCTCGTCGATCTGCCGCCGGTATTTTTCCTGCGTCTCCTCGCTCCAGCATCCGGTCGAAACGAATTCCCGGACATCCTCCGGATTCACCCGGATGTCGCAGACCAGCGAGAACGTGTCCCCGAACTCCTTCCGCAGCGCGGCGATGAATTTGCGCATCGCATCCCGGCTGATGTAACTGGCGTTGTAAACCGAGATCGGGATACGTCCGCGTATCTTCGGCGTGAGCGCGGGGTGGGCCAGCGCGGTGCGCAGCACCCGGGCGGAACCCTCCGGATCCACGTTGAATTTGCCGGATTCTCCGAATGCGAACTGGGGAAACTGCAGATAGCCTTTCAGCCGGTCCGGGGCGGATTCCGCGAATTTGACGGCAGTGACGTAACCGTTGTAAAGCGCGTTGCTGAGGTTGCCGCCGCCGTCGAAGCCGTAACTGCGCATGATCTCCGCGTCCCGCACGAATGATTCCTGCGTCGAGTAGGCGAATTTGTCCTTGTACCGGGTGGCGCGGTCGAAAAACAGCGGCCGGTCGATGTAACCACCCAGAAAATTCTGGAACAACCCGTACTTGTACTGGATCTCCGGGTACATCAGCACCCGGGGCGCGACCCGGGGCCGCCGGGGAGTCAGGTCCGGCGCGCTCTCCGCGGTGCGGGTGAAGGGAAACTGCGCCGCGAGCGACAACGCGCCCGACAGCATGGCCAACAGAATGCGACGTTTCATGATATCCTCCGTTCAATGATGGATCCCGGTACGGGGGATACACTAACGCCGCAGGAGCGCACAAGCAAGCGCTTCAAAGAAAAAAAAGCGGATTTCCGAGCCGGTGATTGCTATTGATCTGCCGCATCCTCGGGCTGGACGACCATGATCGATATGGTCATGGCCGCCGCCTCCAGCGCCGTGACGTGCTTGTACTTGCGCCGTCCGGTCCAGGGGTCCAAGTAGACGATCCCGGTGATGCGGCCGTCCTCCTCCCGGTAACCGCACAGCACCCGCATGTGGAAGCCGTCGGAGCGGTCGTTGGGGTCGAGATTCATGGCCACGCTCCACAGCAGCGGCCGCCCGGAGTCGATGTACTGCTTGAGGAGTTTCGGCAGCAGTTGGAGCAGCGGCGCCCGGGATCTCGGGGTATGGCGCCGGACGACGGCGGGATTCATCCGGTCGAGCACGTTCGCGGAACGGCCGTCCACGTTCCCGGATATCGCCTTGCGGTTCCGCCGCGTCAGATCGGCATCCCCCAGACAGGATTGGGTCAGCGCGGACAGTTCCCGGATGGTCATGGTATAGAGTTTTTTGCACACGAAGCCCTTGATCTCGCCGTCGGGTCCGAAGTGGGTGTCCAGGTCCCCGATGAATGTGCCGGTCTTTTTGGAGGAGTCGAAAATCCGGCCCAGTTTTTTCTGATTGACCTTGGCGCCGTAGTAGCGCAGCACCATCTCCACGGAAGCCGGAACACAGTAGTTGCGTTTGGCTTCGATGGCGGGAATGCGTTCGACGATGACATAGCCCCGGTGGTCGCGTTCCACCCGCCGGGCGCACTCGGCGGAGGAGAGGAGCCTACCGGCGGCGGCGCCGTGGGCCAGCAGTCCGGCCAGCAGCAGCGCCGAAAGGATGTTCGCTCTCATTGCGCGGCGGGCGCCGGGTCCAGATACCGGAGAAACTCGGCCCGGATCACCCGGCGGAAATTGTTGACGCTGCCCGCGGCGGTGCTGGTCCGGTTGCGATTGGAGTTGGCGAAGTTCTGATCCACGTCCCGGGAGAGCCGGCTCCAGTTGCCGTCGGACTCGTCATAGTCGAACGCGGTGCTGAACACCGGGTTGCCGGAGACCCGGTCCCCGTCGGAAATCACCTGCTGTTCCACGATCAGGATCGCGTCGGCTCCGCACTTGCGCGCCTCGCTCCGGAGTTTCTCCACCATCCGGTCCCGGCTGACCTCCCGGTAGTTGCCGGAAACCGTGGCGGTGCCCAGCACTTTGTACGTCCGGGTGATTTTCGCGGAATCGGTATACACGCTCACCTTGCTGTCCGCGTCTTTCGGCGGCAGTTTCTCCCCGGAATACTCCATGGAGACGCATCCGGCCAACGCCATTGCCGCGACCGCGGCCCACAACGGAAATCTCATCGCTGCAACTCCTCTGGTTTTGACGGCGGAAATCGCCCGCCTCTCACATAAAATAGTGCCGAGGACGGGGTTTTTCAAGTTATTGACGGCTTCGGACATTGATTTTGACGCGGAGTTGGAGTATTTTAAATGGTGTCAGAGAAGTAATTCACCAGCAACGATTCGAGGTGCTACTATGATGATGCAGGGTGTTTACACGGCGTTGGTCACTCCTTTTCGCCACGGCAAGGTCGATTATGAAGCGCTGGAAGCCTTGCTGGAAAAACAGATTTCCGGCCGGGTCGCCGGGGTCGTCCCCGTCGGCACCACCGGAGAATCCCCCACGCTTTCCCCGGCGGAACACATCGAAGTCATCGCCAGAACGGTGGAGATCGTCGATCACCGCTGTCAGGTCATCGCCGGCAGCGGGGCCAACTCCACCGCCGAGGCGATCCACCTGACGCTGGAGGCCAAAGCCGCCGGCGCAGACGCCTCGCTGCAGGTCACTCCCTATTACAACAAGCCGACACAGGAGGGCATCTACCGCCACTTCTCCGTCATCGCCGACAAGACCCAACTGCCGGTGGTGCTTTACAACGTTCCCGGCCGGACCGGGGTCCCCATCGCGGTGGAGACCGTGGCGAGACTGGCCGCCAATCCGCTGGTCGCGGCGGTGAAGGAAGCCGCCGGCAGCGTGGACCGGGTGTCCGCCATCAAGGACTGCTGCGGCATCACTGTCCTGAGCGGCGATGATTCGCTGACGCTGCCCATGATCTCCGTCGGCGCGTCCGGCATCATCAGCGTGGCGTCCAACCTCATTCCCAGCGAATTGAGCGCGATGGTCGATCTGGCGCTCAAAGGCGACATGAAAGCGGCCATGGCCATGCACCGCAAATACTATCCGCTGTTCCGCGATCTTTTCATCGAGAGCAATCCGATCCCGGTCAAGGCCGCGCTGGGTTTCACCGGTGCCATCGAACCGGAGTACCGGCTGCCGCTGTGCGAATTGAGCGCGGCCCACGCCGACGCCCTGCGCGCCACGTTGAAAAAGTGCGGCATCCTCGGCTGATCCCGGTGCCCGTATGCTCCTCCGGGTCCTGAGTTACTTCATCCCGCTGTCGGTGAATATGCTCACCGGCGGCGTGATGTTCATCTGCAGTTACCGCTTCGCGCAGGCCGGATGTTCCGGGCTGGTCGTCGGCGGCGCGGTGGCGGTCTGGGGGATCGTCTACTGCCTGACCAACTTCGCCATCCGCCGTGTCGTCCGGACGGAGACCGCGTTGTCCTGGCTCCGGGCCGCCGCCGGATGCATGGTGGCGACTTCGGCGGGATTTCTCGTTTTTCCCGGGCTTTACACGCAGTTCCTGTTGATCGGGCTCTCGGGGCTGGGCGCGGGACTTTTCTGCATGCCGTTTCAACTTTTCGCCAAGTCGGTGGAGTCGGGAAAAACGCCCGGCGCGGCCAAGGCCGCCGCGTTTTACACGTTTTCGTGGAGCGTGGGATTCGCCGCCGGCGCGCTGTTTTTCGCCCGGTTCGTCCGGGTGGGGTTCGGCATCAATCTCGGGCTGTCGCTGGCGATGATGCTGGCGGTGTTCCTCATCGCGCGCCTGAAGCGCGTCGCTCCGGCCGCCGCGACGGATCTCCCGGCGGCGCCGCCGGAAACCGTTTCGCCCGAGGAGGAGGCGCGGCGCACCTTTTTCGCCTATTCGGGCTGGCTCATCGGCGGCGTCGGCACCCTGGCGGTGTGCATGATCCGCGCCATGTGGCCCCATCACGGGGAAGGACTCGGCATCTCCCAGACGCACATCGCGCTGACCACCGCGCTGGTGAGTTTGGTTCAGGCCCTGACCGCGCTGCTGCTGTACCGGAGCAGCCGCTGGATGTTTCAACGGATGCCGGTGCTGGCCTTTTCGCTGGCGGGGTCGTCCGGACTGCTGATCTTCGCCTTGGCCCGGATGACCGCGCTTTTCTACTGGGCGGCGGTGATCTACGGAGTCTATTCCGGGTGCATCTATTTCTACTTCGTCTACCACTCGCTGGCCCACCCCGTCCGGGCGGGATACTTCGTCTCCGGCAATGAAGTGATCGTCGGCGTGATCAGCATGGTATCCCCGCTGGCGGGCGGCGCGCTGGCGGACGGATTCACTTCCCGCGCGCCGTTCGTTTTCGCCGCGGGCGTGATCCTGCTGGCGTGGCTGATACAGTGGACCGCGGTCACGCGGCGCGGAACGGAACTTGAGGGGGCGTCATGAAACGGGAAACATTGAGCGCGGCGCTGGCCGCACGGGTGGTGATTTTCGACGGCGGTTTCGGAACCGAACTTTACCGGCGGAATTTTTTCGTCAACACCTCCTATGACGATCTCAATCTGAGCAACGCGGCGGCGGTCGCGGCCATCCACCAGTCCTACGTGGACGCCGGAGCGGAGGTGCTGACGACCAACACCTACAACGCCAATTCGTTCTGTCTGTCCCAGTTCGGGCTGGCGGAGCGGAGCGCCCGGATCAATCAGGCCGCCGTGGCGCTGGCGCGGAAAGCCGCTGCCGGACGCCCCGGGATCCTCGTGGCCGGCAGCATCGGTCCCGCCGCCGCGGGCGCGGGGGCGGTCGCGGCGATCCGGGAACAGATCGCGGAACTGCAGAAATCCGGCGCCGACTTTCTGATTTTCGAGTCGCTGGATACTCTGGACAAACTCCGCCATACCCTGACGGCGCTGGCGGACACCGCGTGCGAATGGGTGCCGAGTTTTACCTTGGACGCGGAGGCGAAACTGGCCGACGGCGGTTCCGTGACGGAGATCGCCGCGCTGCTGCGGAGTTCCCCGGTCCCGCCGACGGCTTTCGGTCTCAACTGCGGCGCCGGGCCGGAAACCACGCTCGCCGCGATGGAAAAGGCGGTGAAGCAACTGGATCTGCCTTTCATCGTCCAGCCCGGTGCCGGCGCGCCCCGCAGCGTGGACAACCGGATGCTCGCCATGACTTCCCCGGAATACTTCACCACCTACTGCATGCGCTATCTCGCCCTCGGCGCCCGGGGGCTGGGCGGCTGCTGCGGCATCACTCCGGCTCACATCGCGGACATGGTCCGTTCGCTCCGGCCGCTGGCCGACGCCGAACGGAAGGAGGTCCCCCGGGTGGAGATCAAGCCGGAGGACCTGCTCGACCCGCCGCCCACGGCGGAAAAAAGTCCCTTCGGCGCGAAACTCGTCCGGGGAGATTTCCTGAAACTGGTGGAGATGACCCCGCCCCGCGGCATCGACCTCGCCGCCACGGTGGAGAAGGCCAAACTCTGCGCCGCCGCCGGATTCGACGCCGTCAACATCCCGGACGGTCCCCGGGCCAGTTGCCGCATCTCCCAGGTGGTCGCCGCCATCGAGATCCAGGAACGCGCCGGGATCGAGACCATCGTCCACTGCTGCGCCCGGGACCGCAGTCTCATCAGTCTCCAGTCCATGATCCTCGGATGCATGGCAAAAAATCTGCGCAACATCCTTTTCATCACCGGCGATCCGCCGAAACTGGGCGATTATCCCTTCAGTTCCGGGGTGTTCGACGTGGATTCCATCGGCATGGTGAAACTGCAGAGCCGGCTCAACCGGGGGGTGGACGCCGGGGGATTTCCGCTGGGCGGCGGCGCACAGACCGCCATCGTCTCCGGGGTCGGGGCCGATCCCAGCGCCATCGACCCCGAACGGGAGTACCGCCGACTGGCGGAAAAGATCGAAGCCGGGGCGGAATTCATCATCACCCAGCCCGCGTTCGATCCCGAGCGGCTGCTGAAGTTTCTGGCAAGGATCCGTCACTTCGGGGTGCCGGTCATCGCCGGAGTATGGCCCTTTGCCAGTTACCGCAACGCCGTGTTCATGCAGAACGAAGTTCCCGGCGTGGTGGTGCCGGAATGGATCATGGACGCCATGAAAAACGCCGGGGACAAGGACGCCCAGCGCGCCGAAGGCATCCGCATCGCCCGCAGTATTCTTGCCGCGATCCGTTCCGAAGTCCGCGGCGTCGCCACCAGCGCGCCGTTCGGCAACGTCAACACCGCCATCGCCGTGTGCGACGGCTTCTGAATCGTCAAAAAGGAAAAACCATCATGTGGCAAAAACAAATCGAGAAGTATGAACGCGAACTGACCGCCTCCGTCATCCCCTTCTGGGAAAAGCACTGTGTGGACCGGGAATTCGGCGGGTACTTCACCAGTCTGGACCGGGACGGCTCGGTCTACGACACCGCCAAGTACATGTGGATGCAGTGGCGGATCGTTTACATGTTCGCGGAGATCTACCTCGCCGGATACCGCCAAAAGGAGTACGTCGACATCGCGGAACAGGGCTTCGATTTCCTCTACCGGCACGGCCGGGACGAAGCGGGACGCTACTACTTCGCGCTGAACCGCGAAGGCGTCCCCGCCATGGCGCCGTACAGCCTTTTCTCCGACTGCTTCGCGGCGATGGGCGCGGCAAAACTCTACAAGATCACCGGGCGCCCCCGCCATGCCGACGCCGCCCGGGAAGCCATGCGCAACTACCTCGAACGCGCCCAAAGCGGCAACAGCGCCCTCCAGTGGAATAAATCCCTCTCCGGCAAAACCCCGTACCTTTCGCTGGGGCACTACATGATGATGGCCAATCTCGGTCTCATCATGAACGACTGCCTCGGCGGTCACGAATTCGATTCCGCCATGGAGACCGCCGTGGACATGGTGCTGAACAAGTTCTACAGCCCGGATTTCGGCCTCGTCTTCGAAAACATGCCCGTTGCCGGGGACAAACCCGATCTGGACAGCAGCATCGGGCGTCAGATGAATCCCGGTCATGTGCTGGAGGCCATGTGGTTCCTGCTCAGTTATCTGGAAAACATCCCCGGCTCGCAGGACCGGATCGCCGCCATCGTCAAAATCATCGGCAGCACACTTGAGTTCGGATGGGACAAGGAGTTCGGCGGCATCTACTACTTCATGGACGCACTGGGCAAACCGCACCTCGAACTTCAACACAACATGAAACTCTGGTGGGTCCACAACGAAGCCATTCTCGCTTCCCTCTACGCCTACGATCTCACCCGCGACGAAACCTTCCGCAAGTGGTTCCGGAAACTGGACGACTGGACCTGGAACCACTTCCCCGATCCCGAGTACGGCGAGTGGTTCGCCTACTGCGACCGGCGCGGCGAACTGACCCACACGCTCAAGGGCGGGAAATGGAAAACCTTTTTCCATGTGCCGCGCTGTCTGCTTTTCGCCGCGGCCCGCATGCGCAAGATCGCGGCCCGCTGAGTCCCGGGACGCCCTGCCGAAATTCGCGCCGGGACTCAAGGCCGATTTCGGCGGCGGCGTTCTTTGAGCGAAACGGTGAAAAAATCCATAAAAAATGGACGTTTTTACTTGTATTTAGCCGAAACGGATGTATCTTAAGCGGGAGTACCACCCCGAAAAGTTTTACTATCAAAAAAGGAGTTGTCTGGTCATGGCAAACAAAAAACGGTATGTCGTCTGCGGCGTGTCCACCCGGGCGGTCGGAATGTACATCGGACCGATGGTGCGGGATTTCGCGCATTGCGCCGAGTTCGTCGGGATGCTCGACATCGATCCCCTGCGCTTCAAAGTCTGCAAGGACCTCGTCCCGGAAGCCAAAGACGTGCCCGAATATCTGGCCGCCGATTTCGACAGGATGATCGAGGAGCAGAAACCCGACGCCGTCTTCGTGATCAGTATGGACTGCACTCACGTCGAATACATCCTCCGCTCTCTGGAAAAAGGTCTGGACGTCATCTGCGAAAAACCGATGACCACCAATACCGCCGACGCCCTCCGCGTCCGCGAGGCCGAGAAGAAATCCAAAGGCACCGTCATCTGCACATTCAATTACCGCTACAACGCCATTCACCGCAAACTCCGGGAAATGGTGCTGGCCGGCGCCGTCGGCCGTCCCACCCACGTGGACCTCACCTGGTACATCGACTACCGCCACGGCTCCAGTTACTTCCATCGCTGGAACCGGATGCGCGAAAATTCCGGAAGTCTTTCCATTCACAAGTCCAGCCATCACTTCGATCTGGTCAACTGGTGGATCGACGGCATTCCGGAACAGGTCCATGCGTTCGGCGCCCTCAATCACTACGGACCCAACGGCCCCTTCAACCCCTCTAAAAAGGACGGACGCAGTTGCCCGACCTGCCCGGAATTCATGAAGTGCGGCTACAAAACCCGCTGGGCCACCCGCAATTCCACGCTGTTCGCCCCGGACGATCATATCAATTCCTTCGAGACCAAAGTCACCCAGTATTCCATGTACAACCCCAAAAAGTGCATCTTTGACTCGGAGATCAACATCTACGATACCTTCGTGGCCAATGTCAAGTACCGTAACGGCGTGTTGCTGAACTACTCCGCCAACTTCTCCACTCCCTATGAAGGCTACCGCCTCGCCATCAACGGCACCCACGGTCGGCTGGAAAGTCTGGAATTCGTCGGTGGCTGCGCGTCCGCGCTGCCCGACCTCAACGACGGTCAGCAGTACATCGACTACTACCCGATCTTCCAGGGCCGCGAGCGCATCCACGTCGTTTCCAGCACCGGCGGACACGGCGGCGGCGATCCGCTCATCCGCGAAGATATCTTCCTCGGTGAAGATCCGAACCGCAAATTTGACATCCTCGCCAAATCCGTGGACGGCCTCCGCGCCATCTCCATCGGCGACGCCGTCTTCAATTCCATCAAAAACGGCGGCGTCCAGGACCTCACCGGTTTTATGGAATAACTTTCCGTTCCTTTCACGGAAAAAGAACAAGAGAAAACTCGCCCCGCAATTGCAATTGCGGGGCGTTTTTTTATGGAGGTGAAACGGATCAATGAGGGGCGGAAGTCCGCCGAACGGCGGAATGCGGGCGGAGTGCTTCTTTTGTCAGGAGAGCGGCTGCCCGCCCCCTCCCCCGACACCCCCCCGCCCCCGGCGGGGCTTAAAGCCCGGCACCCCGAGATCTCTTTCGGCGGCTCAGATGCCGCCGAAAGGCGACTTTTCGGAGAGATGCAGCGCCCCGTCGAGGGGGATAACCGCACCGGTCAGGGAGTCACAGCGGAACGTGAACTCCACGAGGTCGGCGATGTCGGAAGGAGCAACGGCCCGGTGAAGCGGGGTGGCGGCGAGAATTTTGGTCATTCGGGAAGCCGGGGCCCAGGCGGGGGGCAGGACGGCGCCGGGGGCGATGGCATTGACGCGCAGATTTTCAGGCCCCCACCGGACGGCAAGAGATTCGGTAAGGCGGGTGAGGGCGAGTTTGCTTTCGTAGTAAGCGCCGGCGCCGGGGGCGAGAACGGCGCAGTCGGTGAGGTTGACGGCGGCGCCGGAGGTCAGGTTTTGAGCGGCGAAAAGGTTCAGCAGTTCCGCGGGGACGTGGAAATTGAGCCGGGAATAGAGTTCGGAGGCCGCCGCATCCTCGGGGGACCCGGGACGGAAAAAAACGGACGCGTTGTTGACCAGCAACTCAAAGGTCCCCACCTCCCGGCAGAGCCGTTCGGGGGCGCCGGACGGGGTCAGATCCATGACGTGCAGACTGTGGCCGGAACCGGGCAGTTCGGAGAGCAGACGTTCGCCCTCGGCGACGGAGGCGCGGCAATGGAGGGCGACGCGACAGCCGGAACGCGCCAGACGCACGGCGACGGCGGCGCCGACCCGTTTGGCCCCGCCGGTGATCAAAACCCGTTTTCCTTCCAGAATCATCTTGCAATTTTCCCTTTTCCATATTATATTCCCTCGCGACCACAAATTCAAGGAGAAAATGACGATGAAACGCAAATTTACGCTGATCGAGATCCTCGGAGTGACCATTCTGATCGCAATTCTGGCGGCGATCGGCATCGCGGGGTACACCTACGCGGTGGAATCCGCCAAGGAATCCGCCACCCGGGCGCTGATCACCCGGGTCTCCGCCGCGCTGGAAGCGCTGCGGGCGGAAGGGTTGATGCCCAGGACGGTCCTCTCAGGAAGCAACACAACTTTTGTCACCATCAGATTCCCGGAAATTAAGTTTGACGGCAGTGGCGTTGACACAGATTCACTATTACTCCTTGTCAAGGGTAACAAGCACGAAGACAACCCGGCATCGGAGAAAGAAAAAGAAGAAAGAGTAAAAAGGCACAATATTTTCGCCAAAGCGATTTCCGGCGACGGCATGAAGCGTCACCTCAACGATGCCAATGTCATCATCGACGGCTGGGGCAATCCGATCTACATCCGGTATCCGGGGAAATTCAACCGGGGCGGCTTCGACATCATTGCCGCCGGAGCGGATGGCAAATTCGGTTCCGACGAAGCGGATGATCCAGTGGAAAATTCCGAAAAATACCGCAAGGACGGGGAGTGGGTCTGCGACGACATCGCCAACTTCTAAGGCATGAACAGCGCCGCCAGCGCGTCGAACCGGGCGAGATTGTCGGCCCCGAATCCGGCGGCGCCGCAGCGGACTTCGGCGAACGGTTTTTCCGCGAAGTCGCCGGATTTGGAAAAAAACTTGTCGGCGAAGCAGACGAGTTTCTCCTCCGGCGTTTCCGGCAGGTAGTCCGCTTCCGGCAGGGGCAGGGCGCGGGCCCGGATCTCGGCGGCGGTCAAACCGGTCCCGGTATGACGTTCGCAGATGCGGGCCAGCGGTTCCAGTTCCCAGCCGTGCGTTGCGGCGAACTCCCGCAGCAGCGCGGCTCCGGCGATCCCGTGGGCGAGATAGGGCCGGGAACCGAAACAGCCGAGATCGGGCGCGTGACAGCACCGGATGCCGAGATCGTGCAGCATGGCTCCGGCGGTCACGATCTCCGGGTCGAGTTCGTCCCGCAACGGGCACGCCTCCCGGAGCGCAAGCGCCTTGTCCCGGACCTGGATGCTGTGACGCAGCAGGATTTCCCGGGCCGGGTCGCCGGCAGGATAGTAGAAGTCGATGATGTGCTCCGCGTCGATCATGGCCGCTCCCGGTTTTTTGCATACTATACCCCGCTTCCGGAGAAAAGCAAGCAGCCCCGGCGCCGGATGCGGAAAAAGTGCGGCGGATTTCCCCCGATGTGCTTGAAAAAACCGGATTTTTGCAGTAATTTATGTCCAGACAGTATGAATTTTCGGAAAGCAGGAGGTAAAACGTCATGAGAAAAACCCCCGAAACCGTGGTCCTCATCGACTGCGGCTGCGCATTCGTCCAGAAGATCGCCCGCGCCGTGCGGGACCGGAACATTTACACCATGGTGATGCCCGGCGGCACTCCGGTGGAGCGGGTACTGGCGGAGAACCCCGTCGGCATCGTGCTGATCTCCGGGGAAGACGCCGCGAAAAACGCCGAGTACCGGGCCAAATTCGCCGCGACGAAACTGCCGCTTTTCACCGCGGCCAAAATCGAGGACGCCGACGCCATCGTCAATTTCTGCGTCAACTCCTGCGACTGCCATAAGTTGTGGAAACTGGAGAACTTCATCGACGAAGCCGTGGCCGACATCCGCGCTCAGGTCGGCGACCAGACCGTGGTCCTCGGACTTTCCGGCGGCGTCGATTCCAGCGTCACCGCCGCGCTGATCCACCGGGCCATCGGCGACCGCCTCACCTGTGTTTTCGTCAACCACGGACTGCTTCGGAAAAACGAACCGGAAATGGTTCAGCAGGTCTTCGCCCGCAACTTCAACATGAAACTGGTCTACATCGACGCTTCGGACCGGTTTCTGGACAAACTCGCCGGCGTCGGCGATCCGGAGAAAAAACGGAAGATCATCGGCAAGGAATTCATCGACGTTTTCGCCGAAGCCGCCGAAAAAAGCCACGCGCCGTTCCTCGGGCAGGGGACCATCTACCCGGACATTCTGGAAAGCATTCCCTTTGACGGCAACCCCAAAGGCGTCATCAAGAGCCATCACAACGTCGGCGGATTGCCCGAGAATTTGAAATTCAAACTCGTCGAACCGCTGGAACGCCTTTTCAAAGACGAGGTCCGCAAGGTCGGCCGTCTGCTGGGGCTGCCCTCCGAACTGCTGGACCGCCATCCCTTCCCGGGACCGTCCCTCGGCGTCCGGCATGTCGGACCCATCGACCGCAAAACCCTCCGTATCCTGCGGGAAGCCGATGCCATCGTCACCGATGAACTGCTCAAATCCGGCTGGTATCACAAGACCTGGCAGACGTTCGCCGTCTTCGTTCCCGTCCGCAGCGTCGGCATGAAAAATCACCAGCGGACCTACGATTACGTCATCGCCATCCGTTCCATCAATACCGTGGATGCCGTCACCGCCGAAGTCGTGCAGTTGCCCTGGGAATTGCTTTTCACCATGTCCCAGCGCATCATCAACGAAGTCGACGGCGTCAACCGCGTCGTCTACGACATCACCCAGAAACCCCCCGGCACGATCGAATGGGAATAACCTTCTTCCCTTTTCCGGTGAAAAGAAGGCCGAAAAAAGCGACCGGAGAAAACTCCGCCCCGCAGCCGAACTGCGGGGCGTTTTTTGTGCGGAAAAACGGATGGGACAAAATATAACGGAAGGACATGCCGATGCCGGTGCCGTCAGTTAATTTGCAGTCCGCCGAAACAAGACCTCGGGATGCATGGCCTCAAGCCCTGCCGGGGAAAGGGCGAGCCGACCCGCCCCTGACAAAAGAAACGTTCCGCTTCGCATCCCGCCGTCCGCGGACCGCCGCAACTGTCCCACTTTGCTGGCTCCCCGTAAAAAAAAGCGAGGCGTATCGCATAAGATTTTGGTGTCCGGCATTTGCAAAATGAGCGGAACTGTGCTATGTTACGTGGCAACAGGGGCCGTCCCCTGAACAAAATCCATACCAAATTAAAAAAGGCATCTTCACCAGAATTTGTGGGCGAACTCCGGTTCTGGGAGTTCGCCAAGCTGGTGATATAAGCACACTTTTGCAATTTTGAGCGTCCGAAATCCGAACGATTTTCTGATAGTCAGATTTATTTTCCTGTTCA
>JALEMG010000003.1 GCA_022768375.1 Lentisphaeria bacterium
ATGTCGGCTTTTTCAGTCGAGGATCCTTGAAGAAGAGAAGTCAAAGCGTTAACGTAAAACACAGAAAAATCTCATTCGGAGATTTTCAAACAGAAACAATCGGAATTTCTGTCAAAAAGATATTGATAGAGGTTCCCTAAAAGCGACCAACGGGAGCGGTTATGCCGGATTGCCGCTTGACTGACGACGGGTTCTGATGTATCTCGCTCTGATTTACCCACAAATTCCCGTGAAGACCCCTTTTTTCTTTAGAGAAGGGGGATGGGGGTATGGGGGTATGGGGGTATGGGGGTATGGGGGTATGGGGGTATGGGGGTATGGGGGTATGGGGGTATGGGGGTATGGGGGTCTGGGGGTATGGGGGTATGGGGAAAATCCCGCCCTCAGCCCCCGGGCCGCATCACCGATCATACCGAACGTGGAAATTCCCATGTGGCTCATTCCGCTCCAAGTTGAAATCTCAAACAAAAAAAATACTTTCAATCCCCTTGTCGTTCAAAATATGCACCACACTCATGCATAAATCAATCGTTTTGTTAAATTTTCACACGATTTTTCCGACCGCCGCCGTCAACGGTCATCGGCCGCCGCCGGCGGCGGCAGTAAGATACTCCCGATACCGCTTGTACAACCCGTGAGCGGCGCCGTAAACACTGTTCGGACTCATGAAGTGGGAGAATTCAAACGTAATGGCATCCGTATACCCGGCTGCTTCGGCGGCGCGCAGTTTGTAGAGCATCTTTTCCCATTTGATCGGCAGAAACTTGATCGGCATGTCCCGGTCGAAGGATTCGCAGTTGGTCCAGCAGTCCATCCCGAATTCCAGACAGAGTTTGCGGTTGACCTCCAGATAATCCCGCAGGGTAAAAATATCCGGCTGACCGTCCTGAAAACAGACGATATCCACCAGTCCCTGCAACTGTTCCAGAATGATCCGCCACTCCTTTTCATGCTCGATCGGGGATATCTGCTGCCCTTCCTTCGTCAGCGTCGGGTCCCACGCGCTGTTGACCTTGTTCCCCTTGACCCACGGGGAAATCATCATCGGCAGACCGCCGGACAACTCCTTGCACAACCGGCTGATCTCCCGGTACAGTTCCACATATTTCCCCAGTCTGGCGCTGATCTCGTGGGTGAGATACCATCCCCGGAAGGCTTTGCGGTGACCGTACATGCGCCACGCTTCCTTCACCACCTCCATGTTGATCTCGATCTCCTTGTCCCACATGCCGTGTTCCGGGTAGTACCGCGAACAGTAGGTGCTGAAAAAGAACCGCATGCCGTACTTTTCCGCCAGCGTCAGAAAGAGATCGGCCAGATCCAGTTCCGGCATCGCGGTGCCGAGCGTGCGGTGCAGATATTCACTGGGATACGCCGTCCAGCGCTCCAGCCCGCTGCGGATCATGACCACCGTGTCGATCCCGACGGCCTTCATCGCCGCGAAGTCCCGATCCCACTCCTCGTATCCCCAGTTCTGGTGCGGGATATCCCAACTGATCTCATCCAGAAACGTGGCGCGAATCTTTACCATGACGACCTCCCTGTTTTTCGGTTTCCGCGCATAATATACACCGCGGCGTCGGGCGGGGAAATGGATGTTTTGGACAAAACATGCATCCCCCGGCGCAAAAAAAGGCTCCGTACTGAAAGAATCCTGATTTTCCATTCCGTGCGATTTGCCGCCTCCCGCTTCCGCCGTCGCCAAGGCTATGGCGGACAAGCAACCTCCGCCCTTTCTTTGGTTACTTTCTTTTGCGAAAGAAAGTAACGCTGTCGCCTTTTCTTGTCTTACTTCTTTTCCCGCGAGAAAAGAGCGGCAACGTGCCGCCGCGAAACTGGGGCCCGGCTCCGTTGTCGCCGGTCCGGGTTGCATACCCCACGTTTTCTTTGGTTACTTTCTTTTGCGAAAGAAAGTAACGCTGTCGCCTTTTCTTGTCTTACTTCTTTTCCCGCGAGAAAAGAAGTAAGACGCTGGACCACGTCCGGGTAGCACCCGGGGGCAGATTTTTTATTTTTCAATCTTCTTTACAGAGCCAAAAAACGCCGCACCGGGCATCCCCGATACGGCGCCGATCGCGTTCGTTTGCCGTTTACAGTCCGAGCAGCGCGGCCAGCCTGTCATGCTCCGCGCCCCACGGCTGAGGCCACAGCGCGGCCAGTTTCGCCTTGACGTCGCCTCCGGAGGCGAACTCCGCCGCCGCCAGTTTCGCCCCTTCCGCGAACTCCAGCGGCTCGCCGCCCTCGTTCAGGACCAGCCGCATCGTGCCGATCACCCGATCATCCCAGCCCAGTTTGCGTTCCGGGTCCCGGGTGATCCGGTCGATGGCGTCCTTGAGAAACGGATTCGTCATGCGGACCAGCAGTCCATCCACATAGGCCTTGAAGCCGGATTCGGTGAAAAGTTCGTCGTGAAGCGAGGCGTACTTTTTGATCAGCGCCCGGCCGGATTCTTCGAAAAACGCCTTGCGCGCCCGCTCGATGAGTTCCGGATACCGACGAAGTTCGTCCATCGTCCGGCACCCTTTGGACTTGCCCAGCGTGGCCAGCAGAAAGTGCGTGGCATTGTGCCCGTAAAGTTTGGCGTCCTCGAACGGAAAGAGGTCGTCTTTGACGTAGAGCGACCGCACTTTGCGGTTCTCGATCCCCGGGCATTTGGAGATGTAGATAGTGCTGAACTCCTCCACCAGATGGCCGTTTTCCGCGGCGGGCGCCAGCGCCGGATACGCGCCGCCGGCGGGGATGACGCCGCTCATCTTGCCGATGACGGTGTTGAGATAGTAGGTGTTGGGGAACTTCACCCCCATCGCCTTTTCCAACTCCTCGGCGGCGTGGTTGTTGTTCTCCGCGGTGTAGAAGAACCTCGTCCGCTCCGGCTGGAGGGCGAATCCGGCTTTCAGCCACGGCGCGCAGTAGGCGTAAAATTTGACGCTGGGCAGCGCGGTGGCCAGTTCGGAGGCCTCGGCCGCCGCCTGGATCAGTTTTTCCACATCCGCCGGGTCGTTGGGATTGTAGACCTCAACATTTTCGTACACCTCGGTGTAGACCCGGTCTGCCGCCGCGACATTCACCGTCACGCTGTGGACCGCGTTCACCGCCGCCTTGAGTTTCTCATTGACTTCGGCGATGACGATGCGGTCGAACCCGCCTTTCGCCGCGCCCGCCAGAAAAATCCCGGTCTGGATCGGGCCCAGACCAATACCGACAAACGTACTCATGACTTTTCACCTTTCCCTTTATTTGGCAAACGCATCCACCCCCGCGAGGAAGGTGTCCTGATGCTTTTTCAACTCGTCGATGGTATAATCATCCGCCAGCAACTGCCCCGGCGCATTCATTTCCGTACCGGCCAGCAGCGGCAGGCCGCGCCGGAGTGCCGCGGCCACGAAGCGGTCCAGTTCGGCGACCAGTTTGCGCCCTTTCTCCGGGTCGGACGCGCGCCAGTTCCGATCCGGGATCAGCGTCGCCGCCCCGGCGCCGTAACGGATGTGCAGATCCAGCAGAGCGTCCACATCCCCCTCCCCCGCGGAAAGTCCGTTGAGCCACGCCAGCGTCGGCGTCGCGCCGCAGGCCTTGATAAAGCGGTTCATCTCCTCCAGCGTCGGGAAACTCTCCGGCGCGGCCTTGACGTAGCCCACGCCGCCGGATTTCATGGTTCTGGCGCGGATCAGCGCCTCCATTTTTACCGGATCGGCGTCAAAAACTCCGATTTTCTCCTGCCAATACGCCGCCAGTTCCTGTCCGGCAAATCGTTTCTCCGCCGCCGCCCGGTACGCGGCGCAAACATGCCGCTCGGTCACGTTGCCGGCGGGAGTGAACTCCTCCGCCACGGCGTCGAAATCCACCGCGATCTCGGTCAGCAGAGTGTTGACCTTCTCCACCAGCGTCCGGGTGCGCCTCCGCGCCCGCGCCTTCAAATCGGCGGCAAACGCCCGCTGGGATTCCGGGACCGCGGACGAGGTGAAGCCGCACCCCAGATGGTAGGCGATCCCGGGTTCCCCCGGAGAATTGATCTCCCTGTCCGCCAGATCCGGCACGAATACCCGGGTCTCCATCCCCGCGGCGGCTTTCACGCCGAGGGCGCGGGCGGCGGCGAGAAATTCATCCACCCCATCCAGCACGTCGAAATCCACCAGCATCACGCCCCGCCAGTTCAACTCCTTTGCCAGCGCCGCCAGCATGGACGGCGAGTAGCCGTACCCGTTGTAGGAGTAAAAACTGTGACAGTGCATGTTGAAGGCGCTGTGCGTCCGCCGGAAACACTCCAGCGCATCGGCCCGCGCCGCCGCGTCAAAGGAATTAAGCGCGCGTTTCATCCCATCGGTCATGATCGGTCTATCTCCCCATTGCTTTGCGAACCGCCTTATCCAGTTCGATCTGAAATTTCTCCACGTCCTCCTGAGTCGGCTTGGCCCCGACCAGATTCTCCAATCCCAGCCGCCCCATGCTGTCCACATACCAGTCCGCGGCGGAACCGGAGGCGAATTTCACCGTCCCGGACAGCATCATGCCCGGTCGGGCCAGTTTGCTCACCTCCACGACCGTATCTCCGGTCTCATCGGCGGCGGGAACTGCCTCGTCCGCCGCCGGTTCCGCCGGCGGCGGCGCGGAGACATCCTCTGCCGGCGGAGCGGCTTTTTTCGCCGCATTGGGGTCCAGCGCCTGCCAGTCCACATCCAGCGTGGAAGCCAGAATCCGCACCTCCATGTAGGTCATGCTCAATTGGAATCGGGCATTGATCCCGGTCTGGATGTTCGACAGCGATTCGCCTTTGGCCAACTCGGCGGCCACAAACTTTTTTACTTCGAGTTCCAAGTCCTTGTCCATACTCTCACTCCGTCCTTGTTTCCCGTATTACTTCGCGCCTTTGACCGAAGCGCGGCGGATGCTCTCCACCTTTTTCGGTCTGGCGCAGACTTCCAATGCCAGCGGGATCCCGCTCAGCGCGAAATTTTCCCGAATCCGCTTTTTCAGAAACGTCAGATAGTTGTCCGCCGCCGCCTCCACCCGGTTGACGAACAACTTCACCCGGGGCGGCCGCACTCCGGCCAGCGAAGCGTAGAAAAGTTTCAGCGGCACCCCTTTGATCACCGGCGGTGGGGTCTGCTCCATGGCGGCGGACAACACCCGGTTCAGCACCCCGGTGGTGATCTCGGTTTTCAAATTGGCGGCGACTTCAAAAATCCGTTGTTCCAGATGGCGGAGATTGTGTTTCGTTTTCGCGCTGACAAACGCCGCCGGAGCGAAACTCAGCCCCGGCAGAGCCCGCCGCAATTCGGCGGACAGCGCTTCGATTTTCTCCCGTTCGCACAAGTCGCACTTGTTGGCGGCGATGACGCAGCCGCGCCCCGACTGTTCGATCAGAGCCGCGATCTTCCGGTCCTGCGCGGTGATCTGTCCGATACCGGCTTCCAGCACCATGACGACCACATCGGCCCGCTCAATGGCGCTTTTGGCCCGCATGACGCTGAACACCTCGACCGCACTGTCCACTTTGCCGGTCTTGCGCAGTCCGGCGGTGTCCACCAACTGCACCGGCATCTCCGCGCCGTCGGCGCCGTGAATGGAAAATTCGATTTTGACCGCGTCCCGCGTCGTCCCGGCCACCGGACTGGTCATCACCCGCTCCCGCCCGAGCAGCGCGTTGATCAAACTGGATTTGCCCACATTCGGACGACCGACCACCGCGACATTCAGCGCGTTTTTCCGCGTCACCGCCGTCACGGGGACGTCGCGGCATTCCCGGAGCGCGGCGTCGACCAGCGCGCCGATGCCGCCCCGGTGCGTACAGCAGATCGGATACACGGCGCCGAATCCCAGCCGGGAGAACTCCGCCGCGTGATTTTTCCATTCGTCGCTGTCGCACTTGTTGGCGGCGACGATGACCGGTTTGTTCAGTTTCCGCACCCGGTTTGCCACCTCAAGGTCCAGCGGCGTAAGTCCGCTCTGACTGTCGCAGACGAGAATCAACACCTCGGCGTCGGCCATGGCGCACTCGGCCTGATCGGAGATACCCGCGTCCCACATGTCCACATTCTTTTCCATGCCGTCCAGCGTATTCAATCCGCCGGTGTCGATCAGGGTGAACGCCCTTCCCTGCCAGCGGATGTCCGCGACGACCCGGTCCCGGGTCACCCCGCTCATCTCGTGGACAATGGCCAACTTGCGCCCGACGATGGCGTTGAACAGACTGGATTTGCCCACATTCGGCCGGCCGACGACGGCGATCACCGGGGGAACGGCTTTGGCGTTTGCTTCACTCATCGCGGAACTCGCCCTCAGCGGCAGGCATTGATCTCATCCCGGAGTTTTCCGGCGGCGGCCGCCGCGGCTTCGGCAAAATCCTCTCCGCCGGAGGCGTAGATGATGCCGCGGGACGAATTGACGATGATGCCGGTGCCGTCGGCACGGCATCCGAATTTCACCACCTTTTCCACGTCGCCGCCCTGTGCGCCGACACCGGGAACCAGGAACGGCAGTTCCGGGCAGAGGCGGCGCAGTTCGCGCAACTCCTCCGGGTAGGTGGCGCCCACCACCAGCGCGGCGTTGCCGCCGCCATTCCATTTATCCCGAACCAGTTCCGCTACATGGACGTAAAGCGGCTTGCCGTCCGCCACCAGATTCTGCAGATCGCCGGAGTGGGGATTGGAGGTCCGGCACAGGATGATCACCCCTTTGTCCGTGTACTCCAGAAACGGCTTCACCGCGTCGTAGCCCATATAGGGATTGACCGTCACCGCATCCGCGCCGTAGCGTTCAAACGCTTCTTTGGCATACCACTCCGCCGTCGAACCGATGTCGCCGCGCTTGACATCCAGAATCACCGGAATTTCCGGCGCATTGGCCTTGATGTATTTCACTGTGGACTTCAGCGCCTCGTCGCAATCCTGTCCGGCGTAGTAGGCCGCCTGCGGTTTGTAGGCGCACACCAGATCCTTGGTGGCATCCACCAGACGGCGGTTGAATTCGTAAATCGCGTCCGGCCGACGGCGCAGACACTCCGGCAGTTTATTCATAGCCGGGTCCAGCCCGACGCAGACCAGCGAACCATTGCGCCGCACCGCCCGATCAAGTTTTTCCATAAAATTCATCATCGCTTCTCCCGATTATCCGATCATATTTCGGAGCGAGGGTAATATAAACGGGAAACCCTCTTTTGTCAAGTTGAAACCGTCCTCCCCGGCCGGAATACCCACCCGGAGATCAGCGCGGTGAACGGCGCCACCAGCACCAGGGAAAAACTGCCGATCAGGGTTTTGACCAGTTCCGCCGCCACCAGCGGGTTGTTGAGGAAATCCGGCACCGAAGTTCCCTGCGAGGCGAACATCATCAGCAAAGTGAGATATCCGCCGGAATACGCCAGCAGCAGCGTGGTGGTCATGGTCCCCACCACGCTCCGTCCGATCCGCATGCCGGACATGGCGAGTTCCCGCCCGGAAAGCCTCGGACTGTGCCGCGCCACCTCCTCCACTCCGGCGGCGATGTCCATGCCCAGATCCATGACCGCGCCGGAACTGGCCAGCACCATCGCGCCGATGAAAATATCCTGCAGATCCAACGTTTCGCTTCCGCTGTACAGCAGGGTCTGGGCGTAGGGCATGGCCGCGCCGTTGATATCCATGAGCCGCCCGAACCCGTGGGCCATCAGCAATCCGGCCAGCACGCCGGAAATCGCGCCGGCGAATGCGGCGATCCCCTTCCGGGATATCCCGGCCACCAGAAAAATGATCACCGCGGTAAGCAGACAGACCGCGCCGAAAATGATCCAACTGGCCGGATATCCCCGCAACGCCAGCGGCACAACGACCTTCCAGATCACCATGCAGCTGAAGATGAAACTCATCAGCGCCTTGCCCCCCGTCCAGCCGCCGAACACGCACAACAGAACGCAGAAGGCGGCGAACAACGTCAGACTCCAGAAATTCCGATCGTAATCCTGCGCGGTGAGCATGGATTCTCCGGGACGGTCCCCCGCCTGAACGACCACCCGCACCGCGTCGCCGGGGACGAAGACTTTGTCCAACTCCAACTGCCCCCGCAGTTCGTTGTTGGCGGCGAACGTCTCCCCATTCACCTCCACGGTGAGTTTCTGAGAGCCGAACCGCACTAGCCCGTGCCGCGTCAATCCGGAATCGTCCACCGCCGTCACCCGGCCCCGGACCGTCCGGCCCGCCGGAGTTTCCAGATGCGGCGCCCCGGGCAGCAGTCCCAGTGCCGCGCAGACCAGCACCACGATCAGAATAAACCAGCAATCCCGTTTGGCGGCGGCGGACCACTTCATCATCACAGCACCGTGCGAAGTTTTTTGGCGATGTCGGTATTGTCGATGAATCCGGTGAAAATCTCCGCTTTCTTTCCGACACTGGTGGTCAGCACCGGCAGCGCGGTGTGGGAACCGCTGGTCCAGCCGATCCCCGCTTTGCCGCTCATCACCTTGCGGGCGGCCTGATCCAGTTTGCCGCTTTTGAAACCATCCTCCAGCGCCTTAAGTTCTTTGGCGTTGATCACCATCGGGTCCCCCTTTTCCCCGCCAAACTTGAACCCGAAACACTCGGACAGCATCGGCTTTGCGTCTTCAAAGGAAAATTCCGGCCGCGCTTTCCGTGCCTCTTTGAGTTTTTGGGCGAACGCGGCGACCGAACATTTCTGCTGCGCCAGACGCTCCATGTACATGGCATACCCGGTCCCGGCGAATCCCATGGTCATGCCGCCGGTCTCATGGTCCCCGGTCACGACGATCAGGGTCTCCCCGGGGTGTTTTTCCGCGAAGGTCAGCGCGACTTTGACCGCATCGTCGAACGCCAGCACTTCGCGCAGATTTCCGGCGGCGTCGTTGGCATGACCGCAGTAGTCGATCGCGCCGCCCTCCACCATCATGAAAAATCCCTTCGGCGCATCCTCCAGCAACTCGATCCCTTTGGCGGTGTACTCCGCCAGCGTCGCCACCGCGGGGTCGCGGTCGATGCTGTAAGGCAGGATGCTGTCCTTTTGCCCCGGAGCCAAAACCTTGCCGACGCCGGGCTTGAGCGCCAGCAAGTCCGCCCTGCTGCCGATCACCTTGTAACCGGCTTCAGCCGCCAGTTTGTAGATGTCGCCCCGGTACTCCGGCGCGGTTTTGTCGTCATGCCTGGCAACCCCGCCGCCGCCGAAATAATCGAACCCGGAGGCGATCAGATCCAACCCGATGGCGTAGTATTCGCCCCGACTGTTCCGATTGGCGTAAAAACCGCCCGGAGTGGCATGATTCAGCGTAACGCTGGTGATAATGCCGACTTTTCTGCCGTTGCGTTTGGCCAGATTCGCCACGGAATCCAGTTTGCGCGCGCCGTCGCCGCTCATTCCCAGTCGCCCGTTTTTCGTTTTTTCCCCGCAGGCGATGGCCGTCGCCGCCGCCGCCGAATCGGTCACCAGACTGCTGGAAGAACTGGTCCGGACGGTGGCATGATACGGCATCGCGTTGATCGCCAGCGGTCCCCTCCCGATTTTCCGGGAGAACTCCTCCGCCACCATCCGCTGTGGCGTCGACATGCCGTCCCCGATGAAAAGAAACACATATTTCGGCTTGCCGCCGCCCGCGGTCCCCGCTCCATCGGCCGCCGCCGTTTTCTGCGAGCGTCCGCAACCAAATATGAACAGACCTGCCGCAACGAGCGCCATACACGCCGCGCGAACCCAACGACTCCACATGTTCACCATCCCGAAAACTCTCCTTGTTATTCCCCGAAATACCGTCGCCACGATCTGCCGCGGGACCCTGTTTTTTCAACGCCAACGGGGGAAATTATTGCGAAAAAATCCCGCCCGGCGAAATCACTTTTCCGGCAGCGTCCAGCCGCATTCCGTCAGCAGTTTCTCAAAACGGCGGCCGTAATTCACATAATTCTGATAGCGAATTCCGTCTTCCCCCGCCTGAGCGTTGCCGTCGTGGAACACGCATCCCAAGTGGGGTTCGATGGAGAATCCGCCGTCGTACCCGGTACGGAGCAGGTCTTTCACGATCGCCCGGACATCTCCGGCCCCGTCTCCGGCGTAAGTGTATTCCGCGACCGCGTGTGTCTCGCCCTCCTTGGGCAACGCCAAACCGTCCTTGATGTGAACGTACACGATGTGGTCGCGCACGTTGCGGTAGAACTCCCACGACGACTGCAGCGGATACGGCGGCGTCCCGATCCGGCGATAGTTGAAAGTCGGATTGCCGGTGTCGTAGATCAGTTTCAAATTGTCGTGATCGACTTTTTCCAGCAGTTTCAGCGTGTGCTTGTGGGAATATCCGCCGTAGTTCATGCAGTTCTCATGACCGTAAACAATGCCGTTATCGGCACACAACTCCACCAGATACCGAACCTTGTGGAAGACCATCGCCTCCAGTTCGGGCGATTCCGGGTCGGCGTCGCTCACCATTGCGAAACTCATGCCCCGCAGCAAGTTGCATCCCAACCGGCGCATCCGGGGGATCGCGGTCCGCAACTCGTCCACCGACTTTTGGAAATCCTCCTCCCTGCGGGGGTCCTTCGCCCAATTCGCCACCGCGCTGCCGTAGCAGTTGATTTTGATGCCGGCGGCTTCCAGTTTGGCAAACGCATCCTCGAACTCCGCGTCGCTCATGGTCCCCAGCATCGTTTTCCCGATCATCCGGGATTCGATGTACTTCCACCCCAATTCCCGGGTCGCCCGGATCTGAACTTCCAGATCGGCGCCCGCTTCATCGGCAAATCCGGTAAGAAACATGTTTTTTTTCCTTTCCGTCGTCTTCCCGTTTCACAAATTCACACAAACGCGGTTGATAGTCCCGCTCGTTCGCCCCGCCCCAGCACCAGCGCCTCAACCCCGGCGGCGTGGAAAAACATCCTCCGCAGTCCGGCATTGAAATCCTCCTGTGTCATCGCCTGAATTTTCCGCGCCCGCGTCAGCAAATTCTCCGGAGCGAATCCGTAAAACGCCTCCATCCCCGCGCCGCGCAGCAATGTTTCCGGGGTATCGAACAAACGCTCCGCCTCAAACGCCGCGCCGTTTTTCGCCGCGTTGAATTCCCCCGGCTCCAGTCCCTCCTCCGCCAGTCTTACGATCTCGGCGTCGAGCAGTTCCAGCACCTTCCGCCCGGCATGCGGCGCAGTCAGCGCGTAAAATGCGAAATATCCGGGGTGGAACCCCGCCGCGTAACTCATCCCCACGGCGTAACTCAGCGCATGCTTTTCCCGTACCGACCGGAACAATTTCGCGCCCAGACCGTTTTCCGCCTGAAACAGCACGTCCGCCGCATTCATCATTTCCGGATCGGCGACACACGAGATCCCCGGCAGCATCCGCAGCGCCGCCGTCTGTTCCCGGGGCAAACTCCGCTCCACCAGTTTTCTCTCCCCGGAGAAACGGGGGGCTGCCGCCAGAAGCGGCGCTTCCGCGCTCCAATTCACCGCGGACTCCAAACGCCGAATCCAGTTGTCCGCCTCCGCTTCGGAGCAGTCTCCGCCGAAGCCCCACACGGCCCGGGACGCTCCGCACCACCGATGAAACGCCTCCGCGCCCGCGCTTCGCTCCAGATTTGTCAGCGTCTCGGCCGTACCGTATCCGCCGTTGGCGTAGGGATGAACGCCGTACAGCATCCCGGAGGCCGCGTCAAAGGCGCACTGGACCGGATTATTCTCCCGCTCCCGGATCAGATTCAACTGCCGGTTCCTCTCCCGCACCCATGCCGCTTCCGGAAAAAGCGGCGCGTGCAGAATCTCCGCCAGCACCCCCACCGCCCGGTCCATGCTCCGGCGCGGAGATGAAAACTCCAGCGTCAGAGAATTCAATCCTCCGGAAATTTCCAAATCCACTCCCGCCGCGTCGAGTCGCTGCAGAATCTCCTGTTCCGGCAACTGTTCACTGCCGGAGAGCAGCGCCGCCGCCGTCAGTTTGCTCAGGCCGCGGGTCTCCGCCGTCTCAGTGACAGCACCGCCCGGGAGCGCCAGAAAGAAATTGCACAACGGCAGTTCCCGGTCGGGAGCGTAAATCATCGTCCCGCCGGAAGCCGTTTTGCGGGAAAAAAGTTCCCGTTTCCGCACACGCGTCCCGCCCTTCAACACGGGCGGAACATTCCGCTGAAGTACCCGGACCCACGCATGTTCGGCCAGATACTTCGCCGCCGCCGCCTTCACCTGGGACAGTTCGGTCCGGCTCAGCATTTCCAGATACGCGTCCCCGGCCGTCGGGGATCCCGCATAGATCACCCCGCCGGCGATCTCACCGGCCAGATTGACGCCGTCCCGCAGGTCCCGGAGCCGATCGGCGTACTGCTGACCTTTCTCCCGCTCCAATTCCGCCTCGGAAATCTTTCCGGAAGCGGCGGACTCCAGTTCCCGTTGAAGTTCGTCGCAGCACGACATCAACTTCGCCGGTTCGCACTTGCCGCTGATGATGGCCACGGATTGCCCGCCCATGGTATAGACGGCGCTTCTCACGTCGAGCGCGAGTGCCGCATCCAGCACCAGTTTCCGATTCAGCAGCGAGCCGTCCCCCGCGCCGAGCATCCCGAACAGCAGTTCCAGCGCCGGCAGTTCCGGGGAACCGAACCGCGGCGCCCGCACTCCGAACATCATCCGGGACAGCGGATCGGCAAAGGAAATCTCCTCCGTCCGAACCGCGGCGGGATACGGTTCGTCCGGCAGCGGCGCATCCGCCAGATTGCCCCGGCGCCACGAGCCGAGATACTCCTCCGCGGCGGAGAAAACATCCCGGGGATCGACCCCGCCCACCGCCACGACCACGCATCGGTCCGGCGTGTAGCGCAGTTGGTGATATTCCCGGGCCATGTCCGCACTCACATCCGCGATCATCTCCCGATATCCGATGACCGGATGCCGCAGAGGATGGGTCAGAAACATCCGTTTCATGAATGCTTCGTACAGCCGGTTGTCCGGGTTGTCCGCGCCCCGGTCGCACTCCCGGAGGATCACCTCCCGCTCCAACTTGAACCGGGCTTCGGGCAATTCCGGGAACCGGACCATCGCGGACAGCATCTCCACGCCCCGGCGCAGATGCGCCGCGGGCAACTGCATCCGGTAGCAGGTCCGGTCGCAGGCGGTGTAGGCATTCACCTCCCCTCCCAGCACATTGACCGTGTCCGCCACCGCATTCCCGGGAAACCCTTTGCACCCCTGAAACGCCATGTGTTCCAGAAAATGCGCCAGTCCGCACCCCAGAAAGCGCCCCTCGTGCACACTCCCGCCGGCGATGTGAAGTTGCAACTCCACAGTGGAAACATTCCGCGGCAAACAGTAGATCCCGGCGCCGTTGGGCAGGCGGAGGACCTGAACATCACGCAAAATGCTCATGCCGCAGACCTTCAGTGGTCGATGAACGGCAGTTCATCGCTTTTCCGCCGCACGGTCCGACATCCGGTCCGCCGGGGAAACAGTTGATTGCCGGTGTCGAAATCCTCCGGCCGGTCCTCCTCCGAAGCCCGGAGCAGACCGACTTCGATGAGCAGATACACGATGGTCCCGGCATCGGATTCGGACTTCACGCCCCACTCCGTCAAAACGGCCTCCGCCACCGCGCCGAACTTCTCCGCGGCGAACTTCCGGATGCCGTCGAGCAACTGCGCGGCGGAAACGTGACCGCGCCGCTTCTGCTGCTCCGCCGTGAAATTCACCGCCTCGGCCACAAAGTGATAGGCCTCCGCCTGATAGCGCGGTTCCCGCTTCAGCAGACCCGCGACTTTTCTGTCAAATTCGCTCTCCATGACGCCGCTTTCGCCGGTCAGAATCCCCGCTGCTGCCGCTGAGTTCTGACTTTGGGTTCCTCCAGCGCCAGCGCATACCAGATGTCGCCGAAGCCGGAATTGCTGTAGTGCTTGATCTTGCCGTTGGTCAGCCGTTCGATGTTTTCCATCATCACCGGATTGTCCGTGGTGTTTTTGGAATCCAGCAGCGCCTGCAGCGCCGCCTGCGGCTGATCCTGCTTCACTTTCATCCACGCGTAGACCGAAGCAAGAAACGCCCGGTTGTCGCCCTTGAACCTCCTGACGCTGGAGCGATAGACCTTGTCCAGCGCCGCATCGCCGCGCCGGTAAAGCCGGGCCAACCGGATCGCCACACTCTGCACGTCGAACAGAAACGATTTGGGAATCAATTCGTCGACCTTGCCGTACTCGCGCAACTGGTAGTACAACTGAAGTTTCATAGCGTTGATCTGCTTGGGCAGCATCAGATTCCACTTGTAGAACACCCGGAAATTCTCCAGTTCCGCCAGCGCGCCCCGCACCGCGTCGAACTGAATCTTTTCCAAAATCTGCCGGGCCGCCTTTTCACTGGACGGCGGACGGCGCTGAAACATCTCGATCTGCCGGTTGGCCTTGATCTGCGCCGCCTGCATGATCTCCTGGACCCGCTGCTGCCGGGCCGCGATCCGGCGCCGCAGCAGCAGTCCCAGCACCGCCCATGCCAACAGTACGCCGAGAACGCCGCAGGTCATGCCCCATCCGGTCCCCCACTCCCTCGTGGAAAACACCGCCGCGATCACGCCGCACCCGATGATGATAAAAAATCCCAACATCTTGTTCCATCCTCCCCGTCAGCGTTTGCGTTTCCGTTGTTTGGCCCGTTCCTTTTTCGCCAGTTTCGCCAATTTCTTCCTGTGTTCCTGCGCTTTGCGGCTCAACACCGCCGGAGCGCCGACCAGCCCGCCGCCGGGAGTGAATTCCGGCATGGCTCCGCCGGCGGCCATGCGCCCCAGCATCCCGCCGGGACGCATCATTTTGCGCATCGTCTCAAACTGTTTGACAAACGAACTCACCGCCTCGGTCGGCAGTCCGCACCCGCGGGCAATACGCTTGCGCCGGGAAAAATCGATCAGATCGGGGTTCTTCCGCTCCGCCTCGGTCATGCTCATGACCATCGCCTCCATCCGGCTGAACTGCTTGCGGTCCACTCCGGCCAGCGCTCCGCTCAACTGGCGGGCGCCGGGCAGAAATTTCAGTATCCCCTCCAAACCGCCCAGCCGGCCGATCTGCCGCAACTGGGCGAGGAAATCATTGTAGTCGAACTGGTTCTTCCGCAGTTTCTCCTGCAGTTTTTTCGCCTCCGCCTCGTCGATCTCCGCCGCGGCCTTTTCCACCAGAGAGACCACGTCGCCCATGCCGAGGATCCGCCCGGCCATCCGGTCGGGATGAAAGACCTCCAGCGCGTCCATTTTCTCCCCGAATCCGGCATACTTGACCGGAACGCCGGTGACTTTTCGGATCGACAGCGCCGCGCCGCCGCGGGCATCCCCATCCAGTTTGGTGAGGATGAAGCCGGTCAGTTCCAGCGCCTGATGGAAGTGTTCCGCCACGGAGACCGCTTCCTGCCCCAGCGCGGCGTCCGCCACCAGCAGAATCTCGTCCGGATCGACCGCCTGACGGATGCGGATGAGTTCCTGGATCATGGTGTCGTCGATCTGCAGCCGCCCCGCGGTGTCGATGATCACGCAGTCACAGCCGTCCCGCCGGGCCGCGGATACCGCGTCGCCGGCGATGGCCGCCACGTTGACGCTGGTCCGCTCCACATGGACCGGAACGTCGATCTCGCGCCCGATGGTCTCCAACTGGTCGATCGCCGCCGGACGGTAGACGTCGCCGGCCACCAGCATGACCCGCTTTCCCCGCTTTTTCAACTGCAGCGCCAACTTCCCGGAGGTCGTGGTCTTGCCGCTGCCGTGCAGACCGACCATCATGATGACCGCCGGACGGCGGCTGAAGTCGATCTCCCTCGCGTCCCCGCCCAGCAGTTCCACCAGTTTGTCATGGACGATACGGACGATCTGCTGGCCCGGGGTGACGCTTTTCAGCACCTCCTGTCCGAGACAGGACTCCCGGACGGAGGAGATGAATTCATCCGCGACGCCGATATTGACATCCGCCTCCAGCAGCGCCAGCCGGATGTCCCGCATCGCTTCAGCAATATTGGACTCGGAAAGACGGCTCTCTCCACGGAGTTTTCTGAAAATCCCGTGAAGTCGGTCACTCAACGCATCAAACATTTATTCTCCCGCTTTCGTGATTCGTGCTTTTTCCTTTTTTACGACTATCCCCACCACAAAAAACATCATCCCCTAATATAACGCGGCCCGGTCTCCGCGTCAAGGGGCATCCCGCAACAACTCCCCAAAAAAGCCCGGGCGGACCGTCCGCAGACAGCCCGCCCGATCCGGCGCAGTCGTCGCCGAAACACTCCGCTCCGCTCAGTTCCGCTTCACGATACCGTAACGCTCCACCAGTTCCGCGGCTTTTTCCACACAGCGGATGCAGGGGATGCGATTGCGCATTTTCAGAATCACGCAGATATCCGATCCGGCGAAATTGACAAAATTCCGCCGGGCGTTCTCCCGCCGGGACTCCGGGATGATCTGCAGCGCGGCATACAATGCGCCGCACATGCCGTCCGGGGCTTTTCCCGCTCCGGCGTGTGCCAGAACCTCGATCAGGTCATCCCGGCCCGCTCCCGCCGCCACCGCCTGCGCACAATTGTGCTGACGCGGAACCGCCGTAAACAATTCCACCGCGCTGCTCATGATTCACCTCCCCCGCTTTTGGTGTTCCCCACTTCAGATCTTCAGATCCGGAATCCTCCACGAAAAACCGCTTTTCCTCACCGCCGGGACATTCGCCTTGACGATCTCCGGCGGAGTGTGACAGATGCGGTGCAGTTCCTGAAATCTGCCCATCAGTTCCTTGTCCACGGCAACGCCGCGCTGCTGCGCCGTCCCCACCGCCAGATTGGTGAAAGTGTACCGCGCATCGGCATTGTCCGCGAAATCCCGCATCGCCCGCCGGTACTCCTGCTGGAACCGCCCCTCGTCCCGCTGCAGAATCGTCAGCAAAATCTCCCGGGCGCCCCAGTCCTCCGGGTGCGCCGCCACCGCGTGTTCGGTCATCCGCCGCAGAATCACCGGATGCTGCTGGTTGAGGAACGCGGCCAAACCGCACAGCCCGATGATCAGTCGCTCCTCCTCCGGCGTACCGCCCCGGGGAATCTCCGGGTCCAGCAGCAGCCGCCGGTACAGCGCACCGTGCCGGCAGATCAGATCCTGCCCCATGAGCCGGAAATCGTGCTGATCTCCCTCCGGCAATTTGGAGGTCTGCGACTGATGCACCCGGTAAAGCGCCCGCGGATGCTCCCGATCAAAGTGGTACAGCGTATCCTCGGCCAGACGCATCATCAGCCAGACGTCGTGGTTGATCCGGCTGTACGGCAGCGGCCGGTAGTTGCCGTGAGCGAACAGCACCTCCCGGCGAATCAGCATCGCATTGATATTGATCCGGGGCTGAAAAAACTCCAGAAACGGCGAGAAGCCCTCCCCGTGGACCTCGCCGGTCAGACCGTTGTCGTCAAAAAGGTATTTCTGCGCATAGGATGCACCGTATTCCGGGTGCCCGTCCAGAAATTTCACCACCCGGTCCAGATCAAAGGGCAGCATGATGTCATCCTGATCGAAGGAGGCGATATAACGTCCGCCCGACAACTCCGCCAGTTGACAACTGGCCGCGCCCACCCCGCGATTCTCCGGGAAGTGAAACGCCCGCACCACCCCCGGGAACTCCCGCTCGTACCCGGACAGCGCCGGGAAGACCCCGTCCGGAGAACCGTCGTCCCCCAGCAGCAGTTCGGCCCGGCACTTGGAGCGCCGGATCAACTTCACGATCGAACGGATCGCCGCATCCAGCCACGTCAGGCGCGGCCGGTACACCGGGATGAAGAAACTGACATCAAAAATTTCCGGCATTTGCCACTCTCCGCCGTACCTTGTGACAACTCTTTGACACTTCGCCACTTAATATACGATTGCCCGAAATGATTTGCAAGTCGTCCGGCGATTTTTCGGCGTTTTTTTCAGAACGTCCGCTTGACAAACGCCGGAATCGAAGTATAATCCCCGGAGGAACGCGGTGCCGGACCGCACCGTTTTCGGAAACAGGAAAGGATCGTGCCGATCATGACGGATTTCCCCTCGTCCGGACAGTTGCTGTTCAGTCTGCTGCTGACGCTCGGCGCCGGTCTCGCCACCGGGGTGGGCAGTTGCATCGCGTTTTTCTTCAAGCGTTCCAATCGGAAGTTTCTCTCCTTTGCGCTGGGTTTCTCCGGCGGAGTGATGATCTACATTTCGCTGGCAAAACTCCTTCCCGATGCCGGATCCGGGCTCGGCGTTCTCTGGGGCGACCGTCCCGGGACATTGGCCGCGCTGACCGCCTTCCTCGGCGGCGTGCTGCTGGCATCGGGCATCGACAAACTCATTCCCGCCTATGAAAATCCCCATGAAGTCAGAGCCGTGGAGGAGATGGATTCTCCCCGACACCGGGACAAACTCCTGCGCAGCGGCATGCTTTTCGCCTTGGCCATTGCCGTTCACAATTTTCCCGAGGGCATGGCCGTATTCATTTCCGGCATCGCCGATCCCGCCACCGGAATCTCCATCGCCGTCGCAATCGCCATCCACAACATCCCCGAAGGCATCACCGTCTCCGTGCCGATCTATCACGCCACCGGCAGCCGCAAAAAGGCTTTCCTCTACTCCTTCGGTTCCGGACTGGCCGAACCGTGCGGCGCATTGGCGGCATGGTTTATCTTCGGCCCGCGGCTCTCCCCCGTCCTGCTCTCCGCGCTGTTCGCCGCCGTCGCAGGAATCATGGTCTACATCTCCTTCGACGAACTGCTCCCGCTGGCCGAGGAGTACGGCGAGCACCATTGGGCCGTCTGCGGATCAATCGTCGGCATGTTCGTCATCGCCATTTCGCTGATTCTTTAGATTTTCCCGTTTCGGAGTATTGACAAACCGAAAAAACGGGCTATATTAATAGCTGTATACAAAAATCGGTATACGCAAAAAGACGATAATAAACGAAAGGTCCTGAAGTATGCGGTCGCCGGTGGAACTGCCGCGCCGGGCGGAGAGCGCCCGCAACGCGCTGATCACCTACATCCACGACCACGGTCTGACCACCGGGGATCGGTTGCCGCCCTACGCCCGATTGCGGGCGGAGTTCGGATTCGGCAGTCAGACCATCGCCGCCGCGGTGGAATCGCTGTGCAAACTGGGAGTGCTGGAGGTGCGGGACAAGGTCGGGCTTTTCGTGGCCGATCCCCACGGCGGCAACCTGACCGGACGAACGGTCGCGGTGGCGGTGCGGCCGCTGGCGGGCAGCGCCTACGCGGCCACGTTGGCCGGGTTCATCCAGAAATTGCTGAACGAGCGGAGTTGCCGGTGTCTGACCTTCTACCGCAACTCCACTCCGGCGGACTCCCCCCACCCCGCGCTCTCCGAATTTCCGGGGCTGGAACAGGCGGTGTTTGAACGCCGCTGCGACGGTATCATCTCCCTTTGTCCTTTCGCCAAAAACGATCAGCGCCGGCTGAGCAAACTCGGCGTGCCGTGCTGCTTCATCGGGGACGACGACCACGACACCATGCCGCTGGCGGTGGTCATCGAGGTCAAACGCTTCATCGCCGACGCGGTCGCCGCGTTGCGGCGGGCCGGCTGCCGGAACATCATTCAACTCTGCACTTCGGCGGAGCAGTTGGCTCTGCGGGGCAGTCATCCCCCCGCGATGGTGGGCAATTCCTACGACGGCGGCAAACGCATCGCCGCCAGACTGCTGGCCCTGCCCGAAGCCGAGCGGCCGGATGGGATCATCAGCGACGACGACACGATCGTCAGCGGTCTGCTCTCGGGCATCGTCACCGGACAACTGCCGCAGGTTTCCTATCTGCCGAATATTGCCACCATCGTCCATGCGGAACTCGGCGAGTGCTATCCCTCCGACCGCATGATCCTTTTCCGTCAGAATATCGAAACTTACGCGGCGCTGGCCGTGGGGTTGCTGCTGGGCGTCCTACGGGGCGACCGGCCGGAGGAAACGCAGTTGTTCTACCGGTTCGATCCGGTAAGGTGAATATCAGGCATTGTCAAAAAGCCACCCAAATCCAAAAGGAGAAAACATCATGGCAAACGACAAAATCAAACAGTTGGCGATCAATGGCGGACCGAAAGTCTACAACAAGCCCTTCCCGGCCTGGCCGCAGTTCAACCCGGCGGTCTACGACAAGGTCGTGGACATCCTCAAATCCGGCAAGGTCAATTACTGGACCGGAAAAATCGGTATGAAATTCGAGCAGGAGTGGTCCAAGTGGCTCGGCGTGCGCAACTCCATCAGCGTGTCCAACGGCACCGCGGCGCTGCACACCGCGCTCTCCAGCCTCGGCATCGGTTCCGGCGACGAAGTGATCTGTACCAGTTACAGTTTCATCGCCTCCAGTTTCTGCGCGCTGCAGGCCGGAGCGCTGCCGGTTTTCGTCGATGTCGGCACCGACCATCTGCTGGACCCGGCCAAGATCGAGGAGGCCATCACCGACCGGACCAAAGCGATCGTCGTCGTCCACCTCTACGGCACCGTGGCGGACATGGACCCGATCCTCGCCATCGCCAGGAAGCACAACCTCTATGTGGTGGAAGACTGCGCCCAGTGCTTCGGCGGCGTCTACAAAGGCAAAAAGGCCGGTACCATCGGTGATGTCGGCTGCTTCAGTTTCTGCCAGAGCAAGCACTTCACCACCGGCGGCGAAGGCGGCATGGTCTGCACCAACAACGACGATCTGGCGTGGGAGTGCCGTTCTTTCCGCGACCACGGCTACGATGTGCGCGCCAAACTCAATCTGCTGGAGATGGAAGGCAAGCAACTCTACATCCACCGCCGCGTGGGATTCAACTTCCGGATGACCGAGATTCAGAGCCAGATCGGTCTGTGCGAACTGGAGCGTTTCGACTCCTGGAACATGCCCAATCGCACCCGCAGCGGCAAAATGCTCATCAAGGCCCTCGGCAGCCATCCGCTGGTGAAGTACGCCCCGGTGGACACCCCGGAACGGCAGAACGCCTTCTGGCTGGTCCCGTTCGTGCTGGACACCGATAAACTCACCTGCTCCGCCAAGGAATTCATCGCCGCGGTGCAGGCCGAAGGCGCCGCCGCCTACAGCGTTCTGTGGCCGGAGATGTACAAGGAGGAGGCCTACACCGCCCGCAAAGGCTTCGGTCTGGTCGGCTATCCCTTCAACGATCCCCGTCATCGCACCATCGACTACAGCAAGTGCAACTGCAAAATGGCCAACTGGCTCACCGACCGCACCATCAGTTTCTGGACCCATCCGACCTACACCGAGGAGCATATCCAGGCTGATATCGATGCCTTCAACAAGGTTGCCGACGCCTACATGAAGTAAACGGGAAACGGTGTCTGAGATGAAAAAGGTCAAATATGCGATCATCGGCTTCGGCGGCATCGCGGAGAACCGCATCGCCAAAGAGGGGTTCGGTTGCGATAAAACCCGGTTCAGCGGCCTGCCCAACGCGGAACTGATCGGTGCGACCGACATGAATCCCGCCCGGGAGAGCGCGGCAAAGGCGCTGGGGCTCAAGTGGTACAAAAACATGGACGAGATCTTCGCCGATCCGGAGATCGACGCGGTTTATGTTGCGACCAACAATCTGAGCCACGCGCCCATCGCCATCAAAGCGATGAATGCCGGCAAGCACGTCATGTCCGAAAAACCGTTGGCCACCAGTGTGGCCGACGGTCGGGCCATGGTCCGACTGGCGGCAAAAAAACACCTGAGTCTGACGGTGGACCACATGATGGTCTACAACGCCTTCAACCAACTGGCGCGCAAGTATGTGGCCGCCGGGAAACTGGGCAAGGTCGGCGACAGTTGCTTCCACATGGAGTTCCTCTATGGCGCCACGCCGGAAGAAGCCAGGACCTGGCGGTGCAACAATGTGGATGAAATGGGCGGTCCGATCGGCGATGTGGCGTCCCACTGCGTCTACATGGCGGAATTTATGTTCGACAGCCCGATCCAGCAGGTCCAGGCGGTCTATCTGCCCAAGACCCTGCCGATCAAGGCCGAGGACGGCGCGTACATCAAGTTCACGCTGGCCAACGGTCAGGTCGGCTCGTTCAAGGTCGCCTTTTCCGAGGCTCGCGGCGGATTGATCGGCACCCTCTCCAACCTCGGATACGAGATCTACGGAGACGCGGCGGTGCTTCGGGCTTTCGGGGCGATGTTCCAGTTGTCCGGCTATCCGGACGAACCTTACGCCATCCGGCTGGAACTGGAGAGCGCCAACGGGATCAAACCCCTGCGGCCCCGCAAGTTCCCGAACATCTATCAGCAGATCATCACCAAACATGCCCAGTCGGTCCTCGACGGCAAGCCGCTGAATGCGGAGGATGGTCTGCGCAATCTGCGCGCTTGTCTGGCCATGCACAAATCCGCCCGCAACGGCGGCAAAGCGTACGTGGTCCGATAATCCCGGAGAAAACACAAAAAAACGCGGCCCGACATTGCGTCCGCCGCGTTTTTTTGTGCATGAGAACCGGTCCCTCCCCCCGAGGCGCCTCCGTCCGCCCGGACCCGCCCGCCGGAACGGGGAAGGACCGGCGGGCGGGCTTCATCATAACTCCTCTGTCTGCATAATATATCGTAAAAAATTAGAATTTCAAACAGAAATTAAGTTTTTTATTAATTTTTACACCCCTGCGCCCCCTTTTCGGGGGGAAGCGGAAAAAACTCGGAGAGTGTGGGACTTCGTTTCCCGGAGAAGGGAATTTTTCCTTGCCAAAAATGGCCGTAAAAAAGGCTTCGCCCCTTGCTTTTTCGATCGACCGGCAATATAATAAAGCCGTGACAGATCACGATTCATGGAAAAAGGAGCAACATGCTGTACTATCTCTCCGCACTGGAAAAAGTTTTCGGGCCCTTCCGGTTGTTTGAATATGTGACGTTCCGGGCCGGCGGCGCGGCGGTCACGGCGTTTCTGATCGTGGTCCTGCTGGGCGGATGGTTCGCTCAGGTACTGCGCCGGTTCAACATCCGAGCCGCCGCCCGCTACGACGGATTGATCCCGGATGAACTGCTGGACAGAAAAAAGAACAGCACGCCGTGCATGGGGGGGATACTGCTGATCGGCGCGGTGCTGTTTTCCGCGGTGCTGTGGAGCCGCTGGGACGGGGCCAACGGGATCAGTTGGACGCTGATTGCCGGGACCGCCGGATTCGCGCTGATCGGTTTTCTGGACGATTTTCTGAAAGTATTCTACCAGAAGCGGGACGGTCTGCCGGGCAAACCGAAATTGCTGGGGCAGTTCATCATCGGGACCGCGGTGTTTTTCTTTCTGTGGAGCCGTCCGGCGCTGCACGAGTTGATGCGCGGATTTTTCATTCCGTTTTTCAAGCATCCGTTTTTCGCGGGGGCGTGGTGGATCCCGGTATTCTCCATCGCCATCATCATCGTGGGATCGGCCAACGCGGTGAATCTGACCGACGGCAAGGACGGTCTGGCCACCGGATGCACGATCTTCTGTTCGCTCTCCTACGCGGTGCTGACCTACTTCATGGGGCACAAGATTTTCGCCAACTACCTCAATCTGCCCTACATCAACGGGATCGCGGAAGCGGTGGTCTTCGCATCGGCCGTCGGCGGCGGCTGTATCGGGTTTCTGTGGCATAACTGCCATCCGGCGGCAATGTTCATGGGCGACACCGGCAGTCTGGCGCTGGGCGGAGCCGTCGGCATGCTGGCGGTGCTCACCCGTCAGGAACTGCTGCTGGCGCTGGTCGGGGGTGTTTTCGTCATGGAGATCGTATCGGTGATGCTGCAGGTGGCGTCATTCAAACTGACCGGGAAACGAATCTTTCTCTGCACGCCGATTCACCATCATTTTGAACGTCTGGGCTGGACGGAAACACAGATCGTGGTCCGGTTCTGGATCCTGTCCGGTATTTTCGCGCTGCTGGCGCTGGCGACCTTGAAACTGCGCTGAGGGCCTCACTCCTCCGACGGGCCGCGCCGGTTGGTCCGACTGCCGGTCAGGTGGTAGTAGTGTTCGGCGTCGCGCTCGATCAGCAGTTTGAATTCCAACTTCATCAGCGTCGCCAGCAGTCGGCCGGGGTCCATGCCGGTGGCCGCCGCAAGTTCCTCCAGATCCGCGTCGCCGTTTTGAAGCAGGCCGTACACCCGGGCGCAGTCCGGTTCCAACTCCTCGGATCCGACCACCTCGCCGGAGGAAGCGTCCAACTGCCCGGGACGCAGACCGGTGCGGAGCGCATCCATGACGTCGTCGAAGTTTTCCACCAGCCCGGCGCCCTCTTTGATCAGGCGGTGACATCCCTGCGCCTGCGGGTTATCCACCCGCCCCGGCAGAGCGAACACCTCCCGGCCCAGTTCCGCCGCCAGCCGCGCGGTGATGAGGGCTCCGCTCTCCGGACCGGCTTCGATCACCAGCGTGGCCCGGCACAACCCCGCCACGATCCGGTTGCGGCGGGGGAAATTGGTTTTGGAAATCGGATAATCCAGCGGAAATTCGCTGATGACCGCGCCGCCGCCCTGCACCATTTTGCGGGCGAGTTCCAGATTTTCCCGAGGATACATGTGACGCAGTCCGCACCCGAGAACACCGATGGTCCGGCCAGCCATCTCCACCGCGGTCCGGTGCGCGATGGCGTCCACTCCGCTGGCCAGCCCGGAAATGATGGTAAATCCGCAGGCGACCGCCTCCTCGCAGATGATCCGGGCCATTTTCTGCCCGTAGGCGGTGATTCTCCGACTGCCGACAACAGCAATCGAACGGTCCGGCGTTTCCGGCAGACGGCCCCGGACGTACAGTGCGAGAGGCGGATCGAACAACTCTCTGAGCATGGCAGGGTAGTTGTCGTCCGCCGGGGTGATGATCCGCACGCCGCCGCGGTCCGCGACAGCCAGTTCCCGGGCCAGTTCCGCATCCCAGTCGAAATTGATGATCCGCTCGGCCAAAGTCGCGCCGATGCCCTCCACCTGAAGCAAGTCGCCCCGGGTGGCGGCCCGGATACCGTCCGCGTCACCGAAAATCTCCAGCAATTTCCGATACTTGACCCAGCCGAGCCCGGGGATCATGTTGACGGCGATGCAGAGTTCCCGACCGGTCATATCCGATGGTCCTTCCGCCGCCGGCTCATCAGCATCTCCCGCAGTCTCCGGTAACGAATCACCAGAAACCGGACCGCGAAATAGGTCAGCGGCGTCATGATCGCCGCCCACAGCAGCCCCCCGGCGAAAAACGCGGCGACCAGTTCCCTGCCCATCTCGGCAAACGCGTGCCAGTCGCCGCGTTGGACCATATTCCGCGCGGTATCTCGGATCAATGCAAAGGACAACGCGCCGCCGATAAGCCGGTTGCCGACCCAAATCTGCACCGGATAGATGAATACCGCCGTGGGCGGAGTAGTGATGAAGGTCCCCAGCGCGGCGCCGATTCGGGAACCTCGGATGACAAAGGACAACGGAATGGCGATGATCAACTGGCAGAAAATCGGCACCGTGCAGCCGACGAACATCCCCAGCGCCCAGCCCCGGGCCACATAGTCCGGGGAACCGTTGCTCCGCACGATCCGGGTGTACAGCCATTTCAAGTACCGCACCACGGCGTTGCGGGAACGCCGGATCGCCGACGGAGGACGGATCGGATTCTCCGCGCCGTCGGCGCGAAACTCCACCGTCCGTACCGGGCGCCACTCCGAATCGCCGCCGCGAAAATACAGATTGCCGGACGAGTCAAGTCCGTAACGCCCCTGCGCAAACGCCGCGACCACCCGGGGCAGGACCTGATGATCGCCGCGAAGTTTCAGCGCCTCCAGATTCGTTTTCGCCACTTCCCGCAGTTGATCGGCGCACGGCGGCGCGGTCCGGGCGGCGGCGATCCGCCGCAGTTCATCCGGCGAACGGCCGCATCGGTCGATGGGGACGGGAGCGGAAATCCCGAGAATCGGACCGGCATCGACCTCGTTTTTCCCCGTCCCGGAATAATTCTGCACCAGGATCACGCTGCTCCGCAGTGCTTCATTGCCGTCGAGGATCGCCGTCTCCACCGGCTTGTAATGCAATCCGGCATACCGGCGGCATCCGTCGGTCTCCACCGTGAGGTCGCCGGGATGCACATTCAGACAGGGCAGAAACTCCGGCAGGGAATTCAGCGGCACAAATCCGGCGAACACCGCGAAGTCGACCTGATATCCGCGCAGACGCTCCCACACGGCGCAACTCCACTTTTGCCGCAATTCGCGCCGCCGGACGGAAGTCATCCGGATATCGTCCTCGCCGTTTTCGGCGTAAAATCGACGAATGTCCAGCGCCTCCACCGGCACACCGTATTCCGCCCCCAGTTCGGCAGCGGCACAGCGGTCCGGCGCGTCGGTGAACAGCACCGCAACGCGGAAGCACGCTCCCGGTTCCGCCGCCCGGGTCAGCAGGACTCTGGCATTGCTTCCGGTCCCGCTCAGGCACAGGGCTATCGCGGCCGTTCGGCCGGGTGCGAGGTTGAAAAAAGGTCGGATGTCAAGATTCACTTTTTCCGCCGTCCGTCATGGTTGCTTTTGAACTCAAAGATCGCGTCAAGGTGCTTAAGGTAATGTCGGAACGGCAGTTTTTCAACCGCCGGAAGACGTTTTTTCGGTAATTTTGAGCAAAATCAGGGTAAATGTGACAAAAAAAGTATTTCCGGGATTGCAATAACGCCGTTCCGGTGTTATATTGCCTTACGATAAGTTTGCGGAAGTATTCAACGTCCCGGCGACGGGACCCAACGGGCGGCTGGACATTATGGCGAAAAATCCCAAATTCACGGTTCTGTACGAAAAACTTCGCGGGCAGAGTTTTGAAATCGACCGCGAGACCATGAGCATCGGACGGCGGGAAACCGCCGACATCCGGCTGGTGGACGGCAGTGTCAGCGGACATCACGCCGATATCATCCGGTCGGAGCAGGACGGACAGACGGTCTATATCCTCCGGGACAACGACAGTACCAACGGTACCCGGGTCAATAACGAGCCGATCACCGAAAAAGTGCTGAAGGATTCGGACCTGGTCTCCTTCGGCAATGTGGAAGTGCTGTTCGACAGCGGAGTCATACGGGACGGCGACAACCAGTTCACCCACACCATTGACCTGAGCAATACCGAACTCAGCACAACCCCGACTCAGACGCTGGTCAACTTCAATCCGCTGGCGGAAACCGAAAAGAAGAAAAACGCGGTGGTCAGCAAAATCATCATCGGCGTCGCAGTATTGCTGGGACTGGCCGTGCTGTACCTCGCCTGTAAGGTCATTTTCCGCTGACGCGCGGCCGATCCGGTTCACGTTAGACTTTTTACCAAAGGTTCTGTTCCATGAGTGATGCCAACGACAACCGTCGGCAAGACGGTGACAAGACTCCGCCGTCCCCCGTTCCGCCCCGCCGGGAACCGCCCCGCCGCGGGTCCCGGGCCGGAGTGGTCTGGCTGCTGATCATGATTGTGCTCGGTTCGATGCTGATGTTCAAGACGTTCGGCCCGGATCAGCAGAAGGAACTGAACCAGAGCGCGTTTGAAACGCTGCTCAACAAGAAGGACATCATCTCCGTGGAGTTGACCCCCGACGGCGGGAACATTTTCCGCGTGGAGGGCGAACTCAAGCGCGGCGCATCCCCTTCCGCGGCCAACAATTCCGCATCCGGCAATTACTACGTCACCCGGGTCATCATGTCCGACGCGCTGGACAAACTGCTGCGTGAATCGGGCGCGACGGTGACGGTGAGCAGCGACAATTCCGGATTCTGGAACTTTATTTTCGCCAGCATCCTGCCGGTGCTGCTCATCATCGGGGTCATTTACTTCATCTCCATGCGGCAGATGAAAATGAACGGTCCCGGCGGCGCCATGGAGTTCGGCAAGAGTAAGGCGAGAATGATCCCTCCGGACGAATTGAACGTCCACTTCAGCGATGTGGCCGGGGCGGATGAAGCGAAGGAGGAGATCCAGGAACTGGTGGAGTTTCTGCGCGACCCGCTGCGTTTTCAACTCGTGGGCGGGCGTATTCCCAAAGGCTGCCTGCTGGTGGGCGCCCCCGGGACCGGAAAGACTCTGATGGCCAAGGCGGTGGCCTGCGAAGCCGGGGTGCCGTTCTTCTCCATCAGCGGCTCGGATTTCGTGGAGATGTTCGTGGGCGTCGGCGCCAGCCGGGTCCGTGACATGTTCGACCAGGCGCGCAAGAACATGCCATGCCTGATCTTCATTGACGAGATCGACGCCGTCGGCCGTTCCCGCTTCTCCGGCTGGGGCGGCGGCCACGACGAACGGGAGCAGACGCTGAACGCCATGCTGGTGGAAATGGACGGCCTGGAGAGCCGCAACGGAGTGATCGTACTGGCGGCGACCAATCGTCCGGACGTGCTGGACCCCGCGCTGCTCCGGCCGGGACGGTTCGACCGGCAGGTGGTCATGGATCTGCCGGACATCAAAGGCCGACGGCAGATCCTGGACGTGCATATTCAGAAGATCAAGGCCGCATCGGACGTGAATCTGGACGTCATTGCCCGGACCACGCCGGGTTTCAGCGGCGCGGACCTGGCCAATCTCTGCAATGAAGCGGCACTCCTGGCGGCTCGGAGAAACCACGCCGAAGTATCCCAATCGGAGATGGAGGAGGCCCGGGACAAGGTAAGTTACGGCACCGAGCGGCGCAGCCGCCGGATGAACGACCGGGAGCGGCGGCTCACCGCCTATCATGAAGCCGGCCATACGCTGGTCGCGCTGCACAATGAGTTCTGCGTTCCGGTACACAAGGTCACCATCATTCCCCGCGGTCAGTCGCTGGGGGCAACGTTCCTGATGCCCAAGGAGGACACCTACACCAAAAGCAGGCTGGAACTGGAAGCGGACATGGCCATGTCGCTCGGAGGCCGGGCGGCCGAGGAGATCGTATTCGGAGACATCACCACCGGCGCGGCGGCGGATATCCAGCACCTCACCGGCATCGCCCGCCGCATGGTCTGCATGTTCGGCATGAACGCCAAACTGGGGCCGGTGAAACTGGGCGACTTCACCAGTCATCCGCATATGCGGATCGACGGACCGCCGCCGGAAAGCATTTCCAATGAGACGGCGCGGGAGATCGATCTGGAGGTTCGTGCCCTGATCGACCGGGCTTACCAAGCGGCGAAAGAGTGTCTGACCGGGCACCGGGACCAGTTGGACAAACTGGCGGAAACGCTGCTGGAGAGGGAAACCGTCTCCATCGCGGAGATTCGGGAGTTGCTCGGCATGCCCGAACCGGAAACGCCGGAGCCGCCGAGAGATACTCCCGAACCGGTCGCGGACACCGCCGAAATCACCGACCGGGAGGAAGCGAACGGGGACGGAGCCGCCGATGCCTGACTTTGCGCGGGTGGAAGCCTCGGGAGCCATCCTGCTGAAACTCCGAGTCCGCCCCGGAGCCAAAAGTACCGGCGTGGCCGGTGCCTTCGGGGATGCGCTGAAAATTGAGTTGCAGGCGCCTCCGGTCGACGGCAAGGCGAATGCGGCGCTGATCCGGTTCCTTGCGGATAAACTGCGGATCCCCCGCTCGGCCCTGCGCATCAAAAGCGGAGAGAGCAGTCGGGACAAGGTAATCATGATCACCGGAACGACATTGGACAATATTTTATATTCACTGGATTCGACAAAATGAAAGATTTTCAGAAAGCCGTCATCTTTCTGCCGGACGGCATGGCGGATGATCCGCTGCCGGAACTGGGCGGTCTCACTCCGCTGGAATACGCCCGCACTCCGGCCATGGATTCCATCGCGGCCCGGGGCGTCAACGGGACCTTCCGCACTCTGCCCCCGGGACTGCCCACCAGTTCCGACGTGGCCAACATGTCGGTGCTGGGCTTCCAGCCGGAGTCGAACTATCCCGGACGCGGCCCGATCGAAGCCGCCAGTCAGGGCATTGAACTGGCCGACGACGATGTCGCATGGCGCTGCAATCTGGTCTATGTCTCCCCCGACAATGTCCTGCGCGATTATTCGGCCGGCCATCTGACCGACGCCGATTCCGCGGTGCTGATGGACGCGCTGAAACGGGAATTCGATTCCGGGGACGTCACCTTCCATCACGGCGTGAGTTACCGGAATCTGCTGGTCCTGCACGGGAAACGCTTCTCCGACCGCATCGCCTATCAGAAACCGGATTCCTCTCAGGACATGCCAGTGGCGGAACTGAAACTGAAACCGCTGGACGATTCTCCCGAAGCCGCGTATACGGTGAAGTTTCTGGAAGACCTCTCGCTCCGGGCGGCGAAATTTCTCTCCGCCCACCCGCTGAATGCGCAAAAATCCGCCCCCGCCAACTGGATCTGGCCGTGGAGCCCGGGATATCGTCCCCGGATGCGGATGTTCTCGGAGCGGTACGCGGGGCGCACCGGCGCCGTCATCAGCGCCGTGGATGTGATCAAGGGATTGGGCAAGTGTTCCGGGATGGAGGTCATCGACGTTCCGGGCGCGACGGGATTTCTGGACACCAACTACGCCGGCAAAGTGGATGCCGCGCTGCGGGCAATCGAAAAATTCGATCTGGTCTACGTCCATGTGGAGGCGATCGACGAGTGTTCCCACCTCGGAGACCTGAAGTTGAAACTGCGGGCGATCGAAGATTTCGACGCCCGGATCGTCGCGCCGATCCTGCGGGCGCTGGAAGGTAAAAACTGCAACTTCGCGGTCCTTCCGGATCATCCGGTTCCGATCCGCCTGCGCAAGCACACCACTACCCCGGTGCCGCTGGCGATCTGCGGTCCGCGTTTCGCACCGGATCAAGTGATGAAATTCAGTGAGACGCTCGCTCCCACCGGCTCGCTCGGTCTGCTGAAAAAAGAGGAACTTGTCCGCAAACTGCTGGAATTACCATGTCCGGAACCCCCATCCCCGCCCTGCACAAAGCCATGAATCTGCTGGCGGCCCGCCCGTTGAGCGAAATCGAACTGCTCAATCGGCTGCGCCGGGCCGGATATTCCGACCCCGAGGCCGACGCCGCGATCGCGGAATGCCGCAAACGCCGTTACCTCGACGATAATCAACTCACGCAGGATGGAGTGACGGCGCTGCGAGAACGCAATCTCGGCGGTCGGCAGATTCGCCTGCGCCTGCAGCGCCGGGGATTGGACCCGGAACAGATTCAAGCGCAACTGGAGCAGGACCCCGAGGCGGAATTTTCCGCCGCCGTCCGCGCCAAAGCGACGAAGGAACGACTGCTGAAAACCGAACCGGACCCGAGGAAAAAACGGGAAAAACTGTTTCGATTCCTGGCCGGACGGGGATTCTCCTCCGAAGTCATCTTCCGGGTGCTGGACACCGCCCCCCCCGGGGAATCCGCCGGATTCACTGATGAATATCAATGACCTTGCCGGAGAAAAGGTCCACCACCTCGTGAACCACCGGATTCGTCTCCGCGATCTCCGTCAGCGCCTGCGGATTCTCATTGGCGATACTGCACAGCGTTTTGTCCGTGCACGGTGAAAATTCCCGCTTGTCCGAGTGATGCTCCCCGTTCCCTCCCCCGGGAACGGACATCGGCAGAGGCGGCATCTCCGGTGCCGGAACTTCGTCTTCGGAAATCGGATCGTCACCGTCGTCGCTTCGGTCGGCGGCGGTCTCCGCCGGAGAATCCCCCCCGGGCGCGACGGCAATCTTCTCCGTCAGCGCCGCGTCAGGCTCCGAAGCGGGGCATCCGGTATCCGGGACCGGCTCCTGCGCCGCAACTGGCAACGCTTCCGGCATGGAAGGAGGCGGGGACGGCGGCGACACGGCCGCTGCCGGCACAACAGCGGCGGGAGACGCCGCCGGGACCGGCGGGGGCGGAGAAACGGAAATTTTCTGCTCCACCACCGGGACTTGCTCCACGAACCGCAATTCTCCGGCACCGCGCAACTGATTCAGCCGAGCCAGAACATCGCTGATGCGGACGGCATGGGCCTCGCGCATGGCCTTAAGCAGGATCGTCTCCAGAAAAATCTGTTTGTTCAGGGCATCGTGCAGGACCCTCCCCACCGGGGAGACCGTTTCGAGCAGGATCTGCAGCGTCTCCGCCGGAACCCGCCCCGCCATCTCCCGGTATCGGGTCAAATTCTCCGGCGGCTCATCCAAAATCTCCTCCGGATGAGGCAGGATCGCACACATCTGAACCGCTCGCAGCGCAGCGAGCAGGTCGTCAAAAAGCGTTTCCAGATTTTTGCCCTTTTTCGCCAGCGCTCCGACCCGGGTCACCACCACCGCCGGATCGTTGCCCAGCATCGCCCCCAGAATGGTCAGCAGGTCCTCCCGATCCGTCAGCCCGAACAGCGACAACACCTGTCCGCCGGTGATCTGCGAACCGTCGCCGGAGGCGAAAAACGCGATCATCTGGTCCAACAGCGACTGGGCATCCCGCATGCCGCCTTCCGCGGCGCGGGCGATCGCCGCGATCGCGTCCGGGGTGATCGCCACATGTTCCGCATCGGCAATCAGTTGCAGCCGTTCCGCGATCAACCGGGCGGGAATCGGCTGCAAATCGAACCGCTGACAACGGGAAATAATCGTGGGCAGGACCTGATGCACCTCCGTGGTGGCGAAGATGAACTTCACATGCTCCGGCGGTTCCTCCACGGTCTTCAGCAGTACGTTCCACGCCGGTTTGCTGAGCATGTGGACTTCGTCGATGATGTAGATTTTGTACCGGCCGCTGACCGGACGGGTCAGCGTGTTGTCGGCCAGTTCCCGCATATCTCCGGTGGAATTTCTGCTGGCGGCATCCACCTCCATCACATCCAGACTACGTTCGGCGGCGATCTCCCGGCAACTGGCGCATTCGCCGCACGGCTCGCCGTCCCTCGGATGCTCGCAATTCAGCGCTTTGGCGAAAATCCTCGCCAGCGTGGTCTTGCCGATGCCCCGGGGACCGACAAAAAGATACGCGTGCGCGATCCGCCCGCTGCGGATCGCATTTTTCAGCGTCCGGACCACATGCCCCTGCCCGACCACGTCGGCGAAAGTCTGCGGCCGCCATTTCCGGGCGATGACCTGATATTCGCTCATGGGATCCGCTCCAGCGCTTCCCGCTGCATGGCGAAAATCCGCTTCAACCCGGATTCCGCCAGATCAAGCAATTCATGGAGCCGGGACCGGGAAAACGGCTTCCCCTCGGCGGTCCCCTGCACCTCCACCAGTTGCCCGGATTCGGTCATCACCACATTCATATCGACTTCGGCCCGGTGATCCTCGTCGTAGCAGAGGTCCAGCATCGGCACGCCGTCGATGACGCCGACGCTCACTGCCGCGACCAACTCCCGGAATGGATTTCCTTTTTCCGCTTCCCGGTACATTCGCCGACATCCGACCGCCAGCGCCAGCGCCGCCCCGGTAATGCCGGCACAGCGCGTTCCGCCGTCGGCATCCAGCACATCACAGTCCAGGTACACGGTGCGCTCGCCCAAACCGAGCAGATCCACCGTCATCCGCAGCGACCGGCCGATGAGCCGCTGGATCTCCACGGTGCGGCCGCCCTGCTTGCCCGCGGAAGCCTCCCGCTTGCTGCGTTCGCCGGTGGACGCCGGAAGCATCCCGTATTCGCAGGTGACCCAGCCGCCGGGAACTTTCTGACTTTTCATCCACGGGGGGACCTTGTCCTCAAACGACGCGGCGGTCAGCACTTTGGTGCCGCCGCAGGAGATCAGCACCGATGCCACCGGATGGGAAAGATAATCCAGATCCAAGGCAATGGGACGCAGTTCGTCGCAGGCGCGACCGTCGATTCTCGAAACACTCATGGAAACATCCCGCTTTTGTCAGGGTTCAAAATGGGAAACGCCGTGAAACAGATGACCTATGGCCTGTCGGAAATCGTGTAGGGCTGCTTGGTTCCCCACCTGACCCGGTTGGCGTTTCCGACAACACACAGGGTCCGTTTCACGGCAACACTTAACTTACATCTTTTTCTGGAAAATTTCAAGCAGAAAGGTCAATTCTTTTCGCAAATTTTTTCGTTCCACCACCCGGTCGATCAAACCGTGGGCCAGCAGAAACTCCGCCGTCTGAAAGCCGTCCGGCAGCACTGACTTGGTCGTTTCCTGCACCACCCGGGGACCGGCGAAACCGATCATCGCCCCGGGTTCCGCCAGAATCACATCGCCAAGCGTGGCGAAACTGGCGGACACTCCGCCGTAAGTCGGGTTGGTCATGATGACGATATAACCGAGCCCCCGGGCCCGGTGACGGGCCAGAGCGCCGCTGGTTTTCGCCATCTGCATCAGGCTGAGAATCCCTTCCTGCATCCGGGCGCCTCCGGAAGCGGTAACCATGACGGCGGTCTGCCCGCCGGCGGTGGCACGCTCCACCATCCGGGTGATCCGCTCCCCCACCACCGAGCCCATGGAGGCCCCCATGAAGTTGAAATCCATCACCCCGAGATAAAACGGTATCCCGTTGAGCGCGGCATGGCCGCAGCGGACCGCTTCGCTCATCCCGGATTTCCGCTGATTCTCCGCGACGCGGTCGGCGTAACTTTTGGAATCAAAGAACTTGAGTCGGTCAACGGAACGCAACTCCCCGTCGTCCTCGTGAAAACTGCCTTCATCGGTAAGCAGGGCGATCCGGGAGTTCACATCCATCGGCATGTGGTGATTGCAGAACCAGCAGACATGCAGATTGTCCTCCAGACGCTCGTTGTACAGCGTATGTCCGCACCGCTTGCACTTGACCCATGAACCGTCCGGGATCACCATTTTCCGCTTGACGCCGGAACCCAGCGTGGAATATTTGCCGCTGCTGAAAATCGCCATGTTTGACCTCCCGCTTACTTGATCAATGCGGAAACCGCCTTGAAGTGAGGATGTTTCGCGTCCCGCAACAACATGAACAACACCGACTCGCTGCCGATCACCAGCGCTCCGGCCTGCCGTGCGGCGGCCAACGCCAGTTCCCGGTCCGCATCGCGGCGGCTGCCGACTGCGTCGGACGTCACCACCACGTCATATCCGGCGGCCCGGGCGTCCAGCACACTCTGCAGCAGACAGACATGCGCCTCCACGCCGACGAAAATCAGCACCTCGCGCCGCCGGGCCGACAGGAACGTCCGGAACGCCTCGGATCGAAACACCGAAAACGCCGTCTTCTCCCCCACCCAGGTCCCGTCCGGCAGCCAGGTGGCGATTTCCGCGACGGTGCCGCCCAGACCTTTAGGATACTGTTCGGTCACGGCGATGTCCAGTCCCAGTTCCGCCGCCGCCCGGACCATGATCGCGGAACGGGCAACCACGCTCTCCGGATCGCTCATCGCCGGAACCAGTTTCCGCTGCAGGTCGACGACGACCAGAAGCGCGTTCTCCACCGTCGGATATTTCATCATCAACTCCCGCTGCTCAGGCGCCGCACAGTTTGCGCACCGCCGCCAATTTCACACAGACACAGAACAACTCCATTGCGGTCCGCAACTCGTCGTTGCCCGGATACGTCGGGGCGATGCGGATATTGCGGTCACGCGGATCACGCCGGTATGGAAACGTCGCTCCGGCCCCGGTCATGGTGACGCCGGCGTTTTTGGCCAGTTCCAGCGTCGCTTTGGCGCATCCGTCCAACGTGTCCAGCGCAACGAAATAACCGCCGCGGGGGGCATTCCACCCGGCCAGTCCGGTCCCGCCCAACTCCCGTTCCAGAGTATTCAGTACGATCTCGAACTTCGGGCGGAGAATCTCCGCCAGTTCCGCCATGTGCTTTTTCAGCGTAGGCGCGTCCTTCAAAGTCCGCAGCGTCCGCAACTGGTTCAGTTTGTCGCTGCCGATGGTCTGCACACTCATCCGCTTGAGGATCTCCCCGCGTTCGGACACCGACGCGGCCATCATCGCCACCCCCGCGCCGGGGAACGTGATCTTGCTGGTGGAGAAAAAGTAGTACGGCCGATCCGGGTGTCCCCCCGCCTCGCAAGCGGCGAAAATATCCGCCAGTTTCGTTTCACCGTAAAGGTGATGCACCCCGTAGGCGTTATCCCAGAAAATCCGGAAATCCGGCGCGGCGGTACGCATCCCGCCCAGACGGGCCACCGTCTCGTCGCTGTAGCAGATCCCCTGCGGATTGCTGTACAGCGGCACGCACCAGATCCCCTTGATCGCCGCGTCCGCCGCGACCAGAGATTCCACCATGTCCATGTCCGGGCCGGTCGAAGTCATCGGGACGGAGATCATCTCAAATCCGAATTCCTGTGTGATTGCGAAATGGCGGTCGTACCCGGGACTGGGGCAGAGAAATCTGCGCACCGGCAGCGTCCCCCAGGCGGGCTGTCCGCCGGTGCCGAACAGCATCAGCCGGACAAAGGAATCGTACATCAGATTCAAACTGGAGTTGCCGCCGACGATGACCCGTTCCGGGTCCAGATCGAGAATTTCCCCGAAAAACCGGCGCATTTCGGGCAACCCCTCCAGCACTCCGTAGTTGCGGGCGTCGGTGCCGTCCGCGGCAAAGGGACGGTCCAAGGTCTCCAGCACCGGCATATTGTGGTCCAGCAGAGTGCCGGACGGTTTGCCCCGGGCCATGTTGAGAGCCAGTTTCCGCCCGCGGAAATCGGCGTATTCGGCCTCCAGTTTTTCCCTCAAGGCCGCCAGTCGCTCCGGCGGCAGTTCCGTCACCAAGTTGCCCATGAATTCTCTCCTGCCGCTTCTTTTCGCGGGATCAAACAAACAAAAAACAGCGTATAATATAGCCCTTGAACGCGTTTTTTGCAACCGCCGACGCTCAAAAAAGTTCCGATTGGACGGGATGCTCCGCGGCAACTTCCGGTTCCGCGTCCGGGACGTTCCGGGCGACGGCAAAGGCAAAGAGATCATCCCCGGCGTCCGCGTCTGGAGCCGTCGGCGCGGGAAGTTCCTTCAGAATGCTGGCAAACCGGTTGTCCCGACAGAGTTCCGCGATCCGTCGCCAGTCGGGGGTTTCCCGGCGCGGCGCTTCCGTCAGGGGAATATCCTCCGGCCACCGGGTCCGCAGTTGAATCAGTTTCCGGTTCTGCTCCAGAACGTCCAGATACGGCCGAATTTTCAGGAAATACCTGCTCCCTGCCAGTTTCTCCGGCGCATGGAGCCACTGCTCCGCCGGACCGAAGGTGTTGAGCAGATCCGCCGCGCTTTTCGGCCCGATCCCGGCGATGCCCGGAATGTTGTCGGAAGCATCGCCCAGCAGCGCCAGATAATCCACCATCAATTCCGGGGGCACGCCGAATTTTTTCCGCACTTCCTCCCGACCGCGCCGCTCGAATCCGGAGGAGAACGGCACCAGCATTTCCACGCGGTCGTCCACCAGTTGGGAGAGGTCCTTGTCCGCGCTCACGATCCGCACCCGGTATCCGGGGAAACGCCGAACCAGCCCGCCGATCAGATCGTCCGCTTCCCAATTCTGATGTTGAAACAGCGGCCATCCGAAAGCGGCGGCGATCTCCCGGATCAGCGGGATCTGACGGCGCAACTCCTCCGGCATCGGCGGACGGTTGGCCTTGTACCCGGGCAGGATCTCGGAACGGAAATCGACTCTCCCGCAGTCGAACAGCATGGCCCCCGCCGGCGAGGGGCACTCTTTTTCAAGTTTCAACAGCAGTTTGGTGAATCCATACGCCGCATTCACCGGTTCCCCCCGGGGGTTGGTCAGCATCCGGATCGCAAAAAACGCTCGGAATATCTGACTGTAGGCGTCAATCAGCATCATGCTTTCAGCGGCGCCGCCGCAAACGGAATCCATCCCGACATGCTCCTTCATTCAACGGCGGCAGACCCCGTCGCCGCCCGGATCAAGACAAAAAGAAAAAGTTCAAAATCGGACAGCGCTTCACACCCTGAGGAGTTATTATGAAGAGGAGAATTTGCGTACAAGGCGCTCCGCCCTCTCCGATTTTGAACCTGTGTTTACTATAGCGCACCGTCGCGCCGATTACAAATCCCCCGACGAAAAATTTCACTCCCCAGGGCATTTCCACATCAGAAATCCCGCCTGCGGCTCCCATCGCAGTTTGCGATAGAATCCCTCCGTGCCCGGTTCCCCGACCAGCGCGATCCAATCCACTCCGCTTCGGCGCAATTCCGCTGTCAGAAATTGGATCAATCCGCGGCCGATGCCCTTCCCGCGCCGTTCGGGAGAGACCACCACATCTTGAATGTAGGCGTCGGAACAGCCGTCCGACAGCGCGCGGCCGATGCCAACCAGTTCCGCTCCGTCAAACGCCCCGGCAGTCAGAAACGACCCCAGCAGCGCCGGACGCAGAAAACCCGCGTCCTCCCCCGGAGCGATCCAGTGCGCCGCCCGATACCACCCGGCGACACGCTCCAGCATCCCGTCCGGAAACTCCCGAAGCCGCCGGTATTCGATCATCAGCGAAGTCCGGCGGCTTCGTCCAGTTGGAAACGGATGTTCATGCACTGGATCGCCTGTCCCGCCGCGCCTTTGGTCAGGTTATCGATGCAACTGGTCAGAATGACCTTGCCGGTGTGCTCGTCGAAAAAGTATCCGATCTCACAGCAGTTGGTCATGAACACATACTTCGTGTCCGCGCACCGTTTGGCGGGCAGTATCCGCACGAACTGTTCCTTCCCGTAGGCTTTTTCCAGCGAAGCGCCGACTTTCTCCAGTGTGCATCCCGGCATGGCATTGAGCAAAATGGTGGAGTTGATCCCCCGGTTCAGCGGCGCCAGATGCGGGATGAAGTTGATCTTTACCTCCGGCACTCCGGCGGCGAAGGCCATCTCCTGCTCAATTTCCGGCAGATGCCGGTGGCCGACCGGAGCGTAAGCCTTGATGCTCTCATTGCACTCCGGGAAAATATAGGGCAGATCGACCTTGCGCCCCGCCCCGGTGCATCCGGAACAACTGGCGACCACGATTCCCTCCGGCGAAACCAGTTTATCCCGCAAAAGCGGCGCGGTCGGCAAAATGCTGCTGGTGGGATAGCACCCGGCGCACGCCACCAGATTCGCCGTCTTCAACTGTTCCCGGTAGAGTTCCGGCTGTCCGTACACCGCTTCCTTGAGCAGTTCCGGCGCGGGATGGGGGGTCTTGTAATATTCCTGATACTTGGCCGTGCTTTTCAACCGGAAATCGGCCGAGATGTCGAAAACCTTCACGCCCTTTTTCAACAGCGGGATCGCAAATTCCGTGGCCAAACCGTGGGGAAGCGCCAGGATCGCCGCGTCAAAATCCCCGCGGCTCATCGCCTCGTCCGGCGAAATAAAACTCAGCGGCAGACCGGTGAAACGGGGAAACACCGTCGAAACCGGTTCCCCCGCGTTCTTGCGGGAGGTGATGGCCGCAATCTCCGCCCCGTCGTGGCGCAGCAACAGCCGCAGCAGTTCTTCCCCGGCATACCCGGACGCGCCGAAAACGGCAACTCTGATCTTCTTCATTGTCAATTCCTGTTTGGTTGAGACAGTTATTTACGGTTCCATAAAAAGGTTGCGGCTGGTGAAAACCGGCTCGCTGGTGAGATTGATCCCGAGTTTGCGCAGCCCGGTCTCGTCGCTTCCGGGGGGGATATGGCTGATATGCATTTCACAGCCGCGCAACTTGTCCAGTTGGGCCAGTGCCAGCCCCGCCGCCGGATTGGTGGGGGTGCTCACGCTCAGCGCGGTCAGCGTTTCGCCCAGCGCCAGCGAAATCTGTTTCTCCCCGAAAACCTCGTGCTTCAGTTGACCCACCGAATCGATGACCTGCCGGGAGATCAGGTGCAGATCCGACGGCAGACCGGCAAGATGCTTGATCGCGTTGATGATGCAACTGGAAGCGGCATGGAGCAGCGGAGAATTTTTTCCGGTGATGATCGTGCCGTCCGGCAGTTCCACGGCCGCCCCGCAGAACATGTTGTCGTGCCCGTATTTTTCCGGATTTCTGGCGGCGGCGGCGGCGGCATTGCGGGCGGGAAGCACCACTTTGCGGTCGGTCTCATTCAGATTTTGAGCCGCCATCAACGCCTTGATCCGTTCCGGGACGCAGGCATCCACTTCGCCCTCGGCGTAATCCCGCATCGCCCGGAAATGCCGCCGGATGATCTCCTGCTTCGCCGCTTCGCGCACGGCCGCGTCGTCGGTGATGGCGAATCCGATCCGATTCACCCCCATGTCGGTGGGCGACACGTACAACTGCTCCGGTTCCATGATCCGGGCGCAGATTTTCCGGACCACGGGAAAGATCTCCACATCCCGGTTGTAGTTGACCACGGTCTCTCCCCGGGCCTCCAGATGGAAGGGATCGACCATATTCACGTCGCCCAGATCGGCGGTCGCCGCTTCATACGCGACATTGACCGGATGGCTCAACGGCAGATTCCAGACCGGGAAGGTCTCGAACTTGGCGTACCCCGCCTTTACCCCGCGCTGGAACTCATGATACACCTGCGACAGGCAGGTCCCCATCTTGCCGGAATTCGGTCCGGGGCCGGTGACGACCACGATCGGACGATCGGTCTCAATGTAGTCGTTGACACCGAATCCGCCGGGGCTGACCACCGCCTCCACGTCGGAGGGATATCCGGTCAGCGGACGGTGAATGTAGACTTTGATCCCCCGCCGGGAGAGTCGCTTGATGAATCCCTTCACCGCCGGCTGGTCGCGGTAGCGGGTCACCACCACGGCTTTGACGTTCAGTCCCCAATCCCGCAGATCGTCGATGGTGCGCATGGTATCCACGTCGTAGGACAGACCGAAATCCGCCCGGATCTTCTTTTCCTCAATGGCCCCGGCATAGATGCAGATGACGATATCGACCTTGTCCTTAAGTCGCTGCAGCAGTTTGATTTTCGCATCGGGATCGAATCCCGGGAGCACCCGGGCGGCGTGGTAGTCGCAAATCAGTTTCCCGCCGAATTCCAGATACAACTTGTCCCCGAACTTCTCCGCCCGCTTCAAAATCGCGGCGGACTGTTCAGCCAGATACTTCTCCCCGTCGAAACCTTTTTTCAGCATAACCGTAAATCCCGTATGAATCCGTTTCTTCATTTAAAATACCACCGCCGCACCGGGAAATCAATCCCCGTCCGCAAAAAAAAGCGGCGGGCCCCCGCCCGCCGCCTGTCACCGCATCCATCCGTCACTCTCCGGCGTTGCCGCCGTTGATCACGGTTCCGTCGTCGGCATCGTTCTGCTTGGAATGCTTGAGCGCGACGAAAAGTTTCACCGAGTCCACCAGTCCGCCGATCAGGAACCAGACCGTACAGCCGATCCCCAGCACCATCGTAAAGTAGATTTTGAAGTGCCACAACCCCAGCCACTGGCGGTTGGACACCCCGAAGACGAAGTGCTGCAACGTGAACCAGACAAAGATCACGAACCACATCAGCGTCTCGACGATCGTCGCTCCGTAAAGGACCTTGTCGCCGAGGGTAAATTCCGGCGTGATGCCCAGCATCCGGGAGAGCCAGCCCACCTTGCCTTTCTCCACATGCTCGTGTGCGGTGTCGTACTTGCCGCGGTGCAGCATCCGGTCCAGATTGAAGTCCGGACGGTGGAAGATATAATACTCGATCAGCGAAATCGAAACGTACAGGACCACACAGGTCATGATGCAGATGAAATTGATCCACTGTCCGTTGACCGGGAATTTATCCATGTGATTCAGAACCCACTGCCAGTGATAACGGTTCGCCAGATACTGGGAAAGTTTGAATCCGGTCGGCGGATTCCAGATCTGCTGCAGCACGATGCCGGAGACCGCCAGCGAAGCGCCGACGATGTAACTGACCCACGCGGCGATGACGCCGCCCCGCTTCCAGTACAGCCCGCCGATGATCGCCGCGCCCGCGCCGCTCACGATCGCGCCGGTGATGGAGAAGAACATGAACACATATTCCGTCTGCCGGAAGTAGAAACTGAAAAACCACGCGAATACCCCGACGAAAATGATGGACGCCCGCAGCGCCCAGATATGCTGGGCCGGAGTGAATGATTTCTTGCGGAATGGCATCACCACATCCTGGATGAAGATGCTGCCCCAACTGTGCATGTAGGTGTCATCGGTGCTGAGCATCGCCGCGAACATCACCGCCACAAACAGTCCCAGCAGTCCCGTGGGCATGATCAGCGACAGCGCCGTGGTGACCAGTCCCTGTTCCTGCAGTTGCGCGCTGAGACCGGAGGAATGCAGTTGATCCAGAACCGCACCCTTGAGATCGACAAAATTCGGGTGGTGCATGATGACGATGACCGCCAGCGGAAAGAGCATGACCATCAGCCCCTGCGCCATGCCCCGCCATGCGCCGAGAATGCCGGCCATTTTGCCCTCGTGCGGGTTCTTGGCGGCGGCGGCGTATCCCATGCTGCCCTGCCACGCGCCCCGGGAATATATCGACCCGATGAGACCGATGATGTAGTACCACATGTTGAAATCCCCGATCTGGTCGGTATCAAAGGGATTGATCTGCGAGGATCCGGGAGTGGTACTGATGGCTTCCGAAACCTCCCGCCAGGAAATGAAACCGCCGGACACGTCCCAGTTGCCCAACTTGAACACGAACAGGATGAAGACCACGAAGGCCACGTTGCAGAATATCCCCTGAATGAAGTCCGTGACCATAATGGCGATCTGGCCGCCGCACACGGCGAAAAATACCCCGAGTCCGATGGCGATGAACAGCAGCACCCCGTAGGTGTTCCAGTTGACGCCGAGGAAACGGAAGTGGTCGGGGAATCGGCAGAAGAACATGAAAAAGCGCACCGACACCGCCGGGAATATCCCGTAGTTCACCACGCCGGATATCCACGTCAGGATACCCGCCGCCACCCGGAATTTGCGGCTGTAACGCACCTCGTAGAACTGGGCCAGCGTGAAGCACCGCGTCTCCCGCATCCGGTAACTCACCCACGCCACCAGCGCCAAAATCAAACTGACCGGAGACGACAGCATGCTCCACCACTGGGAGGCGAATCCGGCCTTGTAAAACATCTCAAAGGTCGCCACTGAATTGATGACCGCGAACCCCGCCACCCCGGTGGCGATGCTCAGCACATACCGTCCGGCGCACCGGCTGGCCGCCAGAAAATCGGCGGCGTTGCGCATGTAGTTGTTGCAGTACAGCAGCACGGCGATCAGAAACACGATCATTCCGATCACGATCGTCCAGTCCAGCGTCTGCATTCCCGGATTGATTTTGATCTGCCGCGCCGCGGAGCAAAAAATCTCCGTCATTTTTCGTTGCTCCCCTTTCCTTTATTCGATTTGATGGTTGAACTGTCGCAGTTGATAAAATTACAGACCATGTACGCGTATAACGCGAAAATGTGCCCGTTTATTTTAGTAAATATACCATGCATTCCGCAAAATTGCAAAAAAAATCGCCGCACCCCGTGAAAACCGGGCGATGCAGGGTTATATTAAGAGCCATCATGAAAGAAAAACGTATGATTTCACCGCTTCCGCCGGAAAAAACGCGGGCCCAACTGCGCCTGCTTGACGACGCCGCACGCAAGGTGCTCTCGGCCGGATTTGCCCGCCGTCTGCCCGCGGACCGGGTCCTTGCGGAATATTTCCGCCGGAACCGCCGCTGCGGTTCGCGGGACCGGGTCTTCATCTCGGAGAGCATCTACGCGCTGCTCCGCTTCTGGGGCTTCCTGCGCCGTTATCTGCCGGAGGAACGCCGGGAGGAGATCGAACACGGCGCCATCCGCCTGACCGCGGAGGAACTGGCCGCGCTGCTCATGGCGGGAGTATTCATCAACGGCGACACGGAAATTGCGGAAAACATCGCCGCACTCTCCCGCCTGGACCGCCTGCCCCGGGCCTTGAACAACCCCGCCGCCCGAGCCAACCAACTGGCCGGGTATTTCGGCTGTGCGCTGAAACTCACCGACGCCGATCTGCTGCCGGAATGGGTCCTCGCGCAACTGCCGGAGGACTTGGACCGGGAGCGCTTTCTGCGCATTCTGACCGTCCGGCCGCCGATGTGGATCCGGATGCAGGGCGGCGATCCGCAGGTCGTCGCGGCGGAACTGGCCGCGTCCGGTCCCGCCGGATTCGAGCCGCACCCGAGTCTGCCGGACGCGGCGGCGGTGCGAACGCGGGTCAATCTTTTTTCCCTGCCGAGTTTCCGCGCCGGAGGTTTCGAGATCCAGGACCTGGCCAGTCAGTGCGTCGCGCTGGCCGCCGCCCCGAAACCCGGGGAAAGGTGGCTGGACCCCTGCGCCGGAGCGGGCGGCAAAACCCTCCATCTGGCGCAGTTGATGCACCGCAAAGGCACGGTAGTCGCCGGGGACGCGCGCCCCGCCAAACTCGAAGACCTGCGCCGCCGCGCCCGCCGCGCCGGTTTTCCCAACATCGTCACCCGGCCCGACCTCGGGAAAAACCGGCACCGTTTCGACGGCGTGCTGGTCGACGCTCCGTGCAGTTGTTCGGGCGTGTGGCGGCGCAATCCGGGCGCGCAGTGGAAACTATCTCCCGGGGACCCCGCCGAATTGTCCGCACTTCAGCGGCGACTTCTGGACGACTACGCCGGCGCCGTGCGTCCGGGGGGCGTGCTGGTGTATGCCACCTGTTCGCTTTTCGACGTGGAGAACCGCGCGGTGGTCCGGCATTTTCTGGACACCCATGCCGAATACAAACTGGACCCCTTCCCGCACCCGCTCACCGGCAAAATCGTGCCGGGCATGGTGCGGATCGACAGCGTTGACGGCGATTGCGACGCGCTGTTCATCGCCAAAATGCGCCGGATGCCATGACGACGCCGTTCAACATCGTCCTCGTCGAACCGGAAATTCCCCAGAACACCGGGACCATCGGCCGTCTCGCCGTCTCCACGGGGTGCCGCCTGCATCTGATCGAACCGCTGGGGTTCTCGCTGGAGGACAAATATTTGAAGCGGGCCGGACTGGATTACTGGCCGCGTCTGGCGCCGAAACTCCACGGCACATGGGAGGCGTTTCTGGAGGCGGAGCGGCCCGAACGGATGCTTTTCATCTCCACGCACGGCGAGAAATCCTTTTTCGACGCGGAGTTCCGTCCGGGCGACTATCTGGTGTTCGGCAAGGAATCCGCCGGACTGCCGCCGGATTTCTACACCCGCTACCGGGAGCAGATGTGGCGGATCCCCATGCCGGGGGAGTTCAGCCGCAGTCTGAACCTCGCCAACGCGGTCAGCATCGTGCTGTACGAAGCGCTCCGCCAGAATCGAAGCGGTTTCGGGATTTGAAAAAAGCGCGGCAAGGTGTTATTTTATACTCGTGTTTTTCCACCTACAACCCAGGGAGCAAACGAAAATGTGCAAAAAACTTGAAGGAAAGGTCGCCATCGTCACCGGAGGAGCCCGCGGTATCGGCAAGGCCATCTGTGCCCGGCTCGCGGAAGAAGGCGCCAAACTTGCGATCGTGGACATCATGCTGGAAACCGCCCGGCAGACGGCGGACGAATTCCGGGCCGCCGGAATCGACGCCAGAGCCTACGCCGCCAACGTCGCCAAGGGCGAGGACGCCGAAGCCACCGTCGCCGCGGTGGTCAAGGATTTCGGTCATGTGGACATTCTGGTCAACAACGCCGGGATCACCAAGGACAACCTCCTGCTCCGCATGAGCGACGCCGAATGGGACGCCGTGATCGCGGTGAACCTCAAAGGCACCTACAATTTCACCAAAGCGGTGGTGCGCCCGATGATGAAACAGCGGGCCGGCAAGATCGTGAACATCGCTTCCGTGGTCGGCCGCATGGGGAACGTCGGTCAGGCGAACTATTCCGCCAGCAAAGCCGGGGTCATCGCTCTGGCCAAGACGACGGCGAAGGAATTCGGTTCCCGCAACATTCAGGTCAACGCGGTGGCCCCCGGCTACATCGAGACCGACATGACGGCCAAACTGCCGCAGGCGGCGCGGGACGCCTTCCTCACCATCATTCCGGCCAAGCGCGGCGGTACGCCGGCGGACGTGGCCAACGTGGTGTACTTTCTCTGCTCGCCAGATTCCGACTACGTGAGCGGTCAGGTCATCAACGTGGACGGCGGCATGCTGATGTGACATCCCGCGGTATCTCCGCTTCCGAAATCCCCGGTGTTTCCGCCGGGGATTTTTTGTTCCGGCATGACGGCCGCGCGCGGGGCGACAAAATAGATCAATTGCAATCAGCGGCATGTTTTCCCGCTCTTTTTCCGGGCGGCGCGTTGTAAAAAAATCCCCTCCCCCGTATATTAGCGGGAGATCGCGCAACATTCGACTTTTCAACGGAAAGGAACCCATCATGTTTGAACTGCCTCCCACCCCCTTCACCCGGCGGGACCGTTTCCCGGAGATCTCCGGGGTCGCGGGACCGTGGACTCCCGTCGGCGCCGAAACCCGGGACTTCACGCTGGGCGGTCACGCCGGAACGGTGGAGAACACGATTTTCAAGTGCGGCGCGCTGCGCTGTACCGTCTGTCACTTCCGTGCGGGGGATGATTCGTTCCACGCCTTCCGCGCCGAACTTGAGAATTCCGGCGCGACGGGAGTGGAAGTGTGGCGGGTCCCCATACTCAACTTGGAATGCAACCCCGACTCCCGGGAATATTTCTGCATGAAGCGGCTCAAGGCGGAGAAACCCTATTCCGCCGTTTATCACGGGGAAAATTTTGAAGCGGACAACGTGGTGATCTTTCACTCCGACGGTAAACTGCTGCTTTTCGGATTTCTGGATCAGCACCGGCACCTCGCGTCCCTGACGATGAGTGATTCCGCCCCGGGATCGGATTATTTCAACTGGAAGACCTTCACCGCCGCCGCCGATTACCACGGCACCACGCTGGAGGCCGGGAAAGTTTGGAAGACTCAGTGGTGCGAGGTCTGTTTCGGAGACGAATTCAACGACCTGCTGGCGATCCATGCCCGCCGCGCCGCCGCCGTCGCGGGCATCACCGCCCGGAACACCCGGGCGCCTTTCGTCGCCAGTTCGTGGCACTATTTCGCCGGACACATCGACGAGACCATGCTCGAGGCGGAAGTTTCCGCGATCCGCACCCGCAATATCCCCGCCGAAGTCTACCAGTTGGACGGGGGCTGGTACGAGGATATCGGCAACTGGGTCGCCCACCGGACCAAATTCCCCCACGGCATGAAGCATGCCGCCGACACGATCAAAGCGGCCGGGATGATCCCCGGCATCTGGCTGGCGCCTTTCATCATCTGCGAGGAATCCCCGGTGGCCAAAGCGCACCCGGATTGGCGGCTGCGCAACCGAAAAGGCGAAGTCGTGCCGTTCCGCTGTTCCCGGCCCTGCGCCGCGCTGGACCTCTCGATCCCGGAAGTCCTGGATTTCATTGAAAAAAGTTTCCGGGACCTGCGGGAGATGGGGTATACGTTCTTCAAAGCCGACTTCACGCAGGCGCTTTTCGTGGACCCGGCTCCCGCGCCCCGCGACAGGACCAAAAACATTCTGGAGTGCTTCCGGGACGGTCTGCTGGCGATCCGCCGGGGCATCGGCGAGGAGAGTTTCTTCAATCTCTGCGGCGGTCATGTCGGCGCGGCAATGGGCATTGCCGACAGTCAGCGCACGGGACACGACACCTACGCCAGGTGGCAGAGCGACACCCCCTCCCCCGCGTGGCACCGCATCCGGCAGACCATGTTCCGGGCATGGATGGGAGAGTGGCGGCTCAACGACCCGGACGCCATCGCCATCCGCGTTTCCGACCGGAGACTGGACGATACGCCCCACGGGGCACTTTCGCTGGGCGATATGACCGATGACGAAGCGCGGACCATGGTGCTGCATCAGTTTCTCGCCGGAGGAGCGGTCGCGTTCGGAGAAAACTGCCGCACGCTGGAAGACGCACGGCTGCGGATGATCCGCAAAGTCGCCCCGGCCGGCGGAACGACGGCCGGTCTGCTGGACCCTTTCAACTGCCGCTGTCCGGAGAAGTTCATCACCCGTCTTCCCGCCTCCCCCGGCAATGCGGAGGGGTTCACCGTCTATTCCCGGATCAACGTCGGCGACACCCCCGCGTACTGCATCATCCGTCTGACGCCGGAGATCACGCCGCAATGCGCGTCGGGGAAATTCGCGGTGGCGGACGCGGACGAGCAGAACGTGCTGGGCATCTTCCATGCCGGGGATGAAGTGCGCGCCGCCGACATCCCCCCGCACGGCTGTCGGGTGCTGCGGATCGTGCCGGTCCCTGCGGAACGGGTGCCGTTTCCGGTGGTCTCCGACGGCCATTACGCCGGGACGGAAATCACCCGCTTCACCGTTTCGGGGACGAAATTCACCGCGGCGATGCGGGATCCGTGGCAGCGGGAACTCCGGCTCACCGTCGCCGTCCCGCGCGGGGAAAGCGACTGGGATTTCACCACGGCGACCCTGCGGTCATAAGCGGCATACGGCGCCTGCCCGACGAAAAAGGCAGGTCACGCTTCATCCGTATGCGAAGTTCCCGGGGATCCCTCCGGGGACTTTCGGGGACCGGGGTGACGGCCGCAACACCGGCAGCACGGTATTTTCACCGTGAGGATCGGAAACAGCCAGTGCAGTCGGGCCCCCTCCGCGCCGACGTGCCAGCGCAGGATTTCGCGGTGGACGAAACTTTCGATGATCGCGTCATCCCCCGACCGGCGGTAAAAACCGGCCACTGCTTCTCCGGTACAGGTAGCCGCCGCCACCGCGCTTCCCGGGACGATCGGACGGCCGACGGCCACCATGACCAGAGAGCGCGGCGGCAGTCCGGCGGCGCCGGCCGGAAAAACGAGAATCAGTCTGTCCGTGAACGTCCGAATGAATTCGCCGTCCACCGCCGCGGCATCCTGCGAATCCAGCAGCGGGATCGTTTTGCCCATATTGCGTGATATTCCCTCTCCATCGCATCCGTAGTTGCAATATAAGCGAACGGAGACGGATTCCCAAGTGCGGACGGCGGAAAAATCGGGATTTTTACCGCGTTTTCTCTGAACATGATACTTGTCGCGCCGTCATGGAGGCATGACGGCGCGACAAGCAATACCCCGCCGGGACGGTGTTATTCCTTTTCGGCGGTTTTGACGAACCGTATCTCCCTGATCTCAATTCGGCCCGGGGCCTCGTTGACCATATCCAGCCGCAGTTTGGTCGCGGTCCCGCAGTCCAGCCATGTCTGCGGGGAAAAATTCCTGCCCTTGAAACGCAGGGTTTTCCACTGTCCGGAGACATCCAGATTCCAGTGCCGCCACACCCGTTTCCCCGAAAAATCGGTGGAGTCGGTGGCATAGTAGAACTCACCCTGATTTTTCGCCGGCAGTCCGGTGGCGCGGTAATCCACCTCCAGCGCGTCGTACTCCGCTGTCGGGACTTTGGCGCTGAGATTGATCATGCCGCTGTCCCGTCCGGTAATATCCAGAACGAGCAGATCGTTTTCCTGTTTCATGGTCATCCCCACGGGGCGGTGCCAGCCGTCAAAACGGTTTTTCGCATTCCAGACGAATGGCGGTACGGCGGGCAGCAGACGAATCTCCCTGATCTCGATGCGGCCGGGGAATTCGTTGGTAAGGTCCAATCGAAGTTTGGTGATCCGGCCGCATTCGCGCACCGAAGCGGACAGAAAGCGGTTTCCATTGAGCCGCAGCGTATTCCATTGCCCGGAGACATCAAGATTGCGGATACGCCAAACCCGTTTTTCGGAAAAGTCGTTGGCATTTCCGGCATAGTAAAATTCGCCGTGGTTATTCTTCGGCAGTCCGGTGGCCCGGTAATCGACTTCAAGGGTGCCGAACTCCTCCGGCGCGAGATCCACGTTGAGATTCATCATCCCTGAATCGCGGTCGGTGATGTCGAGAACGAGCAGGCCGTTCTCCTGTTTCATCGTCATGCCGACGGGGCGACGCCAGTTGGAAAACTGATTTTCGGCATTCCACGTCAGACCTTCGGCGGCGGCGACGGTCATGGTTGCGGCCGCGGCCAGTGCGGGCAATAATTTCTTCATCTCTTTTCCTCCTCTGGTTGTTGTGCGCCGGGGCGCTTCAACGCGCCGGATCGCGTTTCATCGCTTCGACGAAGGCATCGGCGTCGTTTCCGTAATAAAACACTTTCGTTTCCAGCATTTTTACGTCGAAGGTGAATTGCTTCACCTTTCGGGCCAGGATCTCGCCGGTGAAAACGTCCGCCACATCCACGGGCCGCTTGAATTGGAGCGTCTTTTTCCCTCCGGTCGCCGCGTGAAGCGTAAGAAACGCGTCACTGGCAAACAGCACATCCTCGCTGTCGCTGTAGATCCACACCCCGGCATTCGCCGCCAGACTGCGAAGGAAATCGGCGGAAAGTTTCGTCACTCCGCAGAATATGGACTTGGTCTTGCCGACTTTGGTCACGGCCACGCCGATCTTGCCGTCGGGATAGGTCGCCAGCGGCCGGCCGGAAACGGCCTCGAAGAGCAGCGGCAGGAAGTTCTCGCTGCCCATGCCCCGGTAGCGCAGCAACGCGGTTTCCGGGGTCTTTTTCGCCGGGAAGGTCACCCGGGTCATCCCGGAACCCTCTTTCACCCGCAGTTTGATGCCGGTCAGTCTCTCCATGTTGGCGAAGTCGATCCTGTCGTTGCGGAACACTCCCGGCGCGTACAGGAAAAGGCAGGTGCCCTTGCGGGAGCGGATCTTGGCCAGCGCCGCGTCCAATTCCGGCGTGGTGTCGAACTGATTGAGGAATATCCAAAGTTTGTAGGGCCGGTCCGCCACCCGTCCGAGGTCCTCGGCCAGCAGATAATCCACCGGCGCGCCGATCTTGGAGAGCGCGGTGCGCTGGAAGCAGACCGCTTCACCGGTGATCGCCTTGCACAGGTGGGGCACGAAAATCGGCTTGCCGGTCCCCATGGCGTACTCCCAGTGCCAGACCAGAAAATTTTTCTGAAAATCGGCCATGTAATCGAACCCGCGGGTGCTGACCACCACGGCGATCTCCGGTTGGGCCTTCACGTCGTGGTCCACGATGAATTCCGCCGCCTTGCGGAAGGTGCGGAAGTCGTTCTGGACCGCCATGGACGCGAACTCCGTCCCGGTGGTCCCGGCGTAGAATTCCGCCATCTGGTTGCGGGAGAGAATCCGGCCCAGACTGCGCCGGATCACCTGCTCGGTCGTCCAGGTATCGGGGGTCTGATAGTACGGCTGAGGTTCTCCCTGCAGATGGGTGCGGATGTCATCCTCCACCACCGGCATTTTTCCCGCGGCCCGCATCGCGGCGAACGGCATGCCGTCGTCGCCGCAGTCTCCGAGGTTGCGATCGGCGTAGGTCATGGGACAGAGGAAGAAATCCAGTTCCTTGAGATCGAGAATGCGCTTGAGCGAACCGTGACTGCCGTGGAGCAGTTTGCCCATGTTGCCGCAGGTCATGGTGTAGCCGTAGTAGACGCCGATGAGTTTCTCCTCTCCGGCGGCCTGACGGACTTTTTTGACCAGCACTTCGATGCATTCGGCGATCATGTCGCTCATGAAGCGGGTGTAGATCAAGGTGCGGCGGTTGCTCTCCGGATTCACGAAGTAACCGAATTCGCAGGCCCGCCGCTCCGCCACGGTGGGTATCCCCGGGGCAAGGTCCGGCGCTTCCTGCTTCAGATATTCGGCGAAACGCTTCCGCGCCGGTTCGGAGTAATCCGAAAGGTTCTTGTAATCAAACGGATACCACTGAATCCATTCGCTGGTATATCCGCCGACGACCACATACCCGGCGATCCGGTCGCTGTACGGGGCCTCCCGCATGTGCTTGATGAATGCGTCCAGCGCGGCGGCGGCATCTTCCCGGTACTTTTCGCTGGCGAAACTCACTTTGGCCTCGTGGTCGTTGAGCGGTTTGCCGTCCTGATACCGGGCGATCTCGTCGGGATAGAGCCGCGCCCACCACCGGCCCGGCGTAGTCGGAATGTAGACGATGAGCCCCGCGTTTTCGTCCAGACTCAGCATCGTGTTGATCCGGGCGTCCACCGTAGCGAAATCGTACTTGCCGGGACCGACCCACCAACTGCCGGGCCGGTCGATGCGGGGCGTGAATCCCCGCAGTTCCACGCCGCCGTACTCAAACATCATGTCCTGATAGTTCTCGTTCCTTCCGGCGGAGTGTCCGAGAATGGGCATGATCCGTCTGCCGTTGAGGTAGACTTCGCCGTCGCGGACGCGCGCCCGGTAATCCGGACCTTTCTTCCGCGTGTTGCGGTAGGCGAACTCCTTCGCGGTCTCCGGCAGAATCACCCGCGAGGAGAGCAGTTTCAACCGCATCGGCCCGGAGGAGACGAATTTCGGAGTCTCCACCGGAATATTCCATTTGCCGTCCCTGCTCCGCACATCTCCGACCTTGAAACGCTTTTCCAGAATTTCCAACCCGGTCGCGCTCTCCAGCCGGAGCGTGACAAAGTCCTCCGGATCGCACTGAACTCCGGCGAACGCCAATTCCCAGTTGTATCGCCGCCCGGATTCCACCGAAGCGGGAAATTCGTTTTTCGTCACGCTCAAACCCTCCGGGAGCAGCGGTTTGTAGGGCAGCATCCGCGCCCACGGACCCGCGGGCGAAATGCTCTGCAGCACGGCGGGACGGTACACCGCGTCCTCCGGGGGATAGGTCCAACTTTTGTTATTCCCGGTGGGGGTCAACTCCACTTTTTCATCGGAAACGATCTTGCGGATCGTGTTGTCCGGCATCAGCAGATCGATCTGGAAGTAAACCCCGCCGGGACCGCCGTGATTCCAGTAGATGCCGGTCAGCACGTTTTTGCCGACCGCGAAACGCCCGGGCTCAAAGTCCACGATATCCGGGTCATACCACGCCCCGGCCCCGGAAACATGGCGGCCGTTGAGTTTGCAGGTATAGGCATCGTCCCCGGCAATGTGAATTCGGGCCTTGACCGGCAGTCGGTCCAGATCGAACTCCCGCCGGAAAGCGAACCGGGCGCCGCCCGCGGGGATATCCGGTTCCTTGTCCTCCTGCGCCTTGACCATATAACCGGTGTAATAGGGCCGTCCGAGGTCGAGCACATGAGGCGGATTGGCCGGGATCTCGCACTTCACCTCCGGGAATTTCCTGGCTTTGCGGACCTCCTGGGAATCGGCCAGTTCCGGCAGGAACGGCATGAAGCGGATCTCTTTGATCTCAATGCGGCCGGGAAACTCGTTGACCAGATCCAGCCGCAGTTTGGTCACCGTACCGCAATCCTTCCACACCTGAGGCGAGAAGTTCCGCCCCTCGAAACGCAGGGTCCGCCACTGACCGGTGACATCCAGATTCCAGTGCCGCCACACCCGCTTCTCCGAAAAATCGGTATCATCGGTGGCGTAGTAAAATTCCCCCTGATTCCGCGCCGGCAGTCCGGTGGCGCGGTAGTCCACCTCCAGCGCACCGTACTCGGAGGTGGGTATCCTGGTACTGAGGTTCATCATCCCGCTGTCTTTCGCGGTGATGTCCAGAATGAGCAGCCCGTTTTCCTGTTTCATCGTCATGCCCGTCGGCCGATGCCACCCGGCGAACTTGTTGGCGGCATTCCACACGGTCAGCGGCGGCGGCGGCGGCAGCAGCCGAATTTCCCGGATCTCGATGCGCCCCGGAAATTCGTTGGTAAGATCGAGGCGCAGTTTGGTGATCCGTCCGCACTCCTCCACCGGTCCCCGGGGGAAGCGGCTGCCGTCAATGCGCAGCGTTTTCCACTGGCCGGACACGTCAAGATTCCACAGCCGCCACACCCGCTTCTCCGCAAAGTCGTTGGCGTTTCCGGCGTAGTAAAATTCGCCGTGGTTGCTTTTCGGCAGTCCGACCGCCCGGTAGTCCACCTCCAGCATGCCGAAATCCGCCGGAGCGACGTCGACATTCAGATTCATCATCCCGCTGTCTTTCGCGGTGATGTCCAAAACGAGCAGGCCGTTTTCCCGCTTCATGGTCATGCCCGTCGGACGGTGCCACCCGGCGAACTTGTTGGCGGCGTTCCATTTCAGTCCGGCTCCGGCGGCCCGAAGCGGGCTCCCGGCCATGCAGGTCAGGAGCAATACGGCGGATAATACAATGTTTCGCATGATTTTTCTCCCTTGTCTCGTGATCTACTGCACCTGTTTCAAACTCCGTCCCCGTCCGTAATAATCGTTGAAGGGCAGCCCCCGGATCTCCTGCCCCGATCCGCGCAGGGTGTAATATTTGCCGGAAGCCAGATTCTGCACCCCGGACGAGACCACATGGCCGTCGTGGACCAGCGCGTTGAACTGCCCGTTGTGCCGTTCGTAGGGGATCGCGTAGGTATCGGTGCTGTAGTTGTTGTACAGACTCGAAGAATTCATGCCGACGGAGCCGCCGCTGTGTCCGGACCAGCCGTCGGCGGCGAGGATGCCGTGTTCCAGGGAAAGGGAGGTCGTATCATTGATTTTCATTTTCTGCCCGCGGTACAACGGCATCGGATCGCCACCGTAGCACAGCGGGTAAGCGCCGAGATCCCAGTTCGGAGTATTCACCTCGTCGATCTCTCTCCGCGCTTTCGGGCAGAAAAACGCCGACGGCATGTTTTCGGCCTTTCCGACCCCGCCGTTATCATTCCCGTCTTTGTAGATCACGCTGTAGGTTTTGCCCCCGGCGTACTGGGCGATCCGGGCGTAACCGGAGTACGGATAATACCCCCGCGTTCCGCCCTGCCAGTGATAGAAATATCCGTTATTGTCATCGGCGTACATCTGAATGGCGGTGCCGAGCGTTTTCAGATTGGACGTGCAGTTCGCCTGCGAAGCCCGTTCACGCGCGCCCTGCAACGCCGGCAGCAGCATCGCTGCCAGAATCGCGATGATCGCAATGACCACCAGCAGTTCGATCAGCGTAAAACTTCTTCTTTCCATTTTTCCCATTCTCCTTTCCCGATTTCAATGCTGAATGTCGTTCCGAAACTTATTGATCCAGCCCAAATGCGCATCGTGACGCCGAATGGCGTTGCCGTCACGATCCGGGGCAAAACGGGGAAAACTGGCCGATCCGTTCCGGCGGAACGGGACCGTGACGATCGTCGGATAGTCATGAAGATCGGAGGAAACCTCCAGTCCGACGTACATCATGGCATCCGGAAGATCCTGCGGCGGAGTGAGTTCGGTAACGATCTCGCTGTTGCAGAAATTCCGGGTGCCGATGAAAAAACTCCGGCAGGCGCTCTGCCAGTTCTCCGGCAGTTGCCAGCGGAATTTGATCACTCCGGTCCGGATATCGCTGTCGGAAACCATGATCCTGATTCGGCTGGACACGCCGGGAGAGAGATAGGGCTTGTCCAGATACTCCACGCCGATTTTGGCGAAAAGCAGGTCGAATTCCAACTCGTACGACGAGCGGTGCCACAGTTTTTCCGCGATCCCGCGGGAGTGGAAATCTTCATCCGGGATCACGGACCTGAGGTCGTGCAGTTCCCCGATCTCCCGCAGTCGGATCACCCGGTCGGTCAACTCGGTCACCGTCTGCGGCCAGCCGATCGGCATGGAGAACTTGTCCAGCGAATGCACGGCGATGGCATCTCCGATGGGTTCCTTCCAGTCCGCCGGAATCGCCGTCGCGCCGAGGATGATCCCCAGCAGCGCCCCCGCCGTCGCGCCGGTGCAGTCCGCGTCGTCGCCGCAGTTGACCGTGGTACAGACCGTCTTGGCGAAATCCCCTTCCCCGTAGAGCAGACCGATGACGACGAACGCCACGTTGCCCGGGGCCTGAAACCAGCCCATATCCGCGTTGAGTTCCATCACCTCCTCGCGGACCATCTGCCACGGCTTGCCCGCGTCATAGCCGGCGATGACCAGTTCGATGCTGTCGCGCAGCCGGCACTGATCGGGAATCTTGCTCAGACCGATGCGGATGAGTTCCCGGATGTCGGAGATGCAGAATGCCGCCGCTTCCATTGCGGAAATGAACATTTCCGCATAGATGCCGTCGGTGATGTGGTCGCAGCAGGCGTCCATCCACGCGAAGCGGATCGCTTCGTCCGGTTTCCCGGCGCAGAGGCACGCCCATATCTCCGCCCGGATCCATGCCCCGTTGCTCCGGTTGAGTCCGTCGTTGTCGCACGCCCCGGAGAGCGGAGGGAAAAAACCGCACAGGCAGTTGTAGCGGCAGTTGGAGTATTCGCCCCACGGACCGATCAGGCAGTTGAGCCACATTTCCCCGAAGTGGCGGAGCGTCAGATGTTCGACCCCGTAGAATTCCGCCATGTCGAGCCACATCAACTGCAGATCCAGATCGTCGTTCGGCAGCGGCGAACCGCCGGGGTCCCGCTCGTACCAGGTGAGATTGTTGATGCAGGTCTTGCCCTCGAAAGGACCGCCCAGCGTTCCGCCGATGTTCTTGCCGATCCAGCAGCCGAGAATCTTGTCCCGGATGATCTCTTTCGTCGGGAGTTGACAGTTGCGCACGTTCATGACGACCTCGTTGTTTCTGATTTTGCTTTTGCGCGGATCACACCGCATTTCGATGATACGCGTAAAATATACGGCAGATCGCGCGGAAAAAATTGTATTTTTTGAAAAATATCTTGTATTTTTCTCAGTCCGGAGATTAATTTTGCTACAAAACATTTGCATTCCGGTTTTTCGGCGGTACAGTATCATTCGGAAATCAGGAGTCCGTCATGAGAATTTTTGATTTGCGTTCCCACTGTCTGTCGTCGTGGCCGCTGTCCGTATGGAAACAGGCCTCATACCTGAGCACCGAACCGGAACACGGTCACGACTGCTATGAAATCATGATCACCCTCAAGGATGGGGGCATCTGTCTGGTGGGCGGCAGCAATTACGCAATTCGGGCCGGTTCGCTGTTTCTCTGTACGCCGTTTGACAGCCACGCCTACACGCTGCCGTCCGGGAATCTGCTGTACAATCTGATGTTCACGCCGGACATCCTGAGCGCATCCGCGGGGAAACTGCTGAAATTGATCCCCGGCGGAGCCTATCAGATGTTCACCGGCGAGGAGGAACTCAAATCCCTGCTGAATCTGCTGACCCGGCTGGAGCAGGAACTGATCGAACAGCGGCGGGGCTTCGAGTCGCTGACCGGGGCGATGATGGAGTTTCTGATCACCAGCATCTACCGCAAGACCAACGAACTGCCGAACTTCACCGAACTCAAGCCCAGCAACGAAGTGGAAAAACTCATCGCCTACATCCAGACCCACTACTTCGAGAAGATCACGCTTCCCGTCATGGGCCGCCTCATCCGGCGCAGTCCGGCTTACGTCGGTCAGTTGTTCCGCCGGGTGGCCGGATGCTCTTTCTCCAAGTATCTGCTGCGCTACCGGGTCAACAAGGCATCGGAACTGCTGAAAAGTTCCCCGCTGTCCCTGACGGAAATCGCGTATCAGACCGGATTTTTCGACTCCGCGCACTTTGCGAAATCCTTTTCGCGCATCACCGGCCAGTCGCCCCGGCACTACCGGCGGCAGTTTCTGGATCTGCTGCCGCCCGAATCTCCGGAGGAGACCGGACAAAACGACCGCGTGGATGCGTCCCGTTAGCGCGAACGCATTTTGGCGGTGAATCGGCCGCCGACCGGCAGTTGCACGTTATACCGCATCGCCAGCATCCGAATGGAAGTCACCAGGATCGCCACACTGAAAAACCGGTACAGAAACGGGGTTTTTACATAGAACATCACGTCGTACGCCGCCCCGCCGATGAGCGCCGCGGTCGCGTAGAAGTCGCTTTTCAGCACCACCGGGATCCTGCCGGTGAGGACATCGCGGATCATGCCGCCGCCGATGGCGGTGAAAACGCCGCACAGGACGACCCCCGTGAATCCCAGTCCGCATTCCGCGCCCTTCTGCGCTCCGATGGCGGTAAAGACCCCGAGCCCGACGGCGTCGCAGATGCTGATGATGTTCCGCCCCCGGATCCAGTAACGGGCGGAGGCGAACGTGAGCAGTCCGACCGCAATGCAGATGAGAAGGTAATACTGGTGTGTCAGCGCCGCCACCGGCACGCTGCCGATGATGCAGTCACGCAACATGCCTCCGCCGACCCCGACGCAGCAAGCCAGAACCGTGACGCCGAAAATATCCAGATGCTTCCGAACCCCCTGCACGGCTCCGGTCACGGCAAAAACCGCCGTTCCGAAAAGGTCCAGCACCAGAATGATCCAGTTTTCCATCTCGCTCCATTCCCTGTCCGTCTGCCACGGCATAATATAATCCCGTTCCGCCCGCTTTGCAATCTCCGCGCGATACCGCGGCGGCGATAAAAAAACCGCCCGGGGGTATCCCGGACGGCCCTGTGTGTGTCGGATAGGAACTTACTGGATTGCGATGTATCCGCCGCCGCACGCGGTACCGGCGATGGAGAGTTTGAAGTAATACGTGCCGTTCGTCCAAGC
>JALEMG010000036.1 GCA_022768375.1 Lentisphaeria bacterium
GGGATTGAACAGGAAAATAAATCTGACTATCAGAAAATCGTTCGGATTTCGGACGCTCAAAATTGCAAAAGTGTGCTTATATCACCAGCTTGGCGAACTCCCAGAACCGGAGTTCGCCCACAAATTCTGGTGAAGATGCAAAAATAGTTGACATTTTTTACTAAACATGTTATCAAGTTATTTACAATCCGGCGCTTAAAAATCATAACACGTTTCAAGTCATAATATTGCATTGTTTCAAAAAATAAAATCCCGAATGCTCAACTTAACATAACGCACATTATGCGACGTTGTAAACGGTGGTGATTTCCGCCGAATTTCGAGCGTGGGAGTTGGAAAAATTCCGGTTTTGTGCTATTGTATGTAGTTTGCACGCGAATCGGATGCTGGAACGACAGGGAGTGATGAAACAGTACGATGTGGTGGTGGTCGGCGCGGGACACGCCGGTTGCGAAGCGGCACTGGCGGCGGCTCGGGTCGGCGCCCGGGTCATGCTGATCACCTTCAACCTCGATCATATTGCCCAAATGAGTTGCAATCCGGCCGTCGGCGGTATCGCCAAAGGCCAGGTGGTTCGGGAAATCGACGCCATGGGCGGTGCCATGGGCATGGTGGCGGAAGCCGCCGCGATCCAGTTTCGCATGCTGAACCGCACCAAAGGACCGGCGGTATGGTCGCCCCGCGCCCAGTGCGACAAAGCCGTGTACCGTTCGGGGATGAAATACCTTTTGGAGCAAACCGCCGGCGTGGATATCCTGCAGGCGGAAGTCACCGGGTTTATCTTGGAACGGAGCCGTATCGGCGGAGTTGTCACCAATTTTCGGGACATGATTAAAGCGGGAGCCGTGGTTTTGACCACCGGGACCTCGCTGAACGGCACATTGCACTACGGGTTGATGCATTTTGCCGGCGGCAGGGCCGGAGATCCGGCCGCAAGCGAATTGTCCGCGGCGCTGCGGGAACAGTTGGGACTGCGTCTGGGGCGGCTGAAAACCGGGACTCCGCCCCGTATTCTGGATAAGACCATCGACTTTGCCGCTTTGCCGCTTCAGCCGTCCGAACCCGCCGTCGAGGAGTTCAGTTTCTGGGAGATGGCGCTGCGTCCGGCCATGGTGAATGCCCATCGCCGAGACCTGCCCTGCTATATGCTTCACTCCACCGACGAGACGGCGGCGGTGGTGCGGGCCAATTTGGACAAATCTCCGATGTACAGCGGAGTGATTAGGGGGATCGGGACCCGGTACTGTCCCTCGTTTGAAGACAAGGTGGTGCGCTTTCCCCATCACCCGCACCATCTGCTTTATCTGGAACCGGAGGGCGCCGATACCGGGGAGTACTACCTCAACGGATTCTCCAGCAGCATGCCGCCCGAGGTGCAGAAACTGATGGTCCGCACCCTCCCCGGCCTGCACGACGCGGTGATTTCCCGTTACGCCTACGCCATTGAGTACGACTTCATCCCCCCGGAACAGACGGAACGGACGCTGCGCAGCAAGCGCTATGAAAATCTTTTCACCGCCGGTCAGATCAATGGGACCAGCGGCTATGAGGAGGCGGCCGGTCAGGGATTGATCGCCGGGATGAATGCCGCCCGGTGCGCCGCCGGAATGGAACCGGTATTTCCCGGGCGCGACCAAAGTTACATCGGCGTAATGCTGGACGATTTGTCCACCAAGAACATCGTCGAACCCTACCGTTTGTTCACCAGCCGGGCGGAGTACCGTCTGACCCTGCGGCAGGAAAACGCGGATCTGCGGCTCTGTCGGCAGGCGTATCGCTGGGGGATTCTGCCGGAGGAGAAATATCAGGCATTTCTCCGGTATGAGACCATGCTCGACGAAAAACGCGCCGTCTGCCGCCGCCTTTTTGAAAGCGGCAAAACTTCATGGACCGCGCGGCTGCGCGAATTTCCGCCCGACACCCCCCTGCCCTCCTCGGGCGAAGTCACCGCGGCGCTGGACCTGCCGGATACCCGCATCGGCCGCCGGGTGTGGCAGGAACTTTTGATCGAAGCGAAATACGACGGGTATTTGCAACGGGAAGCATTGGAGATCAGTCGGCTGCAAAAAATGGAAGACACCGTCATCCCGGCGGATTTCGATTATTCGTCCGTGCGCGGTCTGGGCAATGAATCCCGGCAGAAACTGGAAAATATCCGTCCGGCGACGTTGGGACAGGCCGGGCGGATCGACGGGGTAACGCCCGCGGATGTGGCGCTGCTTCAGGTCATGATCAAAAAACTGGAGGCCGAATCCCGATGAATGCTTCCGCATGGAGGAAATTTCGTTCCGATCCCTGGGGGATGACCGCGTTGGTCGTGGTCCTGTGCTTTGTGCTGACGGCGGTCGGGGTGGAAATCTACGGCGCATGGTGTCATGCCCGCGGTGTTATCCCGCTCTATTTGCGGTCCGATCCGGCAATGTGTTATGCGCCCCCCTCCCCCCGCCATCCGTGCGGTACCGATTATCAAGGGCGGGATGTACTGTCCCGAACGGTGGCGGGAACGGCCAGCGCGCTGAAAGTCGGCGTGGTTTCCGGCCTGATCGCGGCGGCGGTCGGGGTGTCCCTCGGGATACTGGCCGGGTATTTCGGCGGCCGGACCGACGAGATCACGGTGTGGCTGTACAGCACGTTCGCGGCCATGCCGACGCTGTTGTTCATTCTGGCTTTCGCGCTGTTGTTTTCGCCGGACTTTCTCTCGCCCGCGGTCGGCTCGGGGCTGAATGTCCTGAGCGGCCTGCTCCGGGTCGAACCTGGCATGCTGGGCGTCTATCTGGCCATCGGACTGACCGGATGGGTGACCTTGTGCCGGGTGGTGCGCGGCGAAACGATGAAACTCAAAAGCGCCGGATTCGTCGTTGCGGCCAAAGTCGCCGGAGTCGGGCATGCCGCGATCATGATCCGTCATATCCTCCCGAACGTGTTTCATCTGGTGATCATCTACTTCACCACGCTCTTCGCGGGCGCGGTCATGCTGGAAGTGATCGTCAGTTACCTCGGGCTGGGGGCTCAGACCGCGCCGAGTTGGGGCATGATGATCGCCGACGGACAAACCCGGCTGTGGAGCGGCGTCTGGTGGGAAATCACCGCGGCGTCGACGGCGCTGCTGATTCTGGTTCTGGCGCTGAATCTGCTGGGAGACGCGCTGCGCGATGCGCTTGATCCCCGCCGGTAGCCGTCAGCGCACGGAGTCGGCGATGTTCCGTCCGCGGGATTCCCGCAGAAACAGCGCCAGAATCGCGGAAACCGCGATCAGCGGCACCAGCGTACCGAAGACCAGCAGATAGGAGTTCCGCCCGTAAACGTTGACCCCGTTGATGACTTCGTGCGGGTAAAGGTCCATCAACTTGCCCAGCACGCCGCCGAATACCGCCGTGACCGCATAGGCAAGACAGTTTCCCACGCTGAGGGCGGTGCCGAAACGATTCTCCGCATTGGTTTCCCGGATGAGCGCCACATAGATCGGCGACACATTGCCGGCCACCGCCAGCAGGATGATGCCGGAAACCGCCAGCGCCGGCGCGTGAATATCACCGACGACCGCGCCGAACATCATCAGCGCCCCGGCCAGACAGCCGAAGGAAGACCCGATCAGAAACGGTCTCCGGCGGTTGCCGCAGCACCGGCTGATGTTGGCCATGATAAATCCGTTGACCGCGGCGATGACCATGGTCGCGGTCATGACCGCTCCCGCGCCGTGACTGCTCATATGGCAGAAATCCTCCAGGAACTTTTTCCCGATGATGGATTGCAACGCGAAGTAAGTACCGAAGTTGATTCCCGAGGAACCGAAATTGCAGAGATTGTGACGGATTTTCAGTACCGACCAGTATGAATTGAGGCTGATTCTGACACCGGAATTGATCGACGGCACTTTCATGCGGGAGACCGTCAGCGCGAAACAGGCGTAGATCAGCAGCGTCAGCACTCCGGTCCCGAACATCATGCGGGCATAGCCGAATTTTTCCACTCCGGCGACAAACGGAGAGGTCCCGGTGATCGCGCCGGAATAACCGATGATGGTGGCAATGCCGAGCCAAAACGGCAGAGAGGTCCCCACCACTCCGGAAAATTCCTTGACCATGCTCAAATAGATCGCCGCCGCGCCCATTCCGGTCAGAAAACGGCTGACGCACAGCAGCGCGAATGAACCGGTGCAGCCGGAGAGCAACGAACCGGCACAGAAAATGATTCCCCCGACGATGATCACCCGGATGCCGGAAAAACGGTCCGCCAGCGGTCCGATGATCAGTTGCCCCGCCGCGTAGACATAGAGAAACACGGCGCCCAGCCGGGTAACCGACGCCGCATCCAGACGAAACAGTTGCTGGACCTCGTTGAAAGTGGCGCCGGGGACCAGCACCTTCTGCATATTGGCGAAAAAATAGATCAGCGTGACGAAAAACAGCATCACCCAACTCAACACCGCCGCCCGGCGGGAGTCCCGATTCACGACGCAAGTTCCTTCCATATTTTCTGACTTTCTGAAATGGGAATCTTCGGATTCAACGGCGGCGGCGGACTCCGCTTCCGCCGCGCCGGAACGACCGTCCGCCCCCGCCGCGGCGGGAATCGCTTCCGGGCCGGGGCGGCAACTTGGCGCCGGGAACCTCCGGCGGCAGCGTCAGCATCTCCTCCGTCGGCAGGATACTGCTGAACCGCGTGTGCAACTGCTCCTCGATCGGCGGCAGATAGTAGGCTCCGTACTCGCAGAGAAAACTGATCGCGGTACCGTGGTGTCCGGCCCGACCGGTGCGGCCGATCCGGTGAACGTAATCCTCCGGCTGTTCCGGGAGGTCGTAATTGATGACGATGGAGACGTCGTCCACATGGATGCCGCGGGCGGCGACGTCGGTGGCGATGACGACTTTTTCCGTACCGGCGCGGAACTTTTCCAGGATTTTGATACGCTTCTCCTGCGAAATATCCCCGGAGAGCAGCGGCACGGAATAGCCGTACCGGGCCAGATCGTACTGCAGTTTCAAATTCACATCCTTGCGGTTGCCGAAAATCAGGATGCGGTCATACGTCATCGTGCGGAGAATATAGAGCAGCAGGGCGAGTTTTTCCTCCCGCAGCACGGAATAAAAGGTCTGCGCGATATTGTCGCTGACCATTTTTTCCGGTTCGCTCTCCACGACGGCCGGTTCCGCCAGCCAGCCGGAAGCCAACTTCAGAATCTTCTCATCCAGCGTGGCGCTGAAAAGCAGTGTCTGCCGCCGCCCCTTCTCCGGCATCTGGGTCACGATGCGCTTCACGTCCGGAATGAATCCCATGTCCAGCATCCGGTCGGCCTCGTCGATGACCAGGATCTCCACCCGGCTCAGGTCCAGCGCCCGGGAGCGGGAGAAATCGATCACCCGTCCGGGGGTGCCGATCAGCACGTCGATCGGTCCGGAGAGCGAACGGCGCTGGGCTTCGTGGTCCATTCCGCCGAATACCAGCACGATGTTCAGCCCGGAAAAAATTCCCAGTTCGCAGGCATCCTTGTGGATCTGGATCGCCAGTTCCCGCGTGGGGGCCAGCACCGCCATCCGGGGCGCGCCGTCGCGCCGTTCCGCAAGCGGTTCATTGAGCATCCGGGTAAAGGCCGCCAGCAGAAACGCGGCGGTCTTGCCGGTCCCCGTCTGGGCTTTCCCCGCCAAGTCTCGCTTGTCCAGCAGAATCGGCAGGGTCATCTGCTGGATCGGGGTGCAGTACTCGAATCCGGCGTGCTGAACTCCGAACTGGATGGATTCGGCCAGCGGCAGGTCCAGAAACCGCAATTTTCCCTCGATCGCCGGCACCTCGCGCAGTTTCTCCGGCCGGGCCGGAATCGGAGCGGAGACTTTCCCGGGCTGCCGCCCGCCGGAATGCCGGGGGCGCGGCGACGGTTTTGCCGAGTCCGGAGGCGCTGCGGACGGGCGGCGGGACCGGGGTTGAGACGGGCGCTTCATGGAAGAAGGCGGGGCTTGTTTCCGCGCCGACGGTTTGCTTTTGCTTGCGGTAGGTTCCGGGGAAAACAGAATCTTTTTCATCAGATTCTTCAGTCTTGTGAACACGGTTTTCAGTTCTTCAGTTTGGTTTCTGGAAACAGGAGATGTTTCAATTGCTTGCCCAGAGCCTCCTGTAACTCCGGGCGACGCATGGCGAATTCGACATTGGCCGCGATAAAACCGGCTTTGCTTCCCAGGTCGAAGCGGCGGCCGGCGATCCGGCAGCCGAAGACCGGTTCCCGACGCAGCAGCAGCCGGACTGCGTCGGTCAACTGAACTTCGCCGTTCAATCCGGGGGCAACGGCCCGCAGCGCGGCGAAAATGCCGGGGGTAAAAAGATACCGGGCGGTCACCGCCAGACGGCTGGGGGCCCGTTCCGGGCTCGGCTTTTCCAGGAGATCCCGGAGTTTCAGCAGACCGTCGGCGGCAACTTCCGCATCGGCAATGCCGTAACGCGACACCTTTTCCGGCGGGACCTCGTCCAGTGCGATGACCGAAGTCCCGCAACGGGCGTAGGCGTCGATCAACTGTCCGGTCACGGGGCGGTCGGAGGCGGAATCCAGCACGGTGTCGCCCAGCAGGATCGCCACCGGGTCGTCCCCGGCGAAATTCTCCGCCAGACGCACCGCGTCCCCCAGTCCGCGCAACTTCTGCTGATAAACGTAGTGGATGCGGGCCAGTTTGGAAATGCTCTGAATTTCGGCCAGCATCTCGTGTCGGCCGGACTCCTCCAGCCGCGATTCCAGATCCGGCGCCGGGTTGAAGTGTCGGATGATCGCCTCCTTGCCCGCGCTGATGACGATGAGGATGTCTTCGATCCCGGACGCAACGGCTTCCTCCACCACATACTGCAGGACCGGCTTATCCACCAGCGGGATCAGTTCCTTGGGGACCGCCTTGGTGAAAGGCAGCATCCGGGTGCCGAATCCGGCGGCTGGAATGACCGCTTTGGTGACCGCGGTTTTCATGCGCCCTCCCCCATGCCGCCGACGATCCGCGGTTTGATGACCTCCACGCCGAATTTTTTCAATTCCCGCCGCAGAGCGTCGAACATCGCCTCATCCTCGTACGACCCGATGATCGCGCCGCCGGAACCGGTGAATTTCGCGGAGGCTCCCACCTTGCGGGCCAATTGGACCATTCGGCGGTTCTTTTCGCTGATCGCGCCGCCGCAGACTTCGCACCGCAGGTCGAAGTTGCGATCGATCAGCGCGGGAACCGCGGCAATGTCGTGCCGGAGCAGAGCGTCTTTCAGTTGAACGGTCAGTTCCGACCACTCCCGCATCGCCGCCAGGACCTCGGGGACTCCGGCATTGTAATCATCCCGAAGCCGGGAGTGCAGGATCTCCGATCCCTCCGCCAGATCGGTCCGGTAGGCGACGTAGAGATTCAATTCGGGGGGAATGTCGATCCGCTCGTAGATGCCGTAGTGAAATTTCTCCATATGTTCGCGGTCGAAGTCCATGTACACCGGATGGTTGTAGGTCTGCGCCACCCGGTCCTGCAATCCGGCGGGGATGCTGAGTTCGTCGCGCTCCACCGAGAGTACCGCATTGGCGAATTCCGGCAGCGAGAATTCCACTTCATAAAATTCGCAGATCGCCCGCATCGCCGCGGTGATGATCGCGGAGGAACCGGCCAGTCCCAACCGGTTGGGGATGTTGCTGTCGTAGCGGATGGTAAAATTGCGTTTGGGCAGCGGGATCGCCCGTTCCCGACAGTGGAGATAAAACTGCCGGGCCGTCGCCTTCAGCAGCCGGATACCGCCGTAGTACCCGAAGCGGCCCACTTCAGAACTCAAACTCTCCAAATCGGAGAAACGATCAATGTCCCGGGGAGAAGGCAAAAGCGTCAATTCCGGCGTCTCGTACAGTTGGACCGACGCGCAGTAGTTGCTGAAGACAAACGCGATGGTCTTGCCGAAATACCCGTCCGAGGGATTTCCGATCAGCGCCGCCCGCGGATATGCTGTCGTTGAAATGATCATGGATCGTTCCCGAAATAAAACCTTGATTCCTTATAATATAGCAGTTCGGGACGATTTTTTCAACCGTTTCAGGAAAAGAGACCGATCATCACCAGCGCGATCACCAGACTGCCGGCGATGATCGCTCCGGCTACCCACAGCGTCCCCCTGCCCTCCCCGGATGCCGCGCCGGTGCCGACGGCGGCGACGGGACGCTGGTCGAATGCGCTCCACCGGCCGCGGGCCGAGAAGTAATCCAGCCGCAGTTTATTGAGATCGCCGTCCTCCAGACGGGCGCGGGAACTCTCCAGAACGGCGGAGAATTTTTCCAGTTCCGCCAACCGGTTTTTCAGGATGTCCCGCTCGCTGTCCAGCGCCGCCTGATCGTGGATGATCCGCCCCTCGAGATCCCGCCGTTCCCGGTCGCAGTCACGGGTTTCCGCATTTTTGCGTATCGTCGGCAGATATTTGTCCGGTGCGGCGTCGGCAGCCGGATTCGCCGCTCCGGGATCGTCCTTGTCATCCCGGTTCTGGTGAAAATTCTCGTAACTGTCCCGCAACTGGGCCCGCATATCCACCAGATGATCGCTGATAAAATTATCCCGTGCCATGATGATTTCCCTCTTTTTCCATTCGGGAGGACGCATAGAATCCCGCATTCGGAATAATATAGCGCGAAAAAGGCGACAAATCAAACTTGAAAAAGCACGGGAGAGAGAGTATTTTATCTCCCATGATGCTGAAGTACATTGTTCGTCGTTCCCTTTATTCGCTCTGGGTGATCTTCGGGGTTCTGCTGTTGACCTTCGCGCTTTTCAACCTGGCCTCCGGCGACCCCGCCGGGGCGGTGCTGGGCAAGAATGCGGCGCCGGAGGAAGTGGACGCTCTGCGAAGGAAACTCGGCAGCGATCTGCCGTTGCTGTTCGGAACCCGCTGTCTGACCGGCGCGTTCGGTGCGCCGGAGATCGACGGGGCCCGTGTATCGGCGCGCCGGCTGTACGCCGCCGGGAACATTGCGGCGCAAATCACCTTCGCGGACCATTCGCAGGAACTGGTCCCGATCCCGGATGGAGCGCAAAACTTCGTGTATGCCGCGCCGGACGGCGGAACGATCCGGGAATGCCGGTTTTTCCGACTGCAGTCCTCGCCGTGGAACTCCCAGTTTCTCCGGGCGGTGGGGGAACTGGTCTCGTTCAGGAGGGATTTTCCCTATGTGTCGTTTTTCAATTTCGGAGAAACGCTCGGTACCCGGGAACCGGTGAGCGCCGTGCTGAAGCGCGGCGTGGGCCCGTCGCTCTGTCTGATGCTGCCGATCTTTTTGGGCGAATTGCTGTGCGGCGTCGTGCTGGCACTCGTCGCGGTGGCGTTCCTCGGGCGGTTCCCGGACCGGCTGCTGCTGTTTGTCGCGGTGCTGACGATGAGTTTGAGTTATCTGGTGGCGATCATTTTCGGGCAATGGCTCGGCGGCTACTATCTGGAATGGTTCCCGGTCTGGGGCTTCGGCGGAGTCCGGTATTTCATACTGCCGGTGCTGATCGGCATTCTCTGCGGTTTCGGCGGCAATCTGCGGTTTTTCCGGACTGTATTCGCCGACGAACTGCGGTGCGAGTATCTGCGCACCGCGCTGGCGAAAGGGGCTTCTCCGACCGCGGTCTACGGCAGACATCTGCTGCGCAACGCGCTGGTGCAGATCATCACCCGGGCCGGGGCGGGACTGCCGTTCCTCTTTACCGGCAGTCTGCTGCTGGAATCCTTTTTCGGCATTCCGGGCTTGGGGTTCGCCGGGATGGAAGCGCTGATGAATTCGGATATTCAACTGCTGAAGGCGCTGGTGCTGTTAAGCGCCGTGCTGTTTGTGATCATCAATCTGCTGACGGACATCGCCTACGCCTGGGCCGATCCGCGGATCAAATTGGAGTAGCGGCATGAGTATGGAAATGGAACTGCTGGCCCCCGCGGGCAGTCCGGCCTGCGCGCTGGCGGCGTTCGACGCCGGGGCGGACGCGGTTTACGCCGGATTGAGCAAATTCAACGCCCGGGAACGGGGAGAGAACTTCACCGCCGACATGATGGCCAGGATCGTCGACTACGCCCACAAACTGCGCAAAAAGGTCTACATCACGCTCAACACGCTGATTCGGGAGAGCGAAATTCCCGCGGTGATGGAGACGCTGGATGCAATCGACGCCATCGCGCCGGACGGAGTGCTGGTGCAGGACCTGGGAGTGCTGCGGCTGGCCCGGGAATATTTCCCGAACCTGATCCTGCACGGTTCGACCCAGATGGGGTTTCATAACTCCGCCGGGTTGCAGGTGGCGGAGCAACTCGGGCTCAAGCGGGTGGTTCTGGAGCGGCAGATCACGCTGGATGAGTTGGCGGCCATCCGCAAACAGACCGGTCTGGAACTGGAAGTTTTCATCCACGGTTCGCTGTGCTGTTCGCTCTCCGGGACGTGTCTCTTTTCCTCGTATCTGGGCGGTTGGAGCGGCAACCGGGGCAAGTGCAAGCAGCCATGCCGGAGACGGTATTTCACCAAAAACGGCAACGGGTTCTTCTTCTCTCCGCAGGACCTTGCCGCGTTGGAACTGCTGCCGCAACTGCGTAAAATCGGGGTTCAGTCGCTGAAAATCGAGGGGCGTTTGCGTCAGCCGGATTACGTTTTCAACACGGTCGGCGCCTACCGGATGATGTTGGATTCGCCGGAAGCGGAGTTCGCCGCAAAACTGCCGGAAGCGCGCAATCTGCTGGCCAAGACCTGCGGCCGCCGCTGGTCGCACGGTTTCTATTTTTCGCACTCCGCGAAAGAGTTGATCCAATCCGATGCCATCGGCGCCGCCGGGTTGCGGGTGGGGAGCGTGGAAGCGGCCCGGGACAACGGGTTCGGATTCACGGCGGCCAAAAGGGTCCATCTGGGAGACCGACTGCGGATCCAGCCGCTCTCCGGCGATGACGGGATCGCGCTGACGGTGACGAAAATGTTTGTGGAAAACCGCCCCGCGAAATACGTTCCGATCGGGAAGCGGGTGTTCATCTGCTGCGACAAGCCGATCGTTCCCGGCGGTGTGGTGTTCAAGATCGGGGAGAGTTTCCCGGATTACACCCGGCGCCTGGAACTCCTGCCGCCCCGCCGCGCGGAACTGGAACTGCATTTGACGCTGGAAGGTACGTCCCTGACGGCGGAGACGCGCAACGCCCCCTGCCCTGTTTTTATTGCATCATTGGCTCTGGCCGCCGCCGACAAACATCCGACGGACGCGGCGAAACTGCTTGCCGCGTTTGCGGAAACGGATTCGCCGGATTTTTCCCTCTCCCCGGCGAGTACCGCCGAGGTGAACGGCAACTGGTTTCTGCCGGCGGCGGAATTGAAGCGACTGCGGCGGGAGTTCTACCGCTTCTTCAACCGGCATGTCAAGCCGGAACAGATTCTCGATCGCCGGGAAACGCCGCTGGAGCGGTTTTTCAAGGATTACACCGCGATGACCGGCCTGCCGGAAACGGACGGACGTCTGCCGGAGACTGTGGCGATGAAACCCCGCGGCGCGGAACCGGCCAACCGGAACGCGATTCGCGCCGACGGCATTTTCGATCTCAACAAACTGAGCGAAGAAGCGATCCTCCCGGAATTCTGCCCGGAGGAAAAACTGCCCGCCTTGCGCAAGGCGGTTGCCGCCGCGCTGACGGCGGGGATCCGACGCTTCCGGATCACCTCACTGTACGCGCTGAATTTACTGCGCGACGTCGAAGAACCGCTGGTCATCACCGCTTCGGCGCCGCTGCCGGCGGCCAACAGCATGGCGGTGCGGGAACTGGCGGCGCGGGGGGTCGCCAAGGTCATGGCGCACATCGAGATGACGCGGCAGGATATTCTGGACTTGCGGAAGAAATCCCCGGTGGCACTGGAGTGTTACCGGCTGGGGCGGCCGCCGCTGCTGACCGGACGGGCGAAAATCCCCTTCACCGGTGAATTTTCCGACGCGAGGGGCAACAAATTTGAACTGCGGGTGGAGCGTCAATCGGGGCTGGCGCGAATTTTTCCGGCGCAGGTGATCTCCATTCCCCGCCTGCCGGGGATCTACGATTTCTATGATCTGCGCAACGCCAACTGGAACAACGCCGACACCGGCACATTCAATTTCGACAAGGAGTGGTTGTAAAAGTCCGCAACTCGGATTAAATTATCAAAAGGCGGCCCGCCGGGCGGCGGGCAAAAGCATAAAACACGATCGAGAGGGAAAACAGCGAAAATACTGAACGGATAAAAATTACGGCAAACTGATTGTAATCGTCGAACTCTGAACTAGCACTTCATCTGACGAACAACAAACAACGCTTGGAATCGGTGTGTCCATGTGTTTTTCGCACATGGCACATTCCGACGTTGTGTTGTTTGTTGCGCTGTGCTAGGCGTAGAGTTCGGCACTCCTTCGGGATGTGCCTCTTTTTTGTCCCGATTTTCGCAATATCGGGGAGCGTAAACGCATGGCCAACACCAATCTTTCCCAAGCGAAAAAAGCGAAAAAAGATGAATTTTACACCCAATACAGCGACATCGAAGCGGAGATGAACGCCTATGTCGAGTACGCCCCCGACGTATTTCGCAACAAGACGATCCTGCTCCCTTGCGATGACCCTGAATGGTCGGAATTCACCCGGTACTTTGCCACAAACTTTACCCGTTTCGGACTGAAAAAACTGATTTCCACCTCCTACGCCAAGGGCGCGGGCAATCTGCAGTTGACTTTGTTCGAGACGGAGTCTCCTCTCTACGACCCGGCCAAGCACGAAACGCGCGGCAAACTTTTCACGCTGACCCATGACACCAACGGTTCCGGCAATATTGATACAGACGACATCGAATTTTCCGGCTATCTTGACGGTGACGGAGACTTCCGCTCCGCCGAGGTCTGCAAACTTCGAGACGAAGCAGATATCATCATCACCAACCCGCCGTTTTCTTTGTTCCGGGAGTTTTTGGCGTGGATCATCGCCGGGGGAAAGCATTTCTCCATCATCGGCAATCAAAATGCCATCACATACAAGGAAGTCTTTCCTTTGTTGAAAGACAACGTCATGTGGCTCGGTTATTCCATTCACTCCGGCGACAGGAAGTTCAATGTCCCCGAAGATTATCCTCTGGAAGCCGCCGGGTGCGGTGTCGATCCTGACGGGAGAAAATATATTCGGGTAAAAGGTGTCCGTTGGTTTACAAACATTGACCATGGTAAACGACACGAGCCTTTGATACTTGACACCATGGCGCATAATTTAAAAGGCTCTGTCACAACAAATGGTTGATTTTTGACGAGAAATAGCGTATAATAATAGTAAGAAACAGTACCACCGAAGGAGGTAATTGGATATGCCTACTATCAAAGACGCATTAGATATTATCGGTAAGTTGACTGTC
>JALEMG010000045.1 GCA_022768375.1 Lentisphaeria bacterium
GCCGCGCTGAATGTCCAAACCAACGTGACACTGGGCTACCTCGACTATGTGGATCAAATCACCATCGCCGAGAACTGCACGCTCAATGTCACCGATTTGGTACTTTACGACGACATTTCGCAGGAATTGTCCGTGTATCTGGATACGGACGGCTTCGACGGGGCGTGGGATATCTTCTCCGCGACGAACGCGGGAGATATCGACACGCTGGCCGGCGCACAGTTCTACCTCGCCGGCGGCTCGACGTCGTACACGATGGGAGACACCATCAAAATTGCCGGCGGTTCCTACAGTTTGAATAAGACCCAGAGCGGTCTCGGCATCGCGCTGAGCAAGATCAGTTAAGAGGAGGTCTCAATATGAAATTCGATTACGAACACCCGGAACTTGCCGAAGTCGACTTCGGCAAGTTCGCCAGCGGCGACAGCAAAGCGCCCGACTACGGCAGCGACACCGACGATTTGGGACAGTAAGCGCGCCGGAACAGGTCTTCGACACGTCCGGCGGCGGGCATGTATCCCCCGCCGCCGGTTTGACTGAAACACCCTCACCCCGAATTTTTCCAGACATCATCATGCATTGCAATACCCTGGCCTCTCTGATCCCCGCGCCGCTCAACGTCACCGCGTCCGGAACAAAATTCCCGCTGCGGCGCACCGAAACCATCGCCTATCCTCCGGAGGCCGCCGTCGCCGTTGCAAAACTCCGGTACGCATTCGCCGAATTGCGCGTCGAAGTGACCGAAGCAGCGGATGCGGCGATCCGGCTGCACACCGCTCCCTCCCTGCCCGAAAGCGCGTGGGAAATGCGGATCACTCCGGAAAAGATCGTGATCTCCGCCTCCGGCGCTCCGGGATTCTCCCACGGAGCGGGTGCGCTGATCCAGATGGCGACGGTCGCGGCGAGGGAAGGCCTTCAGGGTGCGTATCTGGACTGCGGGACGGTGGAGGATGCCCCCCGGTTCCCATGGCGCGGATTCCTGTTGGACTCCGCCCGGCATTTTCAGAGCGCGGAAACGGTCAAGCAGGTGATCCGGCTGCTGGCGGAGTTTCGGATCAATTCGTTTCACTGGCACCTCACGGACAACGATTCGTGGCGGATCGAATCGAAACACCTGCCGGCTCTCGCGGGCAAAGGCCGACGGGACGACGGCTTCTACACCCGGCGGGACCTGCGCGAAGTGACGGAACTGGCCCGGGAACTCGGCGTCCGGATCATCCCGGAGGTCGATGTGCCCGGCCATTCGGAAGCGCTGCTGGCCGCCCGCCCCGATCTGGCCTGCGATTCCCAAAACCCCGGGCGGGAGTTCTGCCTCGGCAACCCGGACGGCAAACGGCTGATCCGCCGCCTTTTCGACGAACTCATGGAATTTTTTCCCGACAGTCCGGTCATCCATCTGGGCGGCGACGAAGCCGACACCGCGCACTGGGAGCAGTGTCCCCGCTGTCAACAGGCCATGCGGGAACAAAACTGTGCCGCACCGCGGGAATTGGAGAATGCATTCATGGCGGATCTGGTCCGATACGTCGCGGCCAAAGGCCGGACGCCCATGCTCTGGGGAACATGTTCCGGCCAGAAGTACCCGCCGGAGGCCATCATGCAGGCGTGGCTGGACATCCGCGAACCGCTCCGCATCGCCAAGGACGGCAACAAGGTGGTGTATTCGATCCACACGTCGCTCTATTTCGACTATCCCTCCGACCTGAGCGAGCCGTTGGAAAACTGGATGTTCCAACTCTCCGAGCAGGGGGTTTACATGACCGACCCCTATGTGATCTGGGAAGAACAACTCAAGGACGTCATCCTCGGCCCGGAAGCCTGCCTGTGGACGGAGACCGTCCCCGAGTGGCGGGTCCTGCGGAAGATTCTGTCCCGGCTCCCGGCTTACGCCGAATGCGCGTGGAGTCGCCCGGACCGCAAGGATTATTACGACTTCATCCGCCGCCGGGACCAACTGAAGTCCGCGGGGTATTTTGAACTGCTCCGGAAACTTTCCGCCGCCTCATGGTCTCAACTTCGCTGAGGTGCCCCGTTGCGGATCGCCGGGACCGCCGTGGGTCCGCCGGCCGATCCGGTCGATGACATCCGGAAAATTGCACGGAAAGACCGCTGGAAAGCGGTCCGTCCCCCGTATTTTATGGAAAATCAATCGGGCGCGGCCGTTCCGATTATTCAATGAAAGTGAGGAGAAAACAAGATATGGATCGTTCAAAATTATTCGCCATGACCGACCGGCAGTCGATCATGGCGACGGAGGATTGCGGGATGGTCAACGGCCGGCTGGCGCTCTACGGCTGGCTGGACGAGGTGGCGGAGATCCGGTGGCTGTACGCGATGCCGTATTACAGTGCGGACTTCCGCATGACGGTGCGCTTCGACGCCATGCGGGTGCGTACCGGGAACTACCGCTGGAGCCCGGAGTGTCTCACCCGCCGGGGCACGCTGCCGGGACTGCGGATCACCAGCGATCTCATCCCGATGAAAAACGAACGCGCCGCGATCATGCGGATCACGGTGAAAAATACTTCGGACAAAACCCGGCTCGTTCCGCTGCAATATGAATTTTTCGGCGGGGTCAACCGTCAGGCGCACTGGAGATTCGGCCACTACAAGGAGTGCTGTTACGCAGAAAAGCGCTGGGAGGACGGGGTGCTCATCGCCGCCAACGACAAAGGCGAGATCCGCATGGCGTCGTCGCTGGACCTCACGCCCGCGCTCCCGGTCCGCACCGGCGTGCTGAACGCCCCGGACGCAAAGATCGCCCCGGGCAGAAGTCTGGTCTTCTACACCGTGCTGACCATCGGGGCCCCGGAAGACAATCGGCGGGTGATCGCCGCCGCCCGGCGGGACTATGAACGCTGCTGCCGCGAAGCGATCGCCCATTGGGAAGCGCGGATCGACCGCCTTTTCTCCCGCCTGCCGGATCTGGAATCCGACTGCCGGGAACTGGTGGACTACTACCACCGGTCGCTGATCCATCTGCTGATGAACGAGTGGAACGGCAAGGATTTCTTCCTCGACCCCTACTACGCCACCGGATGCATTCACGGCGACACGGTCAACTGCTACATGTGGAACTACGGCGGACCGTACCGGATGTGGAGCCTGCTCGATCCGGCTTCCGCCAAAGCCTACATCCGGCACTTCCTCTCCCTCGACCTCACTTCCTGCTACGCCTTTTACGCCGACGACGGCGGCGGCAACGGTCCGTACTACCCGATCAATCAGGAAAAGGTGATCTTTCTGGCGTACTACTACGTCATGCAGACCGGCGACGTTTCCATGCTCCGCGAGGACCTGAACGGGAAACCTGTCATCGACCATCTGGTCCGGGAAGCCCTCGTCCTCGACGACCTCGCGGCGGACGCGAAACTGGCCGACTACGGCGACAGCGACGACCATCTGGAGTTGCGCAGTCCCACCTTCGCCGTCGATCCGATGATGCGTTACGACGGCATCGTACCGGACCTCAATCTGCGGCGCTGTTCCAACTTCCATCTGGTGAACGAACTCTGCAAACTCTGCGGTTGCGACCCCGGCGTCGACCTGGGCAAACGCGGCGAAGCGCTCAAGAAACTTATTCACCGCGAATTGTTCTCGCCCGAACACGGCTGGTTCCGCTGTATCGGGCACGAGGGGCATGAGATCTACCGCTACACCATCCAGATGTTCAAAAACCTCGGCTGGGGTGACCGGGTACTGACCCCGGAAGCGGAAGCCGCGCTGGTCGGACACCTGATGAACGAAGCGGAATTTCTGGGCCCGTACGGTCTGCATTCCCTGAGCAAGACCGACCCGGCCTATTACGAGGACGACGTGGACAACGGCGGCCCTGGAGCGTGTGTCTCCTTCGCGCCCGCGATCATCGACCGGCTGTACCGCTCCGGGCGGGTCCGGGAGGCGGAGACGATTCTGAAGCGTCTGCTGTGGATGGGCGGATGTCTGCCGTACTGGGGAGATTCCCAGCGGGCCGACGTGCGGGACTACCGCCGCAACACCAGTCTGCAGTGCGACATCGAAGGGGCGGTCCCGGCGCAGACGATCATATTCGGGATGTTCGGCATCGACATCCGCCCGGACTTCTCCGTCCGCGTCACGCCGCACCGGTTCCCGGACGCGCAGCGGATGAAGTTGACCAACGTGCAACTGGCCGGAATGACCTTTGACATCCTGTGCGACCGCACCGGCGTCAAAGTCGAGTGCGGCGGACAAACTTATACCGCCGGCCCCGGCGGGACGGTGACGTTGCCGGCGAGGATCGGGCAATGACCGCCCCCGGCACGACGGACATCGCGGTCATCCGCACCGAACGGGGGGATTTCCCCCGCGCCCCCCGCCGGTATCAGGGCATTCCGGGCGTCGAAGTCATGCCGTCCGGCAGGATCTTCGTCTGCTTTTACTGCGGCGACGAACCCGGCGAAGGCCCCGGCAATTACGTCGTCGTGACCGCAAGCGGCGACGGCGGCCGTTCCTGGCGGGAAATCGCCGCGGTCCTCCCCGGCGGGCCGGAACTGCGGCTGTTCGACCCCGTGCTCTGGCTCGCGCCGGATGGGGTGCTGCGGCTGTTCTGGTCCCAGAGCCGGAGCCGGAAACTCTGGGATGTTTTCGACGGCAGAAGCGGGGTCTGGTTCGCGGAATGCCGGACCCCGGACGCCGCCGCGCCGCAGTGGAGCGCTCCGCGCCGGATCGGGGACGGGACCATGATGAACAAACCCACGGTCCTGCACGACGGCCGCTGGGCGCTGCCGACGGCGCTGTGGAGTTTTCTGCCGGAAAAAATGCGCCCGGAACTGCGGGGACGATACCGCTCCAATCTGCTGCTGACCGGGGACGGGGGGCGGACGTGGCAATTCGTGCTTGGCCCGGATGTCCCGAACCGGCACTTCGACGAACACGTCATCGTGGAGCGCGCCGACCGCTCGTTGTGGGTTCTGGTCCGCACATTTTACGGGATCGGTCAGAGTTTCAGTTTCGACGGCGGAGCAAATTGGACGCCCGGAGGGGATTCCGGGCTGAACGGACCGAACGCCCGTTTTGCCCTGCGCCGGCTGCGTTCGGGGCGGCTCTGTCTCGTCAATCACCGCACCGCGCCGCACGCTCCGGAAGAAAAACCGCCCCGGGACAATCTCACCGTGCGTCTGTCCGACGATGACGGCGCGAGTTGGACCGGCGGTCTGCTTCTCGCGCCGGGCCCGGATGTCAGTTACCCGGATTTCGCCGAAGGCGGCGACGGTTTCATCTACGCGGTTTACGACTGCGACCGATACGGGAAAGGACAGATATTCCTGGCCCGGTTCACCGAAAACGACATTCGGGCGCAGGGTTTCGTCACCCCGGGGTCGACCGGAGGGGTTCTGGTCGCATCGTTCGCGTCCCGGTAAAAGGAAAAAATAAAGTATCTGTATAAAAAAAAGGCATCTTCACCAGAATTTGTGGGCGAACTCCGGTTCTGGGAGTTCGCCAAGCTGGTGATATAAGCACACTTTTGCAATTTTGAGCGTCCGAAATCCGAACGATTTTCTGATAGTCAGATTTATTTTCCTGTTCA
>JALEMG010000064.1 GCA_022768375.1 Lentisphaeria bacterium
GGTGGACCTGGCGGCATTGCTCGGTCCGGGAAAACATCATGTCGCGGTCAAAAGTTACTATCACGGCGAACCGTTTTACAGTTTCATCACCGTCCGGCTGACCACCGACGCCGGGGAGTGTGCGCTGGAGTTCCGCAATCAACTGGAACCGGACCGCTCGGAAATCAACTTTGAATTGACCATCCTGCCCGCTTTTCCCGTGTGAAAAGCGGTACGGGAAACGATTTTCTTTTCGCCGTTTCGGTGGTATATTATGCGGAGGCTCCGCCCGAAATGAACGGAGCCCGCCGAAAACCCCGAAACGGACGGAAAGGAAAACTTCATGCTCCATCCTTTGATCGAAAATGCGTACAAGGTGCTGTCCGGCGCGGTCCTCTCCCGGGAGGAAGCGCTGGCGCTGGCCGAAAATCTTCCCGCCGAAGACCTGCTGGACCTCGTTTCGCTGGCCAACAAGGTGCGCAAAAAATTCGCCCCGGCGATCACCGCCTGCTCCATCGTCAACGCCAAATCCGGGCGTTGCGGCCAAAACTGCCGCTTCTGCGCTCAGAGCGCGTTCCACGCCACCGGGATCGAAACCTACGGCCTGCTGGCCCCGGAAGCGGCGCTCGCGGCCGCAAAACAGGCGTGGGCTCACGGCGTGACCGCCTTCGGCTATGTGACCAGCGGCCGGGGCTGGGACCGGCCCGACCGGGAATTTCAGCGGATTCTGGAGACTTTCGACCTCATTCACCGGGAACTGCCCGAGTTGAAAATCTGCGCTTCGCTGGGGATCCTTTCCGAAACGTGCGTGGAACTGCTGGCCGCCCACCACGTCTGGCGGTACAACATGAACCTCCAGACCAGCCCCGCCCGCTACGCCGAACTCGTCGCCGACACCCATTCTATCGCGGAAAAGATCGCCACCATCCAATTGATGAAACGGTACGGGATTACCAACTGCACCGGAGGGATCTTCGGACTGGGCGAGACCTGGGCCGACCGGGTGGATATGGCGCTGTCCATAAGGGAACTGGACGTGGAAGGCTCCCCCCTGAATATCCTCCTGCCCATCCCCGGCACCCCGCTGGAACACCAATCCCCCGTCTCTCCGGCGGAAGCCGCCCGCATTTTCGCCATTTTCCGCCTGATTCTGCCCGGAAAAATGCTGAAGTTCTGCGCCGGACGGGAAACCGTGATGAAGGATTTTCAGGGCCTGCTCATGCTCTCCGGCCTCAACGCCCTCATGACCGGCGGCTACCTCACCACCCGCGGCCGGGATATCCCCGCCGATCAGGAATTCGCCGCCCGCCTCGCGGAGTTTTGAGGCGGTTTCCCCTCACCCTTTTTCAGGGAAAGCGGATTTCCGCCGTTTCGGTTCCCGGCGGCTTTGTTACAAAATTTCTGTCGCGGCCAACGCTAAAAATCGGGGAAGTTCCCCCAGCAGATAGAGGGGAATATTCAGAAGCCCGCGCTCCAGCCGGAGATTTTTCATGGATGCCCGGATCGAGAGTTGCGGATTATACCGTTCCCGATAGAATTTCAGCGATTTGGCATTGACATTCAGGCCGGATTTCACTTCCACCGGGACGATCCGATTGCCGCTCTGGATGAGAAAATCCACTTCCGCTTTTCCCTGACCGTTGAACCAGTAGCACACCGGGGCCATGCCAAGCGCATAGAACTGCTCCAAGACGAGGTTTTCCGCAAGTCTGCCCTTGAAATCGGAAAAAATATCCAAACTGTTGACAATGACTTCCGGAGAAATCCTTGCCAATTTCCGCAATACTCCGACATCGGACGGATAAAGTTTGAATGTCTTCTGTTCCATCACGGCGGTCAGGGGATATTCCGGCGTGTCCACCGCATTCACTTTCTGGACCATCGAGGCGCCGACGAGCCACTGCAGCGCGTCCTCCAAATCTTTGGCCCGCGCACCCTGACGAACTTCTCCGAACATGAAACGGCGGTTCTCCTTGGCGAACTGCGCCGGGATGGAATGCCATATCCTCATCAGTTTCGGGATGTCGCCGGCATTGATATGCTTGGAAAAATCGGCCTCATAAGCCTGCAGCACGGAATCAAGTTCCTGCTCCACAATGCGGAAATCCCGCGTTTCGAGAAACGCCGTAACGACCGCCGGCATTCCCCCCACGGCAAGATATTCGGCAAGATAAGCGCTCAGTTTGCCGCAGAATGCTTCCTCCAGCGGTTCCAGCGGAACTGTTTTGACGTACTCATGCATCACGGGATCGACGGCGCGCAGATATTCGTCAAACGAACATGGCGTCAATTCCCGGATGTCGACCTTCCCAACGGGGAATCCGGTTTTATTTTTTGCCGTAAGAGCGAGACCAATCAGGGAACCGGCGGCGGCGACAGCGTATTCCGGCGCGTCTTCGCAGAAGTATTTCAACGAGTTGAGAGCATTGGGACAAGTCTGAATCTCATCGAAAATAATCAGCGTTTCCCGGGGGACGATTTTCCGTCCGCAATAGACACTCAGTTGGGAAATGATCCTCCGAACATCACACGCCCCGGTAAAAAACGATGCCAGACCGGGGTCTTTGTCGAAGTTGAAATCCACCGCATCGGCAAAGTGTTCTTCCCCGAAATGCTTGAGTGCCCAGGTTTTTCCGCACTGCCGCACCCCATTGAGCAACAGCGGCTTGCGGCGCGGAGAATCTTTCCATTCCACAAAATCCCGGATGATGTTTCTCTCAATCTGCATCAGCGCACCTCCTTGTCTTGACACCGATCAATATAGCATGTCGGTCGAAAAATGCAAGATTTTTTGCAAAAGTCAATCGAGATTTGCAGTAAAATCACGCAAAATTCGATGGAGGCACCGATCAAGTCCTCACCTGCTTTTCCCCAATCTCTGCCCCCCGAAAAACTGAAAAAAGAAATCTGCCCCCGGCAGCGGGACGCCGGTCGCCGCTTTGCGGCGAAACCTCAGCGAAGCGTTCAGGTCGGCGCGGGCCGACACCTCCCGCCGGGAGCGATGTTGCGAAAAAAATCGCAGATTTTGCGCAACGGTTGAGCGGGAGGCGGCTTGACCGCATCGAATGAAAAATCAGATGTCTTTTAGGTTGAATTTTCCCATTTGTTGCCGCAAGTACTCCGCTTTTCTTGAAAGGGGTGAGGGTTTGGGAGCGGGGAAAATCTCTTTTCTCGGGAAAAGAAGTTTTCCCCGCTCCCAAAGTTCCCCTGCAAAAATTGTTAATAAGTTTTTGTCGGTTGGACACAAAATGTCCAATAATGGGTGCTATTTTAAGAATGGAGTGTAAGAAAAAGGGGTTCGCCGGGCAGTAAGTCGGCGGGCGGAAAATTTCATCGAACAGCGGAGGGAAAAGGAACATGCTGAAGAAAACGTTCTGGGTGATCGTGCTGATCGGCGCGGTCACAGTCGCGGCGGTCGCCGGGATATGGTATTTCCGCAGCGGGCGGAAAATTTCACCTCCGCACACGGCTCATGCGTCCGCCGCCGCGGCTCCCTCTCTGGATTCGGTGCGAATGGTGATTGAAAAATACCGCGATGAAAAATTGAAGTCCGAACTTTCGCGGGTGGAATTTCGGGTTGGGGATCGGGTATTGTTTTCCAAAGATTGTTTCTATCATGTCGGCTTTATGAGAGAGAGCCAACTCCGCGGTAATGCGTATGAATATTACGCGATGAAGCCGGACGATGACTGGCGGGATTTTCTGACCGATATCAGGGGAGATGGGGACAAGCGTTATCTGATTCTGGCCGACTGGGGCGGCGGGAATTCCGCTTATTGTTATGATGGCTATTTGATCGATGCCAAGGCGGGCTTCGCTTATCTCGGCGAAGTCCCCGCCGGGGAAATGGTGGGATATAAATTGCCCAATCCGGAGTTGATTTTTTTCCACAGTGACGACGTCGAGTATTTTGGAGTTCACGGTTATGCCACCATCGGAGTCAACTTGAAATTGGTTCCGGGCAAGGAGCCGGAATTTGCGGGGAAGCGGATGAAAGCATTTCACGTTTCGGAATTTCGCCGGGACCTCGCCAATCCCGATCAAACCGATAAACTCATGGGAGAAAAGGAGTATCGCTGGATGATGTTTCTGTGTCTCTACTGTGATCTGGCCACCGGAGGCTGGATGAAACATGCCCGGGCGATTGCGAAAAAAGGCGGTTTTACTCAGGCGGAAATCGACGAATACGATCCGAAAGCGAGGAAATCCATTCGAACGAGCAGGTATTACAAATATTTGGTTCGACTCAATGGTTTCAATTTTTGATAAGTTCTACGGAAAGGAAACGGGAGCAATGATGATGAAGCGGTGTGCGGCGGCGGTGTTGTGGGCGATGTTGGGCGGAGCGGCGGTTTTCGCGGCGGCGGCGGAGCAGGTGCCGCCGAATATCGTCGAATTGCGGCAGAAAGCGGAGCGCGGCGACGCCGAGGCGCAGTACAAATTGGGCGACTGTTTCGCCGCCGGAGAGGGCGTCAAGCGGGATGGGAATGAAGCGCTCAAGTGGTTTCCGCAAGGCGGCGGAACAGGGAGATGCCAATGCACAGTTTGGTCTCGGGCTGTGTTATGCCAAGGGCGACGGGGTCCAAAAAGACCTTGCCGAAGCGGTCAAGTGGTTCCGCAAGGCGGCAGAGCAGGGAGTTGCCGATGCACAGTTCTTTCTCGGGCTGTGTTATGACAATGGCGACGGGGGCCAAAAAGACAATGCCGAGGCGGTCAAGTGGTTCCGCAAGGCGGCAGAGCAGGGAGATGCCAAAGCGCAGTTCAATCTCGGGGTGTGTTATCACGACGGTGATGGGATCAAACAAGACCCCGCCGAGGCGGTCAAGTGGTTCCGCAAGGCGGCAGAGCAGGGAGACGTCAAGGGACAATATAATCTCGGAGTGTGTTATGCCAATGGCGATGGGGTGAAACAGGATTACTCCGAAGCGCGCAAATGGCTGGAAAAAGCCGCCGCTCAGGGCCATAAACAGGCAGCGGAAGTGCTCAAGGAATTGGCACGGTAAATGTGATCGGAAAAACAGCAGGAGAACGTTAGAATGGAATTCGTCTTTTTGGCCTTGGCGATCGGAGTGTGTGCGGCTCTGGGGTATCAACTTTATCGCCGCCGCGCTCAGCGGCGTGACTATTGTATCGGGATCGGCGTCAGCATTGTGCTGTTGGCACTGCCCACATTGACCGCCGGGGTTTGGGCATGGGATCATTCATCTGGAAATTGGCTGACCGCGTACCTTGCATGGAGAAGTTTTACCTTTTTTGCCGTTTGCTCCGGGGGAATTGCCGTTTTGTGTTGCTTGGCGTGTTCATGGATACGCTTGATTCGTTCGTCAGTCCGGAGACTGCGCAACAAGGGCGCCGCACCACATCATGAAGTATGGAAATATGCGGCTCTCTGCGGGATCATTTCAGGTGCGGCGGTGTTGCCGGTAGTTTGTCTTTCTTTGATGGTCTACCCTGATTACTCGTCATATTTCCCAATCTACCTGCTTGTTGCGGCGGCGGCCCTGCTGCTCGGTTTGTGGTACTGGTTGTTCTGCCGCCGTGTCGGAAAATCCACGGCGGTCGTCGCCAACATCATCGTTTTGATGATGATCGCGATCCCCTTGCTGATGGCGACGGTTTCTTTCGTGATATTATGTCATTGTCAGTCGGTGCTCACGGGAGAAGCTCGATGTGAGATCGGAAAATTTTACGATTATTTCGGCCTCACAGGGGAGGCATATCGCTGGTATCGCCGGGCGGATAAAGACGGTGCTTATTATTTGGGCCGCTGCTACGATTACGGTCGCGGTGTCCCCAAAGATATGACCGAAGCGGTCAAGTGGTTCCGCAAGGCGGCAGAACAGGGAGTTGCCGAGGCGCAGTTTTTGCTTGGCGCGAGTTACGCTTTCGGGCGCGGCGTCCCCAAAGATATGACCGAGACGGTCAAGTGGTTCCGCAAGGCGGCAGAGCAGGGAGATGCCAAAGCGCAATACAACCTCGGGGTGTGTTATGCCAATGGCGACGGGGTGAAACAGGATTACTCCGAAGCGGTCAAGTGGCTGGGAAAGGCCGCCGCGCAGGGCAATAAACAGACAGCGGAAGTGCTCAAGGAATTGGCATGGTAAATGTGATCGGAAAAACAGCGGGAGAACGTTAGAATGGAATTCGTCTTTTTGGCCTTGGCGATCGGAGTGTGTGCGGCTCTGGGGTATCAACTCTACCGCCGCAACGTCTCGTAGCGCCGGGTGTTGAGCTGTTTCGGAATCAGCATGGTGTTCATGATTATTTTTTTGACGTGCGGAATGATATCTGTACTCCTTGCCTATGCCTGCCCCGTCACCACGCATCTCGCCTTACTTTGCAGCGGTCTGGGCATCATGTGGATAGCATGGTACTTCATCGGAAAATATGTGAAACGCACCGCGTTCTTTCTGGGTGGTATCTTTTGCGGCATGGTCACAGTGGAGATGTCGTTCGTATTCGCCGTCACATACAAACTGTTCTATTCGGAGAACACATATCCTGCCGCCGTATTGTTGGCGGGAGCAGTTCTTTTCGGAATGTTTTTCTGTTGGTTGCGCCGTGGGGGCAACACCAAAGATTTTGCGATAGGAAATTGCGTCGTCTTGTACTGTGCCGCCTTGCCGACACTACTGGCAGCCGGAATTTTCTGTATTGCCTGTCATTCCGATCTATCTCCGCGGAACCTGAATAATATCGGAGTATTTTACGATGAGTGGCTGCCGATCCCATCCGAAAAATTCCGCTGGTACAGCAAGGCGGTGGAAAGCGGATGTTACGACGCATACTACTCTTTGGGACGGTGTTACGAGGAGGGGCATGGCATAAGTCAGGACTATGCAAAAGCGGCGCACTGGTATCATAAGGCGGGAGAATTTTCCGCCAAGAAATACGCTTACCGCGCGCTGTTCCGATTGGCATACTTTTACCGCAACGGATTGGGGGTGCCGCGTGATCGGCAAAAGGCCCGGGAATTGGAGTATCAGATTCTTTAAAAAGGCTCTGTTCTTAAACATTACCTGATTCTTCAATCCGTGCGGTCAACCGCCTCCCGCTCAACCGTCCCGGAAAAAAATTTCCGGGACATCGCTCCCGGCGGGAGGTGTCGGCCTGCGCCGACTTCAACGCTTCGCTGAGATTTCGCCGCCTCAAGCGGCGACCAGCGTTCCGCCGCTGGACCACGTCCGGGCAGCGCCCGGGGGCGGATTTCTTTTTTATTTTTACAGAGCCTTAAAAAAAACCGAAAGAATCGTCTACGCCTTCGGCTCGTCGCGGCCGAGGACGGATTCGATGAAGTAGCGCGGACGGGCGCGGACATCGGTGTAGACGCGGCCTATGTATTCGCCGATGACGCCGAGGCCGATCATCTGGATGCCCATGAAAATGAACAGCACCGCAAACAGCAGAAAACTGCCGAAATTGCCCCATGCATCCCCGTCGGAAAATGCGAACCGCCGAATGACGATGTAGAGGCTCAGCAGGAAGCCGCAGAATGCGGCCAGCAACCCGAACCACGTGGTCATCCGCAGCGGCGCGGTGGTCATGCAGGTGAGCAGATTGAACTGCAGATTGATGAGTTTGATCAGGGAATACTTGGATTCTCCGACGGTGCGCTCCGAATGTTTCACGGGTATCTCGCAGGTCCGGCGGGCAAAACTGTTGCCCAGCACGGGGATGAAGGTACTGCGTTCGTTGCACTGGAGCATGGCATCCACCACGAATCTCCGGTAGGCGCGGAGCATGCACCCGTAATCGCTCATATGGACGCCGGTGGCTTTCCGGGCGAAAAAATTCACGATCTTGGACGCGGTGCGGCGAAACAGCGTATCCTGCCGGTTCTGCCGGACCGTTCCGACCACGTCGTACCCGGCTTCGGCGGTTTCGACCAGTCGGGGAATCTCCTCCGGCGGGTTCTGCAGATCGGCGTCGAGCGTGACGATCAGATCGCCGCGCACCAGCGAAAATCCGGCGGTGATCGCCGCATGCTGGCCGTAGTTGCGGTTGAGCATACAGCCGACGACCTCCCCTTCGGCTTCGGCGGCCCGGGCGATGATCTCCCGCGAACCGTCGGCGGAACCGTCGTCGATCAGAATGAGTTCAAACTTTTTCCCGGCGGGGCGCATTGCCGCCAGCACCCGGGAGATCAACTCCTCCAGACATCCCGCTTCGTTGTAGACCGGGATGACGATGGAAACGAATTCGACTTGATCACTTTGCATGCTGCTGTCCTCCGTATTTCAGCAAATCGAGATAATACAATTCATAGCGTTTCTCCTCCTTTTCCGCCTTGCCGACCAGACGCAGCGGCACGCCCTCCCGGATCTCCGGCTTCTCCCGCCAGCCCCATCGGGTGCCGAGAGCCGCCCGCATGAATCCGTCCGCGTCCCGGCGGCGGAGGACGACCACCGCCTGCCCGCCTTTGATGCCGGAATTGAGATAACGGCGAAACTGTTCCGGTCCCGCGGCCGCCGTCACTTCGCCGGGCGGGTCCAGATAGTAAAGTTCCCATGCGTGGGGAGGTTCTCCGGCGAGAATGATGTTCTCCGGCGGAAACGTCCGGGCGATCGCGCCGCACTTCCTCCAGAACGGCCGGCCGCTGCGGAATTTCGTCAGCGACGGCACCGTGACGCTCCACAGCGCGACGCTCAGCACCGTGCCCGCCAGAATGTATCCGCTCCACGCGCCCCGCATGCCGCTGCCCCGTTCCACCGCGCAGGCGGGACCGGTATCGAAGATCAGCAGAACGACCGCCAGCAGTCCCAGCAGCGGCACCCCGGCCATGATGGAGAGCGGCGGCGAGACTTTCAGCAGCATATCCCATACGGGATAGGTGACGGCGACGGCGGCGGCCAGCGAACCCAGCAGGGAGAACAGCAGTTCCATGCCCTGACCGATGCGGAAATTCCACCGCTCGACCCCGCATCCGCCGGCCACGCCGCCGGCGGTGAGCACGATGAAGATCGGCAGCATCGGCAACTGGTACTGCCAGCGCCGTCCGGGGAAAATGCCGGTCAGCACCATCAGCAGTCCCGCCGTCCACAGCAGACGCCGCACGCCCGGGGACAATTCCCGGCGGCGGACGATCATTCCGGCCAGCGCCCCCGCGGTGAGCGGGACCCACGGCAGGAGCAGCCGGGGAAGATTCTCCAGCGCGCCGTACCACGAGAGACTGCCCGTTCCCGGCCACAGCACCAGCAGCCGGGAAGCGTGCCAGACTTCATATTCCATCTCCAGCATGAGGCGCGGGACCCCGCCGATGCCGGACGCGAACGAATACATCAGCAGTCCGAAGCCCGCCAGTGCCGCCAGCACCGCCGTCAGCACCGCGCCGCCCCAGTACCATTTCCCGGCCCGAACGAAACCGCCCTGCCGGAGCAGCGGCACCAGCGCCAGCAGAGGCGGCAGAAAAAACCACCCCCACCACAGCGTCCCGGTCAGCGCCAGCACCCCCAGCGCAACGGCGGACGCGAAACGCTTCTCCTCCCGGACCAGCAGGACCGCGCACCAGACCGTCACCGCCGCCAGCATCATGTGCCACGAGGCGTGCCGCCCCCAGTAAAGAAATCCGTAGGACCCGATCATCAGCCACCCGGCGGCAAACGCGGTCCTCCGGTCGAAAAACACCGCCGCCAGTTTCATCGTCCCGCCCAGCGTCAGCAATGCGGCGAGGACCGACGGCAGACGCAGGGTCCATTCCGTGTTGCCGAGGAATCCGGCCAACAGCGCGGTGATCCGGCCGTGGAACAGATCTCCCGGCGCGTCCGGGACCCATATCCCGCCGCCGGGAAACACGTTCCGGCCCTGCAGGATCTCCCGCACACACTCCGCCAGGTCCCCCTCGGAACTCACCAGCGCGTTGCGCCCCAGCAGCAGCAGCAGCGCCGCCAGCGCCGCCGCGCCGATCACCCACCCGGGGCGGGACGACGGCCCGGGCTCGGGCGAGAAATCCATGGATTCCGTGCTTCTGTTCATTTTCTCCGAACCCGGTTCACGCCCGGGCCAGTGTATCCTTGATCGCCGCGACCACGTCCCGGACGTCTCCGTCGTTCATCCCCGGGAAAAGCGGCAGGGAACAGATCCGGTCGCTGTTGTACTCCGTATCCGGCAGCATGCCCGGCGCGAAGCGGAAGTGTTCCCGGTAATACTTCTGCAGATGGGCGCAGCGGAAGTGCAGTCCGGTGCCGATATTCCGCTTTTTCAACTCGGCCATGAAGGTGTTGCGGTCTATTTTCGGCGTATCCACCCGGACCACGTAGAGGTGGTGCGCATGGACGGAATCGTACCCCGCCGGTTTCGCCAGCGGCCGAATCTCCGGGATATCCCGGAAAAATTCATCGTACAGCGCGGCGAGGCGCGCCCGGGCGCCGTTGATCGCGTCGATCCGGCGCAACTGGCTCAATCCCAGCGCGGCCTGCATGTCGGTCAGATTGTACTTGAATCCCGGCTCCAGCACCTCCGCCTGCGGAGAGCGGCCCCGGTTCTCCCGGTCAAAGGCGTCCATGCCGATGCCGTGGAACTTCCACCGCCGCATCCGGGCGGCCAGTTCCTCGTCGTCGGTGACGAACATGCCGCCCTCGCCGCAGGTGATGTTCTTGATCGCGTGAAAACTGTACAGCGCCATGCCGGTACCGCCGATGTGCCGCCCCTTGTAGAATGTGCCCATCGCGTGGGCCGCGTCCTCCAGCACCGGAATGCCGCCCGCCGCCGCCCGGATGCCGTCCAGATCCAGCGCTGCCCCGGCGAAGTGCACCGGCACGATCAGTTTCGTCCGCTCCGTGACCGCCGCTTTGACCGCCTCCGGCTTCACCAGCAGCGTCTCTTTATCCACATCGACGAAAACCGGTTTCGCCCCGGCCAGACAGATCATGTTGGCGATGGAGACCCACGTCATGGACGGCGTGATCACCTCGTCGCCGGGCCGGATATCCATCACGCGCATCAGCAGATGCATTCCGGCGGTCGCGCTGGTCAGCGCCACTGCATATTTGTTGCCGGTGTACTCGCAGACCGCCGCCTCGAACTCCGCATTCACCGGGCCGTTGGTGATCCAGCCCGACCGCAGCACCGCGGTGACGGCGGCGATGTCGTCCCCGTTCACCGCCGGAACGGTGAAAGGCAAAAATTTTTCACGCATCTTCATTCTTCTCCCTGCTTGCCGTCGGCATCGTCCGACGGCATCCGTTTCACTTCGCGCCACAGCGCGTCCAACTCCGCCGGCGTCAGGTCCGCGGGGGTTTTCCCGGCGGACGCGGCCAGTTGTTCCAGTTTCCGGAACCGGAGTTCAAACTTCCGGTTGCTCCGCCGCATGGTCTCCACCGCGCTCCGCCGCCGGCGGAACCGGATCAGATTCACCACGGAAAAAAGCAAGTCGCCGATCTCCTCGTCCGCGTGCTCCTCGTCGCCGGAGGCCAGCGCCTCCCGGACCTCGGCCAGTTCCTCCGCGATCTTGTCCGTCACTTCCCCGGTCCGGCTCCAGTCGAAGCGCGCTTCCGCGGCTTTCCGCTGCAGTTTCTCCGCCCGGTCCAGCGGGCAGAGGGTCAGTTTCACCTCGTCCATCAGGGAGGCGGGACGGTCGGCGTGCCCCTTTTCCTCCGCTTTGATCTTCCGCCACAGCCCCGCGACCTCGTCGGCGCTGTCCGCATGGGCCGTGCCGAAAACATGCGCGTGGCGGCGCACCATCTTGTCGTTGATCTCCCGCCAGACGTCGGTCAGGGTGAACTCTCCCTTTTCCTCCGCGACGACCACCTGAAACAGCAGATTCATCAGCACGTCGCCCAGTTCCTCGCGGATATTCGGCACGTCCTCACGCATGATGGCGTCGATGAGTTCGGCACATTCGCCGTCCAGATGGCGCACCAGACTTTGCCGGGTCTGCTTCCGGTCCCACGGACAGCCGTCCGGCGCCCGCAGCCTCCGCAGGATCGCCAGCAATCCCTCCGCGCTCGGCGGATACATCTCAGAAGGTGAAACCGACATTGAAATGGATCCGGAATTTGTGAGGAAGATGACGCTGGGAACACACCACCGGAAATGCGAAATCCAATTTCAGCGGCGCCTGGATCATCGGCAGTTTCAGCCGCAGACCGTACCCGACGCCGACGTTGAGTCCGCCCAGGTCCATCGTGTAGGAGTTGGTCCACGCGTTGCCGGCGTCCACGAACGCCGCGCCGCGCAACGGCCCCCAGATCGGATGGGTGACTTCGGCGGTGAGGATCATCATCGTCTGACCGCCCACGTTGCGGCGGTTCACCGTGTGACCGATGGAACGGTATTCAAAGCCGCGGACCGAATCGCCGCCGCCCAGGAAGTACCGTTCAAACACCGGCACATCGTCCCGGTAGTTGAAGCCCGACACCACGCCGATCTTGGCCCCGACCATCGCCACGATGGCCTTGTCGAAGAAACTGATGTGATAACTGCCCTTGGCCTCCAGCCGGTAGAAATCATTGCCGCTGCCCAGCACCCGCGGCGAAATCGCGCCGAAAAGGTTCACGAGATACCCTTCCGTGGGATCGACCAGACTGTCCCGGGTATCCCGGTTGAGCATCAGCGAGAACTGGCTCACCAGCGAGGTCCCGTCCCAATCCTTATCCTTGAAGTACGCTTTCAGATGGTGGGAGATGCGGTGGACCCGCACCGCTTCGAACTTGTACCCCACAGTCACCGAGGTGAAGTCGTCGAAAATCTTGCGCTGCAGCGACGTCCGCACACCCACCCGGGTCTCGTCCCAGTCGTTGTACTCCGAGGTGTTCATGAAACCGGACAACTCGTACCGCAGCGGCAGATCGAACAGCCACGGCTCGATGAAGTCGATGTTGAATCCCGCGTTGTCGATGCCGTAGATCCCCTGCAGCCGCAGCCGCTGCCCGCCGCCGTAGAACCAGTTTTTGGGGTTGGTGATGTCGAAGTTGTTGGTGGACAATTCCGCCATACCGAAAACACTGCTCACGTCCGAAGCGCCCACGCCGACCCGGAAGTTGTAGCGGTCCGGCTTCTCCTCCACGGTGATGCGGACGTCTTTTTCATCCAGCGCGTCGGCGTTGACCGCCTCGGCCTCCACCTTGGTGAAGTACCCCATGCCCAGGAGCCGCTGTTTGCTGATGTCGATCCGGTTCTTGGCCACCGGGTCGCCCGGCTGGATCGCCAGTTCCCGGCGCAGCACCTTGTCCTTCGTCCCGGTGTTGCCGACGATGATCACGTCCCGGACGTGGTATTTGCGGCCCTCCACGATGTTGAAGTCCACCGACACCTTGTGATTGGGATAGTCGGTGGACAGGACCGGCCGCACGATCAGGTCCGCGTACCCCCGGGCGTCGTACACCGCCCCGATCCGGCGGACGGATTGGGTCTCGTCGGCCAGCGAATACGTCTTGTCCGCCGCCAGCCGGATCAGCGGCATCAACTCCTCCGCCGGGATCGCGGTGGCGCCGGAAACGGTGACCTTGTCCACGGTGTACGGCGCGCCCTCCTCCACTTTGACGGTGAGGTCGACGTACTCCGGGTCCTTCTCCAGCGGGGTGATCGTGATGTCGAGGATCTTGAAGTCCAAATACCCTTTGTTGTGGTACAACTCCCGCAGCCGGGCCCGGTCGGTCTCCAGTTCGCCGCGGTCCAGCAGTCCCTGATTGAGATAATCGTTGATGAACGGCACCCAGTTCCAGTAACTGAAGCGGTTGTACATCGCGTCGCGCAGTTCGCCGGGCTTGAATACGGTGACGCCTTCAAAGTTCACATCGTGAACCTTGAGGCGCAGGTTTTCCGTGATCCGCACGGTCACGATCACGCCGCCCTTGCCGTCCGGCACGACGGCGGGCGGGTCGATGCGCACGTCGGTGTAACCTTTTTCGATGTAAAATTTACGCAGTTCCTCAATGGATTCGCTCAGCGCCCGGCTGTTGAGCCGGTCGCCGTCGGCCAACTTGAGACACTTCTGCAAATCTTTGGTGGAGAATTTCTTGTTGCCCTCGATCTTGAATATCGAAATCACCGGCGACGGTGTGACCCGGTAGATGACGTCCACCTTGCCGTCCGGACGATTGGTGAATTCCGCTGTCGCATCGGAGACCCGGCCGCTGCGGTAGAGGTTTTTCAGGTCCTCGTCCATGTGCTCTTTTTTGAACTCGACGCCCGGCCGCAGCCGGAGGGAGACGCTGAGAATATCGTCCGGCACCGGATTGGAGCCCTTCTGGACGAATTTGACTTCCCCCACCTCGGCGGCGCTCAGGGTCAACCACACCGCCGTCATTATCAGCCAACACTTCTTCCTCATATCTGACACCCCGCTGAAAGGTTGGTACTCCTACGGTTTCGGATTGAATTCGCTGCTCACCGGCGCGGCGGGAACGAATTCCATGCGCGACGGGTAGAACAGCAGTTTCACCGTCCCGATCTTGCCGTTACGGTTTTTTTCCACGATCAATTCCGCCTCGGTACTGGCGTCGTCCGCGATATTCTTGGCGTCGTCCCGGTTGCGGTGCAGGAACGTCACGATGTCCGCGTCCTGCTCAATGGCGCCGGACTCCCGCAGATGGGCCAGTTTCGGCCGGGCGTTGGCGCTGGTATTCTTGTCGATCTCCCGGTTCAACTGGGCCAGCACCAGGATCGGAATATCCAGGTCCTTGGCCAGTTTCTTGATGCCGCCGGAGATTTCGGCCACCTCCTGCTGGCGGCTGTCCAGCCGGGCGTCCGCCCGCATCAACTGGAGATAGTCGATGACGATCAACTGAATGTCATGCTCGTTTTTCAGCCGCCGGGCTTTGGCCCGCAGTTCGGAAATGGTCAACCCGCCGGTGGGGTCGATGAAAAGTTTCGCCCCGCCGATCCGTCCGGCCGCCGTGGTCAGTTTGGTCAGGTCGTTGTCGTGAAACGTGCCGTTCCAAAAGGCGTTCTCCGGGATCTGCGATTCGGTGCACAGCAGCCGCCGGGCGATCTGGCTGTCGGTCATTTCCAAACTGAAGAACGCCACCGGATAATGCTTTTCGCCCCGGATGGCGACGTTGGTGATGATGTTCAGCCCCAGACTGGTCTTGCCGATGGAGGGGCGGGCGGCCAGCACGAACATCTCGCCCTTTTTCAGCCCCCCGGTGAATTCGTCCAGCGCGGCGAACCCGGTGGGGATGCCGACTTCGATCTCGCGGTTGCGGATCTTCATCAGCATCTGGAACTCGTCCCGGATCAGCGTCCGCAAATCCTTGATGCTCTCGGTGGCGCCCTCGGTGCGGATCTTGAAAATATCGGTTTCGATCGCCTCGACCAGTTTCATCGGGTCCGCGTCGGTGTCGAAGCACTTCATCAGCGCTTCGCCGCAGGCGTCGATCATCCGGCGAAGCGTCGCCAGATTGCGCAGTATCCCGCACCACGACTCCACGTTGGCGGTGGTGGCGATGGCGGAATACACCTCCGCCAGATAAAGTTCGCCGCCGACGGCGTCCAGTTTGCCGGCGGACTTCAACTTCTGGGCCGTGGTCAGCAGATCGGGGGTCACCCCCTCTTTCCGCAGTTCCAGCGCCGCCAGAAACACGGACCTGTTGGCGGCGGAGTAAAAAGCGTCGCCCTTGACGCCGAGAATCTCGATCACGGTGTCAAGGCAACTGTCGGCGTCGCGGAGGATGGCGGCCAGAACCGCCTGCTCCACTTTCAGATTATGCGGCTGCGCCCGGTCGGGCAGAATACCCTCCGGGCGTGACGGGGCACGATATGTCCTGTCTTCAGCCATGTCCGTCTCCGCGTCGGCGCGGTCAGCCGCGGACGACCCAGATCTTGACGGTCGCGGTAACCTCGCTGTGCAGCCGAACCACCGCCTCGAAACTGCCGAGGGTCTTGATCGGCGGATCAATGGTGATCCGGCTGTGGGCGATGTCGAAGCCCTGCGCGGCCAGTTCGTCCGCCACCATGCGGGAGGTGACCGAACCGAACAACTGGTCGTCCTCGGTCGCCTGCATGGCAATGGAAATCTCCACCTCCGCCAGTTTGGCGGCAACGGCTTTGGCGTTTTCCAGTTCCGCGGCGCGGCGGGCGGCGATCTGGGCCTTGCGGGACTCGATCAGCCGGAGGGTGCCGGGGGTGGATTTCGCGGCGAGTTTTTTGGGGATCAGGTAGTTGCGGGCATACCCGGGCGCGACTTTCACCTCGTCCCCGGCCAGACCGAGATTCTCCACATCGTCCAACAGAATAAGACTGACATTAGCCATGGTGATAACTCCTTCTGCGTTGATTAGTAGACCAGAGAGAGCATCCGGGCGCGCTTGACCGCGATGGACAGCATTTTCTGGTGATCAAGGCAGTTGCCGGTGATCCGGCGCGGCATGATCTTGCCCTTCTCGGTCTGGAACTTCATCAGCGTCTCGGCGTCTTTGAAGTCGATGTAACGGACTTTTGCCTCACAGAAGCGGCAAACTTTGGGTTTCGCGGCCGCGCGACGGCGTCCGCCCTGTCTTTTCTGACCCTGCATAGGGAATCCTCTCTTGCTTTTTGGTTGAATTGATTATGGTTGCTGTTGAAAAACTTGTCTCATACCCGCCCCTTAAAACGGGATGTCGTCCTCCGGCGCCCCGCCGTTGTCCCCGGGGAAATCCGGCGCGGGCATCGGCGGAGCATCCGCCGCCCGCCGGGGGGGTGCCGCCTGCGGCGCCGGCGCGGACGCATAACCGCCCTGTCCGGCTCCCGGCTGCGCGTAGCCGCCGTCCTGCGGATAACCGCTCTGATTTTCGTCCCGGCGGCGGCTCATGAACTGAATGTTCTCCGCCACCACGCGCAGACGCGACCGCTGGCCGCCGCCGTTGCGATCTTCCCAAGTGTCCAACTGGAGCCGGCCCTCGACCATCACCTGCGACCCTTTGGAGAGATACTGACGGCAGTTGCCGGCGGCCTTGCCCCAGACCACCACGTCCACGAAACAGGTCTCCTCCTGTTCCTGACCGTTGCTGGTGAAGCGGCGGCTGACCGCCACCCGCAGGTCGCAAACGCTCTGACCGTTGGGGAAGCCCCGCAGATCGGGCTCCCGGGTCAAATTGCCCAGCAAAAACACTTTGTTCAGCGATGCCATGGTTGTCCCTCTCTTTCAGTTGCTTGTTTCCGGACGGGGATGCGGCGAATCACTCAAACCGGATGGGCTCGGCGTTTTCCGCGCCTTCCGGACGGTCATAGATCAGCGTCATGCTGCGCAGGACCTGCCCGTCCAGACGATACTTTTCGCGGATCGCGGTCAGTTTCGCCGGATCAAGATTGAAGATGAAGTCGAAGTACAATCCCGCCCGACGCTTGTCGATCTCGTAGGTGAATTGTTTCCGGCCCATTTCCACGGTTTTCTCGACTTCGCCGCCCAGCGACTTGATCAGTTCCGCGAAACCGTTGCAGAAAGCCGCGCCGTTGTCATCCGTTTTGCGGATGTCCAGAATGAATACAGACTCGTATTTTTTCAAAATAAACCTCTCTTTTTTTGAATGCCTATGGCTGCTTGTTTTCCGTTTCGTCTCCGGGCGCGGCGTTGAAGCGGTTCATCGCCGCCGTCATGCCGCTGCCGAGAACGGTTTTCACCGCTTCGGCCGCCCGGTTCAGGGCTGTATCAAAGGTCTTTTCCTCCTCGCCGGAGAATCCGGACAGGACATAATCCACGGCGTTCCCGCCGTCGGGCCGGCCGATGCCGACCCGCAGCCGCTGAAACCCGGCGTCGCCGAGTTCGGCGATGATGGACTTCAGCCCGTTGTGGCCGCCGTCGGACCCGCCGCGGCGCAGCCGGAGCCGTCCCACCGGCAGATCCAAATCGTCGGAGACGACCAGAATCTCCTCCGAGGCGATCCCCAGCCTCCGGCTCAGCGGAGCCACGGCGCACCCGCTCAGATTCATGTACGTCAGGGGCATTTGCAGCACCAGCATCCGGCTCCGGTACCTCCCGGTGAAAACCCGACTGTCGGCGGCATGGCTCTCAAGAAATCTGCCGCTCGGCAGCACACCCGCCAGCAGCCGCTCGATCACCATGAACCCCGCGTTGTGACGGCTGGAAGCGTATTCCGGACCGGGATTTCCCAATCCGACGATCAGTTTTACGCCGCCAGTTGCCGCCGCCATAACGTCACAGACCTTTTTTCAAACAACCCTGCCCGCTTCGGAGCGTCGCCGCCCCGGAACGGAGCCTTACTTTTTCGCTTTTTCCTTTTCCGCGGCCCGGGCCTCGGCTTTCTGCTCATTGATGGCTTCCGGCTCGGCGGCACCCTCGGCGGCGCCGGCCTCCGGCTCCGTCTCCTCGGTCGGACGGACCACGTGGAAGACGATCTCCTCGGGATCCAGCCCGTGGACCTTTACCCCGTCGGGCAGAACCAACTGTCCGACAGTCAGCGCTTCTCCGACCTGCAGTTTGGTCACGTCGACCTTGATAAGATCGGGCAGCGCATCCGGGCGGCAGGTCACCGGCAGTTCATGCAGTTCCTGCTCCAGCACCCCGCCGTGGGAGGCGCCGTAGCATTCGCCGAATGCGTGCAGCGCCACGCTGGCATGGATCTCGGCGGTCATATCCACCGCCTGAAAATCCACGTGGTACACGTAGTTCTTGAGGTGGTTGAACTGCACTTCCTTGACCAGCGCCGGGATCTTTTTGCCCTCCAACACCACGGTGTAGAGGTTGGTGCCTTTGGCGGAGGCCACCTGCCACTCCTCGGTCTTCAGCATGACCGGAACGGATTCCTTGCCGCGGCCGTAGATGACCGCCGGAGTGAATCCGGATTTCCGGAGACGGCGCGACGCGTTGTCCCCGAACTCGTTCCGCGGCTGGGCCGCGATCACATTCTCTACTTTGCTCATGGATTTCCTTTCGCTTTATTTTGGAGAAATGTTTCGGTTGTTTGCCTTCGTACTTCTATATGCGCGGTCAGTGCCCCGTGTAGAACAGCGGGGAGACCGATTTGCCCTCGTGGATGCGGCGGATGGCTTCACCGAGCAGCGGCGCGATGCTGATGACCTTGATCCGGCCGCCCAGCGTGTCGATGTTGGGAACGGCGTCGGTGGTCACCAACTGCTCGATCTCCGGGGTGGCCAGCAGTTTCTCATGCCCGATGTGGTTGAGCAGACAGTGGGAAACCGCCGCGTAGACCTTGGCGGCGCCGTGGGTCTTGAGGATCCTCGCCGCGGCGCAGAGAGTGCCGGCGGTGCTGGTCATGTCGTCGGTAATGACGCAGACCCGGTCCTTGACATCGCCCACCAAATGGCTGGAGGCGACGGTGGTGGCGTTGATCCGGCGCTTGGTGACCACGGCGAAACCCGCGTTGAGCATGTCGCCGTAGGCCATGGCCATTTTCGCGCTCCCGGAGTCAGGGGCGACCACGACGCCGTCGTCGCCGATCAGTTCTTTAAGATAGGGCACCAGCACCGGGCGGGCGTAGAGATGATCCACCGGGATGTCGAAAAAGCCCTGGATCTGCTGTGCATGGAGGTCCAGCGTCAGAATCCGGTCGGCCCCGGCGCTGGTCAGCAGATTGGCCACCAGTTTCGCGGTGATGGGCACCCGGGGTTTGTCCTTGCGGTCCTGCCGGGCGTAGCCGAAGTAGGGCAGAACGGCGGTGATCCGGGCGGCGGACGCGCGCCGGGCGGCGTCGATCATGATGAGCAGTTCCATCAGATTCTCGTTGGCCGGGGCGCAGGTCGGCTGGATCAGGAACGCGTCGGCGCGGCGGACATTTTCCTCGAACTGCACGAAAATCTCGCTGTCGGGGAAATGGGTGATGTGGACCTTGCCGAGGCCGATGCCAAGGTAGTTGGCGATGTTCTGGGAAAGTTGCGGATGTCCGCAGCCCGAGTACACGCAGATATGCGTCGATTCTGCCGTTGTCATGCTTAAACCCTCGTTCTATATACTATGGCTTAATTCTGCCCTGATCTCAACGTCACCGCTGAACCATCGGCAAAGACACCGGCTCCGGCACGCGCTCCCTCTCTCTATGCTCCCCCCTCGAAGACACCTCAGCATCCCCGAAAAGCGCGCCCGGGCGGAATCCTTACGGTTCGGCGGGAAACGGTTCCCCCCGAGGTCGGCCGACGGGCGGCGGACCCAAGATTCCTCTCGATCTGGATCGTCAACGGTGCCTAATATAGCATCCGCCGGGGGTTTTGTCAAGTTTTCCGCTTGCAAAATCCCGGAACTTGTGGTATTGTATGCCCGGAATGAAGTCGATGAGACCAAACAAGTCAATGGACCAGCCATGAGGAACGAGGCCGAAACCCTGCGCCGGGAGATCCGAACCGCCGAAAGCCGGGTCGACGAGTACCTTTCCGGCCAGATCCCGCCGGAGTTGTTTCGTTACACGCTGAACCAGATGCGGACGATCCGGACGCTCTACGCGCTGAATCTGGAATTTCCGGACGGCGTTCAGTTGAAGGTGCTGGCGGAGAAACTTCACGTCACCCCGGCCGCCGCCAGCGAGATGGTGGACACCCTCGTCCGCAAAGGGGCGGTCCGCCGCCGGATCGATCCGGCGGACCGGCGCGCGGTGCTGCTGCGGGTCGACGGGGATATCCGCGAACATTTCGAGCAGTGTGAAAAAGCCCTGTGCCTGCTGACCGGCAATTTTCTGGCCACTCTCACGGAAGCGGAGGCGACGACTGTGCTGGACGTGGCGGGCAAGTTCGCCCGGTTCGTCGGCGACGAGGAGAACTTCCCGGAGATCCGTCCCTCATGATCCGCTTTTCCGTTTCCGCTCTGGAGAAGGCCCCCGTAACGCTGACGGGAACGCTGCCGCCGGAATTTCTCGAACTCGGTCCGGACGACCTTTTTTCTCCCGCGGGCGAAGTGGCATACCGCCTGACCGCCCGGCTCGTTTCCGGCGGCGTACTGCTTTCCGGGACCTGCCGGACGACCCTGCGGACGACCTGCGGGCTCTGTCTCCGGGAATTCGTCATGCCGCTGGCCGCGCAGCCGCGGCTGTTCTTCGAACTGACCGGGGATCAGGAGGAGTTGGAGGTCGGTTCGGACGTCCGCGCCGAACTGCTGCTGGAACTGCCGATGAATCCCAGGTGCCGCCCGGACTGCCGGGGACTGTGCCCGGTGTGCGGCGCCGACCGCAACACGCAGGAATGCGCCTGCGTTCCCGACGCGGCTCCCGGCGGCGCCTCGCCGTGGGGCGCGCTGGATGCGCTGAATCTGGACTGATACCATGGAATCCGCCGTCCGCAGTTTCGTCCGACACCTCACCGTGGAGCGGGGGCTGAGCGTCAACACGGTCAAAGCCTACGCCGCCGATCTGCTGGCGCTGGCGGAATTCCTTTCCGAAGCGGGGGTGACGTCGTGGCGGCGGTGCGACCGGGAGCGTCTGCTGGACTTCCTCGATTCCCTCCGCGACCGCGGCATGGAGATGTCCTCCGTCGCGCGGCACCTGACTTCGATCCGGCTCTTTTTCGGCTATCTCACGGCGGAGGAACTGATCCCCGCCGATCCCACGCTGCTGATGGATTCGCCCCGGCTGTGGCGGATCCTGCCGGACTGTCTCTCGCAGGCGGAAGTGGACGCGCTGCTGGCGGTCTTCCCGGAACGGGGCGAAGCGCTGGACGTCCGCAACCGGGCGATCCTCCATCTGCTCTACGCCTCCGGCCTGCGGGTCTCGGAACTGACCTCCCTCAAAGTCGCGGACGCCGATTTCGAGAATCTGCTGGTCCGGGTCCGGGGCAAGGGGGCCAAGGAACGCATCGTCCCGGCGGCGCCCCGGGTGATGAAACTGCTTCGGACCTACCTGACCGGCGCGCGGATCGAACTGACGGAAGCCATTCCCCTGTCGCCGTGGCTTTTCGTCTCCCGGCGCGGGCGCAAACTCGACCGGGAGCGGGTCTGGGCCATCCTCAAGGAAGCCGCCCTGCGCGCCGGCATCACCAAGAACATCCATCCGCACACGCTGCGCCACTCCTTCGCCAGTCATCTGCTGGCCAACGGCGCGGACCTGCGGGTCATTCAGGAGATGCTGGGGCACGCCGACATCGGCACCACCGAACTGTACACCCATGTGGACCGGAGCCGGATCCTGGCGGTGCACCGGAAATTCCATCCCCGGGGGTAAGCGTATGGGAACTCTGCTGGCCGACATGGTTCTGGACGCGGTCCGGCTCGGAAGCGGATGGGAGTGCCGAGTCCGGGAGATCGCGGCGGAGCGTCTCGGCGTCCCCGTCGCGGCGGTATCGGAGGCGGAGATCCTCTCGGCCTCGGTGGATTCCCGGCGGGGCGCGCCGAAAATCCTGCTGACGCTGCGGGTCGAAGCCGCCGGAGTGCCCGCGTCGCCGCCGGAACTTTTCGCCGGGTTCGTCCCGGAAGTTCCGCGTCTGGCGCCGCGTTTCGCTTCACTGCGCCACCCGCTCGTCGTCGGCACCGGACCGGCGGGCATCTACGCCGCGCTGCTGCTGGCCGAATCAGGCTGCGAACCGATCATCCTCGACCGGGGCGCGCCGGTCGAAGAACGAACGGCGGACTGTGAAAATTTTCTCCGCACCCGGACGCTGGACCCGGCGAGCAACCTGCTCGTCGGCGAAGGCGGCGCAGGGACCTTCTCCGACGGCAAACTTTACACCGGGATCAAAGACCGCCGCGCCGGATGGGTCAAGCAGATCATGGCCGAATGCGGCGCACCCGACGAGATCCGCTGGAAAAGCCGCGCCCACGCCGGCAGCGATTCCCTCCGGCGCGTCGCCGCCAATCTGCGCCGCCGCATCGAGGCGCGGGGCGGACGGTTTCTCTTTCACACCGAAGTTGTCGACGTCGCCGTCCGCTCCGGCGTCTGCGCCGGGGTCGTCACCGCCTCCGGGGAAACCATCACCGCGCCGCTGACCCTCATCGCCCCCGGTCTCGGCGGCCGCGAACTGGTCCGCAATCTCACCCGCCGCGCCGCGTGGGAACCCAAACCCTTTCAGATCGGCTGCCGCATCGAACACCCGCAGGACTTCATCGACCTCCGGATGTACCGCATGCCCCGGCCAGCCGCCCTCGGCGCGGCGGAGTACCATCTCGTCAGCCGGCGATCCCGCCGTCACGTCGCCTCTTTCTGCATGTGTCCGGGCGGCGAGATCGTCAACGCCACCGCGTGGGAACACCGCTCCGCCACCAACGGGATGAGTTTTTTCGCCCGGGACGGGAAGTTCGCCAACAGTTGCCTCATCGCCACTTTCGCCCCGGGAGAACTGGGCAGCCCGGAGGAAACGTGGGAACGCATCGCCGCTTTGGAACGCGCCTGCTTCGTTTCCGGCGGCGGCGACTACACGCTCCCGGCGCAGGACGCCGCCGCCTTCCTCCGGCGGCGGGACGGCCTCTCCTCCCGCGCCGGCTCCCCCGCCGTCGGCATCAGGCCGGGCCGGATCGACGAACTCGTCCCCGCGGAACTTTTCGCCGCGCTGGACGCCGCCCTCCGGGATTTCGACGCCCGCGTTCCCGGATTCATCCGCCGCGGACGCTTCATCGGCGTGGAAAGTTGCGTCTCCTCGCCGATCCGGTTTCTCCGCGACCCCGTCAGCGGGGCAAGTTCCCTCCCCCGTCTCTACCTCGCCGGAGAAGGCTGCGGGGCGGCAGGCGGCATCATCTCCGCCGCCTGCCACTCCTTACTTCTTTTCACGCAGGAAAAGAAGTAAGACAAGAAAAGGCGACTGCGTTGCTTTCTTTATGCGAAAGAAAGTAACTGAAGAAAGCGGGGGCCGGCTTGGAATCCCCTCGCAACCGGACCGCGAGCGGCCTGCGGACGGTTGCCGCAAAAAAAAAGCCCGGGGCGCGCGAAACGCCCCGGGACATGCGGCCGGTCGCCGGGAAGATCACAGTTCGATGAAAACCGTGCGTTCCTCGGCCCGCGACAACTCGGCGGCTTCCGCGATGGCGGTGGAGAGCATGCCCTCCCGCAGCGAAGCCTGAGGCACTTTCTCGCCTTTGAGCGCGCTGACAAAACTGGCCACCAGCGACGGGTCCGCCCCCTCATGGCCGCCGTCGACCTCCGGCAGTTCGTAGGTGATCTGCTCTTTCGACCATCGCTTGGTGACGGTGATTTTGCGGTTGGTCAGACTGACCTGCGCGATGCCCAGCGTCCCGACCACCGTGTAGAGACGGTCATGGAACCCGGTGACGAAGCACTCCATGTGGCAGGCGCGGGCGCCGTTCTCGTACTCCACCATGGCGAATCCGTTGTCGTGAACGCTCAGGTCGGACATGTACATGCAGGAATCCCGGACGTAGCCGTCCACTTTCTGTGCCTCCTTGCCCCACGCGCGGTCTTCGTAGATCATGCTGTCGCGGCAGACATCGGTGCCGTGCGGACCGTAAGGGCAGTCCTCGCAGCAGGGACCGGGCTTGACCCCATCCTTGATCTCAAAGGGGAAGTTCTGCGGCGTGAAAACGCTCATCCCGGCGAAGGCGGAGACCTTTTTCGGCTTGGGGAAGCCCAGAAGCCAGTTGAAAACGTCGAAGTCGTGACTGCCCTTGTGGATCCACAGCCCCCCGCTCAAGGATTTTTTGCCGTTCCACCGGGCCATGTAAGTACGGCCGCCGACATAGAATTCCCGGTTTTCCACGAGAATGATCCGGCCGAGCACGCCCTCGTCCACGATGCTTTTCAGCCGTTTCAGCGTCATCGCATGGCGGAGGTTGAAGCCCATCATGGCGATTTTGCCGCTCTTTTCCATGGCGGCGATGATGTTTTTGCAGCCGGAGAGTTTGGGGGAGAGCGGTTTGTCGATCAGGACATTGACCCCGGCGTTGAGCAGCGCGACGGCGCATTTCTCATGTTCGGCGTCGGGCGTGGTGACGACGGCGGCGTCCGGTTTTTCGCTTTTCAGCATCGCCTCCACCGAGGGATAGAGGTTCGCATCGACCTTCAGGTCCTCTTTCGCCACCTGAGCCCGGTAGGAATTGGTGTCGCAGATCGCCTGAATGACGCAGTCGTCCCGCTGGGTCAGCAGTTTGCCGAAGCATCCCACGCCCCGGGAACCGGCGCCGACGATGGCGAATTTGAGTTTGTCTTTCATGATCTCCTGTCTTCTCCTTTATTTTGGGGTGATCGTTTTTCCGCGGCCGTCAATCCGGCCACAGGGATGAATTCAGATTCGAGCGGAAGTCCTTTTCCAGATTGCCGGTGGTGTCGAGCCGGTAAACGGTCTCCGGCTTCCGGTCCGGACAGCCGCAACTGCCGCCGATCCACAGCCGGGGCGGGATGACCGCGCCCTCCAGGATCACGCCGTGAATGCGCCGTTCGATCCGCTCCAGCAGCATGTCCGCGCACCGTTCCGCCAGCGCGTGCACCGGCTGGATGACGGAGGTGAGCGCCGGACGGGTGAATTCCACGAAACTGTGGCCGTCGCAGCCCACGACGGCAATGTCGTCCGGAATACGCCAGTTCCGGTCCGTCAGGACCCGCATCACCTTGCCGGCGATGAAGTCGTTGGAGCAGAAAAGCGCCGTGGCCTTTTCCCGTCTCAGCAGCGCGTCCAGACGCTCCGCACTGCCGTCGAGTTTGCGCAGTTCGATGACCATGCCGGTGCGCCCGGCCTCTTTCAGCGCCCGGGCCCAGCCCTGCTGACGGAGGCTCGTCCCGGGTCCGGTCGAGACCGTCAGGTAGTGGACGCGTTCATGGCCGTGCGCCAGCAGATGGGCCGTGGCCAGACAGCCGGTCAACTCCTTGTCCACGTCGAGATCCGTGCCTCCGGCGCGGCCGCGGCAGAAAACGATCGGCAGGTCCGGCAGCCGCAGCGCCTTGCCCGGCACTTCCCCGGCGTCCATGACGACGATGCCGTCCACCCCGCAGGCGCTCAACTGGTGGCACAGCGTCGGCAGTTCCCCCATGGCGTGGTCGACGGTCAGACAGGTGTAGCCGCGGGAGCGCAGGATCTGGCATACTTCGGCGTAGACCGCGTTGGCCAGCGCCATGCCCGGCGACGCGAGGATACCCACGGTCCGGCCGCTCCCGCCCCGGAGTTTCCGGGCCGCCGCGTTGGGAACATAATTGAGTTCCCGGGCCAGTTTCCGCACTTTCTCCCGGGTCCGGGCCGAAACCCGGCTGCCGCTGCCGCCGTCCTCCAGCGCGGCCGCCACCGCCTGTCGGGAGACTCCGATCAGCATGGCAAGGTCTTTCAGCGTGACCGGCATTTTTCGCTCCTCCGGTTTCCTTTCACGGTTTGATTACTCGTGCAATCACAGAATTTATCCCCGGTTGGAGAGAAATGCAATCCGTGCAATCAAAAAAAATCCGTTTTTTTCCGGCGGGCTACGGCTGTTCCACGACGGTGAAGCATCCGTCCGGTCCGACGGTGAGCCAGTTGCGCTGTTTCAGCCGTTCCAGCATGGGGGCAAGTTCGGGGTCCGGAATGCCGGCGGCAAGGGCCAGTCCGGTCGGCGTCAGGCGGCGGTGGCGGATGATGTCCAGAAGCGACTCCTCCAGCGAAGTGGAGATGCTGTGCCGTTTCCCGACGGCGAGCGGCCGGATGGTCTCCACCGGGCAGACCGGGGAGAGCGCGGCGGCGAAAGCGGCCAGCGTCTCCGGCGGCGCGACCGCGATACCGGGGACGACGCCGGGGCGGTCGAGGGTATTCAACTGCACCGCATGGGGGCGGATGCGGCGGATGTGTTCCGCGAAGCGGGCGATGCTCGCCGGGGAGTCGTTGATGCCCGGGACGATGAAAAGTTCCAGCACCAGGCGGCGGGTGAATCCGCGGGCGAACCCGGCGAGGTCCGTCACCAGTTGCGCCAGCGTCGATCCCGCGATCGGACGGTTGATCTTCCGGTACTCCTCCTCGCAGGAAGCGTCCAGCGACGGGATCACCAGATCCACGTCCGCGAGATCCCGCCGCAGCGCGGCGTCGCCCAGCAGCAGACCGTTGGTGAGCAGACAGAGTTTCGCCCGCGGGTAACTGGTCTTCACGAAGGCGACGACATCGCCGATGCGGGAGTTGAGCGTCGGTTCCCCCGCGCCGGAAAAGGTGACGTAATCCGGCATGGGGGCGTTTTTCATCGCGGCGTCCAACTCCGCGATGACCTCGTCCACGGGCACGTATTCCCGGCGGACCAGTGTCAAATCGGTGGTGGCCCGGGCTTCGCAGTAAATGCAGTCCAGCGGGCAGGTTTTGGGCGGAACCAGATCGACGCCGAGGGAGACCCCCAGCCGCCGGGACATCACCGGACCGAACACATAATTTCGCTTCATCGTTTCACCTCGGCCATGAATTTGTCCGCGTCGTAGCGCGGATTTTTCGGAAAGATCTCCTGCGCCCGGCGCATGCGGCGGTACGCTTCGGCGCGGTCGCCCCGCACGGCGGCCAACTGCGCCAGCCGAGCCCACGCTCCGGGACGGCGGGGGTCCAGCGCCAGCGCCTGAAAATAGCACGCTTCGGCGCCGGAGAGATCGGCGTTGCGCCAGCGCCAGTCGCCTTTCATCTGGCGGATCACCGCCGAACGGGGCCGCAGGGATTCGGCCCGGCGAAAGAGCGCCGCGACATCCCATTTGGCGACGGCGGCGGCCTGTTCCGCCGAAGCGGGATGCAGCCGGTCGTTCAGTTGGGCCAGCGCCATGTCTCCCCGCAGGTAGTGCAGATTGCTTCCCGCCGCCGCCAGCGCCAGCGCCGCCAGCAGAAGTTTCAGCGCGAAGTTGTCCCGGCGGCGGAGCAACGTCGGGGCATCGTCCGTTTCCGCCCACGCCGCCGCGTAAAGCATGCCCATGGCCGCCGGAAGCGCCGGGACGTGCCAGTCGCAGTCCAGCAGGGAATGCAGTGTGAACAGCACCCCGCTCCAGAAGACCGCCGCCGGAAACCCCGGCGCGAACCGCCGTTTCCACAGTCCGGCCGGCGGGACGAGCAGGACCGCCAGCATCGCCATGCCGGAAAGCACTCCCGCCTGCGAAGCGAACGCCGCCACGACGTTATGCGGATCCCGGGCCGATTCGCCGATGTCGGAATACTTGATCGTCATGTGGCGGCGGAAGAATTCTCCCCAGCCGCCGCCGGTGAGGGGATGTTCCGCCGTCAGGATCGCCGCGGTGCGCAAATAGTCGGCCCGCTCCGTCATGGAACCCAGCCCCCGGCCGTACCGGACGGCGAAAAGCAATCCGCTGCCGAGGATCGCCAGCGCCAGCGCCAGCGCGGTCAGGCGGAGCCCCGGCCGCGGACCGGGAAGCGAAAACACCGCCAGCACTCCCGCGCCGACCAGACAGAACAGGGCGCCCCGGGAAGCGGCGAAGATCAGATTCAGCAGGATCAATCCGAAAAGCACGGCCCGAAACACCCGTCGGGAGACCGCTTCGGGGGTGAACTTCCGCCCCCACTCTCCGGCCCAGAACCACGCCGGCGGCACCAGCATCAGCATCAGCGACGTCAGCGCGTTGCAGGACGCCATCGTGGAGAAAATGCGGGGGTCGGCCAGTTTCCGCCGGATCGCTTCCGGGATGTCCGCCCCGGCGGCGATCTGCTCGGCGGTGAACGCCCGCAGTTCGTCCATCCCCCAGCAAAACTGGTACACCCCGTACACGGCACAGAACATCCCCCCCAGCAGAAACGCTCCGGCAAAACGCCTGCCCCACCGGACGTCGGCGGCGGTCTGAAGCGCCGCCGCCGCGACGAATGCGCCGATGCCCAGCAGATTGGACACTTCCCCCCACGATTCGTCGCTCCAGCCGTGCCGCAGACCCGGCAGCGCCGCCAGCGTCGGCAGGACGCACCAGAGGAGGATGAACCCGGCCGGCCGCGCCGTCGAAATCCGCGCCGATGCCAGCGTCAGCGCGAGGACCGCGCCGGAGATCAGCCCCAGCGAATGCGGCGGAAACGTGACGACGAACCAACTGCTCCATTCCGCCGGATAGAACCCCCCGGCCTCCGGCATGACCGCCAGTCCGCCGAATTTCAGCGGCAGCAGAAATGCCAGAAGCGTCAGCACGGTCCCGGTGATCCGGAAAAGCAATGGGTTCCTGCGTTCGGTCATGACCGGGATGTCTCCTACGCGGAAAAGACGATGGTTCGGTGACCGGAAATGATGATCCGGTGCTCCAGATGGGCCCGGACCGCCCGGGTCAGCACCCGGCGTTCGATGTCCCGGCCCCGCTGCCGGAGGTCTTCCGGGAGACTTTCATGGGTGATGCGTTCCACATCCTGCTCAATGATGGGGCCTTCGTCCAGGTCCGCCGTGGCGTAATGGGCGGTGGCGCCGATCATTTTCACTCCCCGCTCCCACGCGCGCCGATAGGGGTTGCCGCCCATGAAGGCGGGCAGGAAGGCGTGGTGGATGTTGATGATCCTCTCCGGGTAGCGGCGGATGAACTCGTCCGACAATATCCGCATGTACCGGGCCAGCACCACCAGATCGATGCGGTGCCGGTCGATCAATTCCATGACCCGGGCCTCCTGCGCCCGGTCGCCGCTTCGGGAAATGGGACAGCAGTAGAAGGGAACTTGAAACTTGGCCGCCACCTCCTCCAGTTCGGGATGGTTGCCGATGACAAGAGTGACACGGCCGCCGCCCAGCAGATTCTCCTCGGCGGCGGTGAGCAGATCGTAGAGACAGTGGCGGGCTTTGGAGACCATGACCGCCACGTTGCGCACTTCGCCGGAGTAGTGGACGGAGCAGGAGAGATGCAGTTCGGCGGCCAGTTGTCCGAACTGGGCCTCCAGTTCCGCCTTGGTGAGTTCCGGGGGCAGTTCCACGGCCACGCGCATGAAGTACTGATGCTCCAGCACGTCGGAAAACTGCCGGCATTCCAGGATGTTCAGGTCCCGTTCCGCGAAGAACCCCGAAATCGCGGACAAAAGACCTTTCCGGTCCTCGGTGCGGATGAGAAAGACGGCGCTGCGGTTCATGTGATGTTCTGCCTTATGTTGGGATGAAGTTCGCTGACCGCCTATTCCACGCGGGAGAGCAGTCCTTTGAGGTAAAACGTCTCCGGGACGGCCAGCGCCGTCGGATGGTCCGGGGCCTGTTCCATGCGGGCGATGACCGCGGCGTCGCGCCCGGCCTCCAGCGCGGCGTCGGCGGTGATTTTCTGAAACAACTCCGCCGTCATCAGTCCGGAACAGGAGAAGTTGGCCAGCATCCCCCCGGGATCGAGCAGCCGGAAGCCCAGCCGGGCCAGGTCCTGATAGCCCCGGCAGCCCCGAAGCAGCGCGGCTTTGCCCGGGATGAGTTTGGGCGGGTCGAGGATCACCAGATCGAATTTTTCTCCCGCGCCGTCCAGTTCCCGCAGGATGCGGAACGCGTCGCCGCAGCAATTCTCCCACCCCGAGGCGAAACCGTTCCGACGCAGGTTTTTCTCCGCCCGAGCCAGCGCCGGGGCGGAGGAGTCCACATTGAGCACCGAGACCGCTCCCCCCGCCAGCGCGGCGACGGCGAACCCGCCGGTGTAGGCGAAAACGTTGAGCACCCGCCGCCCGGCGGCGCGGCGCCGCACCACGCTCCGGGCGGAGCGGAGGTCGAAGTAGAACCCGGTCTTCTGCCCGTGCCGGAGGTCTACGGCGAAGGTCAAACCTTCCTCGACGATCTCCACTTCCGCGGGGATGTTTTCTCCCGCCAGCATGCCGCGCCGCTCCGCCAGGCCCTCCTTGCCCCGGACCGGAACGTCGGAACGCTCGTAAACGCCGCGGAGAAACGGCAGTTCCAGCAATAATCCGGCGATGGTGTCGCGGAAGCGTTCCGCCCCCGCCCCGGTGAACTGCGCCGCGGCGAACTCGCCGTACCGGTCCACGATCAGCCCCGGCAGTCCGTCGCTCTCCGAATAGATCAGTCGGCAGCCCCCCGCCGGGTCCAGCAGACCCAGCATCCGCCGCCATGCCGTCGCCCGGGCGATCCGGGCGCGGAAAAAGTCCGCGTCGATCACTTCCTCCGGATCGAAACTCCAGACCCGGGCGCGCAGTTGGGACTCCGGCGACCAGGCGGCCGACGCCAGCGGAGTGCCGTCGGCGGCGCAGAGCAGGACCGTTTCACCCGGCGCGAACGCGGCGTCCGGCTCCGCCAGCGCGCCGGAGAAAACCCACGGATGTCGGCGGAGCAGGGATTTTTCCCGGCCGGGAAGCAGTTGACAGCGCGGATAATTCACTTTTTCAGTTCCCGAATCTCGTCGATGAAGTCGGACGCGTCGGTGAATTTGCGGTAAACCGAGGCGAAACGGACGAACGCCACCTCGTCCACCTGCCGCAGCGCCGCCATGACCCGGGAGCCGATCTCGGCGCTGGAGACCTCATTGTTGAAGTCCCGCTGGAGCGAGGAGGATATCTCGCCCACCATCCGGTCGATCTCCTCGCCGGAGACGTTGCGCTTGTAGCAGGCGTGGTCGATGCCGAGGCGGAGTTTCTCCGGGTTGAATCCCTCCCGGGTGCCGTCCCGCTTGACGACCTTCAATTCATCCGGGATGACGCTCTCCAGCGTGGTGAAGCGATAGGCGCAGTTGGTGCATTCCCGGCGGCGGCGGATGCCGAATCCGTCCTTGACGCCGCGGGAATCGATCACTTTGTCGTCATTGCAGCCGCATTTGGGACAGCGCATGGTCACTTCTCCAGCCACAGGTATTCGACCACGGAGAACGGGGAGAGGATGACCCCGGCGAAATTATCGTCCCGCTTCGCGGTATCGACCAGCGCGTTCACCGCCCGGATGAAGTCGTTCCAGTCGCGGCGGCGGAGCCGGTCGGCGTCCACCGAAGTGTGATGGGCCAGCGGGACGGCGGCGATGATATGACACCCCCGCGGGGCGTCGGCCAGTTCGTCCGCGACGTTCCGCGACATCCGCGAGGGGAGGTTGGCGGTGTTCAGCACGGCCAGACGGGGGGATACCTTTGCGAAGTCCCCGACCGTGCCGACGCTCAACTCGCCCGCTTTGGCCTTCTCGTGGAAAAAGTCGGCGAACGCGATCGTCAGCGGCGGCAGTCCGGGAATGGCGGCAATGGCCCGGAGTTGTTCGTACGCTTCGAGCATGAGCAGGTCGTTGTCGCCGCCTTTGCCGTAGCGGTTCTCCGCCCAGCAGTAGAGGTGGTCGTACATCCGCACGGCGTTCTTGCCGTTGTAAAGATCGGGGGCGATGTGGACCATTACCCCGTCGGGACGGGAATTTTCCGGGAAGTCCCGGGAAAACTCCGCCGTCTTGCGGGCGACATCGACCAGCCCGGGATACTGTATCAGCGCCCAGCGGATCAACTGATTACCCCGGTAGCGGCGGTAGTAGTCGACCTGGGAAAACGCGATCTCCACCGACAGTCCGGCGGCTTTGGCGCTCACGATGAACTTCCGCAGCCGGTCGTTCAACTCCTGCTCGGAGGTGATGTGGCAGTACACCCGGTTGAAGCCGCACCGTTTCAGCGTCCCCATCACCACGCCGTCGGAGAAGGGACCCCGGTTGAAAAACGCGCTCGGAAACATCGCCACGCCCCGGATCTTCAGCGGAGAAAGCACCTGTTTCAACTGTTCCGCCCGCTTCCGCGTGACCTCGTCCTCCGCCGGATGGGGCGGCAGCGCGGCCGGGTAGATCTCCCGCATCGGGGTGCGTCCGCACCCGATCGCCAGCAGAAGCAGCGCCAGCGGCACCGGCAGGATCTTATGCATAACCGACTGTCCTCTCGTTAAAATCAACCGTCATAATATATCACTGTCCCCCGCGTTTTACAAGCGTTTCGGGCGCGGGGATCGGGGAAACGGACGGAAACGGAGAAGGTCCGCCGTCCGCCGCCGGGACGGACGCGGCCTCCGAAACGCCCCCGGTATCGACGCGGCTCAACCCGCCGCGGCTGCGGAGATCGCGGGCCGCCCGCGCCCGGGGATGGGAGATTCCGGGCCCTGTTTTCTTTCGTCGCTTCCGGTATAAAAAACGCCCCGCAGGAAACCTGCGGAGCGATGCGGTGTCTTTTCTTTGGTTCCTTTCTTTTCGGGAAAAGAAAGGAACGTATCCCGCTTTTCTTGTAAAACTTCTTTTCTCGTAAAAAGAAGTTTTTACATCATGCCGCCCATGCCGCCCATGCCGGGCTGAGGCGCGGCGGGTTCTTTTTCCTCTTTCACGTCGGTGATGAGGCACTCGGTGGTAAGCAGCAGACCCGCGACGGAAGCCGCGTTCTGGAGCGCGGACCGGGTGACTTTGGTCGGATCGAGGATGCCTTCCTTGATCATGTCGACGTACTCGCCGGTAGCCACGTTGAAGCCCATGTCGCCTTTGGCGGCCTTGACGCGTTCGACGACGACTCCGCCCTCGAAACCGCCGTTGATGGCGAGTTGCCGGAGGGGTTCCTCGGCGGCGCGGGCGACGATGGCGGCGCCCACGGCCTCATCGCCGGAGAGTTTCAACTCCGCGATGGCGGCGGCGGCACGGACGAGCGCGACACCGCCGCCGGCGACGATGCCTTCCTCGACCGCGGCGCGGGTGGCGTGCAGGGCATCATCCACGCGGTCCTTTTTCTCCTTCATCTCGACTTCGGTGGCGGCGCCGACATTGATGACGGCCACGCCGCCGGCGAGTTTCGCCAGACGCTCCTGAAGTTTCTCGCGGTCGTAGTCACTGGTGGTGGTCTCGATCTCGCGGCGGATCTGACCGATCCGGCCCATGATGGCGTCCTTGGCACCGTAACCTTCCACGATGGTGGTGTTTTCCTTGGTCACGGTGATGCGTTTGGCTCTGCCGAGTTGGGCGGTGGTGACGTTCTCAAGTTTCAGTCCGAGGTCCTCGGAGATGCAGGTGCCGCCGGTAAGGATGGCGATATCCTGCAGCATGGCCTTGCGGCGGTCGCCGAAGCCCGGGGCCTTGACCGCGCAGACTTTGAGGATGCCGCGCATGCTGTTGATGACCAGCGTGGCCAGCGCCTCGCCCTCGACATCCTCGGCGATGATGAGCAACTGCTTGCCTTCC